>CAKUBG010000060.1 GCA_934636825.1 uncultured bacterium | reverse complement strand
AGGCGGAAATAGTGGCGATGGAAGGCGCAGAACATTGGACGCGCTGTTAAGCGCGGTCCAGTTCAAGCCTGGAAGAGTCGCTGTTGTAGCTAGCCAACATGAACACGAGCCCGCAGCCTAAACTTATAGCGGAATTTTTTCACCATATCGGTAGCGCAGGCCTCTGGCCGCCAGGCCAGTCAGCCGGAGCGTGGATATGGTAAAAAATGCAGCTAACCCAAAATAGCTAACTGGCGGGCGGCACACCATCAGCGTCTCTAGGCTGAAAAACTACGAGCCAACGGGCACAACCAATAGGCAAAAATGGAAGGATTTAACCAAGTATGGTAAGATAGAAGTGGTAATATTTTTATAAAAGGTGGGTGTTAGCGTGACAAAACTTGAACTTTTTCTAAAAAAACAAAGCAAGGCTGATTTAGAAAGAGCCGGTTTTTTCGATGATTGGTTTGATAAAAATAACGAATGGTATATCGACAAATTAACAGTCGCATTATCTAAGTTGTCTGACTCACCTGAAGAGATACTCGATATCATTAAAGAAGAAATAGAATTTGTTCTTTCATCTGATAATTTTTGACATTGGTTATAACGTACCAGGAATAGCCATTAAAAATAGATATAGATGAACTTTATACGCTAACTTAACTGTAAGTGCTGGAAAAGCGTAGTTTTTAATCAACAGGCGGAAACAGCGGTGATGGAAGGCGCAGAACATTGGACGCGCTGTTAAGCGCGGTCCAGTTCAAGCCTGGAAGAGCCGCTGTTGGAGCTAGCCAACATGAACATGAGCCCGCAGCCAAAACTTATAGCGGAATTTTTTCACCATATCGGTAGCGCAGGCCTCTGGCCGTCAGGCCAGTCAGCCGGAGCGTAGATATGGTGAAAAATGCAGCTAACACGAAATAGCTAACTGGCGGGCGGAACATAATTAACGTCTCTAAGCTAAAAAACTACGAACCAACAGGTACGAACCAACAGGCACAGCTAACTGGCAAATAAATTAAAAATTTCTAATAATAACTTCAGTGCCTTGACGATTTGAGGCGTCTGAATTAACTAAGCGCTTTACTGATACTCTGTCGATTTGAAATTCTTTATAAAGTTCGCGAATAAGCTCTGTGTCGTGGTTGGTCAGAATACAATAGCATTGGCGTTTTGTAAGCTTTCTGAATAGATCCGCTAGGCGTTTATGCTCTTCAACGCTAAAGCCATCTTTAGTGTAAGCTTCAAACGATCTGGGATTAAGCGGGGCATAGGGGCTGTCAAAAAATACAAAATCGCCTTCATCTGCTTTGGCACATGCCTCTTCAAAATCGACATTTAATATATGTGCTGAAGCAAGTGCACGAGAAGCTGATATAATGTTGCTCTCATTAAAAGATGGCCCTTTAGAGCCGTTGCAAGGCACGTTAAATAAGCCTTTACCATTGACGCGGTAGAGGCCATTAAAGCAATGTTTATTTAGATATATTAAGAGAGCTGCGCTTTCTGTGTCATACGTTTGAGCCACAAGCTTTTTATTAAAGCGCTCACGAATTTGGTAAAAGTAAGCTTTTATTAAGTCTTTCTCTTCGGGTATATTGGCATCAAGCTGTTTAAGACAATTTATAAGAGCTCTAGGAGTGTCTTTTACCGATGTATAGGCCGTAATCAGAGCTTTATAAGATACTCAGCCAGAAAACCCACGGTCTTTAGACCGTGGGATGAATGGCGTCAATTTTGGACGAAATACAC
>CAKUBG010000059.1 GCA_934636825.1 uncultured bacterium | reverse complement strand
ACACTTAAAATTACTGTCGTGGTTGGTATGCAATTTGCATAAAGAAAGGCCCTCTCGAGAGTATCGAGGGGGCCTTTTTCTATTGTTCGAAATGGCGGCGTAGGAGTTTTTCGGTGATAAAGAGGAGCTTTTGTTTGGCGTAGTCGTCATAGCCGAGGTAAGGTCTGGCGGGGATGTTGGCTTTATGGTGGCGTCCAGCTTTTCCGCCTAATTGGTGGATTCTAGCGTATTTTACGTTAGATCCGTACTTAGCGGAATCGCCGCTCACTTGGTACTGCCTGGAGTTTTTCAAGTGTAGCGTGACGGCCAAAAGCTTGCGCCCCGGTCGGCGGCGGTTGAGCTGTTTAGCATACTTAGGAGAGCGAGGCAACCAAGTGCGCCCATCGGGAGAAGTTTGCCTATCAAAAGCACGATTAGAAGCGTTCTCCAACTCGCGCTTATAATACCGGCCCAGCAGATCAGCCTTGATTTTACCGATTTCGCTGCTCTTCCAGCGCCTACTATTGGCCAGCGTATAAAGCTCGTTTAAGTCTATTTTAATGGCTATTCCTGGCATATTAAACGCCTCCTAAACGGCGCTACTTAGAGCGCTTTTTGTACCCACCAGCAACAAGATGCTCAAGGCCGTATTTCTCAACGTCCTCTTCCTCGATACTGTATTTAGAAAGCTCACCTTGAGTAACGCTAACCGTTTCCAATATACTTTCAATCATGGTTCTAACTAGAAATTCAGACATTTCCTCGTTAATGAACAGCTCATTGCCAAGCGAACCGCTAAAACGTTCCATACAGGAACCATCGTCAATTATTTTATTCGTCTCCATAAAGCCATTCTAACACAATTTGGCCATTTATATAATTAGCAGAAAGTAGCTTCTTTTTGACGTTGGCATTTATTATAACTTCCTTTTGGTACGAAAACTTATTTCTTCCCAAGATGAATGAAGTGTAAATACCCTTTACATTTTTTCCAACTCTAATAACATTAAGAACGTTAATGTTATTATCCATTTCTTTGAAGTTATTGCTAGCACTTATGCTAGTAGAAACAAAAGATGAACATGGGATAGAGCCGCTGAACATACCACCTGAAGCTATATCTAAATTTATAGCGTTAAGTTGCTTTTTTAAAGAATCTTCTATCCCAGTTTTTAGAGCTGATTCAATCATTGATATGTACTTTCGCCCATTGGTTTTGTTATCAAAATGATCTAGCAAATCCAATAGACTAGAGTTTCTAAACAAAGTAATCCCCTCTGGGACTTCGTAATTGTTCAGAAACTCATACAAAAGTCTGGCTACTTTTTTGGGCGAATCGTGCCGTCTATTCAATTCATCCAAAGATGCTTCCATAACAGACTTTCTATCGTCTGGATCGCGCATAACTTTTTGCACAGCATCATAAGAAGAAAGCCTGCTGTTACTAAGACCTTGTAAAGGAGGCACCCCTTCCACATATATCCTGAGTGGCCGTTTATCGTTATACTCTGGGACTTTATATCTTGTTTTATAGTAATCAAGAATCTGATTTTCAGATATTTTTCTATAAGCAGGGTCTTTTTCCCAGTATTTACCGTTAGAAGAGCTGTTTTGTGCGCCTTCTGGAAGATTGCGCAGCTTCTTTAATCTTTGAAGAGGATTGCTATTTATGAAGTCTTCAAGACTTTTCTTGCCAGAGCGCTTGCTGGGCTTATCCGGCCTGGTAACATCCACAACAAAGCGCTTTTGCTCTTCGGCAGCAGCCTTCTTGCCAGGGCGCTTGCTAGGCTTATCCGGCCTGGTAACGTCCAC
>CAKUBG010000058.1 GCA_934636825.1 uncultured bacterium | reverse complement strand
TGTTAATTGTAAAATCAAGTTGAACACATAAAAAAACCATAGCACCGCTCATGTGGTAGAGTATATCTGCAAAGAAAAAAACACCAAAGGAGCAGAGCTACGGTCGCCATGGATTCTATCACAAATGAACTTCGCAGGAAATACTCTCATTTGACCAAGTATGAAAGAGGCATAATTCAATCTAAGTTGAGAGCAGGATGCTCGTTACGTGGCATAGCGCGTGAAATAGGCTGCGCAGTTAATACAATTCGAAATGAAATAAAACGAGGTTTAACACCTATATGCAATGGAACGAGGTTCAGATACTATGCTGAATATGGTCAAGCCGCATATGAATATAATCGGGAAAACTGTGGACGAAGGTGCGTTGCATCTCTAAAAAAAACTTTTCTAAAATATGTTTATTTCAACTTTAAGAAGAATAATTGGTCTCTTGATGCATGCGTCGGAAGGGCACTTTTCACAGGGGACTTTTCCAGAGATGATATAGTTTGTACGAAAACATTGTATAATTATGTAAACAAAGGTCTAATTGTACCGATTCTTGCTATAGAACTTCCGCTCTTAGCAAAACGAAAAAGAATAAAAAAGCGCATAGTACACGAAAGGAAGCGAATATATGGGCGTTCTATTTTAGAAAGGCCTGATTCTGTGAAGGAAAGATTTGAATTTGGCCATTGGGAATGTGATTTAGTTATAGGCAACCGCAGTGACGACAATGCCTTACTTACAATGGTAGAGAGAAAAACTAGAAAATCAAAGATTTATCGGCTACCAAGTAAAAGCAGTTCCTATGTGATGAGTGTTTTTCATGCGATTAAAGACAAATTTGGGAAAAATTTTAGTAAAGTATTTAAGAGCATAACGACAGACAATGGAAGCGAATTTTCCCAACTATACAAGTTAGAAGAACTTGGAGGGACTTACGTTTATTACGCTCGTCCTTATTGTTCCGGTGATAAAGGCACAAATGAAAATCAAAATGGTCTATTCCGCCGCTTTATAAAAAAGCATACTTCTATACGTTCTTACACTGACAGTAAACTTACAGAGGTAGAAAACTGGGCTAATCAACTTCCTCGTAGAATACTAAGTTATAGAACAGCACAAGAAAGTTTTGACGATGAATTAAGCAATATACTCAACTCATAAAGCTATGGAAAGGTGTTCAACTTAATATTGCAATTTAAAGACGCCAAAGGTTCCTTTAAGGGCCTTGACAACATGGTCAAACAATTAGACAAGCTTAAAGCTTTCAACGATCAAGACCAACTTAATGTTGTCAGCATGCTCTTTGGCGACGTTGGCGGTCGCGCCATGCAAGCAATTATTCAGCGTGGCCATAAAGGTTTTACTGAAGTCACTCAAGAGATGGGCGCTCAGAAGTCCATGCAAGAGAAGATTTCTACCATTATGAACACCACGGCCATGAAGTGGGAGACTTTTGGCGGCCAAACTGAGACCGCTGTGCAGCTCATCGGTACAAAATTAACCGAACATTTTAAGCTTCCCAGTTTATTGGATAAAGTTTGTGACAAGCTTGATGAGATAAATGCCTGGATTGACGATCCCAAAAATGCTGAAAAAATTGACGGCTATATTGAGAAAGCGACAAAAATTCTGAGCATTATAGGCGGCATAGGTGTAGCCTTGACCGGCTTAGGCGTTTCCATGACTGTAACTGCTGGCGCCATGCAAGCTATCGAAGCTTTTAAGAAGTTCCATCTTACAATAAATGGAGTTAACGGTGCTCTCAGGATGTTAGCTACAGCTAATGCTTGGTTATTGGCTATAGGACTGGTTGCTTTGCTGGTTATTAAATACTGGAAGCCGCTAACAACGCTTTTTAAGGCTATAGGACGCGGTTTCATGGATAGCTTTGGCAAGAAATTTCCTCAGCTAATAGCCCAGATGCAACCCGCTATCGACCAATTAAAATCCTGGTTCAACTGGCTTTTGACTCCCTCAGAAGATATGCCCTTTTTGGATTTAATTGGAGAAAAAATTGGTAACTTACTAGCTTCAGTAGCTGGCTTTGGACTGGATCATATTGGGAATATAACAGCGAAAGTTGCAAAGTTTGGGCA
>CAKUBG010000057.1 GCA_934636825.1 uncultured bacterium | reverse complement strand
TATATTTTGAAAAAATATTTATACACAGGCCTTATCAAATCCCCAAGCTTTTTCCGAATCCTCAAAGTAAAAATTTGGTGATCTGTGTATCGGGAATTGGCTCCAAAACATTTTCGGCTTTAATTACTGACAGTATTCCTGATCTTCACATACTAGAATCGGGAACGCAATGTTTTCCTTTGTATTATTACGAAGTAAATCAAGCTCAAGCCGGTTTATATGAAACTCAGAAAGACTCAGAATATATCCGCCATGAGGGCATTTCTGACTTTGCTTTAGAAACTACTCAAATTCTATACGGCAAGAAAGTAAGCAAGGAAGATATATTCTATTACATTTACGGACTGTTGCATTCTTCTGAATATAGGGAACGCTTCAAGGCAGACTTAACTAAAATGTTGCCTAGAGTTGCTTTTGTGGAAGAGGCGAAAGCCTTTAAAACTATTGTGAAAATTGGCGAAAAATTGGCTGATTTACACTTAAATTACGAAACAGTCGAACCTTATAAAAACGTAATAGTTACTATTGATCAGCCAATTTATACAGTTGAGCAAATGCGTTTTGCCAAAATAAAAGACGAAAAAGGCAAAACGGTTGACGATAAACGCACCATTATTGTCAACCGCTATATAAAAATTGAGGAAATTCCTTTACAAGCTTATGAATACGTAGTTAATGGCAAATCTCCCTTAGAATGGGCGATAGAACGTTACAGTTACACAGTAGATAAGAAATCCGGTATTACCAATGATCCTAACGCTTGGGGTAATGAGCATGACGATCCTAAATACATTCTGAATCTACTCTTAAAGCTCATTACCGTCAGCGTGGAAACTGTAAACTTGGTAGCTAAGTTGCCAAAACTAGACTTCATCAAAGATTAGCTTGGCAAATTCAATTTGGGTAGCTTGTGAACTATTTTCAAAGTTTCTAAACTCATTTGAGTTATGCGCAAAAGCAAGTCTAAAACGTAACGCGGATCTTCAGACCATTGGTTGGGATCGTTTACTATCTTGCTATTCTTATCGATAGTAATGGCATAGCGTTCCATAATCCATTCAATGGCTGATTTTCCGTTAATAACGTAATTGTAAGCTTCCTGGGGGATGTTTTCGATCGTAATATCATTATTAAAAATGATAGTCCGCTTGTCATCTTTAGCAATAAAACGCATTTTATCTACTTTGAAATTGCCATGCTCACAGCCTGAAACGATTACTGAGGGGCAAAGTGGGCCGCTTTCATAGTTTAAGTGCAACTTAGCCAAGTTGTGTCCAGCCTCGCGGTATTTCTTAAACTCTTCATAAGTAGCCGGGAAGAAAATGCGCGGCAACGATTTCTTTAAATCGGCCGCAAAACGGGTGTGGTATTCTGGATTGTGTAAGAACCCGTAAATATAGTAAAAGATGTCCTCTTTGGTTATTTTAGGGTTAAGTTTTCTAGCTAAATTTAAGGCAAAATCGGATATTCCATCGTGTTTAATGTATTCATCTTGGCTAGAAGCATATAGATCTGATTGCTGGCTGTCATTTTTTTCATAATAGTACAGCGGGAAGCACTGTCCGTTATATTGGAGTTGAACATCAGGTATTGAATCTACTATTAAAACAGATAGATCTTTAGTGCTACCAATACCAGGAACGCAAATGATCAAATTTTTACTTTGAGGAGTCGGGAAAAGTTTTCCCATTTGGTAAAGCATATCATTAAAATTACGATCAAAATAATAAAATTGTTTCATAAAAGGTCTGTAACAAGCTAAGCGAATTGCATTTAATTCGAACTTGTGGGCTTTTTTCTTAATAAAGTCATTCATTAAACCACGTGACCAACTAATTTTACTAGGATCTGATTGGCAGACTCCAGCATTAACTTGCATGTTATAAAAGTCGATCATTAAGGACATGTTATATTCTAAATAGTATCTAGAAAAACTATAAGCCCATGGATCTCTGCTTGTTTTTACGCCGCAAGAGTAACATGGATTAAAAATCGTTTTTTCCGATTTGTCCGCTTTATTACCTAGTGAAATAAACGTTTCAAATAACTGATCTTTTTTGTTTATCCAATCATGATCATCACTTGGTGTAATTGAGG
>CAKUBG010000056.1 GCA_934636825.1 uncultured bacterium | reverse complement strand
CCTGGCAAGAAGGCTGCTACCGAAGAGCAGAAGCGCTTTGTTGTGGACGTTACCAGGCCGGATAAGCCTAGCAAGCGTCCTGGCAATAAGGCTGCTACCGAAGAGCAGAAGCGCTTTGTCGTGGACGTTACTAGGCCGAAAACTGTGGAAGAGTTTATTAAGGCTGTGCCAGATAGTAGTGGGCTCCGAAAGAGTTTATCAGATCAGCCTAAAGAGCTTTTAACGACTCAGCTGTTTAATTCTATAAAACAAATTGATGACGAAAGCGAATTAGAGGCTGCTAAAAAATTTTTTGAATGGGCTTTGAATAATGAAAGCAAACTTAGTGAAACGCAAAAAGTTGATCAAATGTTCGCCTACTACGAATTTGAGCAGAAGCCAAAAATAACTGAACAAGGGAAGCAAGCTCTCTGGGAATATAGCGGCGATTGGTACAAACCTATGAACTTGCTTTTACGTGACGGAAGTAAGTTTATCCAAGATTATGGAGGGCAACCTGATGTCGTTGAAAAGACAAAACTTTACTGTGCTGATGCAATTCAACAATTAAGCGAACTTGTTATTCCAGAAGGTACCGTATTAAGAAGAACAGCCGGAACATACGAACTCTTAAACTTAGGGAAATACGACGTTGACGCGATATTCGCTGATACGTTGAGTGCTTCTTTATTTGTAAGGAGGTTAAATAAATGGATAAACACGACGAAAAAAACAAAAAAGTTCCCCTATAAAGCTTTTACCTCAACAACAATAAGTAAGGATTTTCAGTTTGAGGAGAATCCTAAATGGTCATTTACATTTGCTACTGGCAAAAATGTTCATGGAGCATATATAGGCCCGGGCACTGGGATGTCTAAATACGAAAAAACAGAGAAAGAAGTGCTATTGATACCTGGAATAGAAGTGAGTATCATAAGCATGGTTTATAATGCTGAACGAGACTGTGTAGAAGTTTGCGCTATACTTGGGGATTTTTAGGGTCATAATGATGGAAAAAAGCGATTATTTAGCATCAAGTGGTTGTGTAGAAGATATGATGGATGCCTTTTTTTCTCCAAAAGGTAAGGATCTTAAGGAGTTAAAAGAAGGCATCCAAGAGTTTGAAGATGCTATATCTGAGATTTCTGAGATTGACTCAGATAGCAAGGGAGTAAATTGCTTAAAAAATCTGTATACTCAGGCTTTATATCAATACAGAAAGAGGTACAGAGAACTTTCAAAGTAAGTTGAGTATGGAAAATGCCAGGAATAGCCATTAAAATAGACTTAAATGAGCTTTATACGCTGGCCAATAGTAAGCGCTGGAAGAGCAGCGAAATCAGCAAAATTAAGGCGGATCTGCTGGGCCGGTATTATAAGCGCGAGTTGGAAAATGCTTCCAACCGTGCTTTTGATAGGCAAACTTCTCCCGATGGGCGCACTTGGTTGCCTCGCTCTCCTAAGTATGCTAAGCAACTCAACCGCCGCCGACCGGGGCGCAAGCTTTTGGCCGTCACTTTGCACTTGAAAAACTCCAGACAGTACCAAGTGAGTGGCGATTCCGCTAAGTACGGTAGCAACGTAAAGTACGCTAGAATCCACCAATTAGGCGGAAAAGCCGGACGCCATCATAAAGCCAACATCCCAGCCAGACCTTACCTCGGTTATGACGACTACGCCAAACAAAAGCTCCTCTTTATCACCGAAAAACTCCTACGTCGCCATTTCGAACAATAGAAGAAAGGCCCCCTCGATACTCTCGAGAGGGCCTTTCTTTATGCAAATTGCATACCAATCACGGCGGTCATTTTAAGTGTCAAGTACGCTTAAAGTCAAGTCATCGCCTTCGCAGCCGAACAATTTATTCAACAACTTATCCGTCTCTTCCGGACTCAACAAGCGAAAACCCTTTACCGAGTCGGGAATGAGATATTCCTTGATCGGTTTATTGAAATAAGCGTCTATTCTGTCATCACCTTGCCAGTAATGCCTGGCGTTATAGATGCCACCGGCTACAGTGCTAATTTTTTCCAACCAGTTAATATCGCCGACGTGGTAAGGACTCGGAGGCAACTCAGCCTTGGTTACACGAACCTGCTTACAGTCGGAAGGTTCAATATCCAGGCAGCGCATATAGATTTCTAAATCGTCGTGATGACAAGCAAAAAGACTTGCTAATCTACTGAGCTTATGGGGAAATAAGCTTAAACGTACCATCTCAAAGATAAGCTCGTTAGTTAATGATCTTAAGTCCCCTAAAAGTTCAAAGGGCCTTTCCAGTATGCTTCTACCATAGGGAGAAATTCCAGCAGGCAAGCATTCGGTAATAAAAGGCTTGACTTGTTCTTCGGATTCATCCGAACTAAAAGAGCAACGGCACGAAAGCGGCCCACCATCAACAAGCCTTCGTTCTCTTCTAAAGTCAGCCCTAAGCTCTTCGAAAAATTCACCAAATTCACTCGTTCTATCTATATGATAGCCAGCACTTAAGCTGTGGTTATGCATCACAAACGAATGCCGATTCTGATGGGAAAAATTACGCTGAAAGCTAATTAACATAGCTTTTACCTCCTTATACGTACTTAAAGTCAACTAAATCGCCTAAAAGCGACCTTAAAATATCTTTGCGCTTAGGATGACGTTCGCTAGCTACAATCCAAGGCAAATGATCGAGAAGCACTACCAGCT
>CAKUBG010000055.1 GCA_934636825.1 uncultured bacterium | reverse complement strand
TTATTGTATATCGCACCCGGCGCCGGTCTGAATGATATGCCCAGCTTTGGTATGACCGCCGAGTATGGTACTCGCCAAACTATGCTTATTGCCGAGCAAAATACTGGCGTAGAAGGCGCCTATCGCATTCGCGTGACTGAACGCTTGAAAGAGCTGGTCATGGCTCCCGACTTGAGTCAAGTCCAAAATTGTGTGTAAATTATTTTAGGCATAATATCATGCAGCTCTAAGCCTCTGTTGCTCTTCGGCTACAACGATAAGCTTTGCGGGAACATTGGAACTCATAAGTGCAGCTAATGAATCTTTGCTAAAAATAGCTCGTCCAGCCAACATGGCATCGTGAAGTTCAATTAACACAGAGCCCATGAGTCTTAATACGGAACTCTCGTTAGGAAAAACGCCGATTACTTTAGAACGTCGCTTTAATTCCTTATTCAATCTTTCGATATGATTGGAAGTACGATAGTAGCATCTTAAGCAAACGGGAAGAAGCATTACCGTCATGGAGCTTTCAAAACCATCATCGAGGCATGACATAGCAGCTTCGGCAACATCGCGGTAATCTTCAATAATTTGATCACGAATCTTACGAGCTTCAGTTATATTTTTACTATTGAACATGTCTTGAAGCTCGGTTTGGAGTCCAGCTTGGTATCTCTTTGATGTTTTGTCTATGATGTTTCTAACAAAATGGAACTGACACCGCTGCCACGGAACAGTTGGGAAAACTTTTCCAATAGCATTCAAAATACCCTCATGAGCATCTGAAGTGGTTATTAACATGTTATTTAGACCGCGCTTTTTAAGTTTCATGAAGAAATCCGTCCATGTATTGGCAGATTCATTGGGATAAAGGTCAAAACTGATAATTTCACGATGTCCATGTATATTTGTGCCGTAAGCGATAAAAAAAGCTTTTGAAATTATTCGACCGTTCTCTCGCACCTTAAAATATGTGGCATCCACGGTGAGAAATGAATATTCTCCATCAAGAGTACGGTCTTGAAATTCGTGTACAACTTTGTCCATATCTTTACAGACTTCAGATACTTTGGATTTAGAAAAAGATGTACCACATAGCGTTTCCATAACTTTAGAAACTTTGCGAGTGGATACACCATTGACAACCATTTCCGCCATGCTTGCAATGAGCGCTGCCTCGCTGCGTGAATAGTTATCGAAAACTAACGTTTTGAACGGTACATTTCTATGCCTGGGAACATGCAAAGTAATTCGTCCGATTCTAGTGTCCAACTCTCTTTCCTGTATACCGTTCCTACTGTCTGTACGTTCTTCCGAGCGTTCATACGGCTTTGCCTTGAGTTGCTCTGATGATTCTGCTTGAAGAATTTTATCAAGGCTGGTTTGTAAAATATTTTTAAAGGCGTCACCAAGATTATTAGATAGTAGTTGTAGAATTTCCCCTTGGTTTAATGTAATATTGATTTGGGCCATTGGTTTTCTCCTTTTAGGTTGTCTGTGGTTGGACGTTTTTATTATACCTAAAGGTAAGAGCCAATGTCTCTTTCATTTTCATTTTTAATTTACACCATTATACGGATGTAGCCGTATATATAGCCTTTTGTTGAGCTAATAACTTACTAACTTATACTTCTTTGGCTTCTCTAATAAACTCTTTAGCTTTGCATTCGACTTCATCTTTTTATTCCTCGAATACAGCTTTATATATATGCACTTCAAGTTATGTCCTTACGATTAGATTATCAATAAAAAAGAAAGAGCACCCAACTAACGGCATCGAAATGCCATTAGCCAGGTGCTCTCCCTATGGGAATCCCTATCTGGAATCCAGTAGGAAAATGTAGAGATACGTAAATATTTACAGGGTAGTTTGCTGCCCGATTATCGATAAAGCCATCAAAAATAGGTACAACAAAAGGGATAGACGTAGATAAGAGATCGGTAGAGAAGGGATCAGTCGGGAGTCTAAAACACTGGAACCACGATGATTTAGACCCGTTACGCCAACACAAGCCAACACATAGCCTGCGGTAGACTTTCTATCACTGCTTTAAGATCACTTACATAATCAAATTACAGTAAAGAAAGCAGCAGTAGAAGCCTCGGTTTTATCCCCCCTAACCTCAGCTTAGTGACTACAACCGCACTATCAAAGTGCCAGAAGCTGATCCCCCTCCCAGGTCAGCAACGGGCTAACGATGAAGGCGTTGGACGGAGCCCCACAATGTTCCCCCCCAGGACATCGCAATGACTCAAGGACGATACGCGGTGTGCTCTATATATAACAAGCCCAACCGCCCAAGAACGAAGCAACTACAGGAGATACTCTATCTCAAAAAAACAACATTTAAACGCACAGAATAAAACTATGCAAAGAAAACAAACAGAAAACAAGGTAAAAGATCACAAATACCGGTAAATCAATTTAAAGTCGGTCAAAACAATCACAACAGCCCCTCCCACGTCTTCTAGAAATTTTCATTTCCGGCGTTGCTCAGTACATTCTATCACTTATACCAGTTTCCTTCACATTTTTTCAAAAAAAATAAAAAAAATTATTTTTTCATAAATAATACCTTTCGACCGTGATAGGTGAAAAGCCAACTTACTATTTTAGCTCGTGCTTGTTGTCCCGTACCTGTTGGCTCATACTTGTTAGCTCGTAGTTTTTTAGCTTAGAGACGTTAATTATGTTCCGCTCGCCAGTTAGCTATTTTATGTTAGCTACATTTTTTACCATATCTACGCTCCGGCTGACTGGCCTAACGGCCAGAGACCTGCGCTACCGATATGGTGAAAAAATTACGCTATAAGTTTTGGTTGCGAGCTCATGTTCATGTTGGCTAGCTACAACAGCGGCTCTTTCAGGCTCGAACTGACCGAAGCTTTTAGCTTCGGCCAATATTCTTCGCCTTCAATTCGCCACTGTCTCCGCCTGTTGGTAAAAAAAACTACGCCAGTGCATGTATGCGACACAAAATACCGCTCGCAATTAAGCACTAAAAAAAGCACAAACAAATCGGACTTGGTGGAGTCCTTAGCTTCGGCCAATTGACGGTATGGCTGCTCGTTTACGAGCAGACGTCGGCAATCCGGGTCGGCAAAAGAAAAAAGCCCGATTAAGAGTAAACT
>CAKUBG010000054.1 GCA_934636825.1 uncultured bacterium | reverse complement strand
CTTTGCAGCATCGGCGCTTAATATTTGAAAAAGAGAGCGATTAGCTCTACTTAACATTGACAATTTTAAGTGTCATTATTTCGGTATCTTATCTTGTAAGATACACAGGGCACTTACACAAGCTTCATAGTAAAAGCTGCTATTCTGTTTTCAAAACTTTGCTTAGTTGCTCGTCGCAACTGCTCGAGTATATTACCGCTAAGTGCCTACCCTGTCAAGCACTTACACGCAAAAATGTGCAAAAATTTTACGCAATGCATGTCAGTGCAAAATTTATACTCGCAACTTTTGCGAACACGCAAGCGTAGTTTTAACCAACAGGCGGAAACAGTGATGATGGAAGGCGCAGAACATTGGACGCGCTGCTAAGCGCGGTCCAGTTCAAGCCTGGAAGAGCCGCTGTTGGAGCTAACCAACATGAACACGAGCCCGCAGTCTAAACTTATAGCGGAATTTTTCACCATATCGGTAGCGCAGGCCTCTGGCCACAAAGTGGACAGGCAGCCGGAGCGTCGATATGGCAATAAAATGAAGCTAACACTAAATAGCTAACTGGCGGGGCGGAGCATAGCATAATAAGCATCGCTAAGCTAAAAAAACTACGAACCAACAGTCAAAATCATAAAAGCGCAACAAACAAAACATAGTTGGTGGGCAGACATACCGACACTAAGACATATCCATTCCGTTATGGTTCTCGATGAAGCGCTTACGCTCTTCCCTAAGAATTTCCAAATATTCTTTCGAAGAAATGCATGCCATCCCATAAAATAAGTCAAAATTGTCAAAAAAATCAGGGTTTTCTCTGTCCAACTTGTCTTTAAAGTAATTAAAGACAAACGGATTCGTTTTAGATACAAGTTCCAATACTTGCTCAAGTTTTGGCATATCTAGAACACCTCATAAGCAAGATTGCATTTTTGGCGGACAGTAGTCCACCTAAGAAAGCGCTATAAATGAGTTTGCTTTTCTCTCAAGCTCACGTTCTTCTAGCTCTATTTGAGTGGCCTCTTCATGAGGCACTCCCATGAAACGTAGCGCAAGATAAACATACCCTGAACGCTTTCCCATGTGCCTACTGATAAAAGTTTTAACAACTTCTAGCTTTTCTATGGTAGCATCAGATTTGTCTTTTGAAAAATTTTCTAAAAGTATATCAAATTTTGACTTGCTATCCATCCATTATTAGTCACCTTCAATACGCCTTGTCTCATGTACACTATTAGAACGCTTCTTGTATCCACCAGCAACAAGATGTTCAAGTCCATACTTCTCGATAGAACTCTCTCTTATCCCATATTTACAAAGTTCACTCTGGGTAATTTGTTTTCTGTTCAATAACGATACTATTAACTTCTTGACCATATCATCGCTAATCAAAGAACTAAAATCCCCACTAATTATAACAGGCAAATTAAATCTTTCTTCTTGGCTACGTCTTATTTGTTCTTCACACATTTTTTATCGCTAGTAGTTTCCTCCTATCCAGCGCCCAAAACACTGCTCATCAGCGCGGCAATGCCGAGTTACATTAGCTATTCTACTGCCACGTTATTAAGTTTTTTTATATTCTGGTATGTATTGTAGTACTCTCACGTATTTCAGCATATGATCACGTCCTTCAGCATTCAAATTTCTGAAAACTTCTAAGACAAAATCCTCATCAGCATTATATAAGTTGCTCGTTGATTGCGTTCCACCAGAAAAATAATCTATAGGAAGTCCAGTTACTTGAGCTATTTTTTTTATTTTCTCAAAATCTGGAATTTGTTTGCCATTTTCCCATAAAGAAACACTCGTAACGCTAACTCCGACTTTTTCAGCCATGTCAGCTTGCTTCAGTTCCGCTTGTTTTCGTGCATTCTTAATACGCTTGCTAATATTATCCATACTATAAACTTTAATCAACGCTTAAAGTTTATACCCTTTTTAAGGGGGCTATTCCTGGCATGTTAAACGCCTTTCCTATAACTCATATCTTTGGACAATAAACTTTTTGCCAAACGTTTCTATGTAAATCTTTTGTAAATTTGCTATTTTTTCAAGAAAGTTCTCTCACTATCGCCCAAACGGACAATAATTGTTAGCTATGCTTTTACGCTTTTGCCTTTTAGCTCGTGCTTGTTGGTTCGTAGTTTTAGCCTTTTGGTTCGTGCCTGTTGGTTCGTAGTTTTTTTAGCTTAGAGACGCTGATAGTGTGCCGCCCGCCAGTTAGCTATTTTTTATAAGTTTTGGCTGCGGGCTCATGTTCATGTTGGCTAGCTCCAACAGCGGCTCTTCCAGGCTCGAACTGGACCGCGCTTAACAGCGCGTCCAATGTTCTGCGCCTTCCATTCGCCTTCTATTTCCGCCTGTTGGTAAAAAAACTACGCTTGTAAAAAAATGCCAAACACCAATTATCGCCAGAAATTTCTTTCACGCTAATGCAAAAAAATGCTCGGCGAGCGAAGCAACGCCGAGTTGCACAAATGCCAAACCCGATTCCGCTAGCAGCTTCCTCTTCGCCGACTAGCTCCCTTTGTCCAGCGCAAGTGCCCGTGCGGCGAGCGTAGCGACGCCGCACTGCCCGGTAACGCCCGTTGTGCCCTCCCCGCCTAATGTTCTCTCAGTCCAGCTCGTTTTAGGCTGCCGCTTCTCTTGGGAAGCAAAGCTAGCGCTTGGAGAAGCGGCTACCCTTTTGGCCTCCCCCAACCAAACCGCTCGCAATTAAGCCTTAAAAAGCGCGAACACAACAGACGCAGTGGAGTCCTTAGCTTCGGCCAATTGACGGTATGGCTGCGAAGCCGTAGGCGAAGCAGACGCCGGCAATACAGGCCGGAAGCTTTGGACGTAACCTACAAACGCTGAAAGGCTCCGTTTCTGTACATTTTAAAGCGGAGTTTCACCTATAGCAAAGCGAAAGGCTTTTATATGCCTGAAGCTTGCTATAGGTGAAAACGCAGCCAACATACCAGAGAAACGGAGACTTTGTACACCTATGCCTTACTCCCGCACTTCGGCTATATCCCCTCGACTGCAATTTACTAAAAACGGCAAAAACAGAAACAAAAATAAACAGCAAAAAGAAAAAAGCCCGATTAAGAGTAAACTCTCTTTCGGGCTTAAATATAATTCCGGCGGTTCCCTACTCTCCCACT
>CAKUBG010000053.1 GCA_934636825.1 uncultured bacterium | reverse complement strand
TATCCGAACTTATTATCCAAACAATATTGGAAAAAGAAAACCTTTTGGTCAGATGGTTATTTCGTGTGCAGTATAGGAGAGGTATCATCAGTTACTATACAAAAATACATAGAGAACCAAGTTTAATGTTCAAAAATTTACAAGGCTCCTCCCACCGCCTAAAGGCAGTGGGTTTCCGCCTACTACAGCCGGAAGGATTTATATTTATGAAAATTATGCACAATTTTGGCTCGTATCATATTGACAGTCGAGCTTACTTTGTGTAATATACTCCACGTTACGGGTACGTGGCAGAGTGGACAATTGCATCAGACTGTAAATCTGACGCGCGACGCGCTACAGAGGTTCGAATCCTTTCGTGCCCACCATATAAGAAAAGAAAGTCCGAGTTGGCAAAAGCTGGCCCGGATTTTTTTTGTTTATGGCGTAATTAAATTCGAAGCAATTTCTCTCACCACTGGTGAGAGAATTAGATCCGGTTTTGGTGAGAGAAATTTCCTAGAGCTAGGGGAGCGCAAACGTGAGTAAAGATTTAGTTGTATCAGGACAAAATTTTGACGATGTTTTAGCTATTATTAGTGGCGCACGCTTGCGAGCTGCCAAAGCTGTCAATGCAGAACTAATCAATATGTATTGGGAAATAGGCTCTTACGTAAGCCAACGGGTCAAAAATATGGGCTGGGGACGCAGCGTCGTAGCCGATTTCTCTGCCTTTTTGCAAAAGCACGATCCTTCTTGCAAGGGCTTTTCTGCGCAAAATATCTGGCGTATGAAACAATTTTATGAAACATATTGCCACAACGAAAAACTCTCACCATTGGTGAGAGAAATTTCCTGGAGCAACAATTTGCTCATTATGGTTGGTTGCAAAACTGACCAAGCGCGTGAGTTCTATATTAGGTTATGCATTAAATATCGCTATACAAAAAGAGAACTTGAGCGCCAAATAAATAGCATGTTATATGAGCGTTCTATGCTTTCTCAAGAAAAATACCAGGCTATTTTAGCGAAAAATGAAGGCTTAACCGCTTTGCGCGACGCTTATGTTTTTGAGTTTTTAGACTTACCAGAATCTTATAAAGAAAAAGATTTGCGCCGCCAAATAGTCTCTAATTTGAAAGATTTTATCTTAGAATTTGGCAAAGACTTTGCTTTTATCGGTGAAGAATATCGTCTTCAGGTTGGCAATACCGATTTCTTTGTCGATTTGTTGTTCTATAACCGCGTACTCTCTTGCTTGGTGGCCATTGAATTGAAAATTGGCATTTTTAAGCCCGAGCATTTAGGTCAGCTCAACTTCTATTTAGAAGCTTTAGATCGCGATGTAAAGTTGCCCAACGAAAATCCCAGCGTAGGCCTAATTCTCTGTACTAGCAAAGATGATGCTGTCGTTGAATATGCTTTGAGTAGGAGTTTGTCTCCGGCTATGGTGGCCGATTATACTTTGCATTTGCCAAATAAAGAAATATTGGCCAACAAATTGCGCGAATTAGCCGATTCGGTTAGCGAGGATAAGTAGCTAAGCTAGCAACTTTTAGCCACTATTTTAGGTTATAATAGCAGCAATAATAAATAGGGCTTGGTAAAAATTATGCTGCTTAAAGAATTGCAAGAAAAATTGGCCGATAAGTTTTGGCCTGCTATTGGTTGGCTGGCTTTTTTAGTTGTTCTAGTTTTCACTTTTGATAGTTGTGCCAAACAAAATAGCCAAGAAGAATTTGTAGCTAAATTGCCACAAATTAGCAATCAAGCCGAATTGGCAAAGGCTTTGCAAGGTCAGCCTGCATTTTATGCTGTACTTAAAGCACCTCTTAGCGGTCAAGCTTGTAGCGATCCTCTCGGTCTTTTAGCCAACCCTCAAGTAGCTATTTATTACCAACATGAAGAGTACCAAGCCCACGAAGAATATAATTCCGAAACTGATAGCTATGAAGATAGGTTTTATAGCTGGGATAAAGTAGGCCAAAGTTGGATCCATAAATCTAAGCAAGCTTATATTTATGGAAAAGTTCCTTTAGATATAAGTCCTTGCCAAATTCGTCAGTGGCAAGCAATTCGCAGCCTTAAAGAGCTTAGAGCCGACTTTAAAGAAGCCGACCAAAAGATCGATTTTGCTAACGGCAATTTCTTCTATCCCCAGCGGCGCGGCGATTATGAAGATAACGAGCGCTACGCTATTTTTGTAGTTAAACAAAATACGCCAGTTAGCTTTTTAGCTCAAGTAGGTCAAGATCAAATTAAAGTTTGCGCTCTTGGCAAAGATGAGCTTTTATTTAGTGCTAAAGATGAGCCTACTATTATTGTTAATGGAGAAAAGAAAGATTTAGCTTACGAAGTAAATGAAAGCAACATCGGCTGGCTTCTCGGCGCGTGGGTCGCTTTGGGCTTTGCTGTAGTTATGTATAAGCTTATGAAATAATAGGAGCTTTGAATTTCTTACTCACCCTGATCCTCTTTGAAAAGCTCTTTGTAAAATTCTTTCATGCTTTTTAAAGTGATTTCACCCGTACAGGTAGCCAGAGGATTTAAACCTTTTCTGACTTCTTGCCAAGGACGTTCAGCGTGAGTAATCCTTTCTAATTGATCGCCGTCAAACTCTAAATATGTGTTGGCTACAGTTTGCAGCACGTCTAAAGTTTTAGCGTTAAACTCCTGGAGCTTGCCTTTATACTGAGGAATATCTTGCCAGCCATAGTCTGAGTATTTTTTATATAATGTAGGAACAACCGGCCCATGCACCCAGGCTTCAATACGATCCTTAAATAAAGGCTCGTCTAAGAGTGTATAATGCCAAGCTTGAGCGTAGTAACAAAGTTTTTGCAGCTTTTTGTGGGTCATGCTTTCTTTGCTGAGAAACCAATTAGCTATATCAAAAACTGAATACATACTGCACCCCTTTATGATTCTTTTCGTACATCTATTGTAGCATAGTTTGGCTAACCTAGCCTAGGGAAAAAGTATTCGCTAGTTGAATGGTGGAGGCCAACTGTTAGTAGAAATTAAAAGGAATGTAGATTGGTATAATAAAGCTAATTGCCGAGCTAGAGTGCGCAAAGAAGTGAACTACCCATCACCTAAAGGTGATGGGCTTCTAAGGAGCTAACGCTCCTATTTAAGAAGTCTGATATTTAAGTTTCCACCTATTGCTAGGCAACCCTTAT
>CAKUBG010000052.1 GCA_934636825.1 uncultured bacterium | reverse complement strand
AGAAGTTGCTGTTCAAAATATTTTCAAAAGAAAAAGACGTTCTGTCGCAAGGCAGGGCGTTTTTTTTATGCCTTTTTGTCAGATAAAGCAAAAGTGTTACAATAGACCGGTACCTATAGTTAGTATCTATTCTTTTTTCTAGTGAGGTGCTGATATGATGTTAAAGCGAAGAATTGCTATTGTAACTATTTTAACAGCCATATTGGCTATTTTTGCGACCGGTCAGTATTGTTTTGCTAAAGACAAATTAGTGTCGTATGTCAACGCACGCTTCCATTTTTCTTTTATGTACCCAGTTAGCTTTAAGGCTTTGGAAGAACCTGCTAATGGCGATGGCCAAGTTTTTGTATCCGAACATTTAAAAATGAAAGTAATTGGCAGCGGTTCTTACAATGTTTTGCATCAATCAGCTTCAGAAGCGGCAGCTATGGCTGTTCCTGAAGGGGTTGCTTATAAAAAATTAACTTGTAAAAAAAGTTCTGATTCAGATATTTGTATAACTTGGAAAGATCAGGGAAATATCTATTTTGCCAGAGTCATTAGAGTGCAAGCTAAAAATGAACAAGAGTCAGAACGTCTTTTGACTGTACGCGTAGAATATCCGCAGAAGAACGAGATTAAGTGTAAAGGATACGCTAAAGAAGTTATAAAGTCACTGTGTGATACTTTATAACTTCTAAAAATTGGTTTTGGGCTTTTTTAGGCGCTTTCTATTTTGAAAGCGCTTTTTTTTTGTCTATTTTTGGTATTGGTGAATTTTGTGGCTCTTGATAGGTTAAAGCTTATTGGCGTACGAACTTGGCGCCTATGATTGATACCAAACTTTTACGCCAAAAACTTATCGATATGGCCATGCGCGGCCTCCTTGTAGAGCAACGCCCCGAAGATGGCAACGCTACCGACTTACTAGAACAAATCCGCGCCGAAAAAGCTGCCCTTATTAAAGAAGGTAAAATCAAAAAAGAGAAGCCTTTGCCGGAAATAAAAGAAGAAGAAAAGCCTTTTGCTATTCCCGCCAATTGGTGTTGGGTTAGGCTGGGGGAGATAGGTATATTCAAAAAAGGGCCATTCGGTAGTTCATTAACTAAAAGTATGTTTATCCCCAAAGACGGGAATACCATAAAAGTTTATGAGCAAAAAAATGCCATTCAGAAAGACTGTGCGCTTGGAAATTATTATATATCTCAAGAATACTTTGAATCCAATATGAGGAGCTTTGAAGTTTTTCCCGGTGATATTATCGTAAGTTGTGCTGGTACTATAGGTGAAACGTATTTAATGCCTGAAAATATGGAAAAAGGCATAATAAATCAGGCCTTAATGCGTATAAAATTGATGACTTCTGTGCATCTTAATTATTTTCTTACATACTTTGACTCAGTTTTAAAATCTTCAGCTCAAAAGGAGAGTAGGGGCTCTGCGCTAAAAAATATACCTCCTTTTGATATTTTGAAAAAAATGCTCGTTCCTTTGCCGCCGCTGGCCGAGCAAAAGCGTATAGTGAATGCTTTGGAAGCTTGCCTTAAATTGGTAGATACTATAGCTAAAGACAGTGCCGATTTAGATAAAGCTTTAAAGTTTTTGCGTCAAAAAATGCTGGATATGGCTGTGCGCGGCCAACTTGTAGAACAACGCCCCGAAGACGGCAAGGCCACCGACTTACTAGAACAAATCCGCGCCGAAAAAGCCGCCCTTATTAAGGCTGGCAAAATTAAAAAAGAGAAACCTTTGCCAGAAATAAAAGAAGAGGATAAACCTTTTGCTATTCCCGCCAACTGGTGTTGGGTTCGGCTAGGGGAGATTGGTTCTTGGTGTGCTGGATCTACACCACCAAGAAACTACCCAGATTATTACAAAGGAAATATCCCTTGGCTAAAGACTGGCGATCTAAATGATAATTTTATAGAAAAAGTACCAGAATTTGTCTCAGATTTAGCCTTACAAGATTGTTCTTTGAGATTAAATCCTGTAGGTTCTGTGCTTATAGCTATGTATGGAGCAACAATAGGCAAGCTTGGAATTTTACGTGTTCCTATGACAACAAATCAGGCTTGTTGTGCGTGTGTTCCTTTTGATGGCTTATTTAATTTGTATTTGTTTTACTTTTTAATGGCTAATAAAGCTAGATTTGTTAGTCAAGGAGCCGGAGGCGCCCAACCTAACATTTCTAAAGAGAAGATAATTCGTTTTCCCATGCCCCTGCCGCCGCTGGCTGAGCAAAAACGCATAGTGGCTAAACTTGAGCAAATAAATGCTTTAATTGAAACTATGCTCAATTAGTGTGCGCAGCGCAAAATTTGCGAGCGTAAATGAAATTTATAGCCGCCAAAACGTTCGTTATACCCACCGGAGAAAACTTTTCGCGTCAGCGATGTTTTCGAGGAGGGATATAACGAACTAATCAACGAGGCTATAAATTTTTAGCATCAACACGTGTAACGTAACATGTTTGGCTGCGTAGTTTTTTAGCCTAGAGACGCTGATTATGTTCCGCCCGCGGCTCTTCCAGGCTAGAACTGACCGAAGCTTTTAGCTTCGGCCAATATTCTTCGCTTTCAATTCGCCCCTGTCCCCGCCTGTTGGTAGAAAAACTACAATTTGTGATTAAGTATGTTTTCTATGTTTGAGCTGCTATACAAGACATCGATGATTACAACGGTATTATCTTCAACAATGTAAAATACCGAATAGTTGTCAACTGGCATTCTTCTGACAAGATGATGCAGTTCAGAACCTAGATCTAAGATGTTGTAACGCTCGGGGAATGTGTCCAGTTTTAGTATTGCTTCTTTTAAGCGGTTGTATAGCCTGATAGCATTTTCCGGAGATAGTAGTTTCTCTGCGATGTATATATAAATGCTTTCTATATCATCTAGCGCCGTTTTAGTAAGCTGTACTGAGTATTTTTTCATAAACTTAACTTCGCACTGAGATTGGCAAAAGCGTTATCAGCATCTTGAACTTGACCCGATTCGCTATCTTGAATACCTTTTTGTAATCGCTTTATAATTTCTTCTTTGCTCATAAAATCAGCATTTACAGAATCTGGTGCTTTGGGCAATCCTATGTGAAATGGGATTCCTCCTGTCAGAATAATTTGATTAAGGTACATATTTATGGCTGTGGACATAGGTACACCTAATCTTGACAAAATTTCTTCCGCCATTTCTTTTACTGTTGGATTAACTCTTAGATTTAAAGTAGCTGCTTTTTCCATAATGCTTTTCCTTTCTTATATTCTTTTTTTTTTGTAACGCTATTGTAACGCATATGTCAAGATAAAACCATCAAAAAAAGTCCGCACTAGTGCATGTATTCTGAGAGTGTTATATTTACTGTTAAACGATGAAGAATGCCGATCTATTGTCCGATGGCGTCTACGTTTTTTGCCTGTTAGCTCGTGCTTGTTCCCCGTACCTGTTGGTTGCGTAGTTTTTTAGCTTAGAGACGCTGATTATGTTCCGCCCGCTAGTTAGCTATTTCGTGTTAGCTGCATTTTTTACCATATCTACGCTTCGGCTGACTGGCCTGGCGGCCA
>CAKUBG010000051.1 GCA_934636825.1 uncultured bacterium | reverse complement strand
CCTAGGCCGAAGACGTTGCCGCCTTCTTCTTTGCGCAGCGTTCCGCTGGTACGGCAATTGCCCCTCAAATTGAAAACATAGAGGGCGCTAAAAACAGTACATCTTTTGCCCTATTTATGGTATGGGCGCTACAGGAGCACATAAAATGAGCTTGCAAGCAGTTTTGACAAAATACAAAGAAATTGCGTCTTCCAAACGTGAAAAAGGTGATTTCTTTGAGCGTTTAATGAAAGCTTACTTGCTT
This sequence comes from uncultured bacterium, assembly GCA_934636825.1. Lineage (GTDB taxonomy): Bacteria > Vulcanimicrobiota > Xenobia > Xenobiales > Xenobiaceae > Bruticola. Next base: position 3,295 of record CAKUBG010000051.1, on the reverse strand, counting down.
AAAGCTCCTAAATATTCCACTACCATTAAAGAAGTATGGCTTTGGAATGATTTCCCTTTCAAAAAGGAATTTGGCACTGGCAAAGATGTTGGCGTTGACTTAGTGGCCAAAACTCATAGCGGCGAATATTGGGCCATTCAGTGTAAATTTTACGAAGACAGCACCAGAATTAGTAAAGAAGACGTCGATACTTTTTTGGCTACTTCTGGACGCCAATTTCATGACGAACAAGGGCAGGCCCGGCAATTCGCCAACCGCCTTTGGATCGCTACTTCCGACAATTGGTCTAAAGAAGCTGACGAAGTACGTAAAGGCCAAACTATCAATTTCTCCCAAATTACGCTTTACGACTTAGAAAATGAGCCTATCGACTGGGAAGCTCTAGCTAATGACGCTCCGCAACAAGAAGTTGTTTGCAATAAACGTGAATTGCGCGATCATCAAAAAGAAGCGCTCGATCTTTTTCACGAACATTTCAAATATGCTGATCGCGGCCGTTTAATTATGGCTTGTGGTACTGGTAAAACTTTTACTTCTTTGCGTATTGCCGAAAATGAAACTGCCAATAAAGCTAATGGCGGCCTAGTGCTATTTTTGGTGCCTTCTATTGCCTTGCTTGGCCAAACTTTAAATGAGTGGACTAACTATGCCCAAAAGGCGATTAAGCCTATTTGCGTTTGCTCTGACGCTACAGCGTCTAAAAAGAAAAAAAGCGACGATGACAGCGACGAAAGCGTAGCCGACTTGGCTTTGCCAGCTTCTACTGATGTAGAAAATATTGCTAAGCAACTCAAAGAACGCCTTCAAGAAAATAGCGAAGGTATGACCGTTGTCTTTTCAACTTATCAATCGATTGAACGTGTTCATGAAGCTCAGCAACTTTTAAATAAAGAAAATCCTGATTTTTGCATTTTTGACTTAATTATTTGCGATGAGGCTCACCGCACTACTGGCGTAGCTTTGAAAACGCAAACGGCCAAAGGCTACAAATACGACGAGAGCGCCTTTATTAAAGTTCACGACAATGATTTTATTCAAGGTCGCAAGCGCATGTATATGACGGCTACGCCTCGCCTTTACCGTGACGATATGAAGACAAAAGCCAAGGCTCAAGATGCTTATCTTTGCTCTATGGATGACGAAGCGCTCTACGGCCAGGAAGTTTACCGTATTGGCTTTGGAGAAGCTGTCAAAAAAGGCTTGCTTTCCGATTATAAAGTGTTGGTTTTAACTATCGACGATCAGAAAATCCCCGCTCCTTTGCAAGAAGCTATAGCAGATAAAAATGGAGAAATTAAGATCGACGACGCTGCCAAATTAGTGGGTTGTATCAATGCTCTTTCCAAAAATTTCGCTTTAGAAGGCGACTTAGTTAGAAATACTGATCCCGGCTTAATGCATACTGCAGTAGCCTTTTGTCAAGACATTAAGACTTCCAAGAAAATTGCGGAAGTTTTTAATAAATATCAAGCCGATTGCAGTCAGGCTCTAAGTGAAACAGAAAATGTTCCTTTAGTAGAAGTTCAAGCCGATCATGTCGATGGCTCTATGGGAGCTTTAAAGAGGCAGAATAAGCTCCGTTGGCTTAAAAATGTAGACCCGACAAGCAAAACTTGCCATATTTTAACTAATGTGCGCTGCCTTTCTGAAGGTGTGGACGTCCCCTCCCTTGATGCTGTGCTCTTCTTATCAGCTCGCAATTCCCAAGTTGATGTTGTACAATCTGTAGGGCGCGTTATGCGTCGAGCTGCCGGCAAAAAATATGGTTATATTGTTATTCCCGTGGTGGTGCCTCACGATGTTGCTCCTGAAGACGTCTTAAACAGCAGCAAGAGCTTTGAAGTAGTTTGGTCTGTATTGAATGCTTTAAGGGCTCACGACGATCGTTTCAACGCCGAGATAAACAAAATAGAATTTAATAAAATCTCGGCTTCAGCTATTGCTAAAGGTTCGGCTTTCGGTATTGGTGGAGTAGCTGACGCTAACGATCATATTTTGATCGACACCATGCCCAATCCTAAAGGAGTACAAACTGAGCTCAATTACGGGGATATGCGCAACGCTATTTATGCCCGTATGGTTAAAAAAGTGGGTAATAGACGCTATTGGGAAGAGTGGGCCCAAGATGTAGCTCATATAGCAGAAGAGCATATTAAACGCATAAGTAAGCTAATTGCCGAAGATGAAGCCCACAAAGAAGCTTTTGAGCAGTTCCTTAACGGTTTGCGCAAAAACTTAAATCCTTCAGTTAGCCAAGACGACGCCGTAGAAATGCTGGCTCAGCATATTGTCACCAAGCCTGTCTTTGAAGCTTTATTTGAAAATTATTCCTTTGCCAAAAATAACCCGGTCTCCATTTCTATGCAAAAGCTTATCGATCTTTTGCATGAAGATATTCCTGCTGCTGAATCAAGCGTAATGGTTAAATTCTACAAGCAAGTAGCCGAGCGAGTAGAAGGAGTAAATAGTGCCGAAGGTCGGCAGAAGATCATTATTGAGCTTTATGACAAGTTCTTTAGAGCCGCTTTTCCTAAAACCGTAGAGAAGTTGGGTATAGTTTATACTCCCGTAGAAGTAGTCGATTTTATTATCCATTCGGTGGCTGATGTTTTAGAAAAAGAATTTGGACGCCATATTTCCGAGCAAAATGTGCATATTATCGATCCTTTTGTCGGAACTGGTACTTTTATAGTTCGTCTTTTGCAAAGTGGTTTAATTAAGCCGGAAGATTTACAAAGAAAATACACTAAAGAGCTGCACGCCAACGAGTTGGTACTTTTGGCTTACTACATTGCTTCAGTAAATATTGAAAACGTTTACCACGATCAATGCCCAAATAAAGAAACTTACCATCCTTTCGAAGGCATTTGCTTAACTGATACTTTCCAACTAAGTGAAAGTAGCAAACAAGAGCAACTCTATGCCAAAGAACTAGCCCAAAATTCAGAACGGGTAATCGCTCAGCAAAAAGCTCCCATCCAAATTATTATTGGCAACCCGCCATATTCTGTGGGACAGAAATCGGCTAACGATAATGCTCAAAATCAAAAATACCCACACTTAGATAGTCGCATTGCCGATACGTATGCTCAAGCCAGTAAGTCTACCAACAAAAACTCGCTTTACGATTCGTACATAAAAGCTTTCCGCTGGGCTAGCGACCGTTTAGACCCGCAAAATGGCGGCATTATCGCTTTTGTTTCTAATGGCACTTGGATCGACGGCAATGCCAGTTCCGGCTTTAGAAAATGCTTGGAAGATGAATTTAGTACCCTCTATGTTTTCAATTTGAGGG
>CAKUBG010000050.1 GCA_934636825.1 uncultured bacterium | reverse complement strand
TTTTTTCACCATATCGGTAGCGCAGGCCTCTGGCCGCCAGGCCAGTCAGCCGGAGCGTAGATATGGTAAAAAATGTAGCTAACACAAAATAGCTAACGAGCGGGCGGAACACCATTAGCGTCTCTAGGCGGAAAAACTACAGGCCAACATGACATGGCTAACAAGCGGGCAGCACACCATTACTTAATTTTAAGCATTTAATGCCTTCATTAAATCGGAAACATTATCAAAAGGGCCTTGCATATCTTCGTCTTTTTCAGCGCTTTCTAAAGCTCTATAGGTAGTTTCATTGGGATCATCTACTTTAACTTCAAAAGGAAGACCATGGCATCTTAAAGCCTGGCGAAAGAAAATACCTGTAGCTGTACTTAAATCTAAGCCCAAAGAATTAAATAAAGCCGCCGCCTGTTCTTTCAATTCCGGATCTATTCTCAGCGTCATATTCCTTTTTACAGCCATGATGTAAAACCACCTTCCTCTGACAATCTGCTAATATATTAGCATTAACTTATTATATTTTTAATGCAATGCACATAAAAAAATAAGCATTTGCTTTACGTAGTTTTTTTAACCAACAGGCAGAGAGACAGTGGCGATGGAAGGCGAAAAATATTGGACGCGCTATTAAGCGCGGTCCAGTTTAAGCCTGGAAGAGCCGCTGTTGGAGCTAGCCAACATGAACACGAGCCCGCAGCCAAAACTTATAGCGGAATTTTTTCACCATATCGGTAGCGCAGGCCTCTGGCCGCCAGGCCAGTCAGCCGGAGCGTAGATATGGTAAAAAATGTAGCTAACACCAAATAGCTAACTAGCGGGCGGGACACTATTAGCGTCTCTAAGCTGAAAAACTACAGGCAACAAGCAAGAACAAACATGCGCTAATTGAGCATAGTTTCAATTAAAGCATTTATTTGCTCAAGTTTAGCCACTATGCGTTTTTGTTCAGCCAACGGCGGCAGTGGAATTAAAATCTTGTTCATATTAAGCTGGTTCATCTTCGGCTGCGCTGTACCGGTTACATATTTAACTAACGATATAGAATTTATGTAGTGGCACAAATAGCTTAGTTCTAGCGCTGTTGTATTTTGTAATACATGAGCATGGTTATTCACCCAATATAAACCTTCAGCAATAAATGCTATCGGTTTTGTTCTAGTAAGCAAATTCGCTCCATCTTCACCAATTAAAAGCAAACGTTCGGAAAACAAATACCGATCCACCTTATCAATTACACCGGAAGCTCCATAATAATCATATACTTTGTCTAAGCCTTCGCGTTCACGTTCAGCTAGCGGAATTCTTTCTGAATCCCTATTGATAACTATTTCCCCCAGTCTTACCCAACACCAGTTGGCGGGAATAGCGAATGGTTTTTCCTCTTCCTTTATTTCCGGCAAAGGTTTCTCTTTTTTGATTTTGCCAGCCTTAATAAGGGCGGCTTTTTCGGCGCGGATTTGTTCTAGTAAGTCGGTGGCCTTGCCATCTTCGGGGCGTTGCTCTACAAGAAGGCCGCGCATAGCCATATCTAGCATTTTTTGACGCAAAAACTTTAAAGCTTTATCTAAATCGGCACTGTCTTTAGCTATAGTATCTACCAATTTAAGGTAAGATTCCAAAGCATTCACTATACGCTTTTGCTCAGCTAGCGGCGGCAGCGAAACAAGCACATTACCTATAATTTCTAAAGTTAAATTAGGTATAGCGGTTGTCTTTTTTGAACTGTCAAAATAACTCTGAGTAAGCGAACCATTAAGCAAGAAAACAACATATTTAAGCTCTATATATTTTGTATGTATAAGCCTTACAATAGAAATTGCCTGATTCGCATTTAAGGGCAAGTCTTCATTTCTCACCATCCCCGTTCGTCCAAGTGTGCCAGCTATCGTTACCAAAATATCATTACATTCCAATATAGAACGACGCAAATCTGTAATATGTGTATTTTTATCAATAAACTTTAAATTTTTAAGGCTCAGCTTATCCAATCCACACACATTTTCAGCACGGAGAAAACCTACTCCATTTTCAACATATGCATCATTTCCACCACGAGGTGTTGTGCCTTTAGTTATTAGTTTACATATCTCCCCTAACCTAACCCAGCACCAGTTGGCGGGAATAGCGAAAGGTTTTTCTTCTTCTTTTATTTCCGGCAAAGGCTTCTCTTTTTTAATTTTGCCAGCCTTAATAAGGGCGGCTTTTTCGGCGCGGATTTGTTCTAGTAAGTCGGTAGCCTTGCCATCTTTGGGGCGTTGCTCGACAAGCTGGCCGCGCAAGGCCATATCGATAAGTTTTTGGCGTAAAAGTTTGGTATCAATCATAACCCGTGGCTTTCGTTGAGTTCTATGGTTAGCCTTTATAGCTTGTTAAGCGAAAGAGTGAAAACACGCAGTAAAAAAGAAAACGCCCACTATATCAGCAGATACAGCGGGCGTATCAGATTAGAAATTGACAGCTAATTACTTACCGTCGCGTTTTTCGCGATCTTTGCGCTGCTTGGCGCGAGTAGCCGGATCGAGAATAGCTTTACGCATACGCAAGCAATGAGGAGTTACTTCTACCAACTCATCATCGGCAATGAACTCGAGGCACTGCTCTAAAGTGAGGTGGCGAGGCTCGTCTAAGCGCACAGCTTCATCGGACGTAGAAGAGCGCATGTTGGTTACGTGCTTCTTCTTGCAAGCATTTACGTCTAAGTCGTTGGGACGGCAATGCTCGCCGACGATTTGGCCAGTGTAAACATCTTCACCAGGAGAGATGAAGAAAACGCCACGATCTTGCAAGTTAAACAGAGCATAAGAAGTAGCGGTACCAGTTTCGCCAGTAACTAAAGAGCCACGAGTACGGCGGGCAATTTCGCCGCGATAAGGGCCATAGCCGGCGAATAAGTAGTTCATAACGCCATAACCGCGAGTAATAGTTAAGCACTCAGAGCGGAAGCCAACTAAACCACGGGCAGGAATGGAGAACTCTAAGTGGAGGCGGCCTGTGCCACTACCGGTCATGTTAATCAAGTCGCCACGTCTAGCGCCGACTTTTTCCATAATCGGGCCCATGCACTCCTCGGGAATATCGATAGTCAAATTCTCGATAGGCTCTAAAAGCTCGCCATTAACAACTTTGGTAATGACTCGAGGAGCAGTTACGGAAAGCTCATAGCCTTCACGGCGCATAGTTTCCAACAAAATGGAAAGGTGAAGTTCACCACGGCCGCAGACTTCGAAAGAGTCGGTAGTGCCTTCTACAGCTTTTACTCTCAAACCGACGTTGCGCTCGGCTTCACGGAAGAGACGATCACGCAATTGACGGGAAGTTACATACTTACCATCACGACCGGCGAAAGGACTATCAGTAGCCATGAAAGTCATAGCCAAGGTAGGCTCTTCAATTTCCAAACCGGGCAAGAACTCAGGGTTCTCTACATCGGTAACGGTGTCACCCAAAGCGACATCGGGAAGACCAGTAAGAGCAACAATATCACCCACAGTGGCACTCTCGATAGGCTTTTTGCCTAAGCCAACGTAGCCCATAACTTGCCCAACTTTGCCAGTATGGCAGTTTTCGGCAGAAGTTCCGTAGCAAATAGTCTTAGCAGGACTGATTTTACCATTGAGGATACGGCCAATAGCCAAACGGCCTACGTATTCATCATAGTCTAAGTTGCTGACTTGCATTTGCAAAGGAGCTTCGTCATCACCCTTGGGGCAAGGAATATGCTTAATAATGGTCTCATAAAGAGGCTGTAAGTTCTCGAAAGGTCCGTCGGGACTGTAGGAAGCGACTTGCTTGCGGGCAGAAGCGTAAACGACAGGGAAATCGATCTGGTCGTCATTGGCGCCTAAGTCGATGAAGAGCTCTAAAACTTCGTCGACGACTTGCTGAGGTCTGGCATCGGGACGGTCAATTTTGTTGACAACTAAAATAGGAGACAAACCTGTCTCCAAAGCCTTCTTTAATACGAATCTGGTCTGAGCCATAGGGCCTTCGAAAGCGTCAACAACCAACAAACAGCCGTCAACCATACCCAAGATGCGCTCTACTTCGCTGGAGAAGTCTACGTGTCCGGGAGTGTCTACGATGTTGAGAGTAACACCGTTGTAAACAACAGAGGTGTTTTTGGCCAAAATAGTGATACCGCGCTCGCGCTCTAAGTCGTTAGAGTCCATAACGCGCTCGGCAACATCTTGTCCTACTCTGAAAGCACCAGCTTGACGAAGCAAGCCGTCTACCAAGGTAGTTTTACCGTGGTCAATGTGAGCAATAATTGCTAAATTTCTTAAATCTTTGCGTTCCATAGCGCGATATTATACTCCAAAACTCTATAAATAGTCTAGTGTTTTACTAGAGCCGACTGCGCGTTTAAATTGCAATATTAAGTTGAACACCTTTCCATAGCTTTATGAGTTGAGTATATTGCTTAATTCATCGTCAAAAC
>CAKUBG010000049.1 GCA_934636825.1 uncultured bacterium | reverse complement strand
TTCCACCGGAGTGTGGCCGCCAACAAGGATTACGCTTCCTGGGTTGTCTGCTTTAGCGGCAGTAATTTCTTTTACTATTTGCATTATTGTAGCTGCAGCAGATTTAAGTTCGCTTTCAATGGTATCTTGAGCTTCGATACCACCTTCCAAGTGTGAACGTAAACTCTTTAGCGCTTCAATCGTATAGAAAAGCTTTACAGCTTGAGCTAGGGTTATCTTTATATTGCCAGTTAATTTGAAATAATAAGGCTCGCCGCCATATTCAAACCATTCCTGGATATCCAGATCCGGATTTATGCGTTTAAGCCCCTGACGAACAGCCCAAGGGGTGCCTTTGTAGCGATGTAGTTCAACAGCTTGCTTGAGAAGGTCGCGCTTTTCTTGCTCGGTAGTAGCATAGTCCCAACCTTCTAAGCCTAATACATGGAATTGCTCAGCCAAGTGTGGCAAAACGCTAGCGTCTACTATATCCAGCCAATAAACCAACAACTTGGTAAAATCGATACGTTTAGACCAAAGCTGTAGTAATTGCTCAAGAGCTCGATAATTAGGATCGGCTAGAAGTTTGGGAGGCAAAATGCTTTCGTTAGTCATAAATCACGCTCCCAATATTTACTTCCCAACTGTCTAAGACTGGATACGATTGCGAATCGATCAACAATAAATCTGGCGATCCAATAGTGACAGAATAAACCCCGTCCACTTGTAAAAGAGCGATAATTTGCGAAGGGACGACGTCTTTGCCCATTTTCTTAGCTAGGCTTTGCTTATACTCTGAGAGCTTTTGGTTAATAGCCGCCAAAATAGAATCGCGATCACTGCCGCCATATATGGATACTTGAGCTGAGATAGTAAAATGGACAGCTTTAGGCGCGAGAACTTCCACTTTATCGGTTAAGGGTCGACGTTTTTGATCGTCAACTGCTTCTGCGATTAACTTGAGAAGTTTTTCCGATGGGGCGCCAGAAGATGTTAAAGGAAATATTTGCACCACGCCAGGACTAGGCGTAATTACTGAAACATCCACAATACTTTGGTGAGCTGATTGGGCCCAGTATCGATAGGCTTCCATCGGCCCAGCGCAACTAAAAGCCTCCATAGCTTTGGGAATGCGCTCGCGAAAAGTATCGTCATCTTCTTCGGCAGCGCCTAAAGAAGTTTCGGTGGCATTAGTAACTTCTTTAATATTGTCCACAGCGTCGGCTAGTTTCAAATAGCCAGGCAAATAACCGTTGGCGTCTGTTCCTGTGGTGGTGCAAGTTGCTTCGCAAGTCGCTTCTGTCTCGTTAGCGTTAAAGAAACAACTTTCAGAAGTATAAAACTCAAAGAGACTGTCTACCGTTTGCAATCTCAAACCGGCGGCAATTTCATGGGCGTATGGTAAAGCTTCTTCGAGAGTAATTTTGACAGTACAGGAAGCCGGTTGAGCGGCTAAACGCTGAACGCCAACATTATTACCTAATTGGTCAAGGGCAGCGTCTCTAGCATAAGCGACTAAATTTTGTTCGCCGGTTTCTTGTACAGCCTGGCGCAATAAAGCTTCAACATAGGTTATAACGTCGATCATCAGCCTTTCTGGCTGAGCGGGGAAAAGCGTTTTATCAACTATAGACTCGTATTTCTCGACGTTCTCTTTAGTTAAAGTCTCGACGTCTCGCTCAACAAATTCTGGGCGCGATAAGTTGCTCATACTACTACCTCCTGGCTAATTGTCTGGTAAGAAGTAGCCACATAATCTTCGTTGGGGCTCCAATTTACTTGGATCGTATAATGAGCGAAGGTATTAGGCACAACTTGTACAGACTCGACAGTAATTCGTGGCTCCCACTTGCTCAAGGCGTTATAGACTTCCGAAACAATATAAGAAGAAGCCGCTGCCGGAGGCGAGTCTACAAATTTGTAAATATCGCAGCCAAAGTCTAAACGGTGCGGAACTGAGCCTTTGGGCGTAGTGAGAATAATTTCGATGCACTGGCTAATATCGTCTAAACCTTCAACAATTTGTCCCAATTCGCCAAGCTTAGACGACCAGTCTTGGGAGGCGATTTTAACGTAACTGGTACTGCGGATGCTCATGGTGGTTGCTGTTGCCTCCTTCGTCAGTGATAGTGCCATCGGCGTAAATGCTGCCTGAAGTGTAAATGCCAGTGCTGTTGACGACTAAAGGCGACATAATTTCAGCGTTATTAGCTTGCAAAATAAAATCGTCGCCATAGATCTTAAAGTCGCCTTGGAACACAGCAGAAAGTTTTTGTTCGCTACCGTCTTCCGATGGCGGCGCAGCACACGAAAGAGCAGCAGTATTTAGGGCAATTTGTGGCGACTCCAAGGCGATACTTTGCGCCGCCTTAAAGGTCATAGCTTCAGCCGAAGAAACTGAGACTGGCCCTTCAGCTTCGATCTCTACGCTGCCGCCAGAAGTAACCTTAATTTTTAAGGCGTGGTTCTCACCATCGTAACTGAGCTCAGTTTCGTCAGCCATTTTAACGGTCATTAAATGGGCTTTGCGGTCGTATTTAATAGCCGTTTTATCTTCAAACTCCATGGCGTAGATGTCGGCTTCCGTCTGATTGGGCGGATCAGCCTCCGAGTAGATAGCTCCTAAAATACACCCGTCTTCAGCATTTTCGTCCATAAGAACATAGACTTGCTCATCCACGTCAAACACATGGAAGTGCTTGTTTTTGAGAGTATTCATTTGCAAAATAGGCAGCTCCATACTCTCTTGCTCGTCGTATTGGGGAAAATTGACAATAGCTCGGCCTTCTTCCGACAATACTTCCTTGATTACGCCTACACGAAGTTCTAATTCCATATTGCCTCCTATTCCCAATAGACGTGCAAATGTGGGCCTGTCCAATGCTCGCTTTTCTTTCTGTATTCATTAAGTGTATAAAAACCGACAGATTGCGCTAAGCGCTCTAATGTGTCAGATTCTTCCGCTGTCATAGGATAAACGCCAAGGTCAATAGCTCTACCATCGTAGTGAGCTTGGGAAGAATGCTGTCCTTCAACTGTGCAAGACGCCCAAAACTCTCTACCTGGCCATTGTCTATGTACAAGCTCTCGAAGAGCATCAAACATGACTTTTGTTTTTAGCTGACAGCGATGGCTTATACCTCGATCGTCTACTAGTTCAGTGGCATTCGGTAAAGACGCAGGTATGTTAAAATTGCGCTTAACTTTGCGCCCTTTTTTCTGCTTAGCTGCCGCTTGAGTGTCATCTGGCTTAAGTTCATTGCGTTGCATTTGCAAAACACATTTCCAACCGGCTGAGCGCGAAATTGAGTGCTTAGGCGTAGTAATAGTGTAAGTACCGGACAATACGCCTACGCCGCTAAGCTTTACCTGACGACCAGGAGTATATTTTGTGGCTCCAGGCACAGTAACTTCGGCTACAACTTGGCGCTCATTCTTATCAGTTAAAGCCGATTGAGCCAATTTTTTAGCCTGCGCTGCGTTTTCTACTCGGCGTTTAATGATTAGTGTATCGCCAGTTTTTAAGCCTTTAGCATTTACTGTAGCGCTGATGAGCTTTTTCTTTTTATTGTCCCAATAGCTAACAGTACAAGCTTTATAAACATTGGCCGTTTTGTCTGTAAAGTTTAGGCTGATACAGTCTTTAAGATCTAGCTCTAAAGGTGTCGATTTATCCTGAACTTTTTCTTTCTTAGCAAAAACGAGCTTGGAGCCTTCAACCGACATATAATAGCCGTATTCTTCCGCCAATTTTTTCAAAAAGCCGAAATCGGATTGGTTATTTTGTTTCTTATATTCAAGCTTTACGTCTTCGATTTCGCCGCTGAGGGTTAAGCCTAAGTCTTTAGCTTTCTTCTGGACAATCTCTTTAAGCGATTTGCCTTTAAAAGTTTCGCTTTTCTTAGTTTCGGCAGCTTTGGTCAAATCGGCAGAAGAGGCCATGATTTGCACCGTATCGGGAGGCATAGCGATCCTGATTTCGCCGATAAAAGTATCTCCGGTTTTAAGCGTATCTTTGGAATCATAACCAAACTCGGCGGCTATTTTGTCTGTCTTAACAGGGTACCAAGGGCCTCGCCATTTTGCAGCAATATCTTCCAAAGTGATAGAAAGGCTGCCTTTTTTGCCGACGCTGGGCGAATAGTTTATTTGAGTGACATAAGGAGCCAGGGCGCTGGTGATGTCTTTCTGGTTATAGGTTATTTTTATAAACAGATTGAGGCCTTCTATTCCCATGGCGGTATGTCTCCTTTCTCGTCATCAGTTAAATCGTCGGCATTTAAGATGGGAATTTTCACCCTAGTGCCTTCCGGTATGGTTGTGGTTATAGGCAAAAGTGGATTAGCTCGGATAATGGGCTCATATAAAGTAGCTACTCCGTAATATTTATCGGCCAGTTGGTCCCAACGTTCGCCTACAGAAATGTGGATGAAATACTCAGTAGAAGAAGACAAATAATCACTCATGCGATAATCCTCGTAATTTGCTGGGGAGTGGTGGCTTTTTCTTTAGGAGTATCAGC
>CAKUBG010000048.1 GCA_934636825.1 uncultured bacterium | reverse complement strand
TATCTACGCTCCGGCTGACTGGCCTGGCGGCCAGAGGCCTGCGCTACCGATATGGTGAAAAAATTCCGCTATAAGTTTTGGCTGCGGGCTCATGTGCATGTTGGTTGGCTACACCAGTGGCTCTTACAGGCTCGAACTGACCGAGCTGAAGCTCGGCCAATATTCTTCGCCTTCCAGCGCCACTGCCTCCGCCTGTTGGCCAAAACTACGCTTGCATGTGTGCAGCGCAAAAAAATAGCGCAGCAAGCGAATAAATGCTGCGATGGATAAAAAAGTGCTAAAATGATGTGCTGTGTGGAGCGCTTAGGCAAATCCATACATCGCGTATGGAGCGATAATAAGCTACGTGGCCCCAAGTGCGTTGATGGTGATCGATGCAAATTTGGTCATAACTTATACCCATTTCTGGATCACCATCAGCTTGAGCATATATTTCTCCGGAATTGGGGTAAGTCCAGAAGATCACTGGTCGATTTTGAGTAAACTTAGTTAAAGCACCATGTTTTTTCTTTATAGCTTTGCTATGCCTTAAGGCAAAAGTACGCGCATCTACTACGCCTAGCATATTGCTTTGCAAAGTCCAGCCTTGGCGACCGTCTGGAAGGACTATTTTGAGCCAGCGGGCTCCATCGGCTGCGGTATAAGACGAGCTCACTCTGACCTTTTTCTTGCTCTTGCCTATGCGGGCGCTTACTATAGAAGAAAGTGGACTTACATAAAGGTATGAATTGGCCTGGATAACTGCTTTGCGAGAAACAGGAGTACAAACGTTGGAATGACTGAAATCCTGAACCGGGGGAGGTACTAGCTCGGCTTGAGCAGGCCACGAGTTGCTTAATAAAAAAACAGAGCTTAAAAATACTGCGCTTAGATATGTAAACTTAAGATTATATTTCAAAGTGTTTCCTTTTTTATAGTACCTTATTTGGTGTAGTTCGTACTGTATCGACGGCTATACGTAACGCTTTGTCAAAGCGGAAATAATCTTTAGTTTGGATAATAATTTGTTCATCTTCTTCAAGTATAAGCAAGTGGCCCGGATTGTAATTTACTTCATAGTTTTTTATTTCTATGATTCGTTTTAAAGCGATGCTAAAACTGTAGCGAGGAGCTATAGCGGCAGTTACTATGTTAAGCAAGCCGGAGCGTGTATTCATGTGCTCATAAAAGATAAGGCGCCAGGGAGTAAGTTCAATTTTGGCACTTTGCATATAGGAGGGCTTACCTCCATATACCGCCGAGGAAGAGAAAAGCAAAGTTTCGCCGGGGTGTTTAGCATCGGTAGGTAAGGTATTAATTTTTTTGAGCGCAGTAAGAATTGGTTGCGCTTGAATAGCAGCTAAGTTTTTAACTTGTTGCCTAATTGAAAGATATTCTTGCAGATCTTTGGCGGCGTCTGCGGTATTTGCCATAAATTCTGTGACTACTTCCATAGAGGCCGGTACTGAATTGCGTACTGTGGCTCCGATAATTTTGTTCGCTTCTGTCTTGTCTAAGATGAGCTGTTTACCGCAGATTGGGCAAGTTAAAGGATCACCTTCGATTTGATTGTGACAATTGGTACAAATCATATTGGGAGCAGCCTTTCTTTAAATTTTGGTAGATACCGCAGCTAGTAAAAACAAATTATTGATTATTTGAGTGTGGGACGACAATTTTATCAATGAAGTTTTTCACGATAATTTGGTTGTCAGTTTCTTTTATTGCGTCGATTATTCTTTCCAATTTACCCGGCTCGGCAGCGTAGATATGAGCATAGGCAGTCATGCGAGTTACCAAATCTTGGCGAATCAATTCGGGATGGAATTGGAAACCGTAAACAGGTTTGCCTTTTAAGTGCATTGCTTGCCAAGCGCAACGCTCGCTGTAAGCTAAGCGAATGAAAGAATCCGGCATAGAAGTTACAGCATCATGATGGCCTTGCTGAGCGTAAAAAGAATCTGGCGAATCAGCTAACAATTCGTCGGCACGCCCTTCTTCGGTTAAAGTCATCAAATAAGTGCCAGTTTCACTGCGCTCGTGAGTTTCCGTTATAACCGTACCGCCCATAGCTTGGGCCAAAATTTGGTGTCCGTAGCACAAGCCTAAAGTAGGGAAAGAAGCAGCGCATAGATGGCGTACAAATTTGAGCAAGGCGTCGTAGAAAACCGGGCGATCGTTAACTACGGAAAAGTCTCCGGTGCCGCCGATAATTACAGCTTGATAATCTTTTTCCAAGCCGATCTCTAAAGGGTTATTTAAAACATCATAGGCAACTAACTGATCTCTTCTCAATTGCATAGAACGTTCCAAACAAGAAAGCTCGTGCTCGGCTAATTTGTGGTCAAGCCTGGTTTCGATAACTAAACATTTGATATTTTCTCTGGTCAACATAAGAGAATATTAACACGAACCGTCCGAAATAAGAAGGATAAAAGTAGGAAAAAAAACTTCCGGCACTGAACCCCCAGGAAGCCTGCTCCTCTTTCGTGTAGGAGAATCTATTCGCTCAAATTAAGTTTTTGATAGGCAAATCCTTAGCTAAAGGCGGTACAAATTTAGTGAAGTGTCCATTCTGCAGCCAGGACAATCTGGTCGGAGCTCAGTTCTGCGATAATTGCGGCGCCTCGCTTAAACAAAGCAACCAACCGCAAGCCTATGTTGCCGCCGCTCGCTTAGAGCCGGCGCCACCGCCTACGCCTATTTTCCCTTCACGCCGTCAGGCAGCGCCCGCGCCCGCCGTGCCCGCGCCTGCTGCGCCAGCCTATACCGCAGTGCCCGCGCCTGCTGCGCCAGCCTATACCGCAGTGCCCGCGCCTGCTGCGCCAGCCTATACCGCAGTGCCCGCGCCTGCTGCGTCAGCTTATGCCGCAGCGCCTGCGCCCGCCGCGCCAGCCTATACCGCAGCGCCCGCGCCCGCCGCACCGATAAAGGGCTATGCTTATTTTACCGACGCTAGCAGTGGACAAGCATTCCAGCTACATTCCGACAAAGTATTGTTGGGACGTGGCCCGGGACAGGCGAATGACGGCTTTAAGCTTGACTTTGAAGGATTGCGCGGCGGAGCTACTGTATCTAAGAGGCACGCTATGTTGCGGCGTGATTCGACCGGCATTTTTATCGAAGATGTTGGCAGCGGCAACGGTACTTTTATTAATGATGAGAGGCTGCCTCAGGGGATTGAGCGCGGTTTAAATAGTGGCGATCGGCTGCGTTTGGGAGCTGTGCTGCTGAATTTTACGATTTATGATAATAAAAAGTAGGAACTTTTGGCCATATGGATTTTTTAAGTGATTATCCCGTCAATCAAAGTTTATTAGATTGGGCTCAGACAGCCGAAATTAACACTTTGCCTCAGGTTTTTAACAAAGTCGCCAAAGAATGCGCTACCCGACCTTATTTAGGGTGCTGTGACGGCAAAAAGTTTAATTTCAAAACTTATGGCGAAGTTTATCAAGAAGTGCTGTGTTTTGCTTCAGCGCTCTTAGAGCTGGGCTTAGAACGTTTTCAGCGTGTGGCCAATTTCTCAGTCAATAGGCCGGAATGGCCAGTTGTAGATTTCGGTACAGTTTTTGCCGGCTGTATTCACGTTTCTATGTATCCTACTTTGAGCAGCGAAGAAATGGCTTATATTGTCGACGATAGCGATGCTGTTGTCGTGGTGGCCTCTTGCAAAGAGCAAATTAAAAAAGCCATAGAAGCTGTCAATAATAATTTATTGCCCAAGGTGCGCCATATTGTGGCTATGGATCGCTTTGAAGTCGATCAAGGTGAAGTAAAAGAAGGAGTTCGCTTTTGGAACTGGGATGAGTTTTTAGCTTCCGGACACGATACTTTGGAAGCTAATAGGGCAACTATTGAAAAAATTTGCCAAGCTACCAAAGCCGACGATGTATGTAGTTTCGTTTATACTTCCGGCACTACCGGCAACCCCAAGGGCGCCATGCTTATGAATGGAAATTTCGTCTCGCAAATGGTTTCCCTAACCAAGATGGTTGGGTTAAATAAAGACGATGTGGAATTGTCCTTTCTGCCCTTGTCTCATGTTTTTGAGCGCATATGCTATTACGCTTTGACTTACTGCGGCAGCGCTATAGGTTATACTCGCAGTATAAAATTCGTGCCGGCCGATTTGAAGATCTTGCGTCCTACTGTAGTACCCAGCGTACCGCGTCTTTTTGAAAAGATCTTTGCCAAAGTTGTAGCCAATTCCGGCGGCGGCTTGAAAGACAAAATTTTCCATCGAGCTATGGCTGTGGGCAGAGCCTATCGCGAAGCAGCCAAGAAAGGCAAAATTCCTTTCTTATTAAAAGCTGAATTTGCTTTGGTTAATAATACTGTTTTTGCCAAAATACGTCAGGCTACCGGTGGCCGTATCCGTTTCTTTATTTCCGGCGGTGCTCCGGCTCGCTTAGATGTTCTCAATTTCTTCCTGGATGTCAATTTGTGCATTTTGGAAGGCTATGGTCTGACTGAGACCAGCCCCGTACTGTGCGTCAATTTGCCCAATAATATCAATCCCGGTACGGTTGGCGAAGCTGTCGAAGGCGTAGAAATAAAAGTGGCTGATGATGGAGAAATTTGCGCCAAAGGGCCCAACATTATGCGCGGTTATTTCAAGTTGCCTAAAGAGACTGCAGAAGTCTTTGATGAAGAAGGTTTCTTTCATACTGGCGATGTTGGCGAATATAACGAATCGACCAAGTGCTACGCTATTACCGATCGCAAAAAAGAGATTATTGTCCTTTCCAATGGTAAAAATGTGGCCCCGGCGCCTTTGGAAAATGCCATTAAAGGTAGTGCTTGGATCGAACAAGTGGTAATTGTTGGTAACAATCGCAGTTTTGTAGGGGCTTTAATCGTACCCAATTTCGAAAAGCTCGAAAAGTGGGCTCAAGAACAGGATCTTAGCTTAAGTAGAGAAGAGTTG
>CAKUBG010000047.1 GCA_934636825.1 uncultured bacterium | reverse complement strand
TAGCGATACTTAAGGAATAAAAGTCGGAGGGGTAACCCGTTACCACGACTGGGCAGTTACAAGCCCATTACCTTTAGATGACGGGTAGTTGACACAAAGCAAAATGATACATACAGTCAATATCCCCAGTTCCAAGTGCCAAAGAGGCAAGTCTGCTTGGCAAAGGTTCACCAGTGACAACAACAATGTGAGGTAAATGTCCCTTGCGATTTCTTATTAAACCGAGCGCTTCTGTTCGACTGTTTTGTGCTCGATCACTTCGCATAGTCCACTTTGCAGACACAGAAGCATGAAGAATTGGTAATCCTCCATTTTTAAGTAAACTTTTATGGTAATTTTTACGGGCTTCAGCAATCAGCGCCTTCATTTTTTTCAAGTACCCTTCTGATTTCTTTTCCAACAGCTTGCGCAACTGGCGGTGGAAATGCATTGCCAATCATTCTACATGCAGCAGTCTTTTTATTTCCAAAAGTCCAATCATCTGGAAAGCCTTGAATCCTTGCTATCATCCTAGGTGTTAAACGTGGCATTCCTTCAAAATTATTTTGGGGTGCCTCATTTGCTATACCTAATCCGTCAACTCCGAGTGCTGCCCAGGCTTTTCTTGCACGCACAGGCCCTAAGTCCGGTCCACCATGCTTTTTGGAACCGCCTACAATAGTTGGCGCGATCGTGGAAGCTTTCTTTGCCCATTCGTCTACCCTTTCCCAACCGTTTTCCTTCATTAGATCAACCAAAGTTTCACCAACATTTTTCGTCAGTTCAGGAATTTCAGTTGGATAAGAAAAAATACCCTCGATATCTTTTCTTATACCAACAATAACAACACGAGGTCGCAACTGAGGAACACCGTAATCTGAGGCATTCAAAAGTTTTATCTGTACATTATAGCCAAGTTGACTAATTTTATTTAATATAAAATCTCGATAATCAGAAAATGATGGAGCCAGAAAACCACGAACATTTTCGAGCATTACCGCACGTGGATTTATTTCTTCTATAAGTCGCAACGCTTCTGGAAATAGATCACGCTCATCAGCACTACCTAATTGTTTGCCAGCGATAGAAAATGGAGGACATGGGACACCTCCAGCAAACAGATCAAGTTTGTTTCGATATGGTTCACCAGAAAAATCTTTCACATCAGCGCATATTACATTCCAGTCTGGACGGTTCAATTTCAAAACGTTACAATAATTCTGCTCATATTCAACAAGGGCAACATGGGAAAAGCCAGCCATTTCCAAACCTAACGCCTGCCCGCCAGCTCCAGCACAAATTTCAATACTTGTAAGCATAGTTCAATATCACAAAATCTACTCTTGGCTAACTTCAAAGCCTTCATCATCCAATTCGCAAACGGCTACAGCTTCTTCGGGAGTAAGTTCGCCGCTCATAACAGCTGCTATACCGCCGGCGTATTTGTAAAACATAGCTAAAGGCATATTGAAGCTATTATCAATCATATCGTAAGAGGGCACTTGCTCCTCTTCTAAAGATACAAAAGCTTTGTAACGTATTTCTCCAGTTGTATAATCAAGTTCAAAATTACCAAGCTTCAAACCAAAGTTGGCTCTAGTAATAAATTCAGCCATAGCAGGCAAACACTTATCGGCCGGCTCGGGGTAGCTGGCGTAGATATAATACGAGTCGTGATCAGCTATTAAATTATAAAACAGAGTCGGAGCAAATTTTATAGGCGTTTCTAAATTAAAATAAAAGATGTGTCCGCCTTCATCGCTATCTTCCGAATCGTATTTCAACTCTTCTTCATCGAGATAATTTTTCAAAGCTGCTTCTATTTTTTCTAAACCCATCTTCTTCCCCATTTTTCTTTATAATTTACAACTAGAAATAATAAACGCTGCCATCAGTTTGATTTGTTAATAATACAACACATTTACCAAACTGACGACAGCGTGTTTAATTAGAAAAGACTCAACTATATAGTACAGCGTCTTATTCGTCGTCTTTTTTTAGTACAGCCAAGAAGGCTTCCTGCGGAATATCAACGTTACCTATACGTTTCATACGCTTTTTACCTTCTTTTTGCTTCTCTAACAACTTGCGTTTACGAGAAATGTCACCACCGTAGCACTTAGCTAAGACGTTTTTGCGCATAGCTTTGACAGTCTCGCGAGCTAAGATCTTGCCGCCCAAGCAAGCTTGAATCGGAACTTCAAACATTTGGCGAGGAATAACTTCTTTAAGGCGCTCAGCTAAATCACGGCCGGCAGCATAAGCTCGTTCGCGGTGTACAATTATAGAAAGAGCGTCCACCTTTTGGCCGTTGACCAAGATATCTAAACGTACTAAATCAGACTGGCGTGCACCACAAAGCTCGTAGTCAAAGGAAGCATAGCCTCTAGTTCTAGACTTAAGCTGATCGAAGAAGTCGGTAATAATTTCTGACAAGGGCAACTCATAGTGAATCATGGCTCTTCCCGGAGAGGGATATTCCATATCCATAAAGATACCGCGACGTCCTTGGCAAAGCTCCATAATTGGGCCAACGTAATCTTCAGGCACAATAATAGTAGCTAAGACAATAGGCTCATCTATAACCATTTGCTGTTCGCCGGCTGGGAAATCGGACGGGTTTTGAATTAGCTTAGTGGAGCCATCTTTATTGCGAATGGTATAAATAACGCTAGGAGCGGTGGCAATAAGATCAAGATCGAACTCGCGCTCTAAGCGTTCTTGTACAATTTCCATATGCAATAAGCCCAAGAAGCCGCAGCGATAGCCAAAACCTAAAGCTACAGATGTTTCAGGTTCCCAGACTAAAGCGGCATCATTAAGTTTAAGCTTGGAAAGAGCGTCTCGCAAATTGTTATAATCCAAAGGATCGATTGGATAAAGACCGCTATAAACCATGGGAACGGCTGGACGATAACCTGGCAAAGCGTCGGTAGCTCCATCTTTAGCAAAGGTTAAAGTGTCGCCTACTCTGGTTTCTTCAATATTGCGAATTTGGGCTACTAAATAACCCACATCGCCAGCTTTAAGTACTTCAGCTGGACGAGGGCCAGGAGTGAATATACCTACTTCATCAACTTGATATTCTTTACCCGTGCTCATCATGCACACGATGTCACCTTTGCGTACTTGGCCATCAACGACTCTGAAGAAAGGTACAACACCGCGATATTTATCGTAGCGTGAGTCGAATATTAAAGCTCTCAAGGGCTTATTTAAATCGCCTTTAGGCGGCGGTATCTGCCCTACGATAGCTTCCATAAGCTCATCGATACCGATATTTTGTTTAGCTGAAACTAAACAGGCATCGGAAGCGGGTAAAGCCAAAACTTCTTCGATTTCATGTATAACACGATCGGGATCGGCTGAAGGTAAGTCGATCTTATTGATGACCGGTACAACCTCAAGGCCTTGGTCTAAAGCCATTTGATAATTGGCTAAAGTTTGAGCCTCGACGCCTTGAGAAGCGTCTACGACTAAAAGTGCACCTTCGCAAGCTGCTAAAGAACGGGAAACTTCATAGGTAAAATCGACGTGTCCCGGAGTATCAAGTAAGTTGAGCTGATAAAGCTCTCCATTTTTGGCAGTGTAATATAAAGTTACCGGGTGTGACTTAATGGTAATGCCGCGCTCGCGCTCTAAATCCATGGAGTCAAGCACTTGATCCATCATATCGCGCTTATCGATAGCATTGGTGCGCTCGAGAATGCGATCGGCTAAAGTAGACTTACCGTGGTCGATGTGGGCAATTATACAAAAATTTCTAACGTGATTCTGATCCATATGAGTTTCTTTTGCTCTATTTTATTTTATAAGCTCTTCTAGTTAAACAACAGAAGCGGCATAAACTTTACCTTAACTAGAGCTAATTTGCAAGTTTAGCCTATTTTTTCGAACAAAAAAGCAGCCGAAATGCACACATAGTATACATTTCCTGCTGCTTTTACGTGTTCTTTATGTAAAGGCAAACCTTGCTATATTGTTATATAAAACATATGCAGTAGGTTTGCCCCAAACGAGCTATACAAAAGCTTACTTAACAGCTTCTTTGAGTTCTTTACCGGGACGGAAGACAGGTACTCTTCTGGCGGGAATGAGAATCTTCTCACTCTCTTCACCGGCAGCTCCGGGACGACGACCAGTACGGGCCTTGCGATCACGGATTTCAAAAGCGCCGAAAGGTATCAAGCGTACGTTTTCGCCGTTTTTAAGGCGATTTACGATAACTTTCAAAAGCGTCTGAAGAAGTTCAGCAGCTTCTTTTTTATTTAACTTGGCCTCAGCAGCGAAATCAGCTACGATTTCACTCTTACCGACCTTAGTTCTCTTTTCATCATGGACTGCATTTTTATCCATAATATCCCTCCAAAGCAATATCCCCTTTCCGAGTCTGGCGACAGTATCGCGAAGACGGCTGCATAATGGCCAGCCTCCTTAAAAGGATTAGTCAACACCTGCTAAAATTGGAAAACCTCGGAATTTCGACTCGCTAACTAGAGTAAACTTCAACAGCTCTCTCTCGCCAAGTCTAATAAGCAAGGCCCCTGGCGTTTACTTTGCCCCATCAGGTTCAATCTATGTCGAGGTATAATGAAAAAGTATAACGAGCTTCTTCCACAGCCTAACGCACTCAACAGCAATCGAGGCTGTGAACAATAGTAAAAACTCAACACAGAGAATTCCCTCATGCAGTTCCTATATGTTTACATAGAAAAGGCCAAAAATCAACGTTCTAACACAAAAATTTTAAACTTTATTTTACAAAAAACCATTAAAAAGCAATATTTTTAACTTTTATACATATTTATAATGTCTATTTATGCACATTTATCGAGTTTTTGTATACTTTAGAAAATCGAGATTTAGACTATTACAAAAATAGTACAAGTTATGTTTGTATCGCTAATAATAATCGATATTTCATTAAATGTAAATGATAATTATTATCTAAAATTTTATCTTTAAATTGCAATATTAAGTTGAACACCTTTCCATAGCTTTATGAGTTGAGTATATTGCTTAATTCATCGTCAAA
>CAKUBG010000046.1 GCA_934636825.1 uncultured bacterium | reverse complement strand
AACTTACTAGCTTCAGTAGCTGGCTTTGGACTGGATCATATTGGGAATATAACAGCGAAAGTTGCAAAGTTTGGGCAATTATTGGGCACAGCTACAGCCTATCTATTTGATGGCGGCTGGAAGTCTGACTGGGATGCTGTATGCTTAGGCTGGAAGCAGTTCTGGCGCGATATGGGCACCGCTTTATACTTGGTTTGGGACGATCTTACCAAGTTTTTGGGCAACACTTGGGATAAAATTTCTACAACTTTTTCCAACGTTTGCACAACTATTTACAATACCATTACCAGTTTAGGTGAACGCTTATTTACAGCCGGACAAAATCTCGTCAATAGTATTGTTGACGGCATTAAATCTAAATATAGTGCTGTTACTGATACGGTTGGCAAATTAGCTCAAGATATTCGTGACTTTTTCCCCTTTAGCCCAGCTAAGCGTGGCCCTTTACGTGATCTCAATCGCATTAAATTTGGCGAAACTGTCGCTTCATCCATAAAAGCCGATCCAGTAAAAAGAGCTATCAATGCAGCTTCAAATAAGCTTGAATCGCCGTTAAATACCGTTTCACAAACTTCAGCCGCAGTCAATTCTGCCAAAAATAACGTCAGCGTAAATTACGCGCCGGTTATCAACATGAATGGTGGCGATGAAGAAGCTGTCGCGGCAGTACTTGCTGAGTTGCGCCGCCATCCATCGCAATTGATGGCCATTATCGATTCAGAAATGGCCGGACGTGAGAGAGTGAGCTTTGCATGATTTCAACCGATATTTATGCTTTCTTCGGCAACTTTTGCCTTGACATATATATGCTCGGCGAGCTCTCCTACAAAGACGAATGGAACTACGCTGAGCAAAAGCTGGTAGGACGCAAAAGCACTTACCAGCTTACCGGCCAAAGCGCCAGGCAAATAAGTTCTTTAACTATTCATTTACACTGGCATTTCCACGATGTTCTGACTAGGTATATCGAGTTGGAAAATATGGCCAAGGAGCAAAAAGCCTATCCCTTTTTTTTGACCAGCGGCACTAACTTCGGCAACTATTTAATCAAGTCTTTTGAGCTTATCTACAAACGTACTGACAATCAGGGCAACATGCTGGAAGCTGAAATCCGGCTCACTCTCATAGAGTATGTGCCTCCGCAAGAGCAAGTAGCCAAAAAGAAAGCTCCGGCAGTAAAAGACTCCAAGAAAAGCACTACCGCCAAAGCTCAAAAGAAAACGCCCAGCTCTTCGGCGCCCAAAACTTCCGGCAAAAAGAAGACCAAGAAAGCAACCACAGCAAAGGAGATAGTGCGTCAAAATGGCTGAGGAATATTCTTCCACTTCAGAGTATCTGGAATACAAAACCATAGATGACGAGCGTTGGGATCAAATAGCTTACAAATTTTATGGCATACCCACGCTCTATGAACCGATAATACGCGCCAATCCCTACATTCCCATCACTTCGACTTTGCCTGCTGGAACAGTTATCCAGATCCCCATTTTGCAAGAAGACGAACTCGACGCCCAAGACAAAGGAGATTTACCGCCATGGTTATAGACATTCCCACTCTCCAAGTTAAGCTTAAATTCGGCCAAAAAGATGTAACCACCACGCTGTCTGAATTTATTACTCAGATCGACTATACGGACGGTTTAGGCGCTCAAGATTCTATAAAGCTAACTCTCGATGATAGCAAAAGCAAATGGCGTGGTGATTGGTATCCTATTAAAACAGATGAACTGTCTTTAGAGTTTGGCTACGCCGGGGAGAAAACTATAAAAGCCAAGTGTTTTATCGATACAATTACCATAAAAGGAAAACCCGACATAATAGAAATCGGTGCTATATCCGGGGTAGTATCTGAAGATCTAAACACAAATAAGAACGCGACTTTTGAAAAGAAAACTCTTAAACAGATCGTGCAGCAAATAGCCGAATCTCATGGCTTAAAAGTACAAGGTGAGATTGAGTCAATAGCTGTTAAACGTCGCACTCAAAAAGACGTCAGCGATTATGCCTTCTTGGAAAAATTAGCCAAAGATTTCGGCTATTACTTTGCTGTAAAAAACAAACAGTTAATTTTCTGCAAGAAGGATAAAGTCAAAAAAGATAGCTCCTCGTTGGAAATTACTCCCCAGCACTGTTATGAGTATAGCTTTACAGACAAAACCTCCAAAGTGTACAAAGCTTGTACTGTACGTAGCTGGGATCCGGCGAGCAAAAAGTTTATTTGCCATACCGAACAAGCTAAAGGCCTTAAAACCGGGGACGAGCTTATTATCACTCGACGGGTGGAAAATGCTGAACAAGCCAAGGCACTGGCAAAAGCTGCTTTAACCGCTCGCAATGAGAGACAAGTCAATGGAACTCTCAAACTAATCGGCCAGCATTATTATGTAGCCGGTGTTCAGCTTAATTTAAGCGGTTTTGGTTTATTATCCGGTATTTATACTGTATCAGAGGCCAAACACACCATAAACTCCAGTGGTTGGAAAGTATCGCTTACTGTAGCCAGAAACGAGCTAAAAGCTGACGATCCTAAAGAAGAAAAAGCCAAAAAATCAAGCAAGCCAAACGTTAAAAATCCCAA
Source organism: uncultured bacterium (assembly GCA_934636825.1). Classification (GTDB taxonomy): domain Bacteria; phylum Vulcanimicrobiota; class Xenobia; order Xenobiales; family Xenobiaceae; genus Bruticola. The sequence continues at coordinate 3,589 of CAKUBG010000046.1, read as the reverse complement.
TGGTTGGACGCATATAGTCGATGATGACGGCACTTCTCATGATGTCAGGAACGAAACGGCCGCTTGCTTTAATAAGCTTAAAAAACTTGTACACAAACGTTGGCCAGGGCAACCTTTTTGGGTTTCGTGCACCACTGAAGGTAAGCATTCTTCGCAAGCCCATCCCGATGGAAGAGCTATTGACTGTGGCGTTGACGGCATAAGCGCTGAAGAATCCTACGTTTTAGAGAGTTTAGCCCAATCTGTCGGTTTCAAAACGTACAACGAGTATGTCAACGACAGTACCTATAAAACTGGCGATCACATGCACATCTACATTTAGGGAGGAAAAATGGCTGCAGAATTACGTGTTGGCATAGTTAAAGAAGTTTTGCCCGATAAAGGTAAAGCAATTGTTACTTTCCCTCAGTACGACGATCAAGATAGCTATGAATTGTCGGTGCTCCAAACAAATACTTTAAAAAACAAGCATTTCCACATGCCCGATGTAGATGAGCAAGTCTATGTCCTTATGGATGAAGACGCTGAAGACGGTTGTATTTTAGGAGCTATCTACTCGGAAGCCGATCCTCCTAATCAGACGGAAGCCGACGTTTATGCCATGGAGTTTGAAGATAAAACGGCTATTAAATACGATCGTAAAACCCATTTAATGACCGTTAAAATGGCTGACGAAACTGAACTCAGTTATGATGGCGAGAACCACGCCTTAAAGATTAAGGTAACATCCGGCGGCAGCGTAGAAATCGAAGCCGAAGGGCCGGTCTCAGTTTCCTCGGCTGAAGCTATGACCTTTAAGGCGGCGCAAAGTATCGCCTTGGAATCGCCACAAATTGCCCTAAATACTGCAGCTCTTTCGTGCGCTGCGCCGCCATCAGAAGATGGTAGTGAGCAGAAACTTTCGGCAGTATTCCAGGCCGATGTAAAGATTTACGGCGACGACTTTATTTTACAAGCTGAGAATGCTGAAATTATGTCGCCGTTAGTTGTCAACAGCAGCGGCATTTATACCTCCGGCAGTATTTATGCTGACGGCTCCATTATGGATGAAGGAGGCAACAGCAATCACCATGTCCACTGATGCTTCTTTTAAGAAAATATCGGCCACAGACTGGAGCTCAAAGCTTAACGCTTTAGGTGAAATAGTCGAGGGCTATGACGACATAAAGCAGTGCATCGAAATTATTTTGCTAACTAGCAAAGGCTCTGTACCACATCGCCCTGAGTTTGGCTGCGATATTTTCCAATATTTAGACCTACCCGCAGATCATGCCGTACCTCAACTAATTTATGAAGCTCATGAAGCCTTAAAACGTTGGGAGCCTCGCATAGACGTAGAGTCTGTTACTGCCCAAGCCCAAGAGCCGCACCATTACGTGTTAACTATTACTTGGAGACCTAAAGCTGAATACGAGCAACAAGTTATACAGGAGGTGATATTGTGAGTGAACTCGAGCGTCCCGTTTTCTGTAAATGGGATCCTGATGAAATTACTCAGCGAGACGTTGAGTTCGTAGAGACAAAGCTGGGTAAAACATTATTTCCAGCGCAGCCTGAAAGAATTTTTGTCGATTTTGTGGCCTATGTAGAATGCCTTATCCGCCAGCAAATTCAAGAAGCAGCGGAACAAACTTTGACAGAATATGCCAGAGACGCAGCCCTAGACCAAAATGGCAACAATATTGGCTGCCCAAGGTTAGACGCTCAAGCAGCTTCTTGCGCTGTGCAAATTTCTTTGCAACAACCACTTGGCTACGCTCACGAAATTGCCGCCGGGTTGAAGCTACAAACAAGAGACAACCTTTTTACTTTTGAAACTACAGAAAGTTGTTTCTTCTCCGCAGATTCTGATACGGCCACTTGTGAAGCGGTATGCACAACCACCGGCCCTGATGCCAATGGATATTTACCTGGCAATTTAATGTTGGTTGAAAGCGTTGAAAATGTTAAAGGAGCTACCAACGTAACTACCACCGCCTTGGGCGCAGAAGAAGAGGAAGATGACCACTATCGCGAGCGCATTCCCGAAACGCTGGAGTCTTTTAGCTGTGCGGGGCCAGCCGGTGCCTATCGTTATTGGGCTAAAACGGCTCATCAAAGTATTGTTGATGTTTCAGCACAGAATGCAGGGCCCGGTATAGTGAGAGTTGTTCCTTTAACTTCTTCGGGAGCGCCTACCGAAAAGTTACTTCAAGCGGTCGCCGATATTTTTAACGATAAATGCCGTCCTATGACCGTACAAGTCAAAGTGGAAGCACCGACTGCCGTCCATTTTTCACTTTCTGCCCAATTGTCTATTTATGCTAATAGTGATCGTGAATCTATTCTAGCGGCTGCTAATCGCAAGATCCTTGAGTACAAAGGAACTTTGGCTCAAAAAATGGGCAAAGATATTGTCCCATCTCAGATAGTTGCTTTATTACAACTAGACGGCGTTTATTCCGTAGAGTTGGAGTCTCCAGGTTTATTAAAAATTGATGAGACTTCTTATCCAGTTTTAGACAGTTGGAATATCAACATAGGGAGCATTATTTATGAATAATCAAAGCATGCTTCCGACTCCATTAGCTAAAGATCCTTACTGGCAAGCCTTGGAAGAATTGTTGGGGAAAATTGGCTTGAGCCTTGATATGACAAAAATTCTAACCAACTGGTTTGATATTGTCGATTCAAGTGCTTTGCCTCATTTAGCCAAACAATTTCACGTTCTAGGCATAGAAGGTTGGGATTATGCCAAAACTGATTGCGAAAAGCGCAACCTTCTCAAGCAAGCTGTCGAGCTTCACCGTTACAAGGGCACTCCTTGGGCTGTACGCCAGAGTATTAAGCGCATCAATCCTATCTTAGACATAAAAGAATGGTTTGAATACGGCGGCGAGCCTTATTACTTCAGACTAACTGGCGACATAAAGATAAGCCTGGCGCAAGCCGTCCGCTTGTTTTACACCATCGAAGAATTTAAGGGAGCGCATGCTTTACTCGAAGGTGGTATTGAAGCTCAAGACACCATTGAAAGCGAGCTTAAATCTGCTGCAGCTACAATAATGCAAATAGTAAAAGAGATTACTGCCGCTAAAGCAGACAACCCAGGCAGCGTGATTCTTATCGGCGGCCACACTCCGGTGGAAGTTTCTAACACAGAACGTTTTAATTTATCGCCTTATATACCCCTTAAAAAGCTATTTATCGGTACTTTAACCAGAATCGAGGTGAGCCAGTGAGCACAACATATTTAACTACCGGCGGCAGGGTCATGCTGGCCAAACTGTTAGCCGAAGATCGGCTTATTTACACCCGAGCTGTCACCAGCTCAGATATTGTGGATGAGCCCTTCAAGCTGGAGCATTTACCCAACGAGCGACAAACTGCCTACTTCTTAAACGTGGAGCAAGTCGACAATTATGCCAAACTGACGGCTGCTTTTAATTGCAAGGAGCTAGAAGAAAGCTACCAGCTTAAAATGCTGGGCATTTACGCTAAAACCGAAACTAGCGCCGAGTGTTTATACAAAGTTGTTGTCTACAAAGACGAAGAAAGCGCCGGAAGTTTGCCTGCTGGCCAGGACTTAACTTATCGCTTTATCATCATT
>CAKUBG010000045.1 GCA_934636825.1 uncultured bacterium | reverse complement strand
CTTACAGCCGAGCTTACAGCCGAGCTTACAGCCGAGCTTACAGCTCGGAAAAAACAGTATGAGTTCTATAGAAATAAACTATTAACACAAAACATAGAGATTGAAAGAGTGCCGTTATCTAAAATTGCGAAGTTTACGTATGGGTATACTGACAAAGCTAAAGACTTAGGAGACACACGTTTCATAAGAATTACTGATATTACTAACGACGGGTGTTTAAACCCTAATGGCGCTAAGTATATAGATATTTCAGATGACAGCAAGTCATATTTAATAACTAAAGGTGATTTGCTAATGGCGAGAACAGGAGCAACGTACGGAAAAACTTTATACTACCCAAGTGATGAACCTGCTGTATATGCGTCGTTCCTAATTAAAATATCTCTTGATAATCGCAAAATACTCAATAGATATTATTGGCATTTTTCCAAATCACAATTGTATTGGAACCAAGCCGAGAAGCTAGTTTCCAAAGGTGGGCAACAACAGTTTAATGCCAATTCTGTTGGAAGAGTGATTGTTCCTGTACCTCCGCTGGGTGTGCAAGAGCGCATAGTAGAAGTTCTGGATAATTTTGATAAAATTTGCACCGATTTAAATATCGGTTTACCGGCAGAAATCGAAGCGCGTCAGAAGCAGTACGAATATTACCGCGATTTATTATTGACGTTTGCTGAAAAGGGCAACACAATGTTCCCGACCGACCGACCGACCGACCGACCGACCGACCGACCGAAGTATAATTAGGCTTTTGCAGTATGTTTTTGGTTATGCTGTTGTAACTTTGAATGATATAGCTACTGATTTTTATCGTGGAACTGGTATTAAAAGGGATCAGATAACTGAAAACGGCATTCCGTGTGTTCGTTACGGGGAAATATATACAGCTTATAATACATGGTTTGATAAGTGTTTGTCACATACGAACTTGGAGTATGTACGATCTCCAAAATATTTTGAACATGGAGATTTGCTTTTTGCCATAACTGGAGAAAGTGTTGAAGATATTGCTAAATCGGTAGCTTATGTCGGACATGATAAATGTCTTGCTGGTGGCGATATTGTTGTAATGAAACATAATCAAAACCCTAAATACTTGGCTTATGCCCTTGAAACTGCAGAAGCTAAAGTACAGAAGAGCAGAGGAAAAGTTAAAAGTAAAGTGGTGCATTCGGGTATACCATCTATAAAAAAAATAAAAATTAACTTACCATCTATAGCTGAGCAAGAACGCATAGTTTCTATATTAGATCGCTTTGATTCTCTCTGTAATGATCTTACTGGCGGCCTTCCGGCTGAAATTAAGGCGCGGCAGCAGCAGTATGAATATTATCGCGATAAGCTTTTAACGTTTAAAGAACTGGAAAAATAGGGTAAAAAGTTTCGTGTCATACTTCAATATCGTAGTTGAATCTTCAGAAAATACCGTTGTTACTGAATATACACCTACTCAAAAACGTTCCGACAGTTATCAAAGTGAAGCTGCTTTGGAGCAAGAGTTTATTCGCTTACTATGTGAGCAAGGCTACGAGTATTTATCTATCCATGAAGAAAAAGACTTAATAGACAATTTGCGCTGTCAATTGGAAGAGCTTAATAATTATAAGTTCTCCGATCCAGAATGGAACTCTTTTTTCAAAGCCTATATTGCTAATCCTAACGACCGTATAGTTGAAAAAACTTACAAAATTCAGGAAGATAATATTCAGACTTTAACTAGAGATGATGGCTCAATTAAAAATATTACTTTAATTGATCGCCAAAATATCCATAACAACAGGTTACAAGTTATCAACCAATATACCGTAGGCAAAAAAGACGGAGCCAAGTATGATAACCGTTATGATGTTACTATATTAGTTAATGGCTTTCCCTTGGTACATATAGAATTAAAACGCCGAGGCGTGGCTATTCGTGAAGCTTTTAACCAAATTGATCGCTATCAAAGAGACTCTTTCTGGGCTGGCAGCGGTTTGTATGAATATGTGCAAATTTTCGTTATTTCCAATGGCACTAATACTAAGTATTACTCAAATAGTACCAGACTAAATGCGGAAAAAGAGCGTAAAAAACAAGGCAGTAGCAAAACTCGAACTAGCAATAGTTTTGAGTTTACTTGCTTCTGGGCTGACGCCAATAATAGAGTAATTCCCGATCTGATAGATTTCACTAAAACTTTTTTGGCCAAACATACAATTTTAAGTATTTTGACTAAATATTGCATATTTACTTCAGAAAAACAGCTTTTAGTTATGCGTCCTTACCAAATTACGGCTACTGAGCGCATTCTCAACCGCATTGAAATAGCTAATAACTATAAAAAATATGGTGAAACTGCCGGAGGAGGTTACATCTGGCATACGACCGGCTCGGGTAAAACTTTAACCTCATTTAAAACTGCCCGTATGGCTTCTAGACTGCGTTATATTGACAAAGTGTTATTTGTGGTAGATCGTAAAGACCTTGACTATCAAACCATGAAAGAATACGACCGCTTTGAAAAAGGAGCAGCCAATAGCAATACTTCTACTGCCGTTTTAAAAAGGCAACTAGAAGATTCTAATGTACGTATCATTATTACCACTATTCAAAAGCTAGCTACCTTTGTAAAGCAAAATGTTAATCATGATATTTACAGTAAACATGTAGTTATCATCTTTGACGAATGCCACCGCAGTCAATTTGGCGATATGCATACGGCTATTGTCAAAAAGTTTAAGAAATACCATCTGTTCGGTTTTACGGGAACACCTATTTTTTCAGCCAATGCTACTCAAACTGGCGGCCAAAAGCTTTTTACTACCGAACAAACTTTCGGAGACTTATTGCATAGCTACACTATTGTAGATGCCATTAACGATAAAAATGTGCTTCCTTTCCGCGTCGATTATATTAGCACCATGAAAATGGACAAGGGAATTATTGACGAAAAAGTCCAAGACATCGACCGTCAAAAAGCACTGATGGCTCCTGAGCGTATTAAGTTAGTTACCGAATACATTTTGGATCATTTTGCTCAAAAAACTTATCGCAGCGATAAAAGTTATAACTTCAATGCTTTAGCCAACATTTCTCAAGTTGCTTCTTCTAAACGTGGCAAAGTTAAAGAAAGTAAAGAACAGCGTAGCATAAGAGGCTTCAATTCTATTTTGGCTGTGGCTAGCGTACCTATGGCCAAGCTTTATTATCAAGAGTTTAAGAAACAAATGGCAGCTAATCCAAGCAAACAATTGAGAGTTGCCACCATTTTTAGCTATGGAGCTAATGAAGAAATTGAAGGAATTTTGGATGAAGAAAACTCGGAGAGTACTTCCGGTTTAGATCAGCCTTCTCGCGATTTTTTAGAAGAAGCTATAAGCGATTACAACAAAATGTTTCATACTAATTATGATACTTCTGGCGATAGGTTTCAAAACTATTATAAAGACGTTTCTTTGCGTATGAAAAATAAAGAGCTGGATTTGCTTATTGTTGTAAATATGTTTCTTACCGGTTTTGATGCTACAACCTTGAATACGCTGTGGGTTGATAAAAATTTAAAAATGCACGGTTTGATTCAAGCTTTCTCTCGTACTAATCGTATTCTCAATTCCATTAAAAAATTTGGCAATATTGTTTGCTTTAGAAATTTAAGCGAAGCTGTAGACAGCGCTGTATCCTTATTCGGGGACAAGGAAGCTGGCGGAACCATCTTAATTAGGACATTCAAAGAATATTATTATGGCTACAAATCTCAAGATGGAAAACGAGTGCTAGGCTATGTAGAATTGATAAATAAACTAATTAACAAGTTCCCTCTATCTGAGTCGCAGATATTAGGGGAAAAAAATCAAAAAGATTTTATATCCCTGTTTGGTTCTGTTCTTCGCCTAAGAAATGTTTTATCTTCGTTTGACGAGTTCGCCGAAAAAGATATACTTGCCGAACGTGATCTTCAAGACTATCTAGGACGTTACCAAGATTTGCACGATATTTGGACGCGTCAGCGCAAAGAAAGTGCCGATATTACCGATGACGTTGTTTTTGAAATGGAGCTTATTAAACAAACTGATATAGATATTGACTATATCCTTATGTTGGTTAAGCGATACCATGATGAAAACTGCCAGGACAAAGAAAAGCTGATTGGCATTCGCAAAGCTATTGAATCCAGCCCAGAGCTGCGCAGTAAAAAGCAATTGATTGAAGATTTTATTACTGAAGTAAGTAACACTGGCGATATTATCAGTGATTGGCAAAGTTATGTTACGGAGCACATGCAGCGCGATCTCGAAAAATTGATTGTAGAGGAGAAGCTAAAACCGGAAGAGACACACAAGTTTGTGACCAATGCCTTCCGCGATGGTGAAATAAAAACAATTGGTACAGGCATAGATAATCTCATGCCTCGTATGTCACGTTTTACTCCTGACAACAAAAGAGCTCAAAAGAAGCAAGGAATAATAGAGAAGCTACTAGCTTTCTTTGAAAAATATTTCGGTATCAGCTCTCCAAAGTTTTAGGTGCTCTATTTCGTACAAAGTTATACTACTATGCCATCAGTATTGTATATAAAAAAGAGAATAACCAAATATGATACAGTACCAAGCAAAAATTGATAAAGAATTTCATGTTATGTGCCAAGCTGCTGTACAAGGTCAGGCTGAGGCTCAATATAAATTGGCTGTATACTATAGAGATAGTCGAAACGGCCAACAGGCTATAAAGTGGTATCGCAAAGCTGCCAAGCAAGGCCATGATAGAGCTCAGTACGAACTTGCTGAATGTTATTGTATAGGTTATGGTGTAGGTCAGGATAAAGCTGAAGCAATAAAATGGTATCGTAAATCAGCCGAGCAAGGTAATTCTGATGCTCAGTACCGTATTGGTACTTTTTATTACGATGGTTGGGGCGTTAACCAAGATGAAGCAGAAGCTGTAAAATGGTGTCGTACGTCAGCGAATCAAGGTAATTCTGAAGCTCAGTTTTGGCTTGGTGATTATTATGGTAATTGGAGTGTAAACCGTGATTATGTGGAGGCTGTTAAATGGTATCATCAATTAGCTGAACGAGGTTTTGTTGAAGCTCAATATGAGCTTGGTGAATATTACTACCATGGCAAGGGTGTTTGTTGTGATTACCCTGAAGCGTTTAAATGGTATCAGTTGTCTGCTGAACAGAACTACTATGAAGCATTTAAAAGATTAGGTGACTGTTATTTTTACGGTAATGGTGTAAGCAAGGATTATATAGAAGCTGTAAAATGGTACCGCAAAGCCGCTGAGAAAGAGAATACCGAGGCGAAGTTTGAGCTTGGTAATTGCTATTATAATGGCTATGGTGTAGATAAAAATTACGCAGAAGCGGTAAAGTGGTATCGCGAAGCTGCTTGGCAGGGGCATGTTGGTGCTCAGTTTGAGCTTGGTAATTGTTATTTTTACGGCAATGGTTTAAGTGAAAATTACATGGAAGCTGTAGAATTATACTGCGAAGCTGCTGAGCAAGGTTATGCTAAAGCCAAAGTGATATGCCTCAAGTTAGGGATACAGTTTACTGACGATATCTTATAAAAGGTTAGCCATGTCATGTTGGCTTGTAGTTTTTCCGCCTAGAGACGTTAATTATGTTCCGCCCGCCAGTTAGCTATTTGGTGTTAGCTGCATTTTTCACCATATCTACGCTCCGGCTGACTGGCCTGGCGGCCAGAGGCCTGCGCTACCGATATGGTGAAAAAATTCCGCTATAAGTTTTGGCTGCGGGCTCGTGTTCATGTTGGCTAGCTCCAATAGCGGCTCTTCCAGGCTTGAACTGGACCGCGCTTAGCAGCGCGTCCAATGTTCTGCGCCTTCCATCGCCACTATTTCCGCCTGTTGGTAAAAAAACTACACTATAACGTATGCTGTCCGGCGGCGAAGCTACGTCGGACTTTCACAAAATGCGCAACAGGTTTCCGCTTATAATGTCCTCTCCGCTAGCTGTTTAGTTCCGCCAGCGATCCTCTCGCTGAAAATTTCCTCCCACCGTCAGTTGTTCCGTTTCGCCAGCTACCCCAGGCCACCACCAACGCGTATCCCACGCAACAAAAAAGGCGGTGCGGCGGCGAAGCAATGCCGCACTACCGTTGTCCGACTGAAATTTTCTCTCGCTTTCGCCAATATAACTAAGTCCCACTATCAAACAAGCCCAGAACACAAAAAATTCCCGGTGTAGTCCTTAGCTTCGGCCAATTGACGGTATGGCTGCTCGTTTACGAGCAGACGCCGGCAATCCAGGCCGGAAGCTTTAGACGAAACCTACAAACGCTAAAAGGCTCCGTTTCTGTACATTTTAAAGCGGAGTTTAGCCTATAGCAAAGCGAAAGG
>CAKUBG010000044.1 GCA_934636825.1 uncultured bacterium | reverse complement strand
AGTAAAAGCTGCTATTCTGTTTTCAAAACTTTGCTTAGTTGCTCGTCGCAACTGCTCGAGTATATTACCGCTAAGCGTCTCCCCTGTCAAGCACCTACACGCAAAAATGTGCACAATTTTTACGCAATGCGTATTGGCACTAAATTTATAGCCTCGTTGATTAGTTCGTTATATCCCTCCTCGAAAACGTCGCTAACGCGAAAAGTTTTCTCCGGTGGCTATAACGAACATTTTGGCGGCTATAAATTTCATTTGTGCTAGCGTAATTTTTAACCAACAGGCGGAAACAGTGGTGATGGAAGGCGCAGAACATTGGACGCGCTGCTAAGCGCGGTCCAGTTCAAGCCTGGAAGAGCCGCTGTTGTAGCCAGCCAACATGAACACGAGCTCGCAGCCAAAACTTGTAGCGGAATTTTTTCACCATATCGGTAGCGCAGGCCTCTGGCCGCCAGGCCAGTGAAGCCGGAGCGTAGATATGGTAAAAAACGCAGCTAACACGAAATAGCTAACTGGCGGGCCGAACACTTATTAGCGTCTCTAAGCTGAAAAACTACGCAACCAAACAAACAATTTTGCCAAAGCCAAAGACTCCATTTAGCCAATTCTTTTGCTGCTTCTATGTTTTGCCATACAAACTTTAAGTTATAACTTATAAAAGCAGTTAAATTAAGATTTTTATAAGTTATAACTGATAAAATTGATTAAATATTGATTTTCTTCAGTTATAACTGATAAAATTATCTAACATAAGAAACATGCAAGGGGGCTATATATTTTGATAAAGCGCGAAACTTATTTGCGAAGAATTAGGCCATTTATAAATACAGACTTAATTAAAGTTATGACCGGAATGAGACGTTGCGGCAAATCAGTAATGCTGGAACTGATAAAACAAGAACTGCTAGCCTCCGGAGTTAGCCGACAACAGATTATTTTTCTCAATTTTGAAGACATGCGCTATGCTCATTTAAATAACGCACAAGCTCTACATGACGAAGTTATTAAGCTAGCTACGCCTATTGAAGGTAAAATTTTTCTTTTTTTTGACGAAATTCAAGAAGTTGAACATTGGGAAAAATGCTTAAATTCTTTTCGCTTGGAATTAGATTGCGATATTTACATTACTGGTTCTAGCGCGAAATTGCTTTCCGGCGAATTGGCTACTGTTCTAGGCGGTCGTTATGTTGAGTTCAACATATATCCTTTTTCTTTCACTGAATTCAAAAAGCTTTACTCGACCGTATGCAATTTTAACAACGAACAAGAAATTTTTAAGCAGTATCTCACCTTAGGCGGCATGCCTTATTTGGCAAGTTTACATTATAGCGAAGAGCCTAGCCGTCAGTATTTACAAGACGTATTTAATTCTGTAGTTCTTAACGACATAATTAAACGCAATAAGGTTCGTGACGTAGATCTTCTAACCAGAATCATTTTCTATATCATGCAAAATATTGGCAACACTTTTAGTGCAGCGTCTATTGCAAAATTTCTCAAAAGCGAAAGGCGTAATGCCTCTGTAGAAACTATACTCAATTACATCAGCTACGCTACCAACGCCTACTTTTTGTATAAAATACGCCGCGAAGATTTAATCGGTAAACAAATTTTAAGCACAAACGAAAAGTATTATTTGGCCGATCATGGCTTACGCGAAGCTATTTGCGGCGGCAATATAAGCAATATTAACTTAATTTTAGAGAATATAGTCTTTCTCGAATTGCTGCGGCGCGGTTATAAAGTAACTGTCGGCAAAGTAGGCAATAAAGAAATCGATTTTATCGCCCAAAAGCGCGAGCAAAAGATCTATGTTCAAGTCACTTATCTTTTAGCTTCGGAAGAAACTATAGCTAGAGAATTTGATGTATATAGCTTAGTAGACGATAACTTCCCTAAATACGTAGTATCTCTCGACGAATTAAATTTTAGTCATCGCGGTATTAAGCATTGTCATATGCGCGAATTTTTGACTATGGACTCTTGGGATTAGCTTAAGAATGAACACGCTGCAAATCTTCGCTTTGGCAATTTTTCACTTCTTCGATAAACTTCTCTGCTGCTTTGGAAAAAACAGGATAGCGTTTCCAAACTAAACCGTGCTTACAATTGATAGGAGGATCGAGCGGACGAAAACATAGCTTATTGCTTTCTTTAGTATCGGCTAAAGTGTTGAGCACAAAGGCATAACCTACTCCTCTTTTTAGTAAAAGCATAGGCGTATTAAAAAGTAAGTCAAAAGTAGCCACAATATTGAGCTTTTCTAATTCAACTTCCGACCACAAAGAAAGTTCGCGCTGCAAACCGACACGCTGGGGCATAATTAAAGGAATATTTTCAATATCACGCGGGCGAATGAAAGTATTTTTAGCTAAAGGACAATCGCGACGCATAAGCAGGCCCCAGCAAGCCGTCTCTTGCAATACTAAATGTTCATATTTGGTAATATCGATAGGTTCTATAAAAACACCAAAATCTAAAGTACCGTGTTCTAAATATTCGGTAATTTTTTCTGCGTCACCGTTGATAAATTGAAACTTGACATTGGGATATTTCGCACTCATACGATAGATTGCTTCTGCAACAATAAGAGAAAGTCCACCACCTATAGAAACTTCTCCGCCTATTAAAGCGCTATCTTGAGCTATTTCGCGTCTAGTTTTATCGCACAAATTGACAATTTCTACCGCACGCTTACGTAAAAGGCTGCCTTCTTCGGTTAAAGTAATCTTGCGCTTGCCGCGAACGAAAAGTTGTTTACCCAATTCGTCTTCAAGTTCCATCATTTGTTTAGACAGCGAAGGTTGTGCTATATGCAACGATTCAGCGGCTCTAGTTATGTTGCCTTCTCTAGCTACAGCCAAAAAGTAACGCAATAAACGTATATCCAAAGTACCTTTCTCCACCTAAAGCAATAAAGCTATTTTATCATACCTTGTAGCTATAGTTCATTATTCTTTATACGTATTTTACATATTTATATAAAAGTGCCATACTCTGGGCGGAGTTAAAGAGATATGATACACAGAACTATACATGCACATACAAATTCAGACACAGCTTTAATGACGGAAGGCAGTATTGTTAAAAGTATACTGTTTTTCTCCATTCCGTTGATCTTAGGCAATTTCTTACAGCAAATGTACAACACAGTTGACTCTATTATTGTGGGCAACTATGTTGGCAGCGGCGCTCTGGCGGCTGTTGGTTCCAGTGCTTCCCTTATTTTTCTAATTATTGCTTTTAGTCAAGGATTGTCCGTCGGTTCAGGCGTGATTGTGGCTCAATATTTAGGCGCCGGCGATAAACGCGGTGTCAATTTAGCAGTACATACCGCTTTAGCGATTTCAGTTTTGGTCGGCTTACTTATGACCGTAGGCGGTATAGTCTTTACTCGTCCGTTGTTAGTTTGGATGGATACTCCGGAAAACATTATGCCCGAAGCGGTTGAGTATTTGAAGCTTTACTGTGCTGGTATGCTCTTTGGTACTATCTACAATATGGCCGCCGGTATTATGAATGCTGCCGGCAACTCCAAGCGCTCTTTAATTTATTTAGGCGTAGCTGCTGTCACTAATATTGTTTTAGATGTGGTTTTGATTGTCTGGTTTAAGATGGGCGTAGCTGGAGCCGCTTGGGCAACCAATATCAGCCAGTTAGTTTCAGCTATTTTGACTATGGCTTTTCTTATGCGCACTTCTGCCGACTACAAAGTGGATCTCAAGCATCTGGTTATCAGAAAGAAAATGGCCAGCCGCATTGTAGCTATCGGTTTGCCTACCGGTATTCAGAATATGGTTATCTCTCTCTCCAACGTTTTGATTCAATCTAGTGTCAACGTGTTTGGCGCTTCTGCTATTGCCGGTTTCGGAGCTTTCTTAAAAATCGATGGTTTTAACGTATTGCCGATTTTAAGTTTGAGTATGGCTATAACTACTTTTGTGGGCCAAAACTACGGCGCCAATCGTATGGATCGTGTTAATAAAGGTGTTTACATTACCATTGCTATGGGTATGGCCTACACTATTGTGGCCAGCGCTTTAATGCTGATGTATTCCGAGCCCATTATGCGCATGTTTAGCCAAGAAAAAGAAGTAATCGCTTGCGGACAGCTGGCCATGTGGTACTTCTGCCCCTTCTACTGGGTTTTGAGCATTTTGCACACTTTGGGCGGCACTATGCGCGGCTTTGGTAAGAGTATTCCTCCTATGGTAATTTTGCTTATTGCCATGTGCTTATTCCGCATAGTTTGGTTACAGGCTATTTTGCCTCACTTCCCCAGCACAGACTGTATCTTCGTTCTTTACCCTGTCTCTTGGGTTTTAGGCGCCGTAATGATGGTCTGGTATACAAAACAGACCGGCCTGTTAAGGCAAAAAGATACTTCAGCTATGCTTTGCCAAGCTGCCTAAACGAAAATAAACACTAACCCAAAATGCCGCTACTGTACCAGCAAACAAAATGGTGCAGCTAGCGGCATTTTTTATAGCTAAATGTTAGGATCTCTGTTTCAAAGCTAAACCAATTAACTTATCTGTCTGATCGGCCATAAAAAGTGGAATGTTAAGCAAATCATCATCAAGCTTTAAATTATTTAAAGAGAAACGCACTCGCAACTTAACAGTATCGCCAAAGAGTTCCTTGAATTTGCGCAAACTTTTACCCACGATATTAGTTTCCGCTTTTGCCAACCTGACGCACCCCCTTGACAATCAGCGGCTTGCGATAGGGAGAATTTTTCCATTTTATCAGCTTTTTTAGCGCTAATCGTTCCACAAAAGAAGCCCTCCTCTCACATAATTATGTGTTTTTATGTGAAACGGGCAAGCTAGGGTCAGGTTGCATTATTTTAATTATACCCTTAATGTGTTGAGTATAAGGGGTATAATTAGGGTATAATGGGATATAACTCAACACAAAATAATATCTCACAGGGGATGCTTTATGGATTTACTTGCAATACAAGCTCGTGTAGCGGAGCTAGAGCAGCAAATTGCCAATCTGCCTGCTGGCTCTATTACGAAGAAAATTATCAAGGGCAAGGAATATTTTTATCATCGTTGGACAGAAAATAAGAAGCGGCGGGAGAAATATATTCCTGCGGACCAGTTAGAAAATTTTCGTTCTCAGATTGCGCAGCGGAAAGAACTGGAGCAAAAGCTAAAGGCGCTGAAGAAACATTTGCCCAAAGCAAAAAGCGCAGAAATTTCCACATTTAGCACTAACATTCGCACCGGTGAAGAGCTGCGTTCCTTTGCCTTACCTGTCCGCAATTTTCGCAAGCGCGAATGCTTCCAACAATTGCACAATTTTATCTACGGCCAGATGCAAGACAAGGTATTTATTCTTTACGGCCTGCGCCGAACAGGGAAAACGACCATGATCCGCCAGATTTTCGCGGAGATGAACGACGTAGAGCTATCCCAAGTAGCATTTATTCAAATTACAGCCAAAGACACGCTGGCCAATGTCAACCGTGACTTAAAAGTCTTAGAAGCGCGGGGATTCCGCTATATCTTTCTTGATGAAGTGACACTGTTGGACGATTTTATTGAGGGAGCCGCCCTATTTTCTGATGTGTTCGCCACCTGTGGTATGAAAATCGTACTCTCTGGCACAAACTCTTTGGGTTTTATCTTCACCGAAGATGAACAACTCTACGACCGTTGCATTCTGTTGCACACCACCTTTATCCCCTACCGAGAATTTGAGTCTGTGCTCGGAATCCATGGTATCGACGAGTATATCCGCTACGGCGGCACCATGAGTCTTGGTGGCGTCCACTACAATGAAACCTCCACATTTGCCAGCAAGAAGAGCACCGACGAATATGTGGACACGGCCATTGCCCGCAATATCCAGCACTCTCTGCGCTGCTATCAGTACGAGGGACATTTTCGCCATTTGCGAGATCTATACGAAAAAAACGAGCTAACTAGCGCCATCAATCGTGTGGTAGAGGACATCAACCATCGCTTCACACTAGAGGTGCTGACACGGGATTGGAAATCCCACGACCTCGGTATTTCTGCCAGCAATCTGCGCCGCGATCGAGAAAATCCTACGGATATTCTTGACCGCATAGATATTACAACTGTCACTAACAACTTGCGAAAGCTGCTGGAAATCCGCAATAAAGCAGAGCAAACTGTAAATTTAGATAAAGTTCATGCAGCAGAAATTAAAGAATATCTGGATTTATTGGATCTAACTCAGGAAATTTCTGTATTGCATTTGCCTAATGTCAACACGAAATCTAGCCGCACAGTAATAGCTCAACCCGGTTTGCGTTATGCGCAAGCTGACGCACTAATCCGCAGTTTGCTTTTAGATGAAACCTTCAATGCGCTTTCTCTATTAGAGCGTACCGCTGTACAGAATCGCATTTTAACTGAAATCAAAGGGCGTATGCTCGAAAATATTGTCCTTTTGGAAACCAAGCTGGCCAACCCTAAAAAGCAAGTATTTGTCTTGCAATTCTCAGTTGGTGAATTTGATATGGTCGTTTTTGACCCGGAGGCCGGATCTTGCCAGATTTTCGAAATTAAATACAGCGAAAAAGCTATTCCACAGCAATACCGCCATTTAATCGATAAAGAAAAATGCGCTCAGACAGAGCATCGTTACGGCCCTATCACCGCAAAGTTTGTTCTCTACTGTGGGGAAAATAAAATAGTAGACGCTATTCAATATCAGAACGTAGAAGAATATTTGCTAAACCTTCGCATAACAAAAAGTTAGACATATTTTTTTACTAGCGGTATTACTTGTACCAAAAACGCATGTAAAATATTTTTATTTTATATTGACTTTAAACAGAACAATATTCTATAATTTATTTATAAACAATACCAAATATGGTACACTTAATTATTTAATATTAGGCGGTCATAGTTATGTCAGTAGGAAAGAGAGAAAGATGGCAATCAGTTTGTTCTAAATGCGGTAAAGGCGGCTCGGTTCGTACATGCTACGAACGGCCCAGAACAGCCCCTTTGAGTATTGGTGGCTCTTGTCCCAACAGTTCAGACAAGAAGCACAAACCGAGGTGGGTAAAAGTATCCTAGCTCCGCGTGAATAACATAAACTATATAAGCGAAGGTCGCTCTCTCCATATGGCAAGAGCGGCCTTTTTTTTGTAGATTCGCTGGTATAAAAGCAGAGAAAATAGGCAAAGCACAAATAGTGGACATTTTTGGGGCAGGGCAAAGGCGGCAAGCTGCGGAAAGTGCTTAGCGCAATTTTTAATGTAGGAATATAGCAGCGCAATGATTACTGGCGAACTGAAAAATAAAATAGATAGTCTTTGGAAGGACTTTTGGGATGGCGGCATATCTACTCCTTCGAATGTAATTGATCAAATGACTTACTTAATGTTCATTCACGACCTGGACGAGGCTGACATAGGGCACCAACAAGAAGCGGAAATGCTAGGTCTGGGTGAATATAAGAGTATTTTTAATGAAAAAGTTAAAGTCATTTATTCTCCAGATGACATACAAGAAATAGACGCCAATGAGTTTAGATGGAGCCGCTTTAAGGATCTAGAAGCTACCCAAATGTACGCCTTGGTACAAAATGGCGTCTTTCCTTTTATTAAAAAATTACATGGCGATAAAGAAAGCGCTTATGCCAAATATATGAATGACGCCATATTTTTGATTCCTACACCCGCTATGTTAAGCAAAGTTATCACCAAGCTGGACGAAATTTACGCCGATATAAATAGTCTAAAAAATGCTGACGTGCGCGGCGATGTTTATGAATATTTACTCAGCAAATTATCCACTTCAGGTATCAATGGCCAGTTCCGCACTCCGCGCCATATTATAAAAATGATGGTAGAGCTTATGGAGCCCACGGAAAAAGATATCGTTTGCGATCCAGCTTGCGGTACTTCTGGCTTTTTAGTGGGAGTTAGCGAATATTTAGCTGCCAATAAAAAGAAAGAAGTTTTCTTCAATAAAGAAAATAAAAAGCACTACATGAACGAAATGTTCCATGGCTACGACAAGGATAGCACCATGTTGCGTATTGGCGCCATGAACATGATGTTACATGGCGTAGAAAGCCCACATATCGAGTATCGCAACAGTCTTTCCGAGAAGAACTCAGATAAAGACAAATATACTTTAATTTTGGCCAATCCTCCCTTTACAGGCAGCTTAGATGCCAATGATGTTTCTAGTGATTTAGTAAAAATTTGCGATACTAAAAAAACCGAGTTGCTTTTCTTGGCTCTTTTCTTGCGTGCGCTTAAAGTGGGCGGGCGTTGCGCTTGTATTGTGCCTGACGGCGTGCTCTTTGGCTCGAGCAAAGCCCATAAGCAAATTAGGAAAGAGATTATCGAAAATAACCAACTTTTAGCGGTTATTTCTATGCCTTCAGGAGTATTTAAACCTTATGCCGGCGTATCGACCGCTATTTTAATTTTTAACCGCACCGGCAGCGGCGCCACTGACAAAGTGTGGTTCTACGATATGAAAGCTGACGGCTTTAGTTTAGACGACAAGCGCCAGCCTATCGAAGCTAACGATATTCCCGACATTATTAAGCGCTACCACAATTTACAAGACGAAAAAGCCCGCGCCCGCACCGAGCAATCTTTCTTGGTAGATAAAGACGAGATCGTAAAAAACGGCTACGACTTGTCGATCAATAAATATAAAGAGATTGAATACGTCCCCGTAGAGTATGCCCCCACCAGCCAGCTTTTAGCTGAGCTGAAAGAATTGGAAGCGGAAATTGCTCAAGGCTTAACAGAATTGGAGGCTATGCTGTAGATCATGAAAGATGGCTTTGTCCGTTTAGGAGAATTAATACAGGAACGCTCTATTAAAAACAAAGAAAACTTAGAGATTCCAGTCTACAGTGTTACAAACAGTAAAGGCTTTTGCACGGAGTATTTTTCTAAAGATGTGTCTAGTAAAGATAAAACATCATACAAGATTGTCCGTTTAGGCGACTTTGCTTATAACCCATCCAGGATTAACGTCGGCTCAGTAGATTGGCAACGTTATCAAAAAAAAGTAATAGTGAGCCCTATCTACGTGGTATTTTCTGTATGTGAAAATATTGATCAGCAGTTTCTATACTATTATTTAAAAAGCGATAAAATTAACTTTTTTATAAATCAATTATCATGCGGAAGCGTAAGAAGTAATTTATCATTCACACTTCTGTCTAAATTGCCATTTCCCAAGATACAAAAAAAAGAGCAACAAAAAATTGCACAGATAATGGATCGTGCATCCTATTTAATCGATTTGCGCATTTCACAGATAAACAAACTTGATGAGTTAATCAAATCCCGA
>CAKUBG010000043.1 GCA_934636825.1 uncultured bacterium | reverse complement strand
AGCCTTCAAATTTTCTGAACTAAACGAAATTGTTACTGCTAAAAGAAGCAACTATTTCAAAGCTGTCGGCTGCTCTATAATTTGGAATATTCTTTTCAGTCTCGTCAGCTCTTTTGTACCTATTGTCGGAAGTTTTATTGCTAGTCCCTTTACTATGGCTGCTCAGGCTTACTTCTCCGGTATGTACATGCGTGAAATTAGAGGCGGCCAGAAGTTAGCTCCTGCTGCCAATGTGTATGACGCTAGCGCTGGCAATCAGGAAGATATCGACTATTCTCACGATCATTCTGCCGATTTGTACGACAATTCCGATTATTAAAATTTGAAACTGTATCTTTTGTACAAACAAAAAGCCGTCCAGAATTTTTGTTTATTGCTTGCCGAATCAAATTCTGAGCGGCTTTTTCACTTTTTGTTGTTGCGTTGAAGAGGAACCAACAAAAACCAACGCAAAACTCCGAGGGATATTTGCAATATTAGGACGCGGACTTCTGGCCCCTGCGTCTGTCGCACAGGATGCGTAATAACGCTACTGCTTGGCGGAAATTGCATTTCATGATAAGGCTGCGATTGCTTTCGCTTTGGTCGATAAAATTGCGGGCACTCGCGGTGTGAAACCGATATATCACTAAAGGCAGGGCCAAATCTTTATCAATTGGTAAAATGGATGAATAATAAGCGAGTTCTGGCGCTTGGATTGTCGCTTGCCTTTTTCTTAGGCGGGTTGGCCCAAGCTAATACGGATGGCGGTGCTGTTGGCCAAGGGCCTGAAAGCGGCCGAACTGCCGCTGGCTCAAATTATAGCGTGAAAGCACCTTCATCTGAAGACAGTAAATCTGCCAATAAAAATTCAGATTCTGCAAAGGTTGGCGACTCTAAAGAAAAAGCGTCACCGGCTAGCAGTTATGTTTCAAGATTTAACGACACGGAAGAAAAAGCCGATTTGCCTTCCCAAACTATGGAAAATTCTGAACCTAAGAGTTTGCTGGAAATGCAAATTATCGACGGCTCCGGAGCTGTACGCCAAATGGAACGCTCCGTTACCGGGAGTGACAAATTTGACATCAACAGCGCTGTCGATTCATACACTTTGGAAAGCAGCCTTAGCAAGGCTATGCGCCAAAATTCCAAAGTCAGAGTGGCCGATGAGAAAATAGTTCAGGCTAACGCTCAATATGGTCAGAATAAAACCCAGAAAAACCTAAAATTTATTGTCGGCGATAAAACTACTTGGCAAAATAGGCAAACTAGCGGCAATAGGACTACTTTGGAAGCCTTGAGTAATCAACTCGACGCTTCTTTGCAACTTTTGCTTACTACTTTCGGTCAAGTGGAAAAGCAAATAGCTGCTTCTTATTTGCAAATAGGCGTAGCTGCTTTAGATGCTGCCTCTGTTAGACATGACTTGGCTTATGCTGTTAAAAAGGACTTTTTTAATTGCTTAAAAGCCGAAGCTCAAGTTGATGTAGCCAAACTTAATTTGCAAGTTTGCGAAAAAAATCTTTCAGATTCCAAGCGCTTGTATCGTCAAGGTATTATGGCGCTTTATGACGTCATTCAGGCCGATTTGCAAGTTACTGAAGCCCACGAACAATTAGAGCGCAGTTACAGCGGTGTCAAAACTGCCAATGCAGCTTTCTTGAGTGATTTGGAAGAGCGGGTTACCGGTGAAGCCGGCTCCACGCCTTTGTATTTCCAGTCGCCCAAGGCTATAGAAGTGGATCCTTTGTGCCGTTTATCCGATCTTCAAGAATTGGCTATGCGCCGCCGTTTCGAAATTTTGAGTTTAGATCGCAGCATAGAAGTAGCTGAAAAAGTGCGCGAAGCTGAAAAGTGCAGCAATTTGCCTCAGGTTATGTTAGCTGCCGACTACATTTTCTCTCCGGGTTATCGTACTTACCCTTGCAGCATGTACCAACTCAGTTTAAATGTGAACTGGTCTGTTTGGGACGGAGGCTTAAAAAAGCAGAAGCTGATTGAGCTTGATTCTCAGATCCGCTCTTTGGAAGCTTCGCGTGATCAATTGTGTAACAGTATCCGTCTTGAAGTAGAAAAAGCTTGGATCGACTTCAATCTCTCTGCGGTAGTTTTGCAAACGGCTCGTAAACGCGTGGAAGCTGCTTGGGTATATAGTGATATGGCCCGTCAGCGTTTCTTAAATGGCTTGGGTACTTCTTTGGAAGTGCAGGACAGCTTAAGAAGTTTGAACGACGCTCGTGTGGCCTACGTGGTGGCTTCTTACGACCGCGATTTGGCTTTTTCTGCCATTGAGCATAGCGTAGGTTGCGATTTCCCCGAGCGCCGCTTGGAAGTTACCGATGAGCTGCTGGAAAACCCAGAACAGCCCTAACTATTGAAAGTTATCAGTCTTTATCAGGAGATAAATATGAACTTTTCCCGTAGGTTTACTTTTTACATGACAGCTGCCGTTTTAGGTTTAAGTCTGTTTGTTTCCGGCTGTTCCGGCGAGACTTCCAAAGGTCAAGATGGTCAAAAAGCCGATACTTCGTCAGCCACACAGTCTGAAACTTCGAAGGATGGTGGTAAAAACGAAGCTGCAACCGCAGCTGCTCAAACCCCGGTTCCGGCAGTTAATGTAGCTAAAATCGGCACTATCGAACAGAAATTTACCCGTGAGTGGCCAGCCGAATTAAAATATTCCAGCACCGTAGATGTGAAAGCTCGTGTAGTCGGTACTTTGCAAGACTTCTCATTCAAGGAAGGCTTTAAGGTTAATGTCGGCCAAGTGCTTTTCCGCATTGACGACGCTCCTTATGTAGCGGCTTTGCAAGGTGCTCAGGCTCAAGTTTCGCAATGTGAGGCCGATTTAGCCTATGCTAAAGCTCAAGTCGACGTGCGTCGAGTTAAGGCCGACTTGGCTTCTTCTCGTGCCGACTTGGTTAGAGCCCAGCAAGATGTCGATCGCTACAAACCTTTAGCCAAAAATGGCGTTATTCCGACCCAAACTTTGGATAATGCTATCGCTCAGCGCGATGTGGCTCAAGCCAGAGTAGATGCCGCTTTGGCCACTTTGAAAAATACTGAGCTTTCTTCTCAAGCTAAGATTGAAGTAGCTCAAGCTAACTTAGAAGCTGCTCAAGCTCAAGTTACCCAGGCTCAACTTAATATAGGTTATTGCACTATTACTTCGCCTATTACCGGTGTAATCGGTGAAATTAACGTCTACCCTGGTAACTTAGTGGGCCAAGCCGGCAGCCAGCAAGTATTAGTTACTATTTCTTCACTCGATCCCATCTATTGTAACTTCAGCGTCAGCGAAAAAGAATACCTTTACATGATGGAACACCGCGGTGCTGGTGCTGTCGATTTTAATTTAGTTCTGTCCGATGGCTCTGTTTATAAACATAGCGGTCAATTTAGCATGTTATCTCGCTCTCTAGATTCTAAAAGCGGTACTATCGGCATTCGTGTCTCTTTCCCCAATCCGGAAAGATTGTTGCGTGAAGGTCAGTTTGGTCGCTTGCGCATAACTAGCCGCGCTTCCGAGAAAGTTTTAGTTGTTCCTCAACGTGCCGTTTCCACTGTCCAGTCCGATCATTCCGTCTACGTCGTTGGTCCTAATAATGTTGTCGAATCTAGAAACATTACTATTGGTGATGCTGTCGGCACCGATTTTATTGTTAAATCCGGCTTAAAGCAGGGTGAAATGGTTGTTGTTGATGGACTTACTAAAGTTCAGGCCGGTGCTCCCTGCGAACCTACCGTAGTTTCTGACGGCTCGGTTGACTCTTCTGCTCAAGGCTAATAAGGAGAAAAACTTTGGCGAAATTCTTTATTCACCGTCCGGTTTTGGCCATAGTGATTTCGCTAATCATATTGCTATCCGGTGCGGTTTGTATTTACAGTTTGCCTGTAGCTCAATATCCAGCCATTACGCCTCCAGTCATTCAGCTTGACGCCGATTATGCTGGCGCCAACGCTCAAGTGTTGGAGGAGACGGTAGCTTCGTGTATCGAGCAACAGATCAACGGCGCTGAAGGTATGCTTTATATGCGTTCGATTTGCGCCAACTCCGGCCACTACACTTTGCAAGTTACTTTTGACTTGTCGCGTGACCAAGACATGGCTATGGTAGATGTGCAAAACCGTCTTTCTAAAGCTACGCCTTTGTTGCCTACCGAAGTCACTCAGTCGGGCGTAAGTGTCAAAAAGCAATCTACTCAGCAATTGCTTTATTTGAACTTCTATTCCGGCGACGGATCCCGAGACGATCTTTTCGTCAGTAACTATTGTGTTATCAATATTATTGACCAATTGGCCCGTTTAAATGGTGTCGGTTCGGCGGCGATTTTGGTCGGTCAGCGCGACTACTCCATGCGTATCTGGATTAAGCCTGATGTGCTGGCTAAATTGGGCGTAACTGTGGATGATATAGTAGGCGCTATTCAAACGCAAAACGTTCAGGCTGCGGCTGGTTCCATAGGCGATCCTCCGCAAACGGCTGGAGTGCAGTTCCAATATCCAGTTAACGTAAAAGGGCGTCTAACTACGCCGGAAGAGTTCGGCAATGTTATTATTCGCACTCAACCTAATGGCGCTTATTTGCGCGTTCGTGACGTAGCTAGAGTGGAATTGGGCGCCAATACTTACGCTACCAAGGGTCAGTTTAATGGCAATAGTTCTGTAGTTGTTGCTATTTATCAGCAACCTAGCGCAAACGCTGTGGCTTTGGCTAAATCGGTAAAAGCCAAACTGGCTGAACTTTCCAAATCTTTCCCTACCGGTATCAATTATACCGTAACTTATGACGCTACTATCTTCGTGGTTAAATCTATCGAAGAAGTGGTACAAACCCTATTTGAAGCTATTGTTTTGGTATTGATTGTGGTGTTTGTCTTCTTGGGCAACTTCCGTGCCACTTTGGTACCTATTTTAGCTGTCCCTGTCTCGTTGGTAGGTACCTTTGCTGGTTTCGCTGCCTTGGGCTTCTCCATCAACTTGCTGACTATGTTCGGTATGGTTTTGGCTGTAGGTATTGTAGTAGACGACGCCATTGTAGTAGTGGAGGCTGTCGAACTACACATTGAGCATGGCCTTTCTCCTATGGAGGCTACCGAAAAGGCTATGGACGAAGTATCCGGCCCGGTTATGGCTATCGCTTTGGTGCTTTGCGCTGTATTCGTACCTGTAGCTTTTATGGGCGGTATGACCGGTGTTATGTATAAGCAATTCGCTATCACTTTGGCCGTCTCCGTATTGCTGTCGGCTTTGGTAGCTCTGACCATGACTCCGGCTTTGTGCTCTTTGCTCTTGCGTCCTCGCTCAGAAAAGGGCATTGTCGATTATTTATTCGGCTGGTTCTTCAAGCTGTTCGATATTGTGTTCGGTTGGTTTACCCACCTGTACACGACTATAGTTCGTTTTTTAGTCAAGAATTTAATTATCAGTTTCTTGATTATCGGAGCTGTTTACTATGGCGCTTATCATTTGGCCACTACGACTCCTACTGGCTTCATTCCCATGGAAGACCAAGGTATTGTACTCATTAGCTGTACTTTACCTTCCGGTGCTTCCCTAGAACGCACTGAAGCTGTAGTTAATAAGCTTGACGAAATTATGAAAAAGCATAGTGATGCGGTCGAAAATACTATCGGCTTGATCGGCTACAACATTATGCAAGGTAATATGTCCAGTAACGCTGGCGCTGTAATTGGCGCTTTGAAAGACTGGGACGACCGTACGACTCCCGAAACTCAGTTGCGCGGTTTAATTGCTGCCATGACTAAAGAAGCTTCCGAAATAAAAGAAGCTTCCACTGTAGTTTTCTGTCCTCCGCCTGTGCCTGGCCTAGGCATGTCCTCCGCTTTAACTATGGAATTCCAAGACCGTAGTGGCGGTGAAATTATGCCTATGTTCTTATCTGCCAAAGACTTTATCGCCAAAATAAATCAGCGGCAAGATATCTTCACTTCCGCCTACACTATGTTCAACCCGGCTATTCCTATGTTGAAAGTCGATGTTGATCGAGACAAATTGCAGAATTTGCAAATTCCTGTCAAGTCTGCTTTCTTGGCTATGCAAATAAACTTAGGCGGCTACTTTATCAACCAATTTAACCAATTCGGCCGTACTTGGCGTGTAATGATGCAAGCTGAATCGGCTTACAGACGTGATCCTAGTGACATCGGCTCGATTTACTTGCGCAGCCAAAATGGCAGCATGGTACCTTTGAGTACGGTTACTACTGTAAATCAAACTACCGGCCCCGAAGTTGTCTTGAGATATAACCTCTACCGTACTGTAGAAGTCAATGCCAGCACCAAAACGGGCATTAGCTCCGGTCAAGGTATTGCTACTATTGAAGATTTGGCCTCCAAGCTGCCCAACCAATATGGTTTTGAGTGGACTGGTATGGCCTACCAAGAGAAGCAAGCTTCTGGCCAAACGGCTATTATTCTCGGTTTGGGCTTGGTCTTCGTCTTCCTCTTCTTGGCCGCTCAGTATGAAAGCTGGGGCATTCCTTTTGCCGTATTGCTTTCTATGCCTACAGTAGTTCTGGGCGCTTTGCTCGGTGTTAATGCAGTTGGTTTGGATATGAATATTTATGTTCAAATTGGTATTTTGACCTTAATCGGTCTCTCTGCTAAAAATGCCATTTTGATCGTAGAGTATGCCAAAATGAACTATGACGGCGGTATGGATTTGATTGAAGCTACCGTAGAGGCTGCTCGAATTCGTTTCCGTCCTATTTTGATGACTTCGTTCGCTTTCATTTTGGGCGTACTGCCTTTGGCTCAAGCTCAGGGTGCTTCCGCTGCTTGCCGAGCCGCTTTGGGTGTTTCGGTAATGTGCGGTATGTTAGCAGCTACCTTGATAGGTATCTTTATCATTCCTGTGCTTTATGTCTCTGTACAGGGTTTGATCGTATTGGTAACTGGCGATCAGCGCAAAGTTGCCAATTTGCAAAGTGAAGCTGCTGCTCAGGATCAGAGCGCTATCGCTCCGGTTCAGGCTGAAGCTAAAGCCGAAGCAGTCCAAGCAACTTCTTCTGCTAAAGCCGAATCGAGCAAAGCCGAAAATCCTTCTCAGGATACAAGTTCGGCAGCTAAGTCGGTAGACGATCAGCCACCTAAAGTCGATTTAGACAAAAAAGACTAAATCGATAAAAAGCTGATTGTTAAATAACTCTTCCTCGAGCAATGCTCTTGGGGGAGTTATTTTTTTTGCCAAAAATAAGGGGCTATGCATAAAGTTGTTAAGCTGTTGATTGTAATTCTTTTGGCTTTGTCTATTCTATGTATATTAAAATTTAGGGGCAGAGACTCTATTGTTGCGGATAATAAAAAAGGCAATACCGACAATATTGCTGTCAAGATTATTGAGCCGAACAATTTGGAAGAACTGACTGATAAAATGGGATTTTTCTTGCAAAAGGCGGGGAATGGACAGCTTGTGGGTGTGGAAGAAGCTCGCTCTTTTAGCACTTTTTGGCCGGATATTGCTCCTGTACTTATAAAAGAAAATTGGTTGCGCCGTCAGAATAAATTCAATTCCGAGTATTTGAAACAATTACATAAGTTGTTTCCCTACTCCGACTCTGCCGAATTTGAGCATATATACCAATTTTTATTTGAGAATAAAGCTAGACAATCAAGCTACGACAATTTGGGCAAAAGTTTGTGTTTTGAACGCTTGGAACGTTTAGGTTGCCACCTCAATTTTACTACAGGTGAAAAATTGCCAGCTTGGGGAAAGTGTCCTCTTAGCGGTCACTCTTACAAATTAGATACAGTGACTAAAAGATTGAGTTGCTTGCGTGATCATTTGGCCTTTACTTATCCACAGCGTAAAATTTTGGGCCAGCCTGAGGAAATTTATCGCCAATTGGCCATGGGCTACTACAACAGTGAACGTTTACATCGCTTAGATAAAATACTATTGGGTAGCGGTCCGGCAGCTGTGAGTCGAGGAGAAAAAGTAGCTGATATTGGCTGTGGCGTCGGTTGCTATACTTGGAGTTTAGCCAAAGGCGTGGGAAATAGGGGTTTAGTTTATGCTCAAGATATAGATAAAAGTGTGCTGGATTTTATCGAATTTGTAAAACAAAAACGCCATTGCTCAAATGTGCAAATTTGTTTAGCTAAACGCAACGATCCTAAGCTTCCGTCAAATAGTTTGGATCGTTTATACTTAATTGATGCTTTAAATGTTATGGCTGGAATCGATTTTCAGGTACACGGTGAAGCTTCAGCTAAAGCCAAATCGTATTTGCGTCAACTTGCCAAGAGTTTACACCAAGATGGTAAAATCGTAGTAATAGATTTTCTTCCTTATAAAAATAGGCCCCATTTGTCAAAAGCTCAAGTCATTCAACTTTTTGCCGAATTGGGCTTCGAAAAAGCAGGCGATCAAGAGGCTGTCGCAGAGCCTTCTCCTATGTATGCTCTGACTTTTTCCCGTCCGAGAAAGTAACGGGGGTATTATTGTATGATTCGAACTCTAGATCTGGAACTTATCCGCGGAGTAGGTATTTCTATCCTTTTAGCTGCGGCTTGTTATTATTGCTTTACTTGGTTTTGCTATCGCTATAAAACTAAAGTTCAACTAATAAAAACTTTGCAAGAACGCTGGCGTCCTTTTTTGCTTATCGTCGGCTTTTTAATCCCTGTTCTAAATTCTTGTTATTGCATCAGCTCTTTGTCGCGGTTATATGAAGAGTGTTATACCGCTTTGCTGCTAGTTTTAGTGGCTATGGGTGGCGAAGTTTTGCTCAGTGTCTTAGAGCGCATCAATATCAGCTTAAAAGTTCCCAAAGCTATTTGGAACGTTTCTTTTTACGTTTTACGGTTTATCCTATACTTTTTGTTGGTCAATGTCGCTTACCGCAACATGTTGCAGCAAGAAATTATTGAAGGTGGCTTCTTTGTCGCTTCTTGCTATACCGTTGCCGTATATATGGTCTTAAAATTTGTCTATAACTTCGTTTTTGAAGATGTCGATTTTAAAAATGACATACTCAAAGCGGTTATGGGCAAAATAAAAACGCCCTGTTATGTCCTAATTTGTATTCTCACGGCCATGTATGCCTGGACTTGGGCGCCTAATAAACTTAAACAAATTGTTGATTTAATTCGTTATTTGGATATAGCCCTGGCTATCGACTTATGCACCATTTTTATTGAATCTTTCTTCTTGCTCTTCTTCGATTATTATCTGACCAAAATAAAGTCTATAGTAATTTCCAAGCTAATTCAGGATCTGAGTCGTTTAATCGCCTACGTTATTCTTATATTAGTAGTTTTATCGACAGCTTTTAATATCAACTTATCGTCTCTGTTAGTAGGCTCGACAGTAATTTCTGTTATCGTCGGTTTAGCTTTACAAGAAAGTATGGGTAACTTCGTAGCCGGTATATTGCTCGATTTCGCTCAGCCTTACAAAACCGGTGATTATATTGAAGTGGCCGGCTTATCGGGAACTGTCGAAAGTATAGATTGGCGTTCTACAGTGTTGCGTTTGCTTAGCGGAGAATGCAACATTTTGCCCAATTCTATAGTGGCTAAATCTACAGTTAAAAATTATTCTTCACCGACTTCCCGTCAAGCTCGCACTTTTGAAATAGGCATAGCCTACGAACATTCACCGGCTTTAGTTCGTCGAGTGTTATTACAAGCTATAGACGCTGTTCCTGATGTACTTAAAGATCCTAAACCGATAGTTTGGCTGGTTAATTTTGCCGATTCCAGTATGAATTATAAAGTAAATTATTGGATCGAAGACTTTAGTCGCGGTTTAACTATTGATTCTAAAGTGCGCGAATCGATGTGGTACTACCTAAATCGCGAAAAGATAAATATTCCTTTTCCCATTACTACTGTTTTGCATGACAATAGCGATAAGCCGAAAGACAGCCAAATTATTGGGGATTTCTTGCGCAAATTAGATATTATGCAAAATTTGCCCTCAGAATATATACAAGCTTGTGCTGAACATTCGCAAATAAAACTTTATGGTCCCGGTGAATGTATCTATCCCAAGGACACTCTGGGCAGCGATGATGTAGCTACTATAGTTAAAGCTGGTCGTTTGCGCATGGTTATGAAGTTGAAAGAATACGAAAAAAATAGCGCTTCCGCTCAGGAAAATAACGAAAAAGTTATCATGTTGGCTCCCGGAGATATTTTCAGCGAAACTTTGGCTGACAGTCAGCACTTTGAAACCATTGTTACAGTAGTTGAAGAGGCGGAATTAGTTACTTTTAACGGTGAACAATTTACCAGGTTATCGCGTCAATTTCCACAAGAGAATGCTATTATCGCTAAACATTTCGGCATGTAAAACTGACATTTAAATGCTTGCCTGCTTTTTAGCCTGTTTTTGCGCTTTTGTCTGTTGGCCGCGTAGTTTTTCAGCCTAGAGACGCTGATTCTGTCCCGCCTGCGGCTCTTCCAGGCTTGAACTGACCGAAGCTTTTAGCTTCGGCCAATATTCTTCGCCTTCCATCGCCACTGTCTCCGCCTGTTAGTTAAAAACTACGCTTGTATGTAAAAATGTTATGCATTTTACGAACGCTAAATGCGCTGAATGTCCGACTTTTAGACTTTTATTCACAGGCTCCAGCTATATAAATATACGCTGTCCGACGGCGCAGCTACGTCGGGCTATCAAAAAATGCGTAACCTATTTCCGCTTATAATGCCTCTTTCGCCGACTGTTCCGCTCCGCCAGTAATCCTTCTGCTAAAAATTTCCCTTCCGCTTCTAGCAGCTCCATTTCGCCAGCGATCCTTCCGCTCAAAGTTACCTCTCGCCTTTAGCAGCTTCATCCCGCCAACGATCCTTCCGCTCAAAGTCACCTCTCGTCACTAGCTGATCCGTCCCACCAGCGATCCTCTCGCTAAAATTTCTCTCCCGCCTCTAACAGCTCCATCCCGCCAGCTCCCCAGGCCACCACACACACGTATCCCACGCAACAAAAAGGCGGTGCGGCGGCGAAGCAATGCCGCACTACCGTTGTCCGACTGAAATTCTTTTCCCGCTTCTGCCAATAT
>CAKUBG010000042.1 GCA_934636825.1 uncultured bacterium | reverse complement strand
TTGCAGATATACTCTACCACATGGGCGGTGCTATGGTTTTTTTATGTGTTCAACTTGATTTTACAATTAACAAAAATGTGTATTTTTTTGCTAAAGCTTGTTCATTCCATAGTTAGCGGGCATTTTATAAGCGGTTGCGGAAGGAAAGGTATAGATATTCAAAGTCTCCGTTTCTCGGGTATGTTGGCTGCGTTTTCACCTATAGCAAGCTTCAGGCGTATGAAAGCCTTTCGCTTTGCTATAGGTGAAACTCCGCTATTTCTGCCGAAACGGATACTTTCAGTGTTTGTAGGTTTCGTCCAAGGCTTTCGGCGTAAATGGGCCGCTATGGCCTCTTATAGAAAATAAGTAGCCATACGGCCTCCCGCCAAAGCCAAGGACTACACCGAGCTCGTTTGTGCACAGATTTTATGTGCTTAACATTTCGCGCTATGCATGTTAGTGCCAAATTTATAGCCATGTCGATTAGTTCGTTATATCCCTCCTCGAAAACATCGCTAACGCGATAAAGTTTTCTCCGGTGGGTATAACGAACATTTTAGGGGCTATAAATTTCATTTAATGTGCGTAGTTTTTAGCAAACAGGCGGAGGCAGGGGCGATGGAAGGCGAAGAATATTGGCCGAGCTAAAAGCTCGGTCAGTTCGAGCCTGTAAGAGCCGCTGCTGGAGCTAGCCAACATGAACATGAGCCCGCAGCCTAAACTTATAGCGGAATTTTTTGCTATATCGGTAGCGAAGGCATCTGGCCACGAAGTGGACAGCTAGCCGAAGCGTAGATATAGCAATAAAATGAAGCTAACACAAAAATAGCTAATGAGCGGGCGGAACACTATCAGCGTCGCGAGGCTAAAAAACTACGTAGCCAACAAGCAAGCCAACACTAAACGCCAGATACAAAAAGGAGTAGCGCCTCCATTAAAGGAGGGAACGGCGCTTTGGTTGCAAAATAGGCCAGTTAGCTATGTACACTTCAGAATCTTCTCCAGCTTTAAAAGAATCTTACGATTGGTGCCGAGAACTGACGCAAAAGCGAGCTCGCAATTTTTATTTTGCCATTCGCCTTTTACCTAAAGCCAGACGTGACGCTATGTGCGCCGTCTATGCTTTTTTCCGCCAATGTGACGATATTTCCGACGCGAAAAATGTCTGCAGCCGTCGTGAACGTTTAGAGCAATGGAAGCAAATTATCCAAGGCCAGGAGCCTACTTCTTTTATGCCAGGCTTGTTGGCTTTGCGCCATGCCGTTAAGAAATACCGTATCAGTCCTCAGCCTTTTTTGGATTTAATCGACGGTATGTTTACCGATCTGGAAGAGATTCATTTTCAAACCTTTGACGAGCTTTATACTTATTGTTATAGAGTAGCTTCTACTGTGGGTTTGGTGTGCATAAGCATTTTCGGAGCTCCAGATAAGCCTGAAGTATATAAAATGGCCGAATATCACGGCATTGCTTTTCAGCTAACCAATATTTTGCGCGATATAAACCATGACGCCCTCGAAGGCAGAGTTTATATACCTGATGAAATTTTGGAAAAATTTGCCATTACCAGACAATCTATCTTAAATAGAACTTACAATGAGCAAAAGATGGCCTCTTTAATCGATTATATGGCTAAACTGGCCCAAAGCTATTACGATCGCTCCGAATTTTTGCCCTATTTCATTCCTTTGCCTAGCCGAGTTTGTCTCAGAGCCATGACTAATATTTATCATGGCATTCTGAAAAAGATCGAGAGCATGGGAGTGGAGACTTTGCGTCAAAAAGCTCGCCTCAGCTTATTGCAAAAGCTTATAGCTATAGCTATGGCCTATTTAACTACTTGGGCCGATTTTTGGCGCGAAAATTTCTTATCAGCCAATTAAAAAATTATGCGAAAAATTAAAACTATTCTGGCCTTGCTCTTTGCCATGACCGCCACTACTTTAGGCGATATTTTTATGGCCCGCTTGTTGCGCCCCTATGAAGGTATCAAGATTGCCGGACTGGATCAGGTTTGCGATATAGCCGTAAGTCTAATTTGTGCCCACACTTTCTGGATAGCTGTAGCGTGTTTCTTAACTTTCTTTGTTACGTGGCTGAGCGTGCTGTCTTATGAAGATTTGTCTTTTGCCCTACCTCTAACAGCCATTACTTACATATTAAATGCTTTCTTGGCCGGGCCTATGTTGGGTGAACATATCAGCGCCGCCCGCTGGGTAGGCACTTTTATTATCGGTATAGGCGTAGTGGTCGTTTCGCTTAGCGAAGGCAAAAAAGCCGAGCAATCGGTCGAGCCCCCCAGCTCGAGCGAAAATACCGAAGCCAAAATAGCTTAATCGGAAATGCCGGCCATGCAGCGGAAGTCGCGCCCTTCTTGCCAGCCACGCTCTCTTAAGAAAGCGCGAATTTCTTCCCTGGAATTGGGATTGCCCACCGCTGTTACTAAGAAATACCCCTCCGGCGCAGGCAATTGCTCTAAGCTGAGCACTTTCAAACCGCAAATAGTTTGACCATGACGAGCCGGAAGAATATCAGTATAATAGGCGGGCTCTAAACCGTGAGCGCGTAAAGTTTTAGCTAAGGCTTTACCATTGGGGCCGGCTCCCCAAATAATTAACTTGCGCTTGTCAAATGGCAAACTGCGCACCCCCTGTTCCTCCTGAGCGGGCGTAAAGAAAGCTTTCAAGAAGAAAGTCACTTTCAATTCACGTAAAGCATCATGGCTACAACGCTGATCTACCCTAGTAAGACGTTTAGGCAAATCGCGCCAGAAAAAGAGCGTTTTTTCTACTTTAGCCATCTTTAGGCCCTTAAGCCACATACGCAACCAAAGCTGATAATCTTCCGGCCAGCGTCCGTCTTCATAAAGGCCCACTTCTTCTAAAGCAGAACGGCGCAACAATACCGAAGGATGAACTAAAGGGCTCTCCACAAAAATATCGCGTTCCAAAATATCCGGCAGACAAGCTTTATTGAGCCAACGTTCGTAACGCATCATACCTTCAGTAATCGATTTTTTAGGAAAAACGCGAATTTTACACCCCACAGCGGCAATATCGGCATGAGCTTGCAAATAGCGCATTTGTTCAGCAAAACGCTCAGGGTGAGAAATATCGTCGCCATCCATACGAGCGATAAAAGGAGCGCGGCTCTGTTTAAAGGCGAAATTGAGCGTATCAACGATACCGCCGTGGCCTTTGCGAAAAACACGTAGGCGAGGATCGGTTGTCGCTAAACTGTCGGCTATTTTTACCGTATCATCAGAAGAGCCGTCATCAACTAAAATAAGTTCCCAAGACTTGAAAGTCTGACGACAAATAGATTTTACTGCGCTAACTAATGTTTCTGCGCAATTGTAAATAGGCATTAAGCAAGAAATAACCGGCTTATTTACGGCACTATAACGCAAAAAGCGCTCATATTTAGTGGCCTTTTGCTTACCTAATTTTACTCCCAAGCGATCAGCCCAAGCTTGCACTTCTTCTTGTAAAGTATCGGCTCTTAAAGTTTCCAATTCCAATTCGTATTCAATATGTTCGGAATCGAAAGAAGTACAATCTAATTCAAATTTTTCCTGGCCTTCCAAACCAGCAACACTAATAGGCCAAACGCGACGAATATTGGTAACTTCGCCTACTACTTGTAAGGTGCCCTCGAAGCCGTCTTGGCGAATTTGGCTACAAACTTTGCCTTCATTCACAGCTTGTAATTGGCCCTGACTAATAGCTAAAGCCTCCTCAGCGCTCACTTCTTCTTCTATTTCTAAAGCTGAAAAATAGCCAGCTTCTAAGGACAAACCGCGCTTATAAACAAAAAGCCAGCGTCCATTTTCCTCACGCAAGCGCAACATACTGCGCCTAGCAGCAAAGTAAGCATCTTCTCTATCTAAATAAATATTTTTTTGACACAACTCACGCTCAGCTTTTCCCCAAGCTTCTTGCAATTTTAGCCAATCTTGACGATGGCTAATTGTCCACTTTAGTTCTTTTTCAGTATTTTTTAAGGGCACATTTTGGCTCATATTTAGGGCAACTCTACTATTAAGATTGATTTATACAAAAGAACCATCCTCTACCGCAAAATGCAGGAGGGACGGCCTTTTTTAGAAAATTTTACTCACGTTCAGGAGTACAGTCTTTAGAAAGTGAGCGGACTTTTCCTAGCTTATGATTAAGAAACTTTTTTTAGGCCTAAGTATAATTTTGTCTTTTAGCCTTTTAGTAGCTTGCCAACCACGCACCGAACCAGCTTATCCAGAACAAGATGTAAAAGATCAAGCCAATTTGCCCAAGGCAGCTACCGTTTACATGACTTCTAATATTGCTCCTGAAGGTTTAGCTGCTGTTTATAAAGCTTTAAATATCCATCCTCAAGGAAAGATCGCCATCAAACTTCACTCAGGCGAATCTGATAAAAGCAATTATTTACGCGCTTCTCTAATCAGCGATTTTATTAAAAGCTTCCATGGCACTATCGTAGAGTGCAATACCGCCTACGGTGGCAACCGCGCTGATACAGCTTCCCACCAAAAAATGATCGAACGCCACGGTTTTGCCGATATGGCCCCAGTCGACATTATGGATGCTGAAGGCGAAGTAGCTTTGCCTGTTAAGGGCGGCCGCCACCTTAAAGAAAATTATGTTGGCAAAAACTTCCTCAATTATGATTACTTTGTGGTGCTCTCCCACTTTAAAGGTCACGCTATGGGCGGCTACGGCGGCGCTATTAAAAATACTTCTATAGGTATTGCCTCTTCTTCCGGCAAATGTTGGATCCATACTGCCGGACAGAACCGCCACAATTTTGCCGCTTCAGTCAAGCAAGACGACTTTTTGGAGAGCATGGCCGAAGCCGCCAAATCTGTTTCCGAACACTTAAAAGGCAACATTGTCTACGTAAACGTAATGAATCGCCTTTCTGTCGATTGTGATTGTAATGGCAACCCCAAAGAGCCGGAAATGAAGGATATTGGCATTTTGGCTTCCACCGATCCTGTAGCTCTCGATCAAGCTTGCCTGGACTTAGTTTATGCCGCCCCCGACAATAAAGCTTTGGTAGAACGCATTGAATCAAAACATGGCGTTCATCAAGTAGAATACGGCCAAGAGATTGGTTTAGGTACGCGCACTTACAAGCTGATCGATTTAGATAAAAAAGATGCCGACGTTGTAATAGTAAAACATTAGACTGGCAATAGTAGCTCTAATGTAAAAATGGAGATATAGGCAACAAAAAAATAGAGGAAAAATGCTTACGCACTTTTTCCTCTATTTTTTCAGCTTAAATTTAATATTTAGCCAAGCGGAAATAATCTGGGTACCAATTGTCTCATTTGCACTTTCCACCAAGGCCAGTCGTGAGCGACGTCGTATCCCCACAATTCGAAATTGTGACGGATACCTACTCTATCCATTACTTCATGAATCTCGCGACTATAATGGACGCGTTCCCAAGCGCCCTGACCGCAAATAATATTGATATTGCATCCATCTAAAGAGCGACGAATGTTGGGATCATACAAATTGGCAATGTAACTTACCGGATTGTGGAAATAGCAACGCTCATCATAATAGCCGTCTAAGAAACAGCTAATATTATAGATGCCGCTCATGCCTATGCACCAACGGAAGATCTCGTGATGGCGGAACAAAGTGTTGACAGCATGGTAAGCTCCGAAGCTGGCTCCCACAGCAGCTACTGGCAAAGGCCCGCCGCAATTGCTAAAGATATAAGGAACAACTTCGTCAATAATGTAGCGGTCGTACAGCTCTTGACGCCAAATGCGCTCGCCAGGGCCGACAGACTCGTTATCTAAACTCCAGTCGTTGACACTGTTGATAGAG
Source organism: uncultured bacterium (assembly GCA_934636825.1). Taxonomy (GTDB): domain Bacteria; phylum Vulcanimicrobiota; class Xenobia; order Xenobiales; family Xenobiaceae; genus Bruticola. Next base: position 5,476 of record CAKUBG010000042.1, on the reverse strand, counting down.
AAAATCTTGATGCGCCCGCTCTCGATATGTTCGGCAAGAGCGCCAATCATACCGAAGCGCTCCAACTCCTCAAAATCGGCCGACGCAGTAGGGAAATAAAGAACTGGCACGCCCCAATGGCCATAAACGGCCACAGGCATATCAAAGCCTAAATGTCTGCTGTAAAATCTAGTCTTTTCTACGCGCATTAAGCTACTTAACAAACCACGAAGGCTCTAGTAAAGCCTACAGTTTGTCGTTTACCTCCCGCCTGTTTTCCTCACCTTTAAGCCAGTATTCGGGGAAAGTCTGGCACTTTTCAAAACCGGGGCATCCTAAGCAACGTTTGCTGCGCATATTAACTTCGCGCAAGCGTTTGTCGCGGCACTGAGGCTCAAAAAAATCGAAATTATCAAAGTACTTCTCCAAATACTCTTCCTTGTAGAGAGCCATTCTATCCTCCTGCGGGCGTTAAAGCCCGGATAAGCTAACTGACTTTTGTTAGGTTTTTCACCTCAAAGCATACGTTCAATATTTTACCATAGATTTTTTATGTGGGCAAGAAAACACGGTATAATGGTACAGTTGAGGAAAAGAAGTGGGCCTTTCACCAAGAATTCCCTATCAAAAGGCCCCGTAAACGCAGGACAAAGGGGGTACAGAGAAGAAGAGCTCGCGCAAGTTTTTTAAGAAGCGGCGTTTGAAAGCGGCTTAGAGTGTCGATTTTGCAAAGTAGCAGCGCTCGACAGGAGGATTTTGAGAGCGTTTTGTTATTTTTTTTGTCTTGGCAATTACAGCCAAGTGGAGGCAAACCGACACAACTAAAGGAGCCAACCGACTTGGCTAAGCGACTTGACGCTGCGTAAAATATTTGCTGTGCGGTAACAAAGACCGCCCAAAGAGGTTTGGGCCAGCGATTTGCGATTGTTGACTAGCGTACAGGAGGGATGGTTATGTTTTTAGATTGGTTTAAGAGCAAAAAACCGGCTTTAAAACTTAAAGCTAAGCAAGAGATTGAAATCGAGTTTTTTGCTGACGAAACCTATAAAACCTACTTCACTACGGTGTTGGATGTCAGGCGTAAGGAAATTATCCTAAAAAGCCCTGGTACAGAGCGCCGTCCTGTGAAAATGGAAGCCGGACAGCACCTAACCGTCACTACTCTCGACGAGGGCAAATTGTACTACTTCGAAACCGAAGTAACCGACGCAGGCGAGCGCGAATTTGATATTGCCACTCCTACCAATGTCGAAAGCGAAGATGTACCAAAATTTGACGAGCATACCAGTATCGAAGCTCCGGTCAACGTGGAATATCGCGCCATGAAATTGGCTCATAGTCAGTCTGCCCAGACCGTCTCTATCAGCCTTAACAACATTGTTTTGGGATGTAATATTGCCATTCCTGAAGGCACCGATTTACATGTAGAAGTTCAAGTGCCCGGAACTCCCGTTTTTTCTTTTAAAGGAAGAGCTTTGGCTTCCAAGCCCAATCCCAGCAACAAAGGCAAAAAATTCCTCTGTGAAGTCGAGTATGCCGAAGATGCCGACAAAGAAGATCGCTTAGCCATTATGCGCTATGCCGTCTACCTTAAACGTCGTGAGCAGCGTCGTGTTGCTCGCGGAGAAGAGCTTATCGACAAAAAACCTTAAGCTGCCCATTAAGTAGAGCCTGCGATATGGCTTTAGCTGCAAATTTTTCAATTCGAATAAAAAAGTCCAGTCTGCGGAGCTGTTTTAAAGAGCCTCTTCCAGGCTGGGCTTTTTTGAATAGAGCCGAATTTGCAGCCCTATAAAATAAAAAAAGAACACCCAAATTAAAGGAGTAGCTGCCGTGTGCGGTATAGCCGGTATTCTCTATAGATATTCTGAATCTAACCAAAAATTAAATTGGGACGAGTTTCTCAAAGAGCTGCAAAATGTCGCTTTAGCCAGAGTCGATATTGATAATCCTCCCAACGAAGCGGTTTCAGCTTTAGAAGAAAAAGTTTCCTATCTTAAGGAGTATCAAGCTTTTTCTGCTATATGGAACAATACAGAATTAGCCGACCGTTTGCAGCAAGCAGCCGACTCAGTCCTCAAATTTGAAAAGCATTCCAAAGAATGTATTCTCAATTCTAAAACTCCCTTGCCCACCAATTTGGTAGAGAATTGGAACTCTTTAGGCGTGCGCTTGCGTGACATCGCTTGGACTCTCTCTCAAGATGTACTGGGCAATATCAGCAGAGTGAGACTTATACTTCCGGACTTTGTAAAAACAGCCGGTATCGACGCTTGGAAGATAACCGCTGTCCTCAACAATATGGATCGCCTGGAAGTACGCGGCCGTGACAGCTTAGGTATCAGCGTCAGCCTCCATTTTTCTTCTTCCCAAAGCTTTGAAGATTTTTGCGCTACTATAACCAGAGCTGGCTTAGAAGAAGAATTTACCAAACGTCTTAAATGCCCCACTTTGGAAAATTTAAGCATTCGCCTCGACTCCCACAGCCTCACAGCTCCCTCCCTGATGTTCATTTATAAAGTGTCTCAGGAAGTAGGCGCTTTGGGCGACAACGTAGCGGCTATCAGACGCCACATTAAAGCCGACCATATCCTTTGGCACGCTTTGGGCTCGAAATCTGTCGAAACTAACATTTGGTCTCACACTCGTTGGGCTTCCAATGGCGTTATCAATATTGCCAATTGCCACCCTGTAGACGAGCAAACTGAGCCTGCCCGTCTCGAAAATGATCACTATTGGATTAGCGGCGCTTTAAATGGTGACGTAGATAATTTCCAAGCTCTGGCCCAAAAAGTGAAATTGGCTGACAACCTTGCCATTTCTCCCAAGATTACTACCGATGCCAAAATTATCCCCGTCTTGGTCGATTATTACTACCGTCGTTGCCACAACTTAAAGCAAGCTTTTCTTCAAGCCGTCAACGAATTTGAAGGCTCAGTGGCCATTTGTCTCAGTTCCAGCTTAGAACCCGGCCGCACCTATTTGGCCTTAAAAGGCAGCGGTCAGTCGCTCTTTATTGGTTTGTGCAAACAAGGATACGTTTTTGCTTCTGAGGTTTACGGCCTTGTTGAACAAACTAGCCGCTACATCCGTTTAGACGGAGCTACCGAACATATTCCCGGCCACCCAGAAAGTGCCGGCCAAATCTTCATCTTGAAAGACCATGGCACCGAGCTGGAAGGTTTGGAAGCTTTACATTTAGACGGCTCCCCTATCGAACTTAGCGAAAATAATATCAAAACTGCCGAAATTACCACCCGCGACATCAACCGTGGCCATTTCGAGCACTTCTTACTTAAAGAGATCTTTGACGCTCCCGGCTCTATCGAAAAGACCTTACAAGGCAAATACTTCATCGAAAATAAATTTGATGGTCAAGCCAGAGTCAATTTGGGCCCGGAAGTTTTCCCCGCCGAGTTGGCCGAAAAATTTAAAAATCGTCAGATTAGCCGCATCCTCTTGATAGGCCAAGGCACTGCTGCCGTAGCTGGTATTGCTATTGCTTCCATGATGCAACGAGCCCTGAAAGGCTCAGATATTGAAGTGCGAGCCATCAAAGCCACCGAACTTTCCGGCTATTCCATGGAAGAGGACATGGCCAAGACGCTCATTATTGCAGTCTCCCAGTCCGGTACCACTACCGATACAAACCGTACCGTCGATATGGTCAGAGCCCGCCGAGCTTCCGTTTTGGCTATTGTCAATAGGCGCAACTCCGATTTGACTTATAAAGTAGACGGAGTTATGTACACTAGCGACGGTCGCGATATTGAAATGTCAGTTGCTTCTACCAAAGCTTTTTACAGTCAAGTAGTAGCTGGCTATCTCTTAGGCTTAAATATTGCTTCTTTGGTAGGTACTATCAGTAATAAAGAAGTACGTCGCGAATTGCAAGAGCTCTCAAGTTTGCCCAGTAAGATCGCTTCTGTTTTGCAAAACCGCCACAATATCGAAGTATTAGCTCGCCAATATGCCACCACCAGACGTGACTGGGCAGTAGTCGGCAGCGGTAGTACCAAAGCGGCAGCCGACGAAATTCGCATTAAATTGAGCGAGCTTTGCTATAAGTCGATAGCTACCGACTATATCGAAGACAAAAAACATATCGATCTTTCTTCCGAGCCGCTCACTTTAGTATGCACAGCCGGCTTGCCTGCCATGGCTTTGCGCGACTCGGTAAAAGAAGTGGCTATCTTCCGCTCTCACAAATCGATTCCCATTGTTATTGCTACAGAAGGATTTGATGAATTTGAGCATTATGCTGCCGGCGTAATTTACGTTCCTTGCGCTTCCGCCAACGCTTCTGTACTCTTAAACACCGTAGTCGGCCACTTGTGGGGCTACTATTGCGCTCTTTCGATTAACGACGGAGCCAATTTACTTAAGCCGGGCCGCGCTTTAGCTGTAGAGCATCTAACCAGTGACGGCGGTTTGGTTCTCAATCAAACCAACATTAGGCGCATGTTAACGGTAGGTAAAAAGTTCCAGAACGATCTCAAGCAAGGGCGTTTCAATAGTTCCCTTTCGGTTGATTCGGCAGTACGCTTGTCTTTAATGTTCCAATACTTTACCGGCGTTCGCTCTTTGCGTCAGTTTACAGCCGAATTTAAGGGCAATAGCTTAGTTGAGACTATGGTTACTTTACTCTCTCAAGCTATTCAAGAGCTTTCTCGTCCTATCGATGCCATTAAGCACCAGGCCAAAACGGTCACTGTGGGCATTTCTCGCTCCGAAGAGCTGGCTGAAGGGCCTATTTTCGAAACTTTACACGAGTTTGATATCACTCCCGACGATTTGCCTTACCGCGACTTGGCCTTCTTGCGCGCTTTGAGCAAAACTATCGATAAGGTTGTAGGTGTAACTCTCTACGAAATAGATGGACTCAATACCTTAAATGAAGTAGTAGATACTACTCGCATCAAGGTAGTGAAAAAGAGTGGTATTTCTCTCAATATGCACTCTCGCTCCGAAAATGGTTCTCCTCTGGTAGGTACCAAGCAATGGGTGACCAATAATCGTCGCTCTTACGTAGGTCACGGTCACAATGACGAATTGCCTATGCTTATTGCTCCGGTTATTACTACTGGCCGTGTCGATCACTTAGCTTTGCTCCACTTGCACTTTAAGCAAGATTTGCCTTTAGCTGACAGAGTCGACGTTATTAAAAACTTAACCAATCGCTATGGAGATTTGGTAAGTCAGATTGAAGAAACCAATATTACTTGGCATGATGAGTTCCTCAATTTGCTCAGCGTAGAAGAATTGGCTACTCTCAGAGCTGCCGTTCTGGCCGAGCTGATTATAAAACGCCGTGCCCAATAATTAAAATCCGTACTTTAAGGCTTTAGCTCACAACTAATAAAAATGCAGCCTCACCAAACGCGAGACTGCATTTTTATTTTATATTGATGACCGCTAGCTATAACGCATAAAATGGTTTGCGAGAATCTTAAGATGGTTTGAGAGAACCAATTAAGCGAAAATTTACCTTTAAAAC
>CAKUBG010000041.1 GCA_934636825.1 uncultured bacterium | reverse complement strand
ACTTAAATATCAAACTTCTTAAATAGGAGCGTTAGCTCCTTAGAAGCCCACCACCTTTAGGTGGTGGGTAGTTCACTTAACTAGCAAAAGCGTTTTCTGCATTGTAAGCCAGTTCTTCCTCTTGCTTGGCCATAATAAGGTCGTATTGGGTTAAGATGACGTCTTGCAAATCAAGTTTATCTTGTTTATCGGTAAAGTGAATAACTTCCATCCAACGCCCGTTTTTAGTGCGTTTGGCGGGCATGCTAAGCCAGCGATCTCCGTTCTTTTCAAAAATTTTAGCGCCTCGAATCATGAGTGGGCCTAAGCGAAACATGACGGAAGCTCTAGTACAATTGTCGGTGCGAAGAGGAATGATTTGGCGAATTTCTACATCGAATTTCATAATTTTTAAACTCCTTTAAGTATAAAGTTTTTTTATCGTCGGTATAGATATAAAGAATGATTACTTTACTTAGGGAACGGCTTTATAGGTTTATTTAACCGTAAGTTTTTTGATATTTATCAATAATGGCTTGTTCAACTAAAGTTTTCATTTCTTTATCTAAGAAATAGGTAAAATCGCCCCACTCTCCAGAATCTGATATTCTGCCTGGCATACCGAGCCAGCGCTGGCCATTTTTTTCAAAAATTTTGGCTCCTCGGATAACTACAGGCCCCAATTGGAAAACCACTCCGGCCAAAGCAAAACCACTGTCGTATTTTGTAATACTTTTTATTGCGAAATCTTCTAACATTATTTTCCCCCTCCGGCGAATATTGAAGTATAGATATAATCATAAGCGAGACAGTAGGCTTTTGATTACGGTTTAACTATAAGTGAAAAATTTTATCTAAAAATTGCCTGAAAATGGACAAGAGTTTACTTATATATGTTTATATTGTGAACATCAGTTTTTACAACTTTTGATGATCATAAAAATGCATCTATTGGTGCTTAAAATTTGCTTTTAGAATGGCTTTGGTTTAGCATAGTTCGGCTATGTCAAAAATACGTTTTGGAATTGAATTACCTAACACTATGCCTTGGTCTGAATTGCGTGCAGCAGCTTTGGCTATGGACAAACAACGTTGGCGCGGCTTATGGACTTACGATCATTTAATGCCTTGCACGGCCGAAGAGTTACCTTTAATTGTAAATTCTGTGCAAGAATGCGAAGATGGGCCTATACTCGAAGGTTGGAGTTTGTTGGCAGCCTTGGCAGCAATTACCGAAAAAGTCCGTTTGGGTACTATGGTGACTTCGGCAACTATGCGTCACCCGGCTTTACTTTGTAAAATTGCTGTGACTGTTGACCACATCTCTGCCGGAAGGGTAGATTTAGGATTTGGCACAGGCTGGCACGAACACGAACACCAAGCTTTCGGTATTCGCTTAGGAGGATTAAAGACACGCTGTGATCGCTTTGAAGAGAGTGCCGCTCTAATAAATCGCCTTTTAAATGGGCCTTATCCAGTAAGCTGGGAAGGCAAATTTTTCCATCTGGAAAATGCACCTTTTGCCCCCAGACCAATTCAAAAGCCTCTCCCTCTGCTTTTAGCCGGTGGTGGTGAAAAGAGAATTTTACCAACTGTCGCAAAATATGGTAATGGTTGTAATTTGTACGTAAATATGTTCTCTTCATTGGAAGAGGCCAAGCATAAACTTGAAGTCTTGCAGCGCCTTTGTGAGGAAAACGGGCGCGACTTTGCCCGAATACGTAAAACAGTCACCATGTATGCTGATATAATCGATGACGAACAAGAAGCTCATCGCTTTAGGCGCTTCATGGGGCAACATTTGTATGACGAAGAAGCAGACGCACTTCCTTTTGGGTCGCCGCAAAGAATAATCGATGCCATAGAACCTTTAGTGGATTTAGGTATTGATGAAGTTATTTTTAATGGCCCTTATCCAACTCCGGAGCGTTTAGCACGTTTGGATAGCGAAGTACTTAGTGCTTTCGATTAAAAAATAAAAAAGCTCGCACTTAAAAAAACTAAGGTTTTCGAAGGCGAGCTTTTGATTTTCTTAAGTTAGATTAGCCAACGAGTAGTGCTACTTTCTTGCTGGATAATTCTGACGGTTTTATCATAAAAGTCTTGAGCTTCTGCTGGTGTATTACCAATGCAAGTTACTCCGAATTTTCCATATTGCGAAACGGCGCCTATCATATGGAAGATAACGCCGGTATTAGTTGTAGAGTTAAAATGCAATTTGGCATAAGTGATGATGTCTATTAAATCTTCAGGCAGCAATCGCTTATATTTTTCGGAGATTAAATTATCCGAAGCTACATAATATTTTGTGGAACCACGTGGAGTGGTGAAAAGTCCGGTGTTGGGGTTGTAGTGACCTCCGGTTAAAAATTGCAAACTGCGCAGCGGATGGGTCGTGCCGCCTTTGCGCATATTTATTTCAATAGCATAAAGTTTCCAAGGATTATTGGTACCAACTGGTTGCTCTGGAATGGTTGGTACAGCCATATAATCTATGGATACGCGCTCGACTAGCCCTTCTTGTGCTAAACGCTTACCTATTTTTAAACCGCCGCTATGTAGCATCGCTTGGAAAGGTGGAGCTGCTGGAAAACGACAGCCCAAGAATACTTGTCCATCTTCACCTCCCATAATCTGATCGTGAGTAGAAATAATTTGTACTTCTTGAGGCGGCACGATTCTGGTTTGCACGCTGGGAGAAGATTTTTCCACACCTTCCAAAAACTCTTCGACTATGCCTTGCATTTGCTCAAATTTGGCCATGAAGTCAGAGTAGGGCAAATTGGCTGCTTGCATTTTTAAATGGTGAGGAAGATCGCGACGCACCAATTCCACAGCCTTGGCCCAATTTCCAGCTACAGGCTCGATATTAAGCAACTCATTAAATTTATAGATCGCATTGCCTTCACCGGAAAAGCCTTCGTTGATTTTGACAACGGCTCTTTTCACGTTTGGCTTAGCAAAATAAAGATCGACAATAGCTTCGGCTATTTCCTGTTCGTCTCGTATATCTTCGTAACCAAAAGGACAAAGCACGTCGCATTCTTTAAAAAGTTTACGAGCGCCTGATTTAGTGCCGTAATGTAAAAATTTGGGATCGGCTCCCATTAAAGGCAAGCCCAAAGCTACCGATAAACTCTTTTCGGCTGGAGTAACGTTGAAGACCGAAAGGTGAGCAACTTGAGAATGGAGAGTGTGATTGCGAATGCGCTGTAAAATAGCCGGACGCTCCAATACTTTTTGCGTTAATGATTTATCGCGAGAAGCGTCATTAACATTGTAAAGATGAAGACGGCGTCTAGCATGTGAGTAGGGAACTCCAGGAAGCAATTGTAAATAATAATCGACGATGCGATCGCGAATAGGCTGAGAAGTTACGAAAATAACTTCCGTATTGGGGTTGGCCAACTGGATTAAAAGAAAAAGTAAGCGCTCTTCATAATATTCTATGCCTTCTATTTTGCGCAATTCTTCCGCATCTAGAGTGAGGGAAGGTACCACAACTACAGTTTCTTTGATATTGGGGTTATGTTTTAAAGCCTCCCAAATATAGGGAAGTTTGGCATAAAGGCGCTGGAATAGGCGGTCTTCTTCGACACTTCCATGTGAAGGCAGTTCAGAAAGAGGACAATAAAGGGCTGGATCGTTCAGAATTATGTCTTGATTAAAAGTAAACTCGTTGGACGAACCAATAGTATACTGTCCATCAAGGTCGGCCACGCGCAGCGAAACTTTTTGATTATTCAAGTCGAATTGAACTCCGTCTCTTTCGTTTTTTTATCGTTGGTTTTAAAATTTGTTGTCCGATTGCTTTGCTTTTTTTTCTTTTTCTACCTCCTACGAAGGCAGAAAAGGGGAAGTATTGTCCTTGTGTGAAAGGGAAGCCGGGAGTTTTATTCGGAGTTATCAAAAAATGAAAGAACAAGAAAGCCCCATGGACACAGCAAAATCGGTAGAATCAGTAGCTGCGCCCAAAATGGGACGTATTTACAGGCGCCATCGCCTTAAAAGAAAAGAACCTATTAAAGGTGGACGCAGCAAAAGCAAAGGTTTGCGTGTAAGTAGAGATACTCGTTCTCTTCCTATCGAAAAAGCTAGTCCTATGTTTTTTCGACTGCGCTTTTCTTTACCTCAGGGAGTTAGTTCGCGCCCTAGTTGGGCAGAATTGTCGGCATGTCTGATAAATTTAGATAATACTTTACTGTTGCCGGAAGACAAAGACGTAAAGTTGCAAAATCCGCAATACGAATATTATAACAGCGATACCAGAGCCTATGCCAAATTCTTTGGTTATACAGCAGAAAAAACAGAAGAGCTCGGACTATGTTTTGAATTAAGTCTTCCTTGTCCGCATGTTTTTGCTCTTGAATGCTTGCTTCTTCCTTTGGTAGTGGCACGTGAATTTAAGTTGCGCTTAGATTATATACCTTGTGCTTTGGCCAAAGAAGAAGCCGATGAACATGGTTATGCTTTGAAGCCTGTTTATAGTTCAATAAGCTCGAGTTTAGAAGAACTTATGTCCGTTTGGAGTGTCGCTAATAAAAGAGCTCGTCAAATTTGGGAATGTGTTCACGGCCCTTCGCCGTGTTATCGTCGTTCGTTCTTAGAATGCGTTTGGGAGTATCGTACTATTGCTCCGGTATTGCGTAGTCGCTATTCCAAAGGGAAAATGAAACGAACTTATTGCGAATTAGAATTTTATCAAGATGAAAGTAACCACCAAGTCTTTACTATGTGTGAATGGAATTGTCTTGAGCCGGCCGCTTTTCCTATTGCAGACAGAATTCGTTTGCACGGTTTAGATGAGTATGGTTTGGATGGCAAAATTATTGATGCCAGAACATTCTTCTGTGAAGGCAAATCCTGGTTAAAGAAGATGGGCACGCCTATAAAACACTACTACACTAGAGAAAATCAGCTCGTAGAAAAGAAAAAAATGCTATCTTTTCTGGCGGATATGCCAGATTTGACTCCGGAATCATTTTCTCGAGTAGCTTACCAACGTTTGGAAGATAATTAAAATTAGAAAAGGTCTATTGAGCTGTGTTTGCTGATTGTGCTCATTTGTCAGAAGCGATAATTTTGGGTATTATCCAAGGTTTTACTGAGTTTTTGCCTATCTCTTCTTCAGCACATTTAATGTTGTTGCCGAGATTAGCTAACTTTCCTTATTTTGGTAAAACTTTTGATGTCATTTTACATGGCGGTACCTTGCTGGCTATTTGTTTCTATAAGTGGGAATTGATAAAAAAAATGTTTTTGAGCTTGTTTGAGTATGGGCAAGCTTGTTATAAGCAAAAACAAATTCTTCCTTGGGCAGATTATGGAAACGACCATTTTAAACTAGCTTGTCTAATTATTGTTGCAACTGTACCTGTAGCTATTGCGGGATTCCTCTTGGAAGATATTGTTGAACATTACTTCCATGGATTATTGTTTACGGCTTTTACTTTGGCTATGTTTGGCTTCTTGCTCTATAAAGCAGACGCTCAAGGCAAACGCTGTCGTGAGCTCAATTCTGTTGGTTTTAAGGAAATGCTGTATATAGGGCTATTTCAGGCTTTGGCCCTTTTTCCGGGAGCTTCCCGCTCCGGTATGGTGCTGACCGCTGCTCGTTTTTTAGATATTCGGCGTTCAGAAGCTGGCATTATTTCGCTGGTGACCGCTTTGCCTGTTGTCGGAGGAGCCTTTTTTGTTAAAGTTGTGCGCTGTTTGCATACAGCTACATTATCGGATTTAACATTCGTGTGGACTGCTTCTGCTGGTTTTTTGGCGTCTTTTATAGCCGGTTTAGTTGGCATAATGCTTTTGGAAAAAGTTGTGACTCAATACACACTCAAATCTTTTGCCGTCTATAGAATAGGTCTCGCTCTAATGCTTTTAATAGTATGGATCGCCCACTAGATGCCGCTTTGGCATACTTTTAGAAACTGTGAAAGGTGCAGTTTATGCGTCAATATTTAGAATTGGTAAAAGATATATATGAAAATGGATCTTTGCGTGCCGATCGCACCGGAACTGGTACAAAGAGCATCTTCGGACGCCAAATGCGCTTTAATTTGCAAGATGGTTTTCCCGCTGTTACTACCAAAAAGCTCTTCATGAAGTCGGTAATTTACGAGCTTCTGTGGTTCCTTCAAGGCAGTTCCAACATAGCTTATCTAAAGCAAAATAAAGTTTCTATTTGGGATGCTTGGGCTGATGAAAATGGTGAACTGGGGCCTATTTACGGAGTTCAATGGCGCTCCTGGCCCGACTATAAAGGCGGCACCATAGATCAGATAGAAAATGTAATAAAGGAAATAAAGACCAATCCTACCTCAAGGCGTTTGCTTGTAAGCGCCTGGAATGTTGGCCAGTTAGAGCAAATGGCATTGCCTCCTTGTCATGTTCTGTTTCAATTCTATGTCAATGAGGGGCGTTTATCTTGTCAACTTTACCAACGCAGTGCCGATGTTTTTTTAGGTGTTCCTTTTAATATCGCGTCTTATGCTTTATTGACTATGATGATTGCCCAAGTATGTTCTTTAGAACTGGGAGATTTTGTGCATACTATAGGTGATGCTCATCTTTATTTAAATCATTTGTCGCAAGTTGAAGAACTTTTGCAACGTGAGCCTTATGCTTTGCCAACTATGAAAATCAACCCGAAACGCTGCAAACTGGACGATTTTGAATTTAGTGATTTTACCTTGGAAAACTATCAATGTCATCCGGCTTTGCGAGCGCCCATTTCTGTTTAAACTAATGGGCGCTAATAAACAACGCCTGTATCAGAAAGCGTTGCGTATATGCTCTATTTTAAGGTAGGGGACAAAACCAATAATACCGATGATATCGAAACGGGCTTTGCTGAAAAGCGGCTTTTCGATGGCTATGTAAGCGTCTCCCAGCAGGCGTAAACGGCGTTGTTTGGCAAATGTAACCGCTTCAGCCGGTCTGCCGAAGCGGTCGTTGCTGCGCCATTTTACCTCTACAAATACCAGCATATCGCCTTCTTTGGCTACAATATCTATTTCTCCTAAAATACTGCCCTTGCTGTTGACAGGGCACTTGCGCCCCTTAGCTTTGGATTGACGGCGAACAGTATAGTTAGTCTCTATAATGTGCATACCTTGAGAGCGCAAATATTGCAAAGCTGCTCTCTCTCCGTAGTTGCCTAAAAAAGTGTTGTCCTGCTTTGTATGCATTTCCCCCTCCATTTATGCTTATTATTCTTCTGCAATAATATCACGTTTAGATTTCTGTCTGCACATTAGAGTGCTACGCTATGACAAAAAGGAAGACAAGCTTTTTCCACAAATTGTCAGGCTATGTTTAGTCTTGACTACTTGAAGCGTTGGACCGATGCTGGTACCGGTCGCAGCCGCTTTACTCTCAGAGTGTGTACCGTTTTGCTTATCGGTTCTTTAGGGATCGGGGCAACGGCTTGTTCTGGTTCAAAAGACCAAGGCGCTCCGGCGCCGGTAACCGGTTCCAAAACTGCAGCCACAGATTCTTCTTTAGAAGAAGATGGCGTTTTTAGTGAAGAGTCTTCTCCTTATGAACGTGGAGCTTCTTTGTTAGACGACTATTACAAACAAAAGTATAATAAGCGTGAACGGGCTGCTGTAGTTAATGGAGTTAAAGAACTTCTGCCTTCCTATGATGAAAAACAAGCTGAGCAAGCTGTCAACACGATTTTAGGATACCATTATATAGTATATCATCAGACGGCAAACCACAATTTGTTGGATAACCATGCTGTGGCTCGTCAAGTAGAAGCTCAGCTCAAGGATATTTGTACAACTTTAGATGTGCCTTTTGATCCTATATGGGCTATTGTAAGTTGGGAAAATTCCGGAGATGTCAGTAAAGTTTCTTTTGCCAATGCTGCAGGTTTAGGTCAAATGACTCCCGGAGCTATAGATACAGCTCATGCTTTTGGTAAAGCCAAAGCGGAGGAGTGGCGACTTGAGGCAGCCAGATTGCGTACTTCCGAAGCCAGAGAAGACAAAATTAAGGCTGAGCGATTAGACAAGGCTGCTAAATTAGCTGATTGTGCAGATCGTCACCAAGATCTGGCCGAGAAAAATCATCTTAAAGATGAGCGTCTTTTAATTGATTGCAACTTAGAAGATTCGGTATTGTTCTTTAAGTATTTGTTAGCTAAATACGGCGAACGTGTAGATTTGGCAATTTCTGCCTATCATAACGGAGTAGTCAATAATGATGATGTTATTTATGCTTACTTACGTCGAGAAAAAGAACTAGAGCTTGACGCTCAAACGGATCCCAATCGAGTGGGCCTTTTAGAAGCTTTGGAGCTTTATGATTTAAAATATCTTGATTTATGGAATAACGTATACACCAGAGAAATACTTTGCGGCTTGCGTACAGTTTATGGTGATAAAGTTAATAACGAAAATGCTTCGTTGGCCTTAGGTGATGAATCAGATTTATACCTTTGGAAAATAGTTGCTTCTTATGTCGGTTTAAAATCTGGTGAAAATTTTGTCAGAACCTTGCAAAATCGCTATGATTTGCCTTTAGATTTATGCGAAGTCAGGGGACTTCCCGTGTATGATTCCGCTGAAAAATTAGAAGAAGGCTTAAAGAATAATTGGCTTTGTGTTATTGATGCTTCTAAATTTAAGAACTGCGGAGTAGACGTACCTTTTGCAGAAAAAGTTGTACAAAAAGTCAGTCAAGCTAAAGCTGCCGATAAAGCCAAAGCTAAGGGTGATAAAGTAGATAAGACTAAGAAAAAGGAAGTCAAAGAAATTACTCCCGAGTTGAGCTCTGAAGTTAAAGCTCAATGTTGGTATGCTTCTCCGGAGTTGTATGGCTATTTGGCTAATTTACAACAGCGTTTTATTTCCTCTAGTGGCAATCCCAATGTAAAGTTGCCTTTACAAAATATTTCTGGTGCTTGGAGTCTGGGTAAAAATCAAGATGCTTGTAAAGCTGATAGTATGGATACCCATTATCGTGCAGTGGCTGCTGATTTAAACTTGAGCAAGTTACCTGCTGTACACAGCAAGGTTTTGGAAAAATTGATATTGGAGGACTTTTTACTTGATACTATTTATATCAAGCGAGCTGAGGGCAATATCATTCACTTAGTTTTGAATCCTCGCTGTGGCAGCTATTTTATAAAAAATTATGTCGAGTATGTATCGCCGCATGGCAAAATTGCCAAAGCTTTAGAACAAGCTTCAGATCGCGAAGCTGCAGAAGCTAAAGAAGCAGCTGAACGTGAAGCAGCTAAAGAGAGCGCTAATCCGCAGTACAGTCATCAGATGGCCAGAGAGAGAGAACGTCAGAAAAAGCGCGAAGCAGAAAAATTAGATGCTGAAGCTAAGACACGCGAGGCTGTACAATCGCGTGCTAGTGCTTTGAAGCGACGCAGTGGCAAAAAGGACGCTGCTTCTCAGGAAATTGTTGAAAAACTGCCTGAAAGTGAAGAAGCAGAAGAGGAATTGCTAGCTATTCCGGATGAGCCAATCAATGATGGCAGCGTCAAAGGTCTCTCTCAGGGACGCCAACAAAATAAACATGCGGATGATGGCGTTTATGATTTCTAAGAGATCTGTAAGTCCAACGACAGTAAATTCTATTGCGCCAACCGGGCGTAAAGTGTGGGCAATATTGCTAACTTTATCGCTCGGTTTGTTGTGCGTTTTTTTACCTACGCGAGTTTGGGCTGTACAAAAGAACTTAGAGTTTCGCAATCTCTTTACAGTGTTGGGCAAGCAAACTTTGGAAAAAATCAATGCTGAAACCGGCCAAAATGCAGATTTGCGGAAATTCACCGCTTCCAGCATCTCTTCCACTTTGTTTAGGTCTTTTTATTCTGATTCTTCCCTGTTGAATACCCTTCCCGAGGCGTATCTAGTCGGTGTTAAGCAAGCCCAGGGAGCTGAACTGGCTAGGTTTAAATCTATAGATTTAGTACAATGCTATGCTGAGCATAAGGGTGGAGCAAATAAATTTTTTTCAGGAATATGCAACTTAGGCAGAGATTTAAACATTATTCTTGATTGGGACGATCCCAAGGTTATTAAGGCTGCTGCCAAAGTTTATGGTTGTATATCCAAATTAGATGCTCAAGATATTACTATTTCTGCTTCTAGCCATTATCGCACTAACGACTGGAGTGGAGAAATACGTTTTAGTTGGTATCCTACTGACTGTATGGCCCGATTGTACGCTGTCATTACCTTTTCTGGACCTATCAATGTAAAGACGGCTATTTTGAGTGCTTCCGGTCGAGTCCTAACTCAAAAGCACAAGCCCTTCTCCAGGACAATTACTTTAAACGACTATTCTTTAAATTTGAGTACCAAGACGCTTAATGCCAGCGGCAGTTACTGTTTGCCCCATGTCCCCAGTATGAATGGTGGAGGCACTCTTTTTATCGACAATAATTGTCGTTTGAAAGTAGAAAACTTTGAAGTTAACGGCAGAGTTTTGGAAACGATTGCCCAGTCAGGACAAGAAAACAATCTTTGGAATATCGAATATATTTTGAGTGGAAATACTGATCGCTCAGGAAACATGAGCGGTACTTGCATCATTAAAGGAAAACAGGCAGCTTTTAATGCCAGGTTTGGTAACGGAGTGAAAACTGAAGGAGCCACTTGGAAAGCTTCGCGTCACGGCAAGTTAATTAAAGGTGTGATAAATGTGGAAGGATCTCATCCTATTTCGTGGCAAGCCAGCATAAATGATTAGATTGCAATCCTTTAGCTGCTATTAGGAGGCATTGTGTCTGTTATATCTATACGCGGTCTGACTCGTACTTATGTAATTGGCGGAGATGTGGAAGTTCATGCTCTGCGTGGTGTTGATCTTGATGTACAAGAGGGGGAGATGGTAGCCATTATGGGGCCTTCAGGCTCAGGAAAATCTACCATGATGAATATTCTTGGTTGTTTGGATAAGCCCACTTCTGGATCTTATAAGCTGAATAATCAAGAAGTATGCCATTTAAGCAACGATGAAAGAGCACTGATTCGCAATAAAAATATAGGTTTTGTCTTTCAAGGTTTCAATTTGTTGGCCAGAACTTCGGCTATAGAAAATGTAGAAGTACCTTTACTTTACACTGGTGTTCATATTAAGGCTGAAGAGCGTTTCCGTCGCTCAAAAGAAGCTCTTTGTCGAGTCGGTTTAGAAAAAAGAATTTACCACGTTCCTACTCAGCTTTCCGGCGGTGAGCAACAGCGCGTAGCTATTGCTCGAGCTTTGGTTACTAACCCAGCCCTTATTTTGGCTGATGAGCCTACCGGTAACCTCGATTCAAAGCGATCAGATGAAGTTATGGCTTTGTTCCAAGAACTTAATAGCAAAGAAGGACTGACTATTGTCATGGTTACCCACGAACCTGATGTGGCTGCTAAGTGTCAGCGAGTCGTATTATTTAAAGATGGTCATATCGTCGGTGATGGCAACCCTGATGAAGTAATCAATAAGTTGGCTTACGGAATTATACGTTAGCATCTGTATCTTGCTGTCTTCGTTGCGTAATTTTTCAGCTTAGAGACGTTGATAGTGTTCGGCCCGCCAGTTAGCTATTTCATGTTAGCTTCATTTTTCACCATATCTACGCTCCGGCTTCACTGGCCTAGCGGCCAGAGGCCTGCGCTACCGATATAGCAAAAAATTCCGCTATAAGCGCTATAAGTTTAGGCTGCGGGCTCATGTTCATGTTGGCTAGCTCCACCAGCGGCTCTTCCAGGCTTGAACTGGACCGCGCTTGACAGCGCGTCCAATGTTCTGCGCCTTCCATCACCACTGTCTCCGCCTGTTGGTAGAAAAACTACGCTAGCGTGTGCGCATTGCAAAAGTGTGGGCGCAAATGAAATTTATAGTCGCTAAAATGTTCGTTATGCCCACCGGAGAAAACTTTATCGCGTTAGCGATGTTTTCGAGGAGGGATATAACGAACCAATCAACGAGGCTGTAAATTTTGCACTAACATGCATTGCGTAAAAATTTTGCACATTTTTGCGTGTAGGTGCTTGACAGGGGAGGCGCTTAGCGGTAATATACTCGAGCAGTTGCGACGAGCAACTAAGCAAAGTTTTGAAAACAGAATAGCAGCTTTT
>CAKUBG010000040.1 GCA_934636825.1 uncultured bacterium | reverse complement strand
TAAAAATAGCAATTACGCAACAACCGTCCACTTTCAATTGCTTGCGCAAATTCGGTGGACGTGCCTCATATCCCCATACCTGAAGGCAGGGGCTTTACGGCACTTGCGGTAATGTAAAATTTATAGCCTCGTTGATAAGTTCGTTATACCAGATTCTTTGGCAGGCTTTTTCTGGTGAATACGAAACTTTATGACGGCGTGATTCTTTGGAATTACGCAAGTTCTTTGCGTTTTGGATTTTTTTTACATGGCAGCTGAATCAGCTCAACAAAAAAGTAGTGCCGACACTTGGCAAGATAGCAAATTATATAATCACTATACATACACTAGTCCCAAAGAAGCTGCCGAGAGCGACTCAAATTTAGCTAAAGCAGATCTTATGTTTTTGGAAGGCAATTTTGAACAAGCTCTGTCTTTTTACAATAAAGCTTCCCAAGAAGAGGGAGAAAAAAATAAAATATTAGGTTTACGTGGCTTCATCCATTGCAATTTAGCTCAAGGCTACGCTGATAAAGCGGTACATTATGGCGAGAGTTATATGAAGCTTTTTCCCCATTTGGCTAAAGCGGAAAGCACTTGGCTTTATGCTCTGGCCAACAATTTGAAAAATAATGATTTAGATAAGCTGAAAGAAGCGGTAAAAACTGTCTACAGTCCTGAAAAAGTGAGGCAAAATAGCGAAGATCCCATTTATTTAATGGAACGCATTTTTGTTTTATATAAGGCCAATTTGCTTAACGAAGCAACAAGAGCTACCGAAGATTGGAAAGGTTACTTTGGAAGCGATTTAAATATGTGCCAGCGTATTGGCGAAATGTTTTATATGTTGCATCGTTATAATAAAGCTTTTGACTTTTTGCAAATAGCTGTACAGCGTGGAGTAAATAGGGCTCGTTTATGGTATTTGCATGCTCTGTCGGCGGCAGCCAACAAAAATTTTGATATAGCTGAACGCTCTGTAGAAAAAGCCGCTCGTCTAAATTGTCCTTTGCCTTTCATGGAGAACTTGGCTTCTGAAGTTAAACGTTTGAAAAAACAGGCTCACGGTGGCTTTTTTGATTTTATAAAAAATATGTTTATGCCCTAAAATTTGTAGCAATACCGTTTGGCTCTTTATGTTGGTCAACGCATAATAATAATTGCCTCATGGCAAAAAAACGACAAAAAAGCCCTTCCTCTTTAAAATTTGGAGGAGGGGCTTTTCGTATTAGCTACAGACTGATTTAAGCAGCAATTACTTGGCGATTACTTTTTAAGCTCAGCAGCTTGCTCGCGCAAAATTTCGGCTTTGTCGGTCTTTTCCCAAGTAGCACCAGGAAGAGTGCGGCCAAAGTGACCATAGGCAGCCAAAGCTTTGTAAATAGGACGACGCAATTTGAGTTTGCGAATGATAGCACCGGGACGCAAATCGAAGTTTTTGCGTACTAAGGCGATAATATCGGAAACGGGGATGGTTTCGGTGCCGAAAGTATCGACAGAAACGCTGACGGGCTCGGCTACGCCAATAGCGTAAGCGAGAGCAACTTCGCATCTGGAAGCTAAACCGGCAGCTACGATATTTTTAGCTACGTAACGAGCAGCGTAGCAAGCGGAACGGTCAACTTTCGTCGGATCCTTGCCAGAGAAAGCGCCGCCGCCGTGAGCAGCCATACCGCCGTAGGTGTCGACGATGATCTTGCGTCCGGTTAAACCAGTGTCGCCTTGAGGGCCACCGATAACGAAACGGCCGGTGGGGTTGACCAAAATGCGAGGAGAGACAATCTTGTCGCCTTCCTTCTTGATGAACTGAGCGGGCACGATAGGAAGAATAACATGCTCGATCATGTCTTTGCGGATTTGCTCTAAGGACACATCGGGATCGTGCTGAGTGGAAATGACGATAGTGTCGATAGCCACGGGTTTACCGTTTTCGTAGCGGACTGTTACCTGAGTTTTGCCGTCGGGACGGAGATAACTCAAAATGTTAGTCTTGCGAACTTTAGCTAACTGGAGAGCCAAAGCGTGAGAAAGCTGAATAGGCAAGGGCATAAGCTCGGGAGTTTCGTCGCAAGCGTAACCAAACATCATACCTTGGTCGCCGGCGCCTACGGAATCCTCTTCCTCGGCCTTGTCTTTTTCGTCGCGTACTTCTAAAGCGCAGTCTACGCCCTGAGCGATGTCGGGGGACTGACCGTCGATAGAAATGAGCACGCCGCAGCTGCGTCCGTCAATACCGTAGTCGGGGCAATCGTAGCCGATTTCGACTAAGGTTTTGCGTACGATGTCAGCAATATCGATGTAGGCGGAAGAAGTGATCTGACCGGCAATGTGAGCGCAACCGGTGTGAAGGAAAGTCTCGCAAGCAACGCGGGACTGAGGATCTTCAGCTAAAAAAGCGTCCAAAATAGCATCAGAAATCTGATCGGCCACCTTGTCAGGATGTCCCTCAGTTACAGACTCTGAGGTGAAAAGTTCGTAATTACTAGCCAAAATAAATAAGCTCCTTAATTGATTAACAGCTTAAATTTGCAAGCTGTCATACACGCCGCTTATCTTCACTTCTGAGGGGTAAAGCAAGAAGATAAGCTCTTCCTCTTTAGGCGCACAACTTTGAGGGGGAAGGAGAGCTGCCTAAGTTACAACTAATGGAGCGGCACTAGATGTGTCGCTCCACTTAGCTTACAAAAAAAATCTATTATTGACGGCCACATTTTAGCAGATAGAGTTTGTCTTGACCAGACCTATTTTATCTATCTATAAAGTGTCTGTCAGAGAATTGTCTTCCGCCTTTTTGTTTTTGTCCTGCTTGCTGGAGGCAGAAGTTTTGTCTGATTTCTCTTCACTTTTACTGTCAGAAGCTTTGGAATTAGAATTGCCGACCGCACTGTCGCGCAAATTCTTCGAATCTTGAGTGTCGACAGAGTCTTTTTCCTTTTTAGCGTCGGCCTTAGAGGAATTGCCGTCAGAACTAAATTCGTCAAGCATAGAATCGCCGCCGCCTTCGCTTCTGTTGGGCTGCTTAGCAGTAGGATATGGAGCAGGCTTGGGGCCGTATAAGTGGATAGGATCGCGTTGATGAATAATTTGAATGCGATTGCTGCCAGCGTCGGCCACATAGAACATTTGGCCTAAACCTTCGGAAATCTGTTGCGGATGGTGTAAAGCGGCATTTTCGCTGCCACCTACGCCCCATTCAGTAATGAAGACGCCATTGCCGGTAAATTTTTGGATGCGATTATTGCCAGTATCGGAAACTAACACGTTACCGTCGTACATAACCAAAACGTCGGTAGGTTTGTCAAATTCGCCCGGGCCTTTGCCGGGAAGTCCCCATTTGAGCAAAAGTTCTCCGTCAGCATTGAATTTTAAAATCTGGTTCGATTTTGTATTGGCTACGTAAATTTCGTCGTTAACATTTAAGTCCAGGCCCCAGGGTTGGTTCAAGTTGAGGGAGCCGTTATTTTCCAGAGCGGAGACAAATTCGCCCTTGGGATTGAAAAGTTGCAAACGATTGTTGCGAGCGTCGGTCACCCACATGTAGCCTTCGCTGTCGAAAGCGATACCGATAGGAGCGGCAAACTGGCCTTCTCCTTGGCCTAAAGAGCCGACTTCGCCGAGATATTCGCCCTGAGTAGTGAAGTGGAGCAAGCGATTGTTGCCAGTATCAGAAACCCAAATAGTATTATCGGGAGCTAACTTGATGCGCAAAGGCTCGCGCAACTGAGCGTCGCCGGAACCTTGGGAACCCCAAACGTCGATAAGTTTGCCTTGGGGATCGAAGCGTTGAATACGACAATTTCTGGTGTCTAAGGCATAAATATTGCCGCTGGCGTCGACAGTAACGCCGGTAGGTTCATTTAATTCGCCGGCTCCTTTGCCTGCTAAACCTGTACCGATAGTCCTTTCAAATGAGGGGGGAAGCTCATTTTGGGTGTAATACCAAACTAGGGCTGCTGCTCCGCCCAAAAATAGCACAAAGACAAATGTCCATATCAAAATGCGAGAACTGCGCACGATAAACTCCGAAATACTATGCTGTAGACTTTTGCTCTGATTTGAGCCGCAGCGACGAAGCCAAAACGGCTGAAAACAGAAAGCCTGAACCTTCTCATTAAGGCTTCAATTCCTTTCTTTTTTGGGACTTGTCTTCCTTCCTTAAAGGGAGCTCCTTAAAGTTGGGCTTCAGGGAGAAGTGCGGCTTGGAATAATGATAATCGGTGTGCACTTTCTGGCTCTGTGTTAAAGAGTTGTACAACTGTACGTTTGAACGTAAAATATCATCAAGTTGCATATAAAACCGAATATAGAAGATATAAAATATTTGTGTTTGTATATACATTTAATATTGACAGTCGGTCTTCGAATTATTAGAATGTAGCAGGCAAAATGTGCTGTTTGTAGCTTGTACTGTCAAATACGGGTGGGGACAGATGAAGGTGCAACTAATAAATTTTGCTGGGCTGTCGTAGCTGGGGGTATTGGGCAGCTTTGGTAAAGCGGAGTATAAGTAGAAAATGTCTATAACTAAGAATGCCACCAAAACCGGCACCAAGAGCAGAGTTACTTTTAAGTTGAGCAGTGAGAAGGCCGGCGATTTTAACGCTCGTCGTGTTGTGGTAGTGGGCGATTTCTGCGATTGGAAGGTTGAGCAAGGCAAAGAAATGTCCCTTTTGAAGGACGGATCTTTTAGCGCTACCATTACTTTAGATGCTGGCAAAAGCTATCAATTTAAATACGTTGTCAATCCTGGTGATGGTGATTGCCGTTGGGAAAATGATGAGCGTCCCGACAATTGGGTTACTGATAGCAGCGGCAATAGCAATTCCTTAGTAGTGATCGATTAAAATTTCGCTATAAAATTGGCAAAAATCAATGTTCGGATAGGTGTGTGCCTGAGTGCAAAGCCAATCTGAGCGCAAGTTTGTTTGAACGTCCAAGTAATAGAAGCCCGAGAAGTGAGGCAGATTTTAGGCTGTCCGCGGCAAACACTTATCGGCGCTTGAGGTTCTGCAGTTTTTCAAAAAGCTTCCGAGGCTGCAGAGATTTAGATCTTCAGACAAAAAAGAGAGCCTGGCAAATCTTTTGCTTGGCTCTTTTCGTTTTTAGCGCAATATGTTTGGTCGCATAGTTCCTTTTAGCTTAGATACGCTGATATTGTTCGGCCAATATTCTTCGCCTTCAATTCGCCACTGTCTCCGCCTGTTGGTTAAAAACTACGTTAGCGTGTGCGCAGCGCAAAAGTGTGGGCGTAAATGAAATTTATAGCCGCTAAAACGTTCGTTATACCCACCGGAGAAAACTTTTCGCGTCAGCGATGTTTTCGAGGAGGGATATAACGAACTAATCAACAGGGCTATAAATTTTGCATTAACACGCATGGCGTAAACTTGTTTTGTTGCGTAGTTTTTTAGCCTAGAGACGCTGATATTGTTCGGCTAGTCGGTTAGCTATGTCTTGCTGATTCGTAGTTTTTTAGTTTTAGCGACGCTGATTATGTTCCGCCCGCCCATTAGCACGTAATGTTAGCTGCATTTTTTACCATATCTACGCTCCGGCTGACTGGCCTGGCGGCCAGAGGCCTTCGCTACCGATATGGCGAAAAAATTCAGCTATAAGTTTTGGCTGCGGGCTCGTGTTCATGTTGGCTAGCTCCAACAGCGGCTCTTTCAGGCTCGAACTGACCGAAGCTTTGGCTTCGGCCAATATTCTTCGCCTTCCATCACCGCCGTCTCCGCCTGTTGGTTAAAAACTACGAACTAACAAACGCTGTGCCAGCGCAAACATGCTATGTGCACTATAGACTGGTTGCAAAACAGCTTGATCGTGGAGTTTACGGCCATAAAAAACGTCGGTTATACCACCGGAGAAAACTTTTTCGCGTCAGCGATCTTTCGAGGATGGCTATAATCGGATTATACATGAGCTGCAAAACAGCTTGAACGCGAAGTTTACGGCTATAAAAAACGCCGGTTATACCACCGGAGAAAACTTTTTCGCGTCAGCGATCTTTCGAGGATGGCTATAACCGGCTTATACATGAGCCGTAAACTTAACACACAGGCATTACTTGTTTTTGCTTTGCAATTCTTTTAAGCGCTGTTGTAAAACTTTTTGCCTCTGGCGAGTCGCTTCGATCTCTTTTTGAGGTAAGCCGCCGGCTTCAAACAATTCCTCTTGGCTGCTTAAAGTGCGCTCGCATTGGCTAAGCTCACTTTTTACTTGCAAAAGTTCCTGAATGTAAGCATCTTGCTTATCTTTTTTGTAGTCTTTTACCGTTTTGCTTAAGTTTTGATCTTTCGCCACCAAATTATTGACAAAATCTTGCACATCTTGCCAGCTCAAGCCGCGCTTTTGTGCTTCTTGTTGGGCTTTTACTGTGCGTTTATGGCAAAGATCGAGTTGCTTTTGCAATTTTTTGATCTTGCTTGGATTTTCTTTTTGTGAAGTTTTAACTTTAAGCAAATCGCGACGAGTATTTTCTAAGTTGCGGCGCGTCTGTTCCACTTCACGGCGCGAGACTAAACCGTCCTCGAAATATTTTTCCATATTGCGTAAGGCCAGCCGCTTTTCCGTATAGCGCTCTTCCAATTTTTGTCTTTCAATTTGGTTGAGCTTATTTTCTCTAGCTCTAGCTTCAACTTCTTCTTTAACGGTCTCTTCATTGTTGTAAGCGCTCAGCCAAGCAACCATAAGTTGTTCGCGGCTGGTGACAGGTTGTACTTGCAAAGCTCCAGCCATAACCGCTTGTTTATCTTTCTCGCCAAAGGGAATATAAGCTCCGTCGGCTCCGCGCATTTTTACGTCGACATGGTTGACGGCAATAGTGCCAACTATGTCACCCACGTTGATAATCTGGCCCAGCCTAGCTACCGGCACTATGTGGCCGTAAGTAACTTCTATGCCGTTGGAGGAGGCTACAGTTACGCCCCATTCTCCGTCTGCCCAAGGAGCAATAGAAACGACCGTGCCAGGCCAACCGGCGCGAGCGGCAGTTCCAGCTTGCATAGCAATATCGTAACCCAAGTGCAAACCAGCGCGGCGACGATACATAGAGACAGAGCGATAATCATAAAAAGTACTAGTAACGCAAGCCCAAGAGCAAGACTGGCGCTGTAAATTCACTAGATCTGTTAAAGAAGTAATTTGCGGCACGGCAGCCGGAGTAGGCTTAGTAGCGCTAGGCATACCGTATTTTTTTTGAGCAGCTTTTATTACTTCAGGCACCGCCGCGCTGCTCGGTTTTTTTTCGGCCAAAGCAGCACTTGGGCTCAATAAACAAGCCAAAACAGCCGCAGCTAACACATATTTAGATGGTGATAAATACTGACTAAACATAATAAATAGATCTTCCCTGGGGGTAGATTATCATTAACTGTTTAGTCAGTCAACGAAAAGAAGCGGAAATAGACATACTTTCGCACAGCATTTTTTCTTTTGGCTGGGCTTTAGTATACCATTTCAATTTAGTCATCAATAGTTTTAATTTAGTCATTTTGGCTTTAAATGACTAAATTAAAATAGGGTATGGTGTAATTAAACTTAGGTAACGCTACCGCAGTACGGATTTTAGCAAACTGGGCGGTTGCCTCTTAGTTTGCTATAGGTAGCTTTAAATACCATATTGCTAAGCCATTCTTTGAAGCTAGCATTGCTTTGGAACTGGTTAAATAGTTCGTACCAATCGCTAAATCTAGCCAAGATAGCTTCATCTAAGGCTTTGTCGCTTTCCATTTTGGCATTTTCTTTATCTGAATTTTTGGCAGCATTTCTGTAGTTTTGGTTTTGGGCTACAGCTTTAGGCAAAGTGGAAATTTGTTGTTTGATGTTATCTTTGTCTTTCCAATCGATATTGCCAAAAAGGCTGTTAAATTCGTCTAAAATAACTGTTAAAGGATCTAGCTCCGCTTCTTTAGGTTGCATGGCTTGGCCTACTGGAACTGGGTTTATTTCGGCGTTGGCATCTTCTAAGCGGATAGACATCATGCTTTGGGCCTGGATCCTGTAACTATCTAAGTCTATAGCTTGCAAAATACCGGCAGTAAGATCGTCTTCTAAAGGCGCTGGCAACTTGGGTAAAAGTAAAGTTAAGAAAATAGAGAGCTTTTCCCACTCAGGGCTGCCGTAGGGCATAATGGCTCCTAAAAAACTGTAAGTCCTGACAAATGATTTGGCGGCACTCTTAAATTTAACTTGATCTTCTCTATCTAAGTCTTTGTAGTTGGCGGCACAATTATCCAAAATAGGATCAAGCTGGTTGCGGTTGGCTTTATGTAAATACAAGTCTACCAGTAAATTTATTTGGCTTTGGGTGTAAACTTGGTGATTTTCCATTTCGCTTACTAAGTCGTTAAGCTTATTAGGATCGGTTTCTCCGGAAAGAATGGTCGTGCGATAGTAAGCGGAAAAAGCTTCTTCTATGGTTTTGGCATCGTTAGCAAAATCGAGCACAAAAGTGTCGAATTTTTGCGGATGAGCTCTATTTAAGCGGGAAAGCGTTTGCACGGCTTTTATGTCGCTTAGTTGTTTGTCTACATACATAGTATGCAAAAGCGGCTCGTCAAAACCGGTTTGGAATTTATTAGCTACAATTAAAAAGCGATAGGGATCTTCCTTAAATTTGTCGGGAATTTGGCTGCTGGGAAAACCGTTGAGGCTAGCTTCCGTGCAAATTTGGCCGTCATATTCTTTTTCACCAGAAAAAGCCACGATAGCTTTATAAGGGCTTTTCCTTTCGGCCAAGCACTTTTGGAAGGCGTAGAAGTAGTCGATAGCTCGCAAAATGCTGCCGGTAACTACCATAGCTCGAGCTTGGCCGCCAATTTTGTTTTGGCCAATTACTTGAGTGTGGAAGTGTTCTACCATCATGGCTGCCTTTTGGCTGATGGCAAAATGGTTGCTTTCCACAAAATTGCGCAACTTAGCTTGAGCTTTCTTTTTGTCAAAAAGAGGATCGTTTTCTACAATTTTGGCCAATTTGTAGTAGCTGGAAATGGGCGTATAGTATTGCAAAACATCCATAATAAAGCCTTCTTGAATGGCTTGCTTCATAGGGTAGTTGTGGAAAGGAAAGTGGCGCACGCTGCCGTCTGGTTCAATTACAGCTTTACCGAACATTTCCAAAGTTTTGTTTTTGGGCGTAGCTGTAAAGGCAAAATAGCTGGCGTTAGTGAGCATTTTGCGCCCTTCGATAGCTTCATTGATTAAGTCTTCGGTGCTTTTAGTGTCGTCAGGATCGTACTGGCCGGAAAGGGCAGTATTCATTTTGGCAGCCGTGCGACCGCTTTGGCTGGAGTGGGCTTCGTCGATAATAATGGCAAACTTGCGCCCTTTGTGTTCGGTGCCCAAGCTTTCCAAAATATAGGGAAATTTTTGAATAGTGGTAATAATAATTTTTTTGCCAGAGTCGATAGCTTGGCGCAAATCGTTGGAATGATCGGCGTGAACTACGGTGCTGCGTACTTCGGTAAATTGTTTAATGGTATTTTTTATTTGATCATCTAAGTTGCGCCTATCGGTAACGACAACTACCGAATCGACAATATTTTGGCCGTCTTTTTCTAGTCCGATCAATTGATGGGCCAACCAGGCAATAGAATTAGATTTGCCGCTACCGGCGCTATGTTGAATTAGATAGCGCTGGCCCACGCCTTTTTCTTTAACGTCTTTAAGTAAAGCATTTACTACCGCCAATTGATGATAGCGGGGGAAGATTTGCTTACTGCCTTTATCGACAACTTGAGCATAATTTTCGAGAATATTGGTAAGTTGAGTTTTAGTGAAAATGTCTTTCCACATATAGTCAGTTTTGATACCGCTAGGATTAGGCGGATTGCCAGCTCCGTCATTAAAGCCTTTATTGAAGGGGAGAAACCAAGATTTTTGGCTATTTAATTTGGTACAGAATTTTACTTGCTGATCGTCAATAGCAAAATGGACGAGGCAGCGTTTAAATTGGAAGATAGCTTCCCTAGGGTCGCGATCGGTTTTATATTGCTCGACAGCGTCTTCTACATTTTGGCCGGAAATAGTATTTTTTAATTCACAAGTGAGAATAGGCAAGCCGTTAATAAAAAGAGCTAAATCTAAAGCGCAACGGGCAGCAGTTGCTGAGTATTGTAACTGGCGAGTAACGCTAAAAATATTTTGTTGAAAATGTTCTTGAGCCTGAAGATTTTTTTCTGAAGGCGTAAGATAAAATAAATCCAAGTGGATAGGGCCGTCTTTTATGCCTTTACGCAAAACATCAATAATGCCGCGCTTAAGAATTTCACTTTGCAAACGGTTAAAAAACTTAGTGCGCCGCAAATCATTACCAGGCAGCCCTAGCTTAAGCAATTCCTTAGGCTGAGTAGCTTGCAAAAAACGAAAAAGGCGCCTTTCATCTATGGCGTATTCCCGATTATAATCAGTATTAACGCCTTGTTCATAGCCATTATTCTGTACTAAGTAACTAACAATAATGTCTTCTAAACTTTTTTCCGTCACATCAGTAGGCATAGCTTCTATTGATCCTCAGTACAAATTGTGCTGTCTTCATCGGTTTCGGGTTGGTCTATGGTTTCGGTTACGGTTTCGTAGTTGGGAATAGCAATGTGGCGCACGTCGATTTGACCGGTGACAACATCAGCCACTAGGCGAGTGCGGTATTCTTGAAGGAAGGAGACGTAGTGAGTTAATACTTCAATTAATTTGTTAGTGTGACCGCTTATTTTTTCTGCGTATTCAGCGATTTTACTTTGTTCGTTTATAGGTGGTGTTAGTACTTTAATGTTTGTAAAATCTTCAGAGTAAGTACGCCATCTGACATCCATAATGCCCCTTCCAACTTTATAACATTCTCCACTGAAGTTTTTCATTCTGAAGTAGTGATGGTAATAATTACAGTTAACCCCATTATTTGGTTTGTATACATCATAAGCTGGACTAGTGACACCATTAAAAGATGAACGTCCTATTGCTCCCATCCAGCATAGGATAATATTCACAACAATGTCGTCCCTATAAACTAATTTGTAATTGTCAGCATTGCTTGCTTTATTACCTCTTATCTTATCTATTTGCGAATGTTCAAGTACGCCTTTGCTCGCGTATAAAGACAATAAGTTAACTTCATTTAGTGGGCGATAATTGCGCTCATCTCTCAATGAAAACAAATTCTTTATACGTTTGATTTCCCAATGTTCAGGTATTTGGCCGATCCAGTCTATGCCGCTGTCTTTTAGGGGGGCGTGGGGATCTAAGCCTTTGGTTACGGCTTGGCTAATTAAAGCTTGCTTTTGCTCCTCCAGTAAGGCAATTTCTTTTTTCTTGGCGTTGATCAGCTTATTTAAACGCGAATTTTGCCAATCCAAATAGCGCACAATTTGGTTTTGCTCGTGAAAAGAAGGAAAGGGCAAACGAAATTGCTTCAGTATGTCCTGGTTTATATTAGGTTGCCCGCCTCCTCTAGCTTGTTCAATGAGGTCTTTCTTGCCTGCAATTATAAGGGATCGGATGTTTTGAGAGAAAGCCCATTTTTTAGATCTCCTTAAAATTCCGTAATTTCGGGCTTTTTCCTCTTTTGTCGTCTAAGATGGTTTGAGAGAATTTTTTCCATCAGATCCGCTTTTTTACAATTTAACGTCCTTTCAAAACCTATTAAATAGGAGCTGAAGGGGCGTTTTTTATTGTCATTTAGGGGCTTAAAAAGCCTGAAAAAAAGCGGATCTGTGCGGATTTTTGTATTTTAAAAACTCCTAATCTTTTATCCGATCCAAAATTCCAAAAATTCATTTTAATAAAAGCCCGAATTTTCGGCGTTTCTTCGCAGTCATCAATGGAACCAAAGGAACCAAAGGAACTGCTATTTTTAATTATATCTTGCCAAGTCACTAAGATCGCAAGCGTAACTTAGTAGTTTAGCTTTTCCTCTTTGATTTAGGCAAGAATACACTCTACATAACTCTGTTAAAGCTTCATCTTTAGTCACAGAAATTTCTACATCATTAGGCAAAAAAAACCAATAAACTGGCTTATTTAATATTTGCGCCATTTTTTCTATTTGTTGAAGTCGTGGGCGCATTTTATCTTTTTCCCATCGATGAACTGTCGATCCAGTTGTTTCTAAGGCTATACCAAGATCGCCCTGCGTCATTTGATTTAATTCTCTAGCTTCTCTGATTCTTTCACCAATACTCATTTTTAGGGATTAAGCGTTTAACGTATAGTCTCCTATTGATTATACGTTAAACGTATGATATTATGCGTTTAACGTATAAAAGGAGAAGAGATAATGCGTGGACTGCCTGGACTGAAACGAATTAGGCAAAAATCTGGCCTTACACAAGAAGCACTGGCCAAACTTGTCGGCGTTCACCTTATGACGATCAATCGTTATGAGACCGGTAAACAAGATGCCAGATTTGCAGTCGTTTGCAAGATTGCTCAGATTCTTAATTGCGCTGAAAGGGAGTTGTTATTCCCTGAGAGGTAAAGATGGTGTATTTACAGGTTGATACTGTCGCTGAGCTGGTTGGTAAAACTAGCCGAGGTATCAGAAAAAATATAAGTATATACACTTATCGCCAAGTCCCGAATCATAACGGCGGCCGAGGCGGTTTCAAGTACGAGATCGCCCTTGACTCGCTTCCTAAGGAAGCGCAGGAGCGGTACTGGGAAAATATGCGCTTAGCTCAAGCTGTAGAAGCTGCCAAGCCTAAGCGTGGCCGACCTTCTAAAGCTGCCATCCGTAAGGCTGAAGCTGAAGCCGAAGAAGTTAAAGCTAACGAAGAGTACCTCGCGGCACCCAATTG
>CAKUBG010000039.1 GCA_934636825.1 uncultured bacterium | reverse complement strand
ACTTAAATATCAAACTTCTTAAATAGGAGCGTTAGCTCCTTAGAAGCCCACCACCTTTAGGTGGTGGGTAGTTCACATTTTTTGTAAAGAATAGAGCGTAACTTTATATTCCTTAGTTTGAATTGCTGTAGCAAAGTAGATTGGAGTGAAACTATCATTGGTTAGCAAACGCCTGATTTTTGCTGGTTCGGCAGGAGTAAAGCCCAGAGGAGTTACGTCTATAACGTAATCGTAGCGATAATCTTGTCTATTATCCATAATATCGATCAATTTTTCAGCTTGCTCTGGATAGAAGGGCTTGAGGTTTAAAATATTGCGATATTGCTCCAGACGTACCGTTTCCTTAGTGTGGAAATCTTCGTAGCTAACTAAAACAGGTACAATTGAGCCTCGGTGAAAATTGGCCCAAGTTTGTAAGCCAATTTTTAAAGATTCAGCCGGATTGGCATTTATAATGGTTTCGTGAATGAAAATGGCTGCCAGTTTAGGAGCGCAGTTGGTATTATAAGTTGGTGCGATCAATTTTGGGCCTAATTGCCAACCGCCGACAAAAGGAAGAGTCGCTGTCGATGGATACATGGGCAAACTTGCGCACATTGTTAAAGTGCCACACTGGGTGTTGCTACGGGCTGTCTCTTTGTATTGTGGATTAAGTATTGAATCCATAATATTGCACCAAAACATTAGGCTGGCTAAAGCTAAGGCTAAAACATAGCCATAAGGGATGCGACGGAAGAAAGCGGTATAAAAGCAACAACCAAAGGCTATAGCCGGTAGAATATAGCGCACAGCCGGGCTGAGCATAATTATAGATATTAAGCTGGCCAGCAAACAGGAGATGAAAGTGAGGCGCTCTTCCAGAGTACCTTGTTTGCGCCAACAATAAAGAGCGCCTAATAGAGTAATTATTGTAACTGGTAAACCGACGTAGCCTTCGGCTAAACCGTGAATATATTGACTGAAACTCAGAGTAGATAAATTGTTGAAAGTTTGCCAACCTAGGTGATGAGATCGCCAAAACATGGTAGCGGCATTGGCGGAAGCCCAAGGGAAAAAGAGCAAATAAAAACTGGCGAAGGCCAAGTTTAGATTGAGCATCAGGCGGCCAATCCCGTTGGTGGCAGTTTTGTCTATTTCCGGCTTCCAGAGATAATAAGCTTCCAAAGTTAAGCCAATAGCCCAAGCTATGGCACAGCCGATTAAAATAATTTTATAAGTGGGAAAAAAGCTGCTATAGTCGGCAGTGCAAGGTGGCCACAAGTGAGTGCGGCAAGCTGCCACAATAGGAAAAAGTGAAGCGGCGCATATAGACAAAACTGAAATAACGACTTTGCTTTTGTAAGGCCAAAGTTGGGGAAGTTTTAGGACAAAAAGCAAAAACAGAGGTGGGGCAGCGAAGAAAATGGTTGTGGGTTTACCAAGGCAGCCTAAGCCTAGGGCCAAACCGAAGGCCACGGCATAATTGGTCTTTTGCATTAGGTCGGAATTGAAAAATAGGCATAAGCAAAGCGCCGTAAAGGCTGTCGAGGGGTAATCAACCACATAACTATTCGATCCCAAGGCCAAAAAAGGAGTGGAGGCGCAGATCGCAGTCGTGGCAGCGGCGGCTATTACACCATACTTAGGGCGCACTGTGTAATAAAGCGAGGCTACAAGTATGGGAAAGCAGAGCATTTGACTCATCATAGCCGACATAAGGCCACGCCCCATGAAAAACGAACTTACATAAGCTGACCAATACATGCCGGGAGGATAAGAACTGGGCCAAAAAAGAAAAGTCAGTACCTTTTCTACTAAGCTGGAGCAATTCTGTAAGCGCAATTCCATAGCCGAAGCTTCCAAGAAATGGTGTGCGTAGTCAGCATGAGGGGGATAAGCGTAATTTATTTGCCAAATTAAATTGGCTTCTGTTACGACGCCGCTTATAAATATGATAATCAATAAGTCGGCCAGCCACCCCCACTCTAAATTGTTGATTTTTTTCAAAAAGGCCATTTGTTTTTTCTGCTCCATGCCAACAATTGGGCAAAAGTTTGTCGCTTCGCTTTTTCTTATCCTTTTTTGTAAATACAAGAATAACGCCGATTTTAGCTCAATTGGCAGGTAACTTGTCAGTTTTGTGCTGAATGGGGACGTTATCTATGAAACGCCTCGGAATTATCTGTCTGCTTTTAATTATCAATTTATTGCTGCCCGGATGCCGTAAATACGATGTCGATCGTGATGTATTGCCGCCTGGCACTCCTTATACACGTGAAAATAACGCCGCTTCGCTGTGGCTATATATATATTCGGATAGAATTGAAAAGCGTTTGGATGGCAAAATCGCAGACAACCGAGAGATGGCTTTTAGTATGGATTGCTATATTAAAGCTGTAAACTTAAGCTCCGAACGGTGTTTATTATGGATCGAAAACGACGATCCTAAAACTGAAGTTTTTTCTGGGTTTGAGCCGTTGTCTGCTAGGAGCGATCTTGCGGAAAAAATTACTTTTATGTCCGGTGAGACGCGCACTTTACGTATGCCTATGCAATCTTCTTTTACTATCGCTTTACAAATCGGAGAAGTTGTCAAACGTGAGCGTTGGCATGTGAAACAAATAGGCGGCCAACATTTGGATAATCGCAAGCCCCAAAATATGCTTTAACAATTAAAGTGCGCTGTTGGTTGCATTGGCTTTAATTCTATTTTCCGTGTTTGGTTAGCTTTGTTAATCATGTAAGCGTGGGTTGGTGCTAAGATCCATCACCAATGTGTACATGTCTTTGCCGTAAAAATGGAAGCGCTCCTCAATGGTAAAGCCCCAGTGGCCGAGCTGGCGCAGACTGGCTTCATTGTCAGTTTCGGTGGTGATTTTTATGTAATGGCATCCTGCGCTCAAGAAATGTTTAAAAAGCACTCTGTTGATGTGGCCGGCCGCTCTGGTGCCGCGCAAATTGGGCTTAAAAGAGCAAAAGAGTGATTCTGCTTTTATAGCTTCAATGCGTTGGGAAGAGGCGCTGCGCTTAAAATAAAAAGGTGTGCTTATAAGCGAGCCTATTAAGTGCGGGCAATGGGCCAACCCGGCTAAGGTGGGCAGAATAAGTTGCCACCAGTGCTGACGCCACAACCGACTAAAGGTGCGCGGCACATCTAAACTGCCGGCCACAAAGCCTTGCACTTCTTTTCCTTCGGCATATACATAAGCCACAAAGAGCGGATCTTGTAATAAGCTTGTGTAGAGAGCTTGCAAAAAAGGCTTGCCCAATTGAGCCCACAAGCTATGGCCCATAGCTCGATAGTGTTGCTCGGCCACTTGCTCAATATCAGTATTGCGCATAGGGCGTATGTGGCTCATCATCTCTTCATTTATAGGAAAAGGTGTGATAGTTGCTGTCATGCTTAAGCTCTTAAGCATTTATAGCTTGGGCAAGCGCGGCCAGATAGGCGCCTAAATGGTTTTCGCGTAAAGAGGCCGCGCTTTCGGTAAGGAGGCGGCGCGAACTTAGATAGGCTTGGCGGGGCATGGAGCCAAACTTGCGCATAAGGGCCTGACCTTCAGAGTCGTCTTCACCGATTAGACGATCTATTAAGCCTATCTTGTAAGCTAAAGAAGCGTCCCAAGTCTCTTGGCCCAGAATTAAGCGTTTGGCCCAAGTTTGGCCGACCGTTTTGGGAAGCAGCCAACTGCTCAGGCCTGGAGGTACGCCTTGAGAAGCATCGGCGCTGCCAAATTGAGCCCCGGAAGTTGCCCAACGCCAGTCGCAGCTTAAAGCCAAACTTAATCCCCAACCCTGACATAAAGAATGTATCTTGGCTATAGTAGGGCAGGGCAATTGCAATAGTAAAGCTAGATCTTTTTCCAATTTGGCACACCAAGAAAGTGAGTATTTGGGGGAGGTACGCAACTCCTCTAAGCTCCAGGCTTGCCAAAAATGGTGAGCGCCGCCGCACACGAGCAAGCATCCTGAAGGGGGATCGTCATCGAGGCGTTTAACGGCTTCATCAAAGTCTAAGACAAATTGTTCGGAGAGCTTGTCACAATTAAATTTGAGAATAGCGTGTTCTATATTTAATTCGGTATCCTTTTGGTAGAATAGCTCTACGGAAATCATATCTTTTAGGCTCTAAGCAATAAGAATAAAGTGGCGCCTCGTTCTGCTCGGCGCTCTCTTCTTCCTTCCAATTCGGCTCTAACGAAGCAAAACAAGCATTTTTTGAGCAGATTTAGAGGCAGGCTAAGCTTAAAAAGGATATTGGGGTGGCTGTTGGTGAAGTCCGCTGGCGACAGTATTGACAAACCTTCGTTTTTTATGGAGGGCTTTTTTATGCCTTTAATTGCTGAAGGCGGCCAGGCGCGTCCCAAGCCGCTCGTAATACCTCAATATTGCAAAGGCTGCGGCCGTTGTGCGGCAGCTTGTCCTAAGCATTGCATCGCTCCTACCGGCGAAGTCAATCCGGAGACAGGTTATGTTCCGGTAACTATAGATTACAGCAAGTGCATCGGTTGCGGAATTTGCTGTAGCTCTTGTCCCGAGCCTTACGCACTTCATTTTGATAATGTAAAGTATTTTTGGGAACTTCCCGCTAAAGAGCAGGCAAATGCCGAATGTGAAAAATTGCCTGTAGCCAAAAGTGTAGCTGATAAGCGCATTCCTTTGCCCAATACCGAACCTCTCATGATTAAGGGCACT
Source organism: uncultured bacterium (assembly GCA_934636825.1). GTDB lineage: Bacteria > Vulcanimicrobiota > Xenobia > Xenobiales > Xenobiaceae > Bruticola. Next base: position 9,467 of record CAKUBG010000039.1, on the reverse strand, counting down.
TACGCTTCAGCTATCGGTGCTCTTTTGGCCGGTTGCCGCCATTTCTTCGGCTATCCCATTACGCCCTCAACCGAAGGTGCCGAATTGATGGCCAAGATTTTGCCTCATATTCAAGGTGTTTTTATTCAAGCTGTCAGTGAAGTAGCCACGGTAAATTACATGTACGGTTGTGGTGGCGCTGGCCGTCCTTGTATGACTTTTACTTCTTCTCCGGGCTTTAGCCTTATGTTAGAAGGTATTTCTTACATGATTGGCGCTGAAGTGCCCGGTGTTATTGTTAATGTTATGCGCGGTGGCCCCGGCTTAGGCAATATCGGCCCCGAACAATCCGACATAAAATTAGTCTGTCGCGGTTTGGGCCATGGCAATACTCATGCTTTAGCTTTAGCACCGGCCGATCCCCAAGAAATGCTTGATTTAACTATGGAAGCTTTCCGTTTAGCGTTTAAGTATCGCCAGCCGGTAATTATTTTAGGAGACGGCTATTTGGGGCAAGTGACCAGCAAAGTAAAGTTGCCTCAGTATATGATTGAGCCTGGCATTCCGGCTTGGGCTGCCGCCGGTGATCGTGAACACCGCGCCAATTTAATCACTTCCATTAGACTTACCGAAGCCGATTTAGAAAAACTCAATCACCATCTCAATGATATTTATGCAGAAATTACCGAAAACGAGCAACGAGCCGATTTATTTAAGACTGATGATTGTGAAGTGCTCTTTGTGGCTGCCAATACTCCGGCTCGCATGACCAAAGGCGCCATTCGTACTTTACGTGCTAAGGGCATTAAAGCCGGTTTGTTCCGTCCTATTAGCTTATGGCCTTTCCCTATAAAAGCTTTAACAAAGCTCTTGCGAGAAAAATCGATCCGTCGCCTTGTGGTTGTGGAAGCTTCTCATGGACAGTTAGAAGATGAAATGCGCTTAGCTTTGAGTCATGCCGGAGTATGCAAACTGCCGCCTATAGCCCATGTGCAACATTCCGGTGGTATTTTGCCTCAAAGCGCTGAAATAGTTGAAGCTGTACTGAAAATGGAGGTAGCGGAATGAACCACGTTTTTTACGAAACTTTCGAACGTCACGCTCACGGTGAAGGTGTAAAGGCTCACGCTACCCATTATTGCCCTGGTTGCGGTCACGGTTTAATCCATAAATATTTGTCTGAATCTATTGCCGAATTGGGCATTCAGGATCGCACAGTAGCCATTTCTCCTGTAGGCTGCGGCGTATTTTTATATTACTACATGAATGTGGGCAACATACAGGCAGCTCACGGTCGTGCTTCCGTGGTAGCTGCTGGTGTAAAAACTGCTCGTCCCGATTCAGTAGTAGTGGCTTATCAAGGCGATGGCGACTTAGCTTCTATCGGTTTAGCTGAAATTATTTCCGCTGCTCAAATGGGCTTGCCTATAAGCATAATCTTTGTCAACAATAGCACTTATGGAATGACCGGCGGCCAAATGGCGCCCACCACTCTAATAGGCCAAAAAATGGCTACTTGCCCGGATGGACGTACTTTATCTATGGGCTTACCCATGAAAGTAGCGGAAATGATCGCCGGCCTAGATGGCCCGGTTTATGTAGAGCGCGTAGCTCTTTTCGATCATAAAAACCGAGTTAAGGCTAAAAAAGCTATCAAAAAAGCTTTGCAAGTACAAATAGACGGGATCGGTTTTTCCTTTATTGAGGTTGTCTCCGAATGTCCGGTGCAAATGAAACTCGATCCGGTTAAGGCGTGCGAATGGGTGCGCGACAATATGATTCCGGTGTATCCTTTGGGAGTAAAGAAAGACATCACCGAAGAGGGACGAGAGCGCCCCCATATCAATTGTCCGCATTATGAAGCGGAAGGGCTGCTCAGAGAAATTGGCGCTGCTCACGAAGCTGTGCCAAAATTCGCTTCAGGGTTCCCCGTTCACCTCGATCAAGATGATATTGGCATAAAATTTGCTGGAGCCGGTGGAGATGGCGCCCAAACCGCTGCTTTGTTGCTAGCTCGCGCCGCTTTACAAGAAGGGTTTGACGCTACCCATATTCCCAGCTACGGCCCCGAGTCCAGAGGCGGCACTTCCTATGCCGACGTGCATGTCGCTCGCGAGGTACTTTCTCCAGCGGTGCCTAACCCCCAAATTTTGGTAGCTTTCAATGCTCCCAGTTTGGTCAAGTTTGCGCCTTCCGTGCAACCTGGAGGCATTATTATTTATGATAGCGCTGTCATTTTTGAAGTGCCGCCGGTACCTGAAGGTGTCAAAGTCTATGGTTTGCCTTTTGCGGAAATCGCTCAAAATTTGGGCTCGCGCATTTTGAAAAATGTAGTCTGTTTGGGCGCTTTTTGTGCGGCTACTCGAATCTTCCCTGAAGCTACTTTTTTGGAAGCTTTGAAGCATGGCTTAAAGAAAAATGCCCAAATACAGGAAATTAACCGTCAAGCTTTTGCTGAAGGAGTTAAAGCTTTCCACTCTTTATACGGCAATAGTCCCGCTTAATTGTAGGTTAGGCCATTTTTTGTTAAATATTTTCCTAATGTAGGCAAAAAATTCCGGTTTTTCTTTGAACCGGAATTTTTTTGTATGTCTTATAAAAGGTTTACTCAAATGTAGAGCCAAACTTTGTATAAGCTGATTGGTTGGCAAGAAAGTTTGAGGAGTTATTACTATGGATTCTGCTGCTGATAAAAAATCAAAGCCCCGTGCCAAATTGCCCTCTTGGATGATAGAAGAAGAACCGGAAGTACAGAAAGAAGTGGTACTTGCGCCCAAAACGGCTGAGGCAGCCACCTCTGTCACTTCTGTGGATAGTGAAGATGTGCTTTTGGGAGCTCCCAACGCTTCTTACACGGCCGAATCTGATGCTTTTTGCACACCTTCGTCTCTTCCGGATACTACGGATGAAGCTGAGGTGCCGCCCGGCTTTGCCTCAATAGCCGACCATGAAATAAAGGAAGCTCCAGTAAGCGCTGCTCCAAACGCCTCTGAAGCAAAAGATACGATTGAGTCTAGCAAAGAATCTGCTGCTCCTGAGAGCCGAGAAGAAGCTGATGATGACCCCAAGGTGGCTAGAATCAAAGCAGATATGGCCGAACTGGAGAAAGTTGTCAACAGTTTAGAATTTTTGTCTTATCTCAAACCTCGTTTAAACCGTATCCGTAAAAACGGCTGTGAAGTTGGCGATTTAGTTGGCCTTTATCGCATGGCTTCTCAGGTCATGTTGGAAAATATGCAACGCCAAACGGAAATAATGCAGCGCAATAAAACTGAATATGAGCGTCAAATGCGTAAGTTGCAAGAAGAAGTGCTTTTTGAACAGTCTAGTGCCTTAGTTTCTGGCAAAGTTCCTACTAAGAAATCTTATGCTTCCCAGCGTTTGGCTGCTGCCGCCGAAGCGGCCGGTGTGTGCGTCAGCGCCGCAACTGGACAAAGCGCTCCGGCTTCCGCTCCCGAACAGCCGAAGCCGACTTCTGAAGCTAAGCTGGAAGAGAATGCTGCGGATAATAATGCCATAGTTGCTTTGCGTCGACAAATGGAGTATAAGGACAGCTTGTTGCTCAAAGCTCGCCTGGAAGCTGAAGATGCCGAAAAACGTTGCGAAAAAATGGCTCAGGATGTCACCAATATTAAGGCTCGTCTGGAAAAAGATCTTAAACTTAAGAGCCAAAAGGCCAAAGAAGCACTTTTTAATCGTTTGTTGCCGGTCATGGACAGTTTTGACGGCGCCTTGAAGTCGGCTTCTGACACGCAAGATTCTTCCAGTTTATTGGCTGGCTTAAAACAAATTCACAGTCAATTGCTCGATTGTTGCCAAGCTGAGGGCTTGGAAGCTATAGAGACCGACGGTCGCCCCTTTGATCCCAACTTCCATGAAGCTATGGGCCATGTAAAAACTAACGCTGTGCCCGAAGATTGTATCTATGATGAGTTGCGTCGCGGTTATATGCTTGATGGCAAGTTGTTGCGCGCTTCCATGGTACGTTTAGCTAGCCCAGATCCTGATGCGCCACCATCAACTGAAGTTGAAGTCAACTCTGCCGAGGTTGAAGCAGAACCGACCGAAGCCGAAGCAAAGCCTGCTGAAGTTGAAGCCAAGTAGGTAAAGTGCTTTTGCCTAGCTAGATTGTTAATAAAACATAACAATCTAGTCAATTTATCGTCAAAAGGCCAAGATCTGGGCTATCTAGTTTGGAATGTGGCAAAGGTAAAAGTTAGGTTCTGTTGAACGGCAGGAGAACTGTAGGCGTCGTGTTTTGTTCTTATAGGTGCGCGGCTGCAGCTTTCGGCGACAAATTTGAGTGGATGCGGATTGGAAGTTTCCCTTGCGGGAAGGCTCAAGTGTGGTATTGCTTTTGCAAAAGCAAAAAGCTTAGGCCTCCGTGGTTCGGAGTACGTTCACGCCGGAGAAATACATAAAAATTATAAAAAACTCTACGTCTAATCTACGTCTAAGCGCGGAGTTATTGTACGCTTGTGTTCGGAGGTTCCGGAAAGAATATGGCAGGCAAGATTGTCGGTATTGACCTAGGTACGACCAACTCAGTAGTATCTATCGTTGAGGGTGGTCAACCCATTGTTATCCCCAGTGCGGAAGGGGATTATCTTTTCCCATCGGTAGTAGGCTTTTCCAAGACCGGCGAGCGCTTGGTCGGCTCTGTAGCTAAACGCCAGGCTGTTTCTAACCCAGATCGCACGATCATTTCGATTAAGCGTTATATGGGTACCGATCATAAAACGGTAATTGACGACAAGCAGTACAGCCCTCAAGAAATATCGGCCATGATTTTGCAAAAGATTAAAGCCGACGCCGAAGCTTATTTGGGCTTCCCTATTGAGCAAGCTGTCATTACGGTTCCGGCTTATTTCTCCGACTCGGAGCGCCAGGCCACTAAAGATGCAGGTACTATTGCCGGTTTAGAAGTTTTGCGTATTATCAACGAGCCTACAGCTTCTTGTATGGCTTATGGTTTGACTAAAAATGACGACGATTCTTCCGACAAAACCGAAACTGTTTTGGTATGGGACTTAGGCGGCGGAACGTTCGATGTTTCCATCGTAGAAATCGGCGGCGGCTTAGTAGAAGTAAAAGCTACGGCCGGTGACTCCCACTTAGGTGGTGACGATTGGGACCAGCGTATCATGGATTGGCTGGCTGAAGAGTTTAAAAACCAGAACAATATCGACTTGCGCACCGATCGTTTGGCTATGCAGCGCTTAAAAGAAGCTTCCGAAAATGCCAAAATTAAGCTCTCCACCGATACTACTACTCGTATCAATTTGCCCTTTATCGCTGCTGACGCTACCGGCCCCAAACACCTTGACGTCGAACTCACCCGCGTGAAGTTCCAAGAGCTGACCGCCGATTTGGTAGCTAGATGCGAAGAACCTGCCAAGAGAGCTTTGACCGACTCCGGTTTAGGCATCCATCAGATTAACAAAGTTTTGTTAGTCGGTGGTTCTACGCGCATGCCCGCCGTACAAGACAAAGTTCGTTCTCTCTTTAACAAAGAGCCTTCCCGCGAAATCGACCCGGATAAGGTTGTGGCTATGGGTGCAGCCATTCAGGGCGCCGTTTTAGCTGGCGAAGTAAAAGATATGGTCCTTTTGGATGTAACTTCGCTGTCTCTGGGTATTGAAACTGTGGGTGGCGTCTTCACTAAATTGATTGAGCGCAACTCCCATATCCCTTGCTCTAAAACCAGAATCTTTACTACAGCAGCCGATGGTCAAACGGTGGTAGAAGTGCATTGCTTGCAAGGTGAACGCGAACTGGCAGCCCACAACAAATCTTTGGGCCGCTTCGAATTGCGCAACATTCCTCCGGCTCCGCGCGGCGTGCCTCAAATTGAAGTTACCTTCGACCTCGACGCCAACGGTATTGTCAATGTCTCTGCCAAAGATTTAGCTACCGGCAACAAACAAAAGATTACTATTCAATCTCCTACCAATCTTTCTCGCGAAGAAATTGACCATATGGTCAAAGAAGCTGCCATTTACGCTGAAGAAGACGGTCGTCGTCGTGAAGAATCTACTATTCGCAACAAGGCCAATATCGAAATCGATACTGCCGAACATACTATGCGCGATTTAGGTGAGCGTATTACTCCTGAACATCAGAGAGCTTTGCGCGACGCTATCGATCGTTTACGTATGTCTATGCAAGCTTTCGATTTGCCCAAGATCTCTGCCGATACGAAAGCTTTATCCGATCAGCTCTTCAGTATCTCTACCGACGCCTACTATGCCTTGGAGACTGGCCGCGTAGGAGCTGAGGCTAAGAAACCTGAAGAAACTCTGCAGGCAGAAGTTGAAGACGAACCCGCCGATGAAGATCTCTTCGGTTGGTTCGATAAAGAAGGATCTAAGTAAATAGAAAACGGCAGCTTTAGGGCTGCCGCAGTGCATAACGTCGGCGCCGAGGGCATTTCTCTTTTTGCAATGTTCCTTCGAGTCGGCGTTTTTTTGAGGAGTACCATATTTTATGGCAACAAGCATCGACTATTATGAAGTATTGAATGTTTCTCGCAATGCTTCCGACCAAGAAATAAAACAAGCATACCGCCGTTTGGTACGCAAATATCACCCCGATGTAGCCGAAGATAAAGAAAAAGCTCAGGAGGAAATGATCAAGGTTAATGAAGCCTATGGCATTTTATCCGATCCTGACAAACGCGCTTATTATGACAATTACGGTGAAGCTCCAGGAGCCTCTTCGGCTCGCGGAGGAGGGGGAGGTTTCGGCGGCTTTGGAGGCTTTGGCGGTTTCGGCGGCTTAGGCGATATTTTTGAAAGCTTTATGAATATGGGCGGCGGTCGTGACGATCGTCAGCCCAGAAGAGGACGCGATATACGCTTAGGCGTCAAAATTAGTTTGCAAGAAGCTTATACCGGTTGCAAACGTGATATAGAGTTTACTGTTCACGAAACTTGTTTGAGTTGTCGTGGTAAGCGTACCACCGAGCCTGATGGTATAGAAGAATGCCCAACTTGTCACGGCGCCGGTCGGGTGCAAAAACAAATCAACATCGGTTTTGGCACTGTAGCTCAAGTAGTAGAGTGTCCTACTTGCGGCGGTTTGGGTAAAAAGGTTAAGAAACCGTGTCCTGAGTGCAAAGGCACCGGTTTAGTAGAAAATAAAAAACATGTTGAGATTGACATTCCGGCCGGCATAGACACCGGAAACGGTTTGCGTGTGCCCGAATGTGGAGAACCCGGCACTAATGGCGGCCCCAGAGGCAGCGTAATAGTCATGGTTGAAGTAGAGGACGATCCTCGTTTCATTCGTGAAGGGGCCGATTTAATTTACAAAAAAGACATTACCTTTACGGAAGCAGCCCTGGGCGACAATGTTGATATCGAACAAGTTGTCGGCAAATCGGAAAAATTGGCTATACCTCCGGGCACGCAGAGTGGCTCCACTTTCAGAATCCGTGGTCGCGGTATGCCCGAATTTGGAGGCAGTCACTTCGGCGATTTGCATGTAGTAGTTCAGGTAATTGTGCCTACCAAACTTAATGATAAACAAAAACAGCTTCTGCAAGAGTTCGCCCAAGCTGGCCCTCAAGAAGCCAAAGAACCCACTAAAGGATTTTTTAGGAGGATCCATGATGCAATCTTCGGCTAGCCTGCGCGGCCTCACTTGGCAGGAATTAGAAATAACCGGCAATCCTGATATCGCTTGTGAACTTGATGCTTTTCTTACTTCATGCCAGCTTGGTGGCTGGGTAGTAGAAGCAGAAGAGCCTCAGCTTTGTTGGGTAGTTTATTTGCCTTGTACCGGCAATTGGGAAGAGCGCTTTAGTAAAATACTCAATGGCGTTCGCGAATTGGGTGGTGATTGTCAGTTCCGCAAAAACATTGTGGACGAAGACTGGGCTAATTGTTGGAAGCAATTCTACCATCCTATGCGCTTTGGACAGCATATTGTTGTCTGCCCCTCCTGGGAAGAGTTTAAGCCAGAAGTTGGCGATAAAGTGATCACTTTGGATCCAGGCATGGCTTTCGGCACCGGCGCTCACGCCAGCACAGCTATGTGCTTAGAAATGCTGGAACGCGTCTATGCCAAAAATGTGCCGGAGCGTATCCTTGACGTCGGTACTGGTTCTGGCATTTTGGCTATTGCCACTCGTCTTTTGGGTAGTCGCTTTATTGTCGCTTCCGACAGTGATCCTGTAGCTGTCAAAGCTGCTCGCGAAAACTTTGTCGCCAATCATTTAACTGAAGATTGCGATCTCTTTGAATATGTCGGCGTACCTTTGGAAAAAGGACGTTTCCCTTTGGTTTGCGCCAATTTAGTGGCTTCTTTGCTCTGTCGTTTAGCGGCCGATTTGGTAAAAGCTACTTTGCCAGGCGGGCAATTAGTTTTAAGTGGTATTGTGCAAGAGCGAGCTGACGAAGTTATTGAGGCTTTTGCCGACGAAGGCGCCGAAGTTGTTGATCGTATCGACAAAGATGACTGGGTCTGCCTCTTAGTGCAAGCAAAGTAGAGTAAACGATATGCGCATAACTAGAGTTTTTTCTCCGCAAAAATTGAGCGTAAACTCATCTTTCGCTCTGGACAGCGATACAGGTAAGCATTTGACTCGAGTTATGCGCTTGCGCATAGGACAGGAATTTGCAGCTTTTGATAACTCCGGTGCTGAGTTTTCCTGTAGGCTTACCGAAATTGCCCGCAATGGTTCAATCAAAGCTGAGGTTCTGTCGGCTTCTTATCCAGATGTAGAATTGTCTTGCCGTTTGCGCATTTGTCTTTCTATAGTTAAAGGTGAGCGCTTTGATTGGGCTGTGGAGAAACTGACTGAATTGGGAGTGGCTGAAATTGTTCCCATACAGACAGAATTTACTCAAGTAATAGCTCCAGCAGACAATAAACGCGAGCGCTGGCAGCGTCTGGCTGCCGGAGCTGCTGGTCAAAGCGGACGTGTCATGGTACCGGAGATAACCGCTCCATTAAGCTTCACTGAAGCTTTAGCCAAGTATTCTGTTGAAGAAACGTGCATTATGTTTAATTGCGGCGCCGAGCCTTTCGATCTTAAGGGAGAAGCTCTTTCGGCGTGTACGGTATTTATTGGCCCTGAAGGTGGCTTCTCTCCGGCCGAAGTGCAAGAAGCTGAAGCTTGTGGTTGTCGTTTTTACAGTTTGGGTAAACGTATTTTGCGTGTGGAAACGGCGGCTCTGGCAGCTGCTTCACGCTTTGCTATATAGCAACTAAAAAATTTTAGCTGACTATTTTTTTGTAAAAAGTTCGGTCAGCTCTTGACATAAGCGGTTCTGATCGATAAAATACCTTTGTCCCGAGGGCGAATAGCTCAGTTGGCTAGAGCACCTGCGTCACATGCAGGGGGTCACAGGTTCGAGTCCTGTTCCGCCCACCATTATGTGAGGGACTAAGGCAAAAGAAGAATATGCGGTATGGGGGAGTGGCCTAGAGGCTTAGGGCGCTGGCCTGTCACGCCGGAGGTCGCGGGTTCGAATCCCGTCTCT
>CAKUBG010000038.1 GCA_934636825.1 uncultured bacterium | reverse complement strand
GGGGAGTGGCCTAGAGGCTTAGGGCGCTGGCCTGTCACGCCGGAGGTCGCGGGTTCGAATCCCGTCTCTCCCGCCAAATATCTTCTTCTTTTTGTCTGCCGGGGTAGCTCAGTTGGTAGAGCATGCGACTGAAAATTGCAGTGTCCCCAGTCCGAATCTGGGCCTCGGCACCACCAAAACGGGCGTAAGCTTGTTTTGAAAGAACGCAGCGGTATGGGGGAGTGGCCTAGAGGCTTAGGGCGCTGGCCTGTCACGCCGGAGGTCGCGGGTTCGAATCCCGTCTCTCCCGCCAAGTATATATGCGAATAAAGAACGCTTAGCATTCGTGCCGGGCGTTTTTTTATTTTTATATTTTTGTCTACCTGACTGCTTTGGTTAATTATGCTCTTAAGCAGGAAGCCTCTTTTTAAGCAAAGAAGGGGAAGGGGTTGTTTTTGCTAATTGATAAGATTAGTAACTAATCGGAGGAATGTTTAACGTGACTTTATCGAGTGGACTCAGACAGATAACCGAACACACGCCGGTTATTGCAGTAATACGTCACATCCTTAAAAAGCAGGAAGCTCCCATTACAGTGCGTGATCTCACTGCTCAGGTGATAGATGCTTGGGGACGCGATTTCCCTCAGAATCCCTATGTTGACTACTGCTTAGTTTATAAATTAGCCGTCGGTATCTTAAACTGTCAGGAGAAATACGATAATTTACCTAACGGAGCTCCGATTTTCTTAGAGCGCGAGCAAGCTGACAGCGATCCTATTATGGTCAATCCTCGTATGAATAGTATCGTTCTTAACGAAATTGCCGATGATTTAGCCGACATTATGCTTGTCTACAAGGAGCGCTTCTAGTCAATAGGACTTCTCTCTGGTCTAAAATTATTCTATTTTTGGGATAATTGAAATTGGGGGGATTATAAAAAATATACGGAGGGGTCTTTATATGGATAAATTAAAAGCTTTAGATGCTGCTGTAGGGCAGATCGAAAAAGCCTTCGGCAAGGGCTCGATTATGAAATTGGGCGAAGCTGGCAACCGTTTCGAAGTGCCGGTTATTCCTACTGGAGCCATGTCTTTAGACTTAGCCTTGGGTATTGGCGGTGTTCCTCGCGGTCGTGTTTGCGAAATTTACGGCCCGGAATCTTCCGGTAAGACTACTTTGGCCTTGCAAATTATTGCCGAAGCTCAGCGCAGCGGCGGTGTGGCGGCTTTTATCGATGTCGAACACGCTTTAGATCCGGTCTATGCTCATAATTTGGGCGTAAATACTGACGAACTCTATGTCTCTCAGCCCGATACCGGTGAGCAAGGCTTAGAAATTGTCGAAATGCTGGTCAGATCCAATGCTGTCGATGTAGTAGTGGTAGACTCTATCGCCGCTATGGTTCCCAAGGCTGAAATTGAAGGCGACATGGGCGATTCTCACATGGGATTGCAAGCTCGTCTTATGTCTCAAGCTTTGCGTAAATTGACGGCGGTTATTTCTAAATCTCGCACTGCGGTTATCTTTATTAACCAAATTCGCGAAAAGATCGGCGTTATGTTTGGCAATCCCGAGACGACTCCCGGCGGCAGAGCTATGAAGTTCTATGCTTCTGTACGTATGGATGTTCGCAAAGGCGATGCTATCAAGTCTGGTTCTGACAATGTCGGTCACAGAGTAAAAGTCAAGATTGTTAAGAACAAATTGGCTCCGCCTTTCAAAACTGCTGAGTTTGATATCTTGTTCGGTCGAGGTATTTCTCGCGAGGGTAGCTTAATCGACGTCGGTACGGATAAAGGCGTTATTCAGAAAGCTGGCGCTTACTACTCTTTCGGCGATATTCGCTTAGGCCAGGGGCGTGACAATGCCCGTGCCTATTTAGAGCAAAACCCCGATTTGGCTGATGAAATTGACGATCAAATAAGAGAAAAACTTTTGGCTGATCGTGCTCCTGCTGAAGAAGAGGTTTCTGCCGACGAGGATAAAGCTTAAGCGTGGATTCTTCTGACGCTAACGAACGCGCTTTTCTCGAGCGGGCTTTGCATATGCTCTCTCTGCGGGATCACTCTTGCCAAGAACTCAAGCAAAAGTTAGTCTCGAAGGGATGTCCGCTCGAAGTGGCGCAGCGCATTGTGGAGCGCTGCTTAGGGTGGAAATATCTTGATGACAGGCGTTATGCAGAGCGCTTTGTCAAGAGTAAAGCTTTGGGGGGCTGGGGCAGCAGGCGCATTTATGGTGAATTACTTCGGCGTGGTGTGGAAGCCGAAGTTGCCCGTTTAGCTTGTGCCTCTATTCAAGAAGATGGAGAAAGCGAGTTGGCTTCGGCTCTGGAATTGGCTGCCAAAAAAGCTGCTAGTGGTCGCAGCTATGCTGCTATTTGTCGCTTTTTGGCTTCCCGCGGTTTCCCTGTCGAAATAGTATTAAAGGCTGCCTCTCAAGTTTCTAAACAGGAGCTATCAGAAGAGTAAAGAGCTTGCAATACTTTTTTAGATACTGAGAAGTCGGCTCTTGAGAGGAGGGGAGGGGCCGACCTCTTTTTTTTCTTGCCAGAGCATATTTGCTTAAAAAACGCCTTGGAGGCGTTTCGCCATGTTCACGTAGGTTATTTTTGGTTTTATCAGATTGTTCGGAAAGTGTCTTTTTAGCGGCACTATCAATTCTGCGGACAATCATAGAGAAGGAAGTTATATTTGTTATGCCGGCTATGTTAACCGTTTTAGATCAACTAATGGTTATTGTGGCTAGTTTACTGTTTTTGGCTGTTGGATGGGCAATTGGAGTTAGAATAGAGATCCGCAGACAGCAAGCGGCAAAGTTAGCGGCTGATGATATTAGAGCAGAGGCGGAAAACTACGCCGACTCTGTCAAAAAAGAACGTATTCAAGAAGCTTCAGATATTATTGAAAAAATGCGGACTGAAGCTAAGCGCGAAGCTGACGAAAATCGTTTGGCTCAGCAAAGGACTAAAGAAGAACTCGATAAGCGGGAAAGCAATTTAGAAGCCAAAGAACATCAGCTTATCGAGCGTGAACGCATGCTGGCTAATCAACAGGGCCATCTAGATTCCAAAGAAGAGCGTTTATCTACTCTCGAATCGGAACTCACTAGTCGTAATCAGGCTTTGACTGAAGGGGAGAGCGCTTTGCAAGCTTCATTGGAGCGCCAGGCCGGTATGACCGGTGAAGAAGCCAAAGTAGCTCTTTTTGAAAAGATTGAAAATGAAAATCGCTTAGCTTTAGCTCGTCGTGTACGTCAGGCTGAAGTGGCAGCTAAAGAAGATGCTGCCCGCAAGGCCAGGCGTATTATCACTTTAGCTATCCAAAAATATGCTTCTGAGCAAGTTATCGAGTCGACAATTAACGTAGTAAATCTTCCTTCAGAAGAGATGAAAGGGCGCATTATCGGTCGCGAAGGGCGCAATATTCGCTTAATTGAAAATTTGACCGGCGTTGATCTTATAGTCGATGACACTCCAGAAACGGTGTTGCTCTCTTGTTTCGATCCAGTTAGACGCGAACTCTCTCGTCGGGCTGTAGAAAAACTGGTCGCTGATGGGCGTATTCGTCCTACAAAAATTGAAGAAGTGGTAGCCGCTTCGAAGAGTGAGCTTGACGAGATGATTACCAATGCCGGCGACAAAGCTGCTTTGGAAGCTGGTGTTATTGGACTCGATCCCGAACTTGTTCGCATGTTAGGCCGCTTAAGTTTCCGCACTTCTTATGGCCAAAATATGTTGAAGCACTCTTTAGAAGTGAGCTTCTTGGCTGCACAAATGGCCGCCGAATTGGGAGCCGATGTGCAAGTTGCCACCAGAGCTGGTCTGTTGCACGATATAGGCAAAGCTGTGACCGGCACTATGGAAGGGCCTCACGCTATTGTGGGCGGTCGCTATTGTGAAAAATATGGCGAGAGTTCGCAAGTAGTGCACTGTGTAGAAGCTCACCACGAAGATGTAGAGCAAAAAACTATTGAAGCTATGTTGGTGCAAGCTGCCGATGCTATTTCGGCTGCTCGTCCCGGAGCCAGACGTGAAAATGTAGAAGATTATATCAAGCGTTTGGAAAATATCGAAAAAATAGGTCACAGCTTTGAAGGTGTCGATCAAGTTTATGCTGTGCAAGCCGGTCGTGAAGTGCGCGTTTTTGTCAATCCCAGCGTGGTTGACGATCTGGAAGCGGCCCGTTTGGCCAACAAAATTGCTGCTCGCATAGACGAAGAAATTAAGTCGCCCGGCATGGTTTTGGTAACTGTAGTGCGCGAAAGCCGCCACCAAGCTAAAGTGCCTTAAATCGCCCTTTTGATAAGGGCCGTGGGCAAAACCTAAACAAGGAGCCAAGTTTACGCGTATGAGACGGATTTACACTTTTTTCTTAACTTTGTGTTTATTGTTAAGTTGCTCTGGCGTGGGTTTTGCCCAGCATGTTAGCGCGGTGCAAGAATATCAGCAAGCTCGCACTTATGCTTCCGGTAAGCATTGGAAAGAGGCTCTGCCTTTTTTGGAGCGAGCTTTAAAAATCGATCCTGGCTATGCCGACGCTCTTTACATGAAAGCTATTTGCCATATGTCCTTGGAAGAATATGACAAAGCTGTGCCTCTTCTTAAGCGGCTTACCGGTTTGCGCCCAGAATTTGTCAACGGTTGGGGCTTGCTCAGCCAGTGCTACGTCCAATTAAACCAGCTTGACAACGCCAAAAATGCTATTGGCGAACTTAGTAAAGCACCGGGCGGCGGGCCTGAATCTCGTTATATGTCCGGTGTGCTTTGTTGGATCAAGGGCGATTTAACCAAAGCCGAATCGGAGTGGCTCGAAGCTATTCGCCTGCGCCCGGAAATGGCCAAGGCCCATTACAATTTGGGTATGCTTTATCGCTTAAAAGGCGACCGAGTGCGAGCTTCTTCCTTCCTTAACGACGCTGTGCGCCACAATCCCGATAATCCCAACTATCGCTTGGGCTTGGGCATTTTGCAATATGAAATGGGGCAAAAAGTAAATGGCGCTGGCAATTTAGATAAAGTGCGTGCCCAAATGGAGCGTACCGATTTGTCCGCCTTGGCTTTAGCTTACCAAATGTATGTTAATAAGCGCTATGAAGCAGCTGAAAAGGCGGCGGCCCGAGCTTATAAAGAAAACAGCGAACTTACCGAAGCCTACCTTTTGCGCGGCAAATGTTTACTTGAGCTTGGCCAAGATAAAGAAGCCAAAGAAATGTTCCTCAAAGTGAGCAAAATGGATAAAAATATTAAGGAAGCCAAGCAAGCCTTAGATAAAATTGCCGCTAAAGAAAAGGCTGCCCGGGAGAAGGCTGAACGTGAAAAAGCCGAGGCTGAGGCTAAAGCCAAGGCTGCAGCCGCTGAACAAGGAGAAGCGGCCGCGCCCGCAGTTGAACCTACTCAAGGCGCGGCTAACGAAAGCAAGGAAGTTAAGGCCGGATCCGGAGCCAAACCGGAGCAAAAAGTCTTTTAAATTATGCGCTCTTATGCTGTAGGTTTGGCTTTGGGGATAGCCTTTTTGCTCGTCTGTTGGTTCAGCGGCTGCTGGCGTAGCCCAGCACCAGAAGCTCCCGGGCAGCAACACTTAGAGGTGTGGACTATAGCGCTTAAGCCCAAGTTCACTTCTTACATGGAAGGGCTTTTCCACGAATTTGAAGAGGCCAACCCGCAAGTAAAAATAGACTGGATCGACTTGCCCCAGCAAAACATTATGCAAAAGCTGATGGCTTCCATTGCTGGCGGCGTGCCTCCGGATGTGGTCAATTTAACTACTGGCAACGCTTTATTTTTAGCGCAAAATATGAGCTTGGCGCCCATTTCTCAATATGTTAGCACCGAAGAAGCCGATGAATATTATCCCGGTTTGTGGTCTTCGGCTTCTTTAAATGGGCAAATATATGCTGTACCTTGGTATGTTTCGGCGCGAGTACTTATTTTTAATCGTCAACTTTTGCAAGAGGCGGGTTGGCCTGCGCAACGTGCGCCGCGCAGCAGAGCTGAAGTAGCTGAGCTGGCCGCCGCAATCAAACAGCGCAAACCGCAAAGCTGGGGCTATTATCCTGTAGTGCGTATTATGGATGATTGGCGTTTAGCCAATTTGCCCATATACGATAAACATACAGGGCGAGCCTTGTTTAGGGAAAAGCCCTACGTACAGGCGTTGGAGTGGTATGCACAATTATATAAGCGCCAGCTTGTGCCGCAAGAATTTTTGTTGGATGGCTACCAAGGCGCTTTGGAGCGCTACAAGCAAGGCAATTTAGCTTTATTGGAAGCTGGGCCGCAATTGCTTTTGCAAATAAAGGCCGACGCTCCCCAAGTGTATGCCCAAACCGATATTGCCCCTTTGCCTTGGTCTAAAGAAGGCAAAGTGCCGGCCGCTTTAATGAATTTGGCGGTACCCCAATCTTCTCCAAATAAAGAGCTGGCCGTCAAATTGGCACTTTTTATCACTAATTGGCAAAATCAATTAAAGTTCGCCCAAGAAGTACCTTTGCTTACTTCCACTTGGCGCAGTACGCAAGATCCTTTCTTTACTCGCAGTAATGGCGATCCTTTGCAAGATAAAGCTGTGCGCGTTTCCTTAAAGCAATTGCCTAAAGCTAACGATTTTTCCTTAAGTTTGCCCCACGCGCGTGATTTAGAGCGTTTATTAAATAAGGCGGTCGAATCAGCAATTTACGGAGACAAGAGTAGTAGTCAAGCTTTAAACGAAGCGGCTCAAGCTTGGGATAAAATTATCGAAGCTTCTGGCTATGGAGAAAAAAATGACTGAAACTAAACAATATAATGACCAAAATACCACAGTAGCCCAATTACGCGATCAAGTGATCGCTTTTCGCGACGCTCGCGATTGGAAACAATTCCACAATCCCAAAGATTTAGCTATAGCTATGTCTATAGAGGCTTCCGAAGTACTGGAGTTGTGCCGTTTTAAAAGTAGCGAAGAAATAATTGAAGCGGTTAAGAGTGGGCGCAATAAAGAGTTTGCTTACGAAATGGCTGACGTTTTATCTTATTTATTGACGCTTTCCGATTGTTTAGGTGTCGATTTAGCTCAAGCTATGCAAGAAAAAGCCAAAATAAATGAAGCTCATTACCCTGTAGAATTAGCTAAGGGAAAGAAGGCTAAGTATACAGAACTTAAATAGTAGCTTAAGTTTTTTGGGCAATTACAAAAAGGGGGTATTGCGGTAATGAATAAAAATGCAAAATTGTTGGCTTTTACTTTGTCTTTTATGTTTATGGGGCTAATTTGCGCTTGTACTTCTGGAGATAAAGCCGAGAATCACTTGGCTGCTTCTCAAGGGCAAAAAGCTCAAGTTGCTACTGCCGCTGCGGAAGATTATGACGAAGGAAGCGACTATGAAGACTACGAGCAAAACGAAGATGACGAGGTTATGGAGTCAGCTGCCTCTGAATTTTCGCAGCCTGGTCGCGGTAGTAAAGTACGTAAAAATTCGTTAGCTAATCAAAACAGTCGCTCAGCTTCTTTGGCTCCGCGTGGTTTTGGACAGTATCAAATTTACGACCAACAAGCCAATATGCCGGTAGTTACTTTGCAAGTGCCACGCGGTTGGCAAGCTAGCAGCCAAGTAAAATGGGGTCAGTTTGGCTACTCTTTATGTATTTATGAAGCTTTATTTTGCGATCCTAGTTCCGGAGTTGGAGTAGGCTATTGCTCAGGTGTAACTAGTGCTTGTCAAAATGGCATACAAAGTTCAGAGTTGCTCAACAATCCCAAGAAATATGGACAGCTTTTTGCTAATGACATAAAAAAATATGCCCACATCAATCAAAATGTGAAGTTAGTCTCTGCTGAATTAGTCGCTGGTTCTGCTGAAGCTAACCAATTAGCCTCTCAACTTAAAAATCAAGGTGGCAATTGTTTGTCTAGGCAATTTGTGGCTAAGTATGATTTTCAGAAGAATAATCAGCCTTGGGGAGCTATGCTTACTGCCGACGTCATTTGGCAAGAAGTTAGCTTCGCTTATGGCCCGACTGCTCATAATGAGTGGCTACTCAATTTAGTCTCTTATATTTATCCTAAAAATAATGCTGAGTCTGTTATAAAAATCGGTAAACAGATTATTGCCAGCGCTGTGCCTAATCCCCAATGGCAGCAATATTTGGCCAATGTAACCAATGGTACTGTGTCTCAACACAACAACCAGTTTCAACAGCAGCAACAAGCGGTGCGTCAAAATCAGCAAGATATAAGCGATATGCTTAGTGATAGCTATCAGCAGCGTTCAGCGTCTCAAGATAGAGTTAGCCAAGGTTGGAGCGAAGCTATACGTGGTGAAAGCTCCCACTCTAATCCTTACGATAGTTCTTCTACTGTAACTACTTCCAATAGCTATAATCATGGTTGGGCTAACAATAGTGGTGAAGTTATCAATACTGACGATAGCAATTTTAACCCCAATACTTCGTCCAATTATAACAGCACTGAGTGGACGCAAATTAAATAATTAGATGGCGGCACTGAAATCAAAATGCGTAAATGTACTAATCCCTTAGTCCCTTGGCTTTTTTTAGCTCCTGCGCTGCTGATTTTGGGAGTATTTGTCATTTACCCTATTTTGTGCGGTGCCGCTTTAGCTTTTTTCGATTTTAATATGTTGCGCTACGACAGCGCAGGCCATTTGTTAAGCCCCAGATGGGTCGGTTTGGCTAATTTCAAGCGTTTAGCCGCCGATCCTTATTTGGCTATAGCGTTGAAAAATTCGCTGCTTTATGTGCTCTTGGTGCCCTTTTTACAAGCTGGATCTTTGCTTTTGGCTTGGTTGCTGCGCGGCGAAACTCTCAAAGAGCGCTTAGCTAGAACCGCTCTTTATGTACCGGTAGTAACTTCTGCTGTAGTAGTAGGCATTACTTGGAAGTGGATCTTGCGCAGCGATGGTTTACTAAATCAAGCTTTGGGGTGGTTTAGCTTTGGCTTAATTGAGCCCGTGCCTTGGCTTACAGATGCAAAATTAGCTATTTTTTCTCTTATGCTGGTGACAGCTTGGCAAGGCTTAGGTTATTACCTGATTTTATATTTGGCTGGCTTACAAGCTATTCCCAAAGAATTAGAGGAACATGCTTCTTTAGAAGGGGCCTCGGTAGGTCAGATTTTACTTAAAATTGTAGTGCCTTTACTTAAGCCTACTATGGCTGTTTGTACATTGCTTTCAGTTATTTCGGCCCTTAAAGTATTTACGGAAGTTTTTATTATTACTGGCGGCGGTCCCCAAAATTCAACTATTACGGCTTCTTACTACATCTATATGACCGCTTTTGAAAATTTTGATATGGGTTACGCTTCAGCTTTAGCTTTAATTCTAGCTATAATTATTGGTTTTGCTTCATTAATTCATTATTTATTGTTTAAAAAAGATGGTTGGGAATTGAATTAAAACAAAAAAAGAATCCGTCGACCTATTTTTTTGCTAGGCGCGGATCCTTTTTAGGGAGCGGACAATATTGACTATTTTTATTTTATACTGACAATTTGTTCGGGAGCTACAGATTTATTGTACAGCTTAATAATTTTGCCCGGATAGCGAGCTACCTCGCGATATTTCCCTAAAGCGCCGCCTTTGAAAATATCTACGCAAGCTAAATAAAGAGGCGTATTGTGTGGGTTGTCCATATCGCCTACTAAATTGCTCCACTGGCGCGGATCAAGGCCGCGATCGGAGGCTATGGCCATAGCGCGAAGAATAGTGCCGCCGCCGCCATTATAAGCGGCCAACATGAGGCACCAATATTGCTCGGTGCTGGGATTGCCGTATTTTTGGTAGGCGGCTGCTACTTTTTGAGCATATTGGCAACGCTCGGGAGGCAAGCCCATCATTTTGTGATAGTTGCCAGGATCGATAATTACTTTAGCTTTTTCGGCTAATACTTTTACGCCGACTGGAATAGCTTGATTGGGATCGCGACTAGCTGACCAACCTAAGCCGAAACGGCGGGCCGTTTCTGGAGTGAGCTGAGCAATGCCTACAGCGCCGGTATAGCTAACCGCTTCAGGGTTGAAGCCACTTTCGCAAGCCAAAAGAGATTTCATGAGCAGAGGATGCAAAGGCACTACATTGTTGTGAGGCCAAGCATTGTTGACAGCGCTGAAAATGTAGGAATTGTAGCTATTTTCTCTGGCTCCGTAGCCCCAAGAAGTGCGCAAATCTTCATGAGAGCGCACAGCAGGCATAGAAAAAGTAGGTATTTCTTCAGCCTTGGGCAAGACAGTTTGAGTTTCAGTGTAGCGGCGCACCGTTGTCAATTGAGTGCTCTGCACTTTGCCGCTAGGGGGCTCTATTGAGGGAGTAATTTCTCTTTCCGGCCAAATTTCGTCAATCTGGAATAGGGGAGAAGAAATGCGAATTTCCTCGGCTGTATCGTTGGCTAGAGCAATTCCGGTCGGAACAAAAGCAAGAGCCAAGCTTAAACTTACTAAAAAAGCCGCCTGGCCGAATTTTTGACTAAAATTTATCACAGATTCCCACCACTAAAACTTCAATTTGGAACTCGGGGAGTTTCTGCCCCTCGGCGCTGACTTCCTGTACAATAAATAAAAAGCCAGACAAAAATGTCTGGCTTATTTTATTGATTATTGTTGCTCACTAATGAGCTTCGGAGTGCTTGTGTAAAAAACGATGATTGCAAAGGTGAGCGCTAATCAATATACAACCGCCCAGAGCTCCGACAATTTCCGAACCCAAGTGGCCGATCACTTCATGCAAAGGATGAGCGCCCAAAATCATAGTTAGGGAAATAATTCCCAAAGCGATAACCAAGTTTTTTCTATGTCTGAGCCAACCGGTAACTAAAGCGATACAAGCTACCGGAACGATCAGAGCCGTAATGTAAAAGTGCCAGCGCTCATCTAAATGGAACTGATCGCCCAACAAAGGCAAAAGGGCCAATACTGCCGGCAAAAGGGTGCAGTGGATCAAGCAAGCAGAAGATAAAACCACGCCCAACAAGTCCAACCCGCGCAACCCTTCAGGCTTAGCGGCGGTATTTTCTTTGCTATGACATTGACATGTAGAAGAAACAGCAGTCATAATTTTCCCCACAAAAAAGAGTCCGCTTTATTTGGGACTCACAATCATTCAGTTTAATTTTTATTTTCATGATAATAGTTTATCATTAGCAACTTGTCAAGAGCGAGACTAATAAGTATACCGTGTCTTTTTAAGTTTATTTGATTGTTTTTTACAATTTCTTGACAAAATGGCAAGTATAGGCTATCATACTACCATAAAGACATAGCTTATTATGTCGTTTGCTTACTAGAATGGAGAACAATTCTATGTCTGAGAAGTTAGGAAATCGCATAGCTTTGGCGCTTCAGGAAAAGCTCATGACACAAAAAGAATTAGCAGACAAAGTCGGAGTGACCGAGGCTGTGATATCTAGGTATATTTCTGGAACGCGAGAGCCTAAGCCTGATATGCTTGCTAATATTGCTACAGCTCTAGGTACTACTTCTGATTATCTTCTTGATTTGAATAATGAGCTTAAGCATTCTGATATGTGCCGTATTTTGGCACGTAACGCTTCTTCCATGACTGAAGATGAAAAAAAAGAACTTATAGAGATTCTTTTGTGTTACCAATAAGTGATTGCTTTATTCGACTTGTTATTGAAACTTACAGGTTTTGATGACAATAAATCTTTCTCCGATAAATTACGCCAATAATTTTATGGAGAACTACCGGTGGTGCGCAAATTGCATGCCAACTACATCATTTTGCCACCTGCCGTTGTTACTTGTCCTTATTGCGCTTTTCTACTGATGTTAAGTGCGTTTCTAGGATATGTCACTTTTTTTAGTATTAGAATAGGAGGCAAAATGAGTAAATTTCGTTTTGACGATTTATTCCTTAGAAATGGGTTTGAAAAACACGGACCTTTTAATATTCCTTTAGTTAAGAAACAAGAACTTGATGTTGATAGTGTATCTTTGATTTCTTTTGCAGATACTAAGTCTAGCGAGAGTAAGAGTCGTACACTCTGTGGCGTTCATTTCTTTCAAGACGATTATAAATTTGAATGTGTCTACAATAACCCTTATAGATACATTAAACGACTATTGCAGTATAAATTTGTATTGACTCCTGATTTTTCCACTTACGCAGACATGGATATGTGGCGTCAAATAGAGAGTGTAGGCAAAAATCGTTGGTGTGGGGCATTTTGGCAAAGCCAAGGAATGACCGTTTTCCCCACAGTAAGTTGGAGCACCGCAAGAAGTTTTGATTTTTGTTTTGATGGTATTGAACACAATTCTGTTGTTGCTGTTGGCATGGTAGGATGCAAATCTGATAGATTTGGTTTTATGCGCGGTTACGACGCTATGCTCGAAAGAATAGAACCGGAAGCCGTTATTTGCCTTGGAACTCCTTTTCCTGAGATGAGAGGTAACTTACTTGTTGTTCCCTACACTCCTTTTAGAAAGGTGGTGGTATAGCATGGGAGGCAGAAACAGTTTCGCTTCAGGCAACATCGTCCCCTACACTTATAAAAATGTTGGGAAAATTCATGGAGTTAAGGTACTAGTTGGCATTAGTAGCCGTTATCATGGTTTACCAGTGGAGGCGCATTCAGGGCAAGCTTATATAAAGCTGAAACCGGACGGTACTTTTCACGAAATGCGTGTGTATGATGAAGACCATTATCTCGTTAAAGAGTTCGCTTACCACCCTGAACCGAGGATAAACAATGGCGATCGTAAGCAAAACATCTTGCATGTTCATAATTATGAGCGTGATAATTTCGCTAGTAGAACCACTAGTCGTATAACTAAAGCAGAGTATGAACAGTACAGAAAGTTCTTTGTGGGAGTACCTGAAAATGATAAATGGTGATGTTAACGCTTTTATTGAAACAGCTCAATATGGTCATGAAGTATTTTTTCTTTACAAAGGTCAGAAGTTTTTCTTACAAGGTATGGGGCCGAGTGCAAATGGTACTTACGACCTTTTTCTTGATAGATTTGAGCCGCCTGCTGATGATTACATCTGGGTAGGAGTAGGGCGTGACCACAAATATCCCATCGAAGAGTTCTTAAATGCCAAAATTTGGGATGGAAAGAATTTTTGGGAAGTGGAACACGAAATTGAGTGGGTTGACTGCTAACTAGAATAACATGGCAAAGCGCTGTGAGCTATTTATCAATAAAGCTCATTGCGCTTTGTTTTTTTTAAATTTGATACAATAAATTAACAAATAGTAGGGAATATTATCTTTAAAAACGTTATATTTACTGGAGTGAATGTGGAATTTTAATTGTAGCTATTCGGTGTAATTGCGTTTATTATGCCATCAATTATAGCAGCTTGTGCTGTTGTCTTTTTCTGCTGTTAACGGATTGTCTGTATGTGATTTTTCCGAAAAGTTAATAATCCATTATATGTAGTGGAGGGCTATATTTTGATTCGTTTGTCTAGCGCAAAATGTGAAGAAATAAAGAAAGAAGTGGCAAAGTTGTATTCAAAGTATGGCTTATCTGAACTGCCAATACGTAGCATTGAGTTAGCAAAACAAATGGGGATCAAAGTTATCCCTTATTCTCAAATTCCTGACGAGAAAAGGTATCTTTTTATGAAGAAGAGCAGTGATGGTTTTTGTGTGCAATTCGAGAATAAAAAATGGTGCATATTTTATAATGATGAAATAAAGAGTAAAGAACGCATAAATAATACAATCATGCATGAAATTGGGCATATTACCCTTAAGCATAGCGAAGACAGTGAGCTTGCAGAAAAAGAGGTCAAGTTTTTTGCTAAGTATGCTTTAGCTCCGCCTGTGCTTATACACGCTCTCAATATTTCAAAGGTTGAAGATATAGTTAAAACATTCTGTGTGAGCAATGAGGCAGCCAAATACGCTCTCGAGTATTATGAAAAATGGCTACGCCTATTAAAAACAAAAGTATTTAAAGGCAAAACGTCCGTTAAGAACTACGAGAAAATAATACTATTTCTATTCAAGAACCACAAACGTTCAGATCTACCCCCAAACATGACGCAAAACAAACAACTGCGTGCTGAACAGTGCGCCAACACAAAAACAACACGCAGCCGTCAAACCATATGCAAATTGCATACCAACTACGTCACGAAGTCTACCATATATAATATAAAAATTCAATTGGACAAATTTGGCACGATTCGGTGACGAGGTATTTTTTATGGCTTGAGACAGAGTGAAAAGGCTAAAGTAGGAGCGGATATGAACGTTATTAAGGATGTATCGTTTAGCGGCTGTATTCTTGAAGTTGTAGAAAAATCACTCGATTTTGTGCGCAGTCAAATTAAAGAATATACTTATTTGGGTCCTGATACTAAGTTCGTCACCGAGCCCGAGTACCCGGAGTTCGCTTGGCAAGAGATTATCATAAATGCTGTAGCTCATCGCGATTACAGTATAAAAGGCACAGATATTCAGGTAAAAATTTTTGATGATAAAATAGTTGTGGAAAGTCCCGGTACTTTGCCAGGAATTGTGCGCTTAAACAATATGCGCAGCGTCCATTTCTCGCGTAATCCTAAGCTGGCGCAATTTCTTCATGAATACGAATATGTAAAAGAATTTGGCGAAGGTGTCGATAGATTATATGAAGTGATGAAGAATGCCGGCTTGCCAAAGCCTGAATACAAGGTAGATGCTTTTATGCTTTACGCCACAATTAGGAATAAACGGATCGGTGATAGGATCGGTGAAAAGATCTGTGATCGGGTCGGAGAAAGGGTCGGAGAAAAAACCGATAATAATGGTGCGAGTGTAGTTAATACTACTGAAAATCAGGAAAAAATTCTAGAGATAATGCGTCGTAGGCCAACTGTTTCTGCGTATGAAATAGGTGAAAAAATTGGTATGTCGCAGCGAAAAGTTGAAGAAAATATTCGCAAGCTAAAAGCGGCAGGTTTAATAGAAAGAAAAGGCGCAGCCCGTGGAGGTTATTGGGTGGTACTTTAGGTTATAATTTGCCAAAATAAGGCGCAAAAAAACGCTGTCGTAATTAAGATGACAGCGTTTTTTTTGTTGTGTTGGATGCAGTTAAGCAGCTATAGCGTTGGCATTTATTTGCTCAATAATTGAGCGTATATTTTTCCAGACCGATTTGTTGTCACCAAATAATTCATAAATGTTGCCTCTGTCAGTGAAGGGCGTATCTTGCAAAATGCTCAGATCTTCTAGCAAACCGTTTTGAACGATATATTCTACAATCTGATTTACAAAATAGATTTGCTCGCTACTAAAATTGGTTTCATCTAAATATTGAGAAAAAGCGGCTTTAGCTGCTTGCATATCTAAACCGACTATACTGCGAATGAATTTGCCTAATGGTTTGTCACCATACTCAGCTTGGTAGTCATCGCGGCTGCCTAATTCGTTCCAAAGAGTGTGTTCTAGCTCTTGCCAGTCGCTCTGGTTAAGCGGAATGTTATTTTTCAATTTGGCGATAGCACCGCTATTTTGATGCTGTTGAATGTAAAATTCAACTTTAGCTTTATAATTTTTCAAAATATCGCTAGCTAAATCGGCCTCGTTTTCTTCAACGCTCAAAACGTCATCGGTAAAATTTGTTTCATAAATTTCCACTTCTTGATTAGGCAAAAACTTAAGTAAATCACGCAATTCTACGCGCACTTGCTCAAAATCGGCAGCTTCGGCTTGGTTGAGAAAGTCGGTTTGGGTAATTTTGTTGATCATCTCGGCATGTTTGCTAATGTCGGGAATATTACCAAAACCAGCTAAGCTTTCGGCTTTATCTTGCAAATCTTTCTTGCGCTTGCGGCTGGGTTTACCTTCTAAGGCTTGCAATTCTAAACCATAAAGCAGTGCGTCGAAGCGCAGAGCTTTAATATCTTCTGTGCCATCGCCGCTAATAAGCGGAGCTAGTTCTTCTTTAACGAGCTTTATATCTTTAAATTCTATGGTTTGGTAATTTTCTTCTTGAGAATAGCGCTCGACGACTCTTAAATGCTGACGCACAGCAAAATTATCTTTATTGAGTTGCTGTACTTTAGCTACCATCTCTTTAACCAATTTTTTGCGCCAGTTAATTAAACTTTCAGTTTGATACTTTAGATCTTGGAGGCTGCGGGCAATTTCAAATTGCAAGCTAAAAAGAATTGCTGAAAGTGAAGGAGTAGCGGTGACAGCTTGGCCGTGAGGATTAGCGCGGAAATATTCAAAATTATTATACCAATCAAAAATATAAAAATGTGTTTTGTCTTGGCCGTCAATTAACTTGGGGCAAAGGCGAGTACCTCGGCCAATCATTTGCCAAAACTTGCAAGGGCTCAAAACTTTCTTGAAAAAGACTAGGTTAAGCACTTCCGGAACATCAATGCCCGTATCTAGCATATCTACAGAAATAGCAATTTGCGGCAATTTCTTAGGGTCGGAAAAATCGTCGATAAGTGTCTGAGAAAATTTTGTTTGGTTATCGATTACTTGAGCAAAATTCTTAAATTGAGGATATTGTTCAGCAAAAATTTTACTAATAGCTTCTGCATGGCGATGGTTTACGGCAAAAATAATCGTTTTGCCAATTTTGTTCTTATAATCGATTTTTAAGCCGTCGTGCATAAGTTTATCTAAAACTTTAACGATAGTATCTTTATTAAAGACAGTTTTATTTAGAGCTGAAGAGCCTATATAAGCGGGAATATCGTCATTTTCGTCTTTAAATTTTTCCTCGTATTCTTCTTGGTCTCTTTCACTTAGTTCACCATAGTGAATGCCTCCATTCATAAACTTAAGCTTAGTTTCAATACTTTTGTAAGTGACCAAAAAGCCGTCTTTAACCGCTTGTTCCAATTCGTAAGCGTAGGTGGGCACACCGTCTTCTAACTCAAAAATTTCGTAAGTATTTTTATCGATATCTTGCTTGGGAGTAGCGGTTAAACCGACGATAGGAGCGTCAAAGTATTCGATAATGTCTTTATATTTATTGTAAATAGAGCGGTGGGCTTCGTCACAAATGATTAAGTCGAAGTGGCCGCAAGTGAAAACTTTTTGGCCTTCTTGGCTTTCAGCTTTATCAATGAGCTTATTTATAGTTTGATAAGTAGAGCAAACACAGCGAGCGCTGTAGTCTTTTTCATCGCATAAATTTACGGTGGTTAAATTGGGCAATAAGTTCACGAAGCTACGTTTAGCTTGAGTAACTAAAGCGTTGCGGTCGGCTAAAAAGAGAATATTTTTGGCCCAGCTATATTTGGTTAGAATATCGCTTAAAGCTATAATGGTGCGTGTTTTGCCACTTCCAGTAGCCATAACTAAAAGAGCTTTACGCCTATTTTTCTTTTCAAAAGCTGAGCAAATAGCTTGTATGGCAGCTTTTTGGTAATAACGATTGGCAATTTTGGGATCTACTTTGGCTTTAAGTAAACTTTGGCGATTGGATCGCAAGTTGAAGAGTTTTTCTAAATCGCTTTGTGAATGGAAAGTGGCCACTTTACGCTCAGGATATTGGCCATCGATAATTTTTGTATCAAAGCCATTAGTTAAAAAGATAATGGGGCGGCGGCCGTAGCGCTTTTCTAAACTGTCAGCGTAAAGTTTAGCTTGCTGGCGACCTTGCGTAGGATCGGCACAGCTTTTTTTAGCTTCGATAATAGCTAACGGCTTGCCGTCTTTGCCATATAAAACGTAGTCGGCGCGACCTTGGCCCGATTTAGTGGGCATATTATCGATGGGAACTTCGTTAAGCCAGTTGCGATCTTCAATCCAGTCGGCTTCAGTGAGCATAACATCTATGTATAGCTTGCGAGTTTCGTACTCTGATTTTTCTAGAGGGACGTCCTGATAATTGGGGCGCTGCTTTTGGCTGCGCTCGCTTAACTTTTGGCGTAGTTGTTCATTTTCTTTGAGAAGCGCTTCAAGATCGACATTGGGCAGCTGAGAAGCTAAAGCCAAGGTCGCTTCTGATTTACTAATAAGCGAAGGATCAAACTTGCGCTCCGTGTAGTCGGAAAAGCTGTAGCAATAGGCGATAAAGTCTACAAAAATAAAGAGATTTTCTAAGCAAAGCAGAGCTTCCTCACGACTAACTCTTCTTCTATTGTCGTGGGCCGCAATATTACCCAAACGGCGGATATAATCTAAACGCCGATACAATTCCGGACTAATGATTTTACGGAAGTCTTCGCTACTTAAGAGGCTGTATAAATCATCTTGGTAAGGCTTATCTAAGCTATTTTCAACGCTGTAAAGCCATTTGACAGCTCGTTCCATAGCTATGCGGCAATTGATAGCACAAGCATTAGAGTCGGCAGTAAATACTTTTTCTGCGCAAATAGCCGCTTCAGCAAAACATTCAAAGGTTGAGTCAGCTTGTAAAAAGTCAAAATTAGTCATAATCAGCCTCACTAAGTGACAATTTGGTTAATATTTTACGACAAAACCGCCCCGCAAGCCTGGCGCCAACTATAAATTTTGATTTGTCGACCTTTTCCACAAAGGCTGCAAACTG
>CAKUBG010000037.1 GCA_934636825.1 uncultured bacterium | reverse complement strand
GGTGATGGAAGGCGCAGAACATTGGACGCGCTGTTAAGCGCGGTCCAGTTCAAGCCTGGAAGAGCCGCTGTTGGAGCCAGCCAACATGAACACGAGTCCGCAGCCAAAACTTATAGCGGAATTTTTTCACCATATCGGTAGCGCAGGCCTCTGGCCGCCAGGCCAGTGAAGCCGGAGCGTAGATATAGTAAAAAATGCAGCTAACAAAAAATAGCTAACTGGCGGGCGGGACATTATCAGCGTCTCTAAGCTAAAAAAACTACGAACCAACAAGCACGAACCAACAAGCACGAACCAACAGGCACGGCTAACTGGCGGGCGGAACATAATCGGCGTCTCTAGGCCAAAAAACTACGAACCAATATGCTTAAACCATAAAAATATAATTATCTCTATCTAAAGCTTCAATTTGCTTATAACCTAAGCTAGATAACAATTCGCTTACTTGCTGATAACGAGGACTAAATATCTCTACCCAAAGTATAGGTTTATCTTTAAGTAATAAATTCTTAGCGCCCTTTAAGACGTGGTATTCGAAACCTTCAACGTCCATTTTGACAAAATCAACTTTTTCGCCAAAAGGAAAACTATCCAAGGCTTTCATTTCAATACCATTTTGCTCTTTCGATTCGGCAAAATCCGTTCCGCCGATATTTAAGAGGTCACAATGGCTGATTTGGGCAAAACCTTCTTTTTCACCTAATACGCAATTGTAAGTATTTACTTTATTTTGAAGATTGTTTAACTCAATATTCTTAGCTAAAATGTTGTAAGTAGGAGGGTTGCCTTCAAAAGCGAAAACTTTTTTAGCTTTAGCTACGCAAGCAAAAAATAGACTATGATTACCTATATTGGCACCACAGTCTAGATAGGTAAAACCAGGCTTTAAATATTTTTCCCGCACTTTGTCTAAAAGTCTGAATTCGAAAAAGTTTCTATTTTTTAGAATGGCTTGCTGTATTGAATCAAAGCGGGCATAAGGTAAGTAAAAATTTAGAGGAACACCATCTATACTAAAGCTGTACGTATCTTCTTGTACAGTTTTATTTTTATTACGATCATACAACTCGTTTTGTACTAGCTCATTATGAATAGGCTTAGTAACCAATCTAAGCATCCGTTTCAGAAAAGAAGCATAAAGTTTTGCAAAAAATGAGCTGCCGTCAAATTTTTTATACAAACAAAATAGCGCCTCTCGAAAAAAACGAGTATCGTAAACATTATCGATAGTTTGCGGATCCACGTACTCAGGTTTATTATAATTGTTGCTCATATTACAAAGCACCTCCGACTTTAGAAGATACTTTGCGACAATTGAATTTATAAAAAATAAAAACTAAGACAGCCTTTATGCTATACCATATGTGGTAATGCAAAGTATCTTTAAAAATAAATAGACAATTTTTGCAACAAGTCATTATACTCCTGCATATTGTTATATTTCCTTTAAATATCGTTATTTATAAAAAATATTACTAAATTTATTACTAGTATAAAATATCATATTTGCATTGATAATATACATATAGTGCTAAATATAAAAATATGGTCATTTTTATTTTACGGCTTTATATGCTATACTGACCAGTCAATTTGTGTTTAAGCAGGTGCAAACGTGAAGCAAAATATAGAAACATTTATTGGCTGCGATAGCGAGTACGAAGACGCCAAGATTGTTTTATTCGGCGCTCCTTTTGATTCTACAACCAGTTTCCGTCCCGGAGCTAGGTTCGGTTCAACTGCTATTCGTCATGAAAGTTTTGGTTTGGAAACTTATAGTCCGTATCAAGATAAAGATTTAGCTGACGTCAGTATTTTTGATAGCGGAGATTTGGAGCTTTGCTTCGGTTCAGCTGAATTGGCTTTGGCTGATATTGAAAATAGGGCTAAACAAATTTTAAGTGACGGCAAGATGCCTTTTTTAATTGGCGGTGAGCATCTGGTTACTCTTGGAGCGGTAAGAGCTGCCTTTGCTAAATACCCTGATATGCATATTATCCATTTTGACGCTCATGCCGATCTTCGCGATGATTATCTTGGGGCTAAATTAAGTCATGCTTGCGTTATAAGGCGCTGTCACGAAATTGTGGGCGACAATAAAATTCATCAATATTGCATTCGCAGTGGCGACAGATCAGAATTTGTTTTTTCCAAAGATCATACCGATATGCACAAGTTTAATTTCGCAAATTTAGGCGAATTAACTGAGCAACTAGCTAAAAATAAAACGCCAGTTTATTTTACAGTCGACTTAGATTGCCTTGATCCTGCTGTTTTTTGCGGAACAGGAACTCCTGAGGCTGGAGGAGTGAATTTTACAGATTTGTTGAATGCTATCCTGGCTGTTGCCAAGACAAATATAGTAGGAGTTGATATTAACGAGCTTGCGCCAATGCTTGATATGAGCGGAGCGTCGACCGCTATGGCGTGTAAAGTAGTTCGAGAAATGCTTTTAGCAATTTACAAGTAGGAGTATCTTCACGTTATCAAGGTATCGAAGATAAAAAAAGGAGCAGAATTATGAGCAGAGTTTTAGTTATTGGGTGTGGCGGAGTTGCAAATGTGGCTATAAAAAAATGTTGTCAGGTAGACAATATTTTTACTGAACTTTGCATTTCGAGTCGCACAAAATCTAAGTGCGATGCTCTAGCTGCCGAACTTAAAGGTAAGACTGCTACTAAGATTACTACTGCGCAAGTAGATGCTGACGATGTTGATCAGTTAATTAAGTTGATCAAATCCTATAAGCCCGATTTAGTTATGAATATGGCTCTTCCATATCAAGATTTAACCATTATGGATGCTTGTTTAGCTTGTGGTGTAAACTACATGGATACAGCCAACTACGAGCCTGAAAATACTGACGATCCTAAGTGGAAAAAAACTTATGAAAGAAGATGTAAAGAGCAAGGTTTTTCCGCTCTCTTCGATTATAGCTGGCAATGGGCTTATCGTGAAAAATTTGAAAAAGCTGGCCTTACTGCTCTTCTCGGTTGTGGTTTTGATCCCGGTGTTACTCAAGCTTATTGTGCCTACGCTAAAAAACACGAGTTCGACACTATCGATACTATCGATATTCTCGATTGTAATGGCGGCGATCATGGCCATCATTTTGCCACCAATTTTAACCCAGAAGTAAACTTGCGCGAAGTTTCCGCTCCTGGTAGTTACATCGAAAATGGCAAATGGGTCGAAATTCCGGCTATGAGCATTAAGCGTGAGTATGACTTCGATAGCGTTGGCCCCAAAGATATGTACCTTTTGCACCACGAAGAGCTGGAGTCTTTAGCGCGTAATATTCCTGAAGTAAAAAGAATTCGTTTCTTTATGACTTTTGGCCAGAGCTACATTATGCACATGCAATGCCTTGAAAATGTAGGCATGCTCTCTACCAAGCCTGTCAAATTTGAAGGCCATGATATAGTGCCTATTAAGTTCCTTAAGGCTCTGCTTCCTGATCCTGCTAGTTTAGGGCCTCGTACGCATGGTAAGACCAATATTGGTTGCATTTTTACAGGCAAGAAAAACGGCCAAGAGAAGGCCTATTATATTTATAATGTTTGCGATCACCAAGAGTGCTACCGCGAAGTACAAAGCCAGGCTATTAGTTACACTACTGGTGTTCCTGCCATGTGCGGTGCCTTGATGATTTTAACTGGCAAGTGGAATAAAAAAGGCGTCCATACTGTCGAAGAGTTCGATCCCGATCCTTTCCTCGAAGCGCTCGATAAATATGGTTTGCCCAAAAAAGAAGATCACAATCCCAAGTTGGTAGATTGATGAATAATATCAGCACATTCAAAAGCTTATTTAAGCAAAATAGTTTGGATAATTTGGCAAAGCTTAAAACTCCTTGCTACTTAGTTGATGAGCAAAAGTTGGTCTCTAATGCTAAAATTTTGTCTTCAATTATTGAGCATACCGGCTGTAAAATTCTGTTGGCTCAGAAAGCGTTTTCCAATTACGATTTCTACCCGCTTCTGGCTCCGTATTTGTCAGGAACTGAAGCTAGCGGTCTCTATGAAGCCAGACTTGGTGCCGAAGAGATGGCCGGTAAGGAAGTCCACGTCTTTTGTGCTGCCTATCGCGACGACGAGTTTGCCGAGCTTTTGCAATATGCTGATCATATTGTTTTTAATTCAATCAATCAATTAAAGAAATTTGCTAAAAAAGCGCGAGAGTGTGGAAAAAGTCTAGGGCTTCGTATCAATCCTGAATGTTCTACCCAAAGTGACCACGCTATTTATGATCCGTGTGCTCAAGGCAGCCGTCTTGGCGTAACGCGCGATGTGTGGGATAAAGAAATGAGCGAAGAGCTTTTCTCTGTGCTCGAAGGACTCCATTTTCACACTCTCTGCGAACAAAATTCTGATGCACTTGAGACTACTTTAAAAGCTGTGAAAGAGCGCTTTGGCGATATTCTTCCCTATATGAAATGGCTCAATATGGGCGGCGGCCACCACATTACTAAAAAAAACTATGATAGAGAGCGGCTTGAAAAGCTTATCACTTATGCGCAAGATAAGTGGAACTTGTGTGTTTATCTCGAGCCAGGCGAGGCTGTAGCTTTAAATGCGGGCTATTTAGTCAGCCAAGTGCTTGATATAGTTGAAAATGGCCATTTAAAAATAGCTATTCTCGATACCAGTGCAGCTTGTCATATGCCTGATGTTATTGAGATGCCTTATTTGCCTCCATTGCTTAATAAACAAGCTCAAGACGGTGAAGGCTATTTATACCGTTTAGCCGGCCCAACTTGTCTAGCTGGAGATATTATTGGCGAATATCGTTTGGCCGACAAGCTTCAAGTTGGCGACTTAGTTGTATTTGGCGATATGGCTATTTACACTACTTGCAAAAACAATACTTTCAATGGCATGCCTTTGCCCGATATTTATAAAATTGGCTTAGAAGGCAACTTAAGTCAATTAACTGATTTTGGGTATGACGATTTTAAGATGAGATTAGGAAGTAACCGAAAAAACTAAGCTTGCTTTGGCTCAAAAATAAAGCGCGGCCCTTCTTTTCCGTTATAGCCTGTAGGCACAAAGCCAAGTTTCCTTAAGACATTTTGTGAAGCTTTATTACTTGGCTCTGTTTCTGCTTCTACAACTTGTACGCCATTTTGACGCAAAGCCCAGTCACAAACAGCTTTTGCTCCTTCGGTAGCATAGCCTTGGCCTTGATATTGTTCAATTATGCCATAGCCAACTTCCACCCGGCCATTTTGGGCTGGCCCTTTAAAGCCAGCATCGCCGATTTGTTGCCCATTTTCTTTTAAGCACATTTTCCAAGATGTATACCAAATGAAATCTTGAGCATGTTGTTTACATCCATCGAGCATCTCTTGATAGGCTTGGCTAAGTTCAGGAACTTTCGTTCCATATATGACTACAAGTTTGGCCAATTCTTCTAAAGTCATAGGCTCTATTACTAATCTAGGCGTTTCCAGTTTGTATATCTGATCCATTTTTATTACCTCAGTCAATTGTCAAATTTTGTTGCAAATATTTGCTTCGCTTCTATCTCCGAAAATTCACCATAATACAACGATTTCTTGCCTATTAAAGGGAAAAAACTATGCTGAAAAGAAGCTGAAAACGGTAATTCCTGAGCACATTTTAGGCTGATTTTTCCAACCAATTTTGTACTGTATTATAAAAACAAGAGGTAGTTTCGTGCTAAATAAAACCATTTACAACGAATATGTAAAAATTTTACGTGAAGAGTTGGTAGAAGCTATGGGGTGTACCGAGCCTATTGCTTTAGCTTTTGCCGGTGCCAAAGCGCGTGAAGTTTTAGGAAAAGTTCCGGATCACATAGTAGCCAAATGTAGTGGCAATATGCTTAAAAATGTACGTTGTGTGGTTATTCCCAATTCAGGTGGTATGGTTGGTATTGCCACTGCGGTTTGGTTAGGTGTTTTAGGCGGTGACGCTTCCGCAGAGATGGAAGTGTTAAAAGATACCGACGATGAAGCTAGGCGTCTTATGCGCGAGCAAGTTGAGGCTGGCACTTGCAAAGTAGAGCATTTGGAGTCAAATATCCCTTTGCATATTATTGTCGAATGTTATAAGGGAGAAGAAAGCGTCAAGCTGGAAATCCGCCACTCTCATATTAACGTCGTTAATATTGTCAAAAATGGAAAAACGATTTTCCAAAAAGACGATGATAAAGAGTACAGCGCCACCAATCCCGCCGATCGCTCCTTGTTAAATTTGCCGGATATTAAAGAATTTGCTGATACTGTAAAAATTGACGATGTAAAAGCTTTGCTGGATAAACAGATCAATTGCAATATGGATATCGCCTATGAAGGCATGTCTGGCAATTTTGGGGTAGGGCTGGGCAGAATTATTAAAAAATCCTATCCTGAGGGAGTAGTTACTCGTATGAAAGCCTATACGGCAGCTGCTTCTGAAGCTCGTATGGGCGGTTGTGAAATGCCCGTAGTGATCAATTCTGGTAGTGGCAACCAAGGGATCACTTCTTCGGTGCCGATTATCGTTTACGCCAGAGAGCGCAATTTCTCTAGAGAAAAGCTTTATCGTGCTTTAGTTTTTTCTAACTTAATGACTATTTATCAAAAGAAATTTATTGGTTGTCTTTCGGCCTTTTGCGGAGCTGTTTCCGCTTCTTGCTCGGCCGGCGTAGCTCTTACTTATATAAATGGTGGTACTTTAGAAATGTTGGCTGCTACGGTTGATAATACTATGGCCAATATCCCCGGCATCCTTTGCGATGGCGCCAAGGTTAGTTGTGCAGCTAAAATTGCTACTAGCTTAGACGCTGCCATTATGGCTCACTATATGGCTATGAATGATAGCAATTACACTGCACATACAGGTATTCTCCAAGATCAAGCCGATCACACCATAAGTTCAGTAGGCTATATCGGCAGAGTAGGCATGATGCAAACTGACAAAGAACTGATCAATTTGCTTTTAGCCGATAAGCAAGCTTAAAAAAGTTAATGGAGAAGTCTCGTCGATAGTTTACTGGAACATTTGAATTAGCCGTACAAAAAACTGCCCCACTAAGTGGGGGCAGTTTTTCTTGTATTTGCAAGGCTGATTTTGTAAAACTAAGCTTGTATCTGGCTTGGTAGATTACTGAGCATATTTCTTAAAGTCTCGGTAGCTTGAGAAATAGAGGAACTTTTGCTTTCTACTTGGCTGAGTAATTCTTCTAAGCTGAAATCTTCGGCCGATTCTTTTATTTCTTCTATCCAAGAAATATTTAAATTGACACTTCCATCGGCCAAAAGATCAGCTGCGGCATATCTGCGCCAGCGTCCGTTGGGATTTTCTTCACTCCAAGTTTCCTGGCGCTCCTCCAAATGGCCTACTTTATAGCAAGAGATAAAATCTTCTAAATCTGCATGTTTCAGAGGCTTAGTGACTAAAGTGTGTTTCACGTTGGTGCGGTAGTCATAGAACCATACGTCTTCTGTCTCTTGACCTTTGGTAAAGAAAAGCACATTGGTATTTACGCCTTGGGCGTAGAAAAGACCGGTAGGCAAGCGCAAAATAGTATGTAAATTAAACTCCTTAAGCAACCTTGTACGGATTTTTTGACCGGCACCGCTGCCAAAAAGGACGCTGTCTGGCAAAACAACCGCTGCTCGACCGCCGTCTTTAAGCATAATCATAATATGTTGCAAGAAGTTCAACTGGTTGTCACTAGTTGTTTCGTAAAGATCGGTGCGCATAGATTCCACGGCTACTGCATTATCTGGACGTTTGCCAAAAGGCGGATTAGCTAAAACTACATCCACATAAGTTTCTGGAGTTTTTAAAAGTGAATCTTCACAAACTATAGGACTAGTTTCGATTTCAATTCCATGCAAATAGATATTCATAGCTCCCAAGGTGGCAACTATAGGAGTTACGTCGCTGCCCATAATATGCTTGGCTAGATTGGCACGTTTAGCAAAATCATGGGTTCGCTCTTTCATATAATTGTAGGCTGCCAAAAGGAAGCCACCCGTACCGCAAGCAGGATCAGCCACAATTTCATCTGCACTGGGCTGAGTTACTTCTACTATAGTGTCAATTAAAGGGCGAGGAGTAAAATATTGGCCAGCTCCACTCTTTTTATCTTGACCATTTCTTTGCAAAATCGACTCATAAATGTCACCTTTATCAATTTCGCTAGAAAACCAGTTTGCTTGATCAATAAGCTCGATAACTTGTTTGAGATAAACAGGCTGAGTTATTTCATTTTTGGCTTTAGTGAAAATAGTACCGATTAGGCCATCTTTTTCGGAAAGATCGCTCAATATTTTTTCATAATGCTCTAGCAATTTATCGCCATCAAGAGCTAAAAGAGAATTCCAGTTACAGTCTTTAGGGATTTTGCTCTCTTCACCCAGGTTATCGCACATTTCTTGATCCATTTTCAAGAAGAGCAAGTAGGTTAGCTGAGTGATATAGTCCGTAAAACTTACACCGCTAGCTGCTATACCACCAGCTAGCTTCCATATTGCTTTCGCCAAGTTCTGCTGTGATATAGATTTAACAGCCCTTTTACCTTTGGATTTGTTTTCTGTTTTATCGTTTGATTGGGCCATTTTTTTCTCCTTAAGCTACTAATACAAAGCTGGCTAGTGAACTTAAAGTCTTGTCAACTTCTGCTGCCGAACCGAAAGCTTGACATGCTTCTATCACAAAACCTCTCGACTCCAAGTTCAGTAAATCTTTACGAGTGCAATTACCGTTGCTGACAATATAATTTGCTATTTTTTCAGCAATATTCCTTTGAGTAGGAGAGAGCTCGCCACGCTGGGTTTGACCGCACCATAATTCAAAGCGTTGCTTGGCTGTCGCATGCAAAGAGTAAAGTTTATTAGTAATTTTTAAAGCATATCTAACTAGTTGGATTAGATTAGTTAGAGCTTCTTTTTCCAACTCGTTTTTTAATTTGTCAACTTTATCTGGCTGTAAAGTTGCATAAGCACTCCAAAGTAAAACTGCTCTAAAGCGAGTATCAGCTTGAGCCATCTTTTCTTTTAAGTCTTCCAGCATGGCATAAGTAATAGGCTCGCCTTTATTTTCGGCGATAATTTTGATAGCTTCTTCTGTATCGCAATGGCGTTGTACATATTCTTCGAAAGCTTGTACAGTTTCACGCGCTTTTTCTTGGGAGAAACCAGATTCTACTAAAACATCCCGACCAGGACGCAAAATTTTTACAAGGCCGGCATTCATGTCTAAAAGCTGTTTTCTAGCTTCAGAAGCTTTATAGCCGGTAGTTAAAGTAGACACTAAGCGTTTACGCGATAAGTTCGGCTGGTTTGAGTCTACAAAAGGTTCTTCATCTAGGGAACCATTAGCAGCAGCTTCAAAGATATGGGAAGCTATAGTGTGTAAATTTGTACCGACAAGATCTTCAAACTTGTCTTGCTCCTTGCGCTCAGCTTTATTGGCTATGCGAGAAAGGCGGCTAGCTAAAAGGCGCAAATTATCGTCAGGTAAATATCCGTGAGTAATTTGCTCTAACAATTTGGGCATGGGAATATTGACGCCATCTTGGGGAAGAGTTTCTCTATTATTGGCGCTTTTTACGTGTTCAGTTACGCCTATAGCGTCAATTAAATAGAACAGATCTTTTCCGTTAGCATTGGGAGTAACGTTGCGCAAAGCGTCATCATTTATAGTACGTACGCCGCGCCCCTTCATTTGTATGTACAAAGACTCGGAATTGACATCGCGCATAAAAATTAGCACTTCCAGCGGCTTGACATCTGTACCGGTAGCTACCAAAGTTACGGTGACGGCAATGCGAAATTGTTTATCGTTGCGAAAACTGCGTATCAAAGCGTTGCTATCACCTTCGCCATCGGTAATTTGCTGGACAAATTGCGGATCTTGATTTGGAAAAACTTTATGGCGAATAATTTCCACAATATTGCGGGCGTGGCTTTTATTTTTGGCAAAAATCAGCGTTTTGGGAATATAGCGATAATCAGGATCTAATTCGGCGCGTTCTGGATATAAATCGGTATAAATGGCTTTTTTGTAAGCTTCTAAAACGGTTCTAATTTGCTCAGGATTGATTACTGCTCGATCTAAATCGGAAGCACTGTAGGGAATTAAATTGTCGGCGCGTACTTCGCGCTTCTCTCCGGTACGCTTAACTACTTCGGTATACTTTTCACCTTTTTCAATTTGGCCGCCTCGATCGCTAACTTCTGTACGAATGCGATAAATACGCCCGTCTACATTGATGCCGTCAACAATAGACTTTTCCAAAGTATAATTGGCAACGCAGTTATTATGAAAAAATTCTTTGGTTTCTTCACTTGGAGTAGCGGTTAAGCCTATAATTCTGGCTTTATCAAAATAATCTAAAACGCTGCGCCAACGTCCATAAATAGAGCGGTGGCATTCATCAATAACTATAAAATCAAAGAAATCGTTAGGTAAATGCAATTGGCCAGCAAGTTTTGCTCTCTTCGAGTCCGTATTGTTAAAAGTCGACTCTTCATCTTCATCGTCTTGCAATTCCTGGCCAGTTAGAACAGAATAAAGGCGTTGAATAGTGCAAATAACTAAATTAGCACTACTAGGAACTTTTGTTGAACGCAAAAATTCTGTCAAGTAGATATTACTGAATTTTTCGCCTTTTTCAGTGAGATCGAAAGTGCCAAATTCACCTTCAGCTTGGCGCCCTAAGTTATTGCGATCTACCAAAAAGAGAATGCGACGAGCAGGCGTATAAGTTAAAAGGCGATATATAGCCATGCAAGCAGTAAAAGTTTTACCAGCTCCAGTAGCTAAGCAAATTAAAGCTCGCCTTTGTCCTTGGCGGAAGCTAGCTTCCAAATTGCAAATAGCTTCGTATTGACATTGGCGCAATTTATTTTTTACTAATGTAGGTAATCCAGCAAAATACGAATTTATTTTAGCCAATTTAGCCATTTGCTCAGGACTGTGTATTGTGTTCAAGTTGACATATTTTGGCTCGTCATCTTTTAAGTTTTTGAAAAGTATACTATTGCCATTAGCAAGATAAACGAAGGGGAGCGGCTTTTCCCAATAGGCTTCCCAATCTAACAATTCGTGAGCATAGGCTTCTGCTTGTTCGGCGGCGGCCGCTTCAAGGTCTATATCATCCCTTTTGGCTTCCAATATGGCAATAGCTTTGCCTTCCAAAAATAGCATGTAGTCCGCTTCGTGTTGTCCTTTGAGCAAGCTTTCTTTTATGGCAGCTGCGCGCAAATTAGGGGAGTACTCTTCGCGGGAAACTACAGCCCAACCGGCTCGTTTTAGAGCTCTATCAATTTTTTCTCTAGCTATTTCTTCAGGTTTAAGAGAAGCGGCGCTCACTTTTTTGCCTCGTTATTTAAGTTTTTGGCGGCTTAACGCTTTGATATTTTTAGCCTATGCGTTTTGTCTTAAAACAGATTGGCTAAAAAATAAGGCAAGGGCACATCGTCCTGCCTTATTTTTCTATTCAGCCTATGCGCCCTGCCCCAAAAATGTCCATTTTTCGAAAAATAGCTTATTTCAACACTTTAAACAATCAAAATGACCGCACGCTAATGTGCCTTCTAAAAAACGTGTTTTGGAAAGTTTATGCTTTCTGTTTGGCACACGTCTCAGCCACAACATTACTTACAGATTGACTAATAGTATCGACTAAGGCTTTGTCGGCGCGGGTCTCTATATTTAAGCGAAGCAGTGGCTCGGTGTTGGAAGCTCTTAAATTGAGGCGGAACTTAGCATATTCCAAACTTAAACCGTCCAAATGATCTTCAGCTAAAGACGCGCCGTAGTTGGCTGCCAAAAGTTCTTTTAATTTTGCAAAAATAGTTTCTGGCTGGCAATTTATATGAAAATTTATTTCGCCGCTGACCGGATAGCGTTCCATCATATTGCCGATAAGTTGAGAAAGTTTTTGATTGCGTTGGCCCATATATTCCATAAGCATAAGCCAAGGTAAAATACCGCCATCGCAATAGAAAAAGTCCTTAAAATATTGGTGAGCTGACATTTCACCGCCGTAGACTGAATCATATTGGCGCATAGCTTGCTTTATGAAAGCATGGCCAGTTTTTGACATAACAGGGCGGCCTCCGTCTTTAAGAACAATTTCTCGCGTATTCCAATACAAACGCGGATCGTGAATGATAGTTGCGCCAGGATTTTGATGCAAAAAACGACTGGCAAATAAGCCTACCAAATAGTACCCTTCAATAAATTGTCCTTTTTCATCAAAGAAGAAGCAACGATCAAAATCTCCATCCCAAGCCACTCCCAGATTGGCTTGATATTTTGTTACAGCGTCTGCGGTGCTTTGCCTATTCTCCGGCAATAGCGGATTGGGTATGCCATTAGGGAAGTTGCCGTCAGGTTCACCATTTATAATATGTAATTTAATAGGTAACTTTTCAGCTAAGCGCTTTACAATTACGCCTGCGCCGCCGTTGCCACAATTGGCCGCAACTGTTAGATTGGCTTTTTTTATAGCTTCCAAGTCGACTAAACTTAAAACGAACTCGATAAAACTATCGTGGATTTCCCGGTTGATCGTTTGTCTAGGAGTTTCTAAATGTAAATTTTCAATATCTTTGGCAAAATCCCAATCTTGTGTAACTAAATGGCGAATTTCAGCCAAGCCGTTTTCTTGGCAAAGAGGACGAGCGCCATCTAAAACCATCTTTATGCCGTTATATTCTTTGGGATTGTGGCTGGCTGTTACCATAATACCGCCGTCAAAACCTAAAGCTCCGCAAGCGTA
Organism: uncultured bacterium; assembly: GCA_934636825.1. Classification (GTDB taxonomy): domain Bacteria; phylum Vulcanimicrobiota; class Xenobia; order Xenobiales; family Xenobiaceae; genus Bruticola. Next base: position 9,159 of record CAKUBG010000037.1, on the reverse strand, counting down.
ATAAATTTCTTCCGTGCCACATAAGCCAATATTGGTAACTTCGACGCCGAAAGCATTTAAACCGCGACAAATAGCTGCAGCCAAACTCGGACTGGACAAGCGAATATCGTAACCGACAGCAACTTTTTGAGCACCAGTTACTTTAGCAAAAGCCATACCCAGGCGTTCAGCGGCTTTTTCATCTAATTCTTGAGGTACTCGACCGCGAATATCGTAAGCTTTGAAAGCTGGTAAAACGTAGGCTAGACCATTGCTCATATTATTAACCGATAACCTTTCGCTAATAAAAAAATATTGTACAACAATAAAAAGCCTGCCCTGAATATTTTGTCAAAGCAGGCTAGATAAATTTTAGGCTAATTCTGGAGGAAGTTTTTCGACTAATTTTTTGACATTGCCAAGCTGATCCAAAGGCACAACCAACAAATTATTGGCCGACTGAATAACAGCCATATTATCGACTCCCACCAAAGCTATATGGCTTTTGGGATTGTCCGTGAAAATAATATTGTTATGGGAACGGTAAACGCTGATATGGCCTTGATACTTGTTCTGATCTTCATCATGTTCAAAGAAAGGAGCTACGGCCATCCAGTCTCCTAGATCGAGCCAGTTAAAATCGGCTTCCACAATACGTATTTCCTTAGCACGTTCCATAATTGCGTAATCAACAGATATTTTGCGCATCTTTTCAAAGGCGGAGGCTAAAGCTTTTTCCCATTTAGCGGTACCGTAAACTTTTAAAGCCGGTTTTAAATAATCTAAATGTTCGGGAAGTAGGCGGGCGAACTCATCTAAAATAGTTTCTGTTTGCCAGACAAACATACCGCTATTCCAGAAAAAATGGCCACTTTCGAAAAAGGCTTGGGCTTGCTGTTCTTGTGGCTTTTCTTTAAAACGCAGCAACTGATAATGTTTAGGAGCGTCCGGAGTGAGCAACTCGTCAAAGCCAGGGTGGTTAGCTGGATCGTCAATTTGTAAACCACACTCTAAGTAGCCGTAAGCTGTAGCTGGGTAGGTGGGTTTTATACCTAAAGTGTAAATGGCTTTGGAATGTTGAGCTCCGGCAGCGGCACTTAAAATTACTTTTTGAAATTTGTCAGTCGGCTCTATGTAATGATCGGAAGTTAAAACTAGCATAGTACAATCACCGAAGAGCTTTTGCACTAAAAGGGAAGACAAAGCTACAGCTGCGGCAGTGTCGCGTCGACAGGGCTCGCCTACAATCTGCGCGTCGGAAAGCTCCGGCAATTGTTCTTTTACCAAGCCGATAAAGTTTTTGTTAGTCAGCACTAAAATGCGCTCTTGCGGCACCAACCCTTTAAGGCGATCAAAGCTCTTTTGCAAAAGGGTGCGTCCGCCGAATAGGTTTAAAAACTGTTTGGGACGGGCAGAAGTGCTGACAGGCCAAAAGCGCGTACCGACGCCGCCGGCCATAATAACGGCAGCTAATTTGGGCAAATTATTAGACAAGTTTTCGCTCATTTTTTGCTTTGGAAAGAATTGCTCTCTCCAAACTCCGCTAAGAAAATTCCGGCCTCAATTCGGTTTAAGTTTTGTAACTCCCCTTTTAAAGCATAATTAAACGGGCGTTTTGTGGACAAAGCTTCTTTTCTCTAATTGAATTTTTTGGCAGGCACATTTGTTTTGGGGGCGTATTTCTAACCTCTGGCCTTATAAACAAACATTGATAAGATTCTTTTAAGTTTTGGTCAAAAGCGGAGGATAAAATGAAAACTTATCGCGGCAAGATGCGTTTAGTTAAATTGGAAGGCGCTTCCTGGATGTTGGAAACTACCGAGCGTCGTTATCCTTTGCAAGGACTTCCGCCGGAATTTAAGCAAGAAGGTTTGGAAGTAGAAATTGAAGGCGAAGAAGAGGCTGTCTTTAATTTTTTGATGGCTGGCAAAACTCTTAAAATTAGCAAAATTCGCCAATTATAGTATAACTTTGGCAAGATTCTTTAGTCTGTTTCCATGTTGTGTAAGTGGAGAGACAAGTAGGCGGCTGTTTTAAAAGCTGCCATTAACATTAAGGAGAAGATCGGTGACTGAAACCAACTCTGAAGTAAAAGAACAAGGCTTTGCGCCTGAAATCGTCGAGCAAGCTGAGGCTCAATTGGCCAAGCTGCGCCGCGGTACGGCTGAAATTATCAGCGAGAAAGAGTTGAAGTATAAAATTATGCGCAGTTTGCGCGACAAAAAGCCTCTGCGTATTAAATTAGGACTCGATCCTACCGCACCTCATATTCATTTAGGCTTTGCTGTTGTATTGCGTAAATTGCGCCAGTTCCAAGATTTTGGCCACAAAGTCATTATTTTAATTGGCGATTTTACTGCTCGCGTAGGCGATCCTACTGGTCGCAGCCAAACCCGCAAGGTTTTAAGTATTGAGCAAATTCAAGCTAATGCCGCTACCTATAAGAGTCAGCTTTCCGCTATTTTGGATCCTGAACGTACCGAAGTGCGTTTCAATTCCGAATGGTTAGAAAAAATGAACTTTAATGACGTTATCGCTTTGTGCTCCCGTTATACCGTGGCTCGTATTATGGAGCGCGACGACTTCACTAAGCGTTTTACTTCCGGCATCTCTATCGGCGTACACGAATTTCTCTATCCTTTGATGCAAGGCTGGGACTCGGTCAATTTAGAGGCCGATTTAGAAATGGGCGGCACCGATCAGAAGTTCAATAACTTAGTGGGTCGAGAGTTGCAAACTCAAGTTGGACAAGAGCCTCAGTGCGTTATGCTTATGCCCATTTTGGAAGGCTTAGACGGCGTCCAGAAAATGTCTAAGAGTTTGGGCAACTATGTTGGCATTACCGAAACTGCTCAGGAAATGTTCAATAAGCTCATGTCTCTGCCCGACGACAAGATCCGCCGTTATTTCGAGCTTTGCACCGATGTCGATTTAGACGCTGTAGATAAAGCTATTGCCGAAAATAATCCTCGCGATACCAAGCGTTGGTTAGCTCGTGAAATTATCTCTCTCTATCATCCCGCTGAAGAAGCTGAAGCTGCCGACGCCGAATGGATGAGAGTCGTCTCTCAGGGCTCGGTTCCTACCGATATTCCCGAAGTAAATGTGGGTACAGGCTCTATCAATGTTGTAGAGCTGATCGTAAAAGCCGGTTTAGCTCCCTCTAAGCGCGAAGCCCGTCGCTTTGTAACTCAGAATGCTTTAGCTATCGATGGCGAGACGGTTAGCGATCCTACAGCTACTATCGAAATTGTTTCAGGTAAAACTATCAAAATCGGCCGCAAGTGGCGTAAACTTGCTTAATTAGCAACTGATTTAGATTCACAAAAGCGCTTCAGCTTTTTCAATATGAGAAACTGAGCGCTTTTTTGTTGTATATTCAGTAATGAGTTGGCGATATTTTCGAGGAGGGATATAACGAACTTAAGCAACGTGGCTATAAATTTAGCACCAACATGTATAGCGTAAACCTGTTTGGTTGCGTAGTTTTTTTCATTGTAGAGACGCTAATTATTGTACGGCCCGCCTGTTAGCTATTTTGTGTTAGCTACATTTTTTACCATATCTACGCTCCGGCTGACTGGCCTAACGGCCAGAGGCCTGCGCTACCGATATGGTGAAAAAATTGCGCTATAAGTTTTGGCTGCGGGCTCATGTTCATGTTGGCTAGCTCCAGCAGCGGCTCTTCCAGGCTCGAACTGGCCTAACGGCCAATGTTCTTCGCCTTCCATCGCCACTGCCTCCGCCTGTTGGTTAAAAAACTACGAGTGTAACTGCTTTAATATATTATAAAGCTAGCATTCAGAATGGCCGCAAAGATAGCACTTGGTGCAGCCTTCAATATTGATAAAGCTGCTGTTGCCGCATTCTGGGCAAATATCAGCGGTAATTTTACCAATAGCTTCAGCTTTTTGGCGTATTTCTTCCAATTCGGGATTTTCTTCTGGAGCTAAGTAGGTGTCGGACAGAGCTTGAGAAATAGCGTCAGGCAGCGAACGCACTTTGTTCTTGCCAAAGCCAACTGAGCTTTGACCGCCGATGCCGCCAAGTTGTTCGACAATTTCTTTGACACGTTCTTTCGGACTAAGCGGAGAGTTGACGCGCAGCAGAATAGAAGCAATGCGTCCTAAGGCTTCGGCCATAGCTTTAATGTCCGATCCGCCTTTGCCAATTTCGATGAAAACTTCAAAGGGCTGGTTGTTTTCATCATCATTCATAATAATATGAGCTGTACCGGTAGGAGTAGACTTAGTAACAGTTACGCCGCGACGTACAGTAGGACGAGGACGCACTTTAGGCTGCCTCTTTTCGACAACCTTTTTCTCTTCTTTTTTAGGCTCTTCAGCAGCTTTTTTAGTGTCTTTTTCGGCACTGAGCACTTGCTCATCTCTAGATTTATCTCTATAGATGGTGCCACCTTTGCAACCAAGTTTATACATAAGCTCATAAAGCTCACGCACTTGATCGACAGTATAATCGGCAGGGACGTTGCAAGTTTTGGAAATAGCCGAATCTACCCAATACTGAATATCAGCTTGCACTTGAACATGCTCTTGAGGTGTAAGATCCAAAGCGCTGACAAAATAATCTGGAGTAGGCTCGCCAGGATGCTTTTGCTGCCACTCGTCTAAAACAGCCACTTTCTCTACGTGGACGCCTAAGCGACTCTTGCGAGTGTAAGACCAGAAATAGAAAGGCTCAATACCGGTAGAGGTGCCTACCATTGTACCTACAGTACCGGTAGGAGCTTGAGTAAGCAAAGTAACGTTGCGAATGCCTTCTTGGGCAATCTTGGCGCGAGTATCTTCGGAAAGGCGCTGGATAAACTTGCCTTGTAAATATTTGTCTTTATCGAAGCGAGGGAAACTACCTTTTTCGGCAGCTAAGTCGGCAGAAGCTTGATAAGCTGTTTCGGCAATAAACTTATAAAGTTTCTTGATAAATTCTTCTGATTCGGGAGAACCGTAGCGGAGTTCTTGTCTAACTAAAAGTTCAGCCAAACCGACAGTACCTAAACCGATGCGGCGTTCTTTAGATTGTTGCTCTTTATTTTGAGTGAAGAAGTAGGGAGTAGTATCGATAATATTATCTAAGAAACGGACGGCATATTGGACGGTTTTTTTCAAGGTGTCCCAATCAACTTGTCCATCTTTACTCATCTTGGAAAGGTTGATGTGGCCTAAATTGCATACTGACCAAGCGGGCAAAGGCTGTTCGCCACAAGGATTGGTACAAACTACGCGTCCTTCCGGATAATACCAAGAGTTGGAAAGCTCGTTGCTGCGATCGATAAACCAGACGCCAGGTTCAGCTGAGGCCCAAGCACTTTCAATAATATTATTCCAAATATCTCTAGCTTTGACAGTTTTATGAACGATAATCTGGCCGCCTTTTGCTTGCCAATCTTTAATATCGCCATGCCATTGATCGGCGTACTTGGGATCGTTGGTATCGGGGAAGATTAAATTCCAATCGGCGTTGTCATGGACAGCTTGCATAAAGTCGGCGGTAATACCTACAGAAATATTGGCGTTGGTTATTTTGCCCGCTTCGCGTTTAGAATTGATAAATTCAATAATGTCGGGGTGCCAAACGTTCAGAATGAGCATAAGAGCGCCGCGACGGGAGCCACCTTGTTCGATTAAGCCGGTAACGAAACTATATAAACCGCCCCAAGAGACTGAACCGGAAGAGCGCCCATTGACACCTTTTACGTAAGAATGGCGCGGACGCAAAGAAGAAAGGTTGATGCCTACGCCGCCGCCGCGACTCATTATTTCCGCCATATGGGAAAGGGTACTGATAATACCGTCGCGAGAGTCGTAAGGACTGGGCACTACAAAGCAATTGTAGAAAGTCAGTTGTTGACTGCTGCCGCAAGAAGAAAGAATACGACCTCCAGGCACAAACTTCCAACCTTCTAAGAGCCAGCGGAAATTAGTCTGCCATGTTTCGCGATCTTTTTTGTTTTCAATTTGGGAAGCGCCTTTAGCTACGCGATCCATCATGTCTTCCACGTGGAGCTCCAAGGGCTTATCCACATGTTCTTTAACAGTCTGAAAAGGAGAGCCGTCACGCAAAGTAACGCTTACATTGTCGCCGTCAATTTCGGTAATTTCCCCAATTTCACGCTGACTGCTCTTAGGATCTAACAAGACAACAACGGTGTCGCCTTTAGCTAAAGTATCCTTTGAACCGTCTTTTAAGGAATAGCGATCTAAAAAGATCTTCTCTCCCAAGCTGGAAAGTTTATTTTCCTGCGACAAGTAAGTCGGTTGCATGGCAATAAAGGCCTCCAAATAATAATAGACGCGCTCTCTGCTTAACTAGAAGTTTCCCCCTCAACTTATCATCATATAAAGCAGCACGAAACGCGTCCCGCGCTTTTCTCCGTATAAAAGTAAAAACCTATTTAAGATAAGGCAAAAATATAAGGCTACAAATTCGCCTGGAACTATAACTTGATATTGTATTTTATATACAATTGTTGCTGGCAGCAATTATTTTTATAACGCAAATAAAAATAAACTTGTTAAAACTTGGTCACTGACTAAATCGCAAGTACGACTATGTGGAACCAGTTTATTATTAAGCATAAGTTCTTCCAAAAGCTTTAAAGGACTGGGGCCTATAGCAGACAATCGCTTAAGATCGCCAAATATTCAGTAAAAGGACGATCGCGATCGTGCTGCCGTTCGGCAAATTCAGTGCTGCTATCCACACTTCATCCAGCGCCCCAGGTGCACCGTGCCTGTAGCCGCGCGGCACTTCTTTTTTTAGTGTAGTTGGCGGCTAATTGGGTGGCTAATTTGGCTTTAGCGTTGTGCTTTTAAGTTTAGCTAAAGCGCAGGATCAACTAACACTTTAATACAGTTGTGATCCTGCGCTTTGGAAAAGGCGCTTAAGCCTTCGCTTAGAGGATAGATCGCGCTGATAAGCGGCTCCGGATCGATTAGGCCCATTTCCATAGCTTTTAAAGCCGGAGCAAAGGGGCCGCAGCGCGATCCTAACACAGTTATTTCTTTTACTACTATAGGAGCCAAATTTAAGTTGGAATTAGCCGCTACCGTAGACTTTAATACCACGGTGCCGCGCGGCTTCACGTTGGCGATGGCCATTTCTAAGCCGTTGGGGCTGCCGGTAGCTTCTACAACTACATCGGCTTGTTGAGGTTGAAAGTCTGACAAAAGCTGCGTTTTGACGCCCATTTTGGCAGCTAATTGCAGCTTTTGCTCATGTTTGCCTATAAGGGTGAGGTTTAGGCAACTTAAGCGCAAGACGGCGGCAGCCATTAAGCCAAGTTTGCCATCGCCAAAGATAAGCACTTGAGAATTGGGCTGCAAATGGAGCTGTTCAGCAATTTCCCAAGCTGCGGCCAAAGGCTCAGTAAAAACTGCTTGGCGATTAGTTACAGAAGTTGGTACTTCGTATAAGTTTTTTACCGGCAGCAAAGTGTAAGGAGCGAAGACGCCGTGGCGCCTGTCAATTCCTAAAGTGGTGCGTTTAGGACAATGACGAGCGTCAGAGTGAGCCAAGCACCAAGAACAGTGGCCGCAGCCGCAATTGATTTCACCAACAACTCTTTTGTGCAGCCATTTTTGCCTGTCAGCATCTGAGCAAGCGGAGCCTAATTCTTCGACAGTGCCAACAAATTCGTGGCCTAAAACGCCCGTAAAATCCATATAACCACGACAAAGCTCTAAATCTGTATTGCAAATGCCTGCCAATTCTACCTTGATAAGAGCTTCAGCGTCGACAGCTTGAGGGCAAGGAGTTTCTTTTATTTGTAATTTGTGATCAAAGAATAACGATTTCATGATTTTTTCCCAAAAAGATAAAAAAATAGAATCTTCTTTAGTCTTTTTATCCAAAACTTAGAAGATTCTATTTGCTCAAAAGATAGCTATAAGGGATCGGATGTTTTGAGAGAAAGCCCATTTTTTAGATCTCCTTAAAATCCCATCACTTCGGGCTTTTTTCTTCATCGGCTTCCTAAATGGTTTGCGAGAATTTTTTCCAGCAGATCCGCTTTTTTACAATTTAACGTCCTTTCAAAACCTATTAAATAGGAGCTGAAGGGGCGTTTTTTATTGTCGTTTAGGGGCTTAAAAAGCCTGAAAAAAAGCGGATCTGTGCGGATTTTTGTATTTTTAAAACTCCTAATTTTTTATCCGATCCAAAATTCCAAAAATTCATTTTAAGAAAAGCCCGAATTTTCGGCGTTTTTCTCTATTTGTCAAGGTAAGCAAGGAAAGCAAAGAAAGCTTATTTTCTTGATAAAATCTCAATTAAGCCACGAATATGCTTTCTTGCATCGCAGTCGAGCTTCTCAATCATCAAGCACAACTCTTTTGCCTCTTGGCTTACCTTGCTTTCTTCCTTTTCACTGTTGTCTTGTAGGGTGATTACAGCTTTTTTGTTAAGCGCTTTTGCTATTTTCTCAACTGTATCTAAATCAGGTACTCGCTCTCCATTCTCCCATCGGTTTACTGTAATCCGCGATACTGACATCTTTTTGCCAAGTGCTTCTTGGTTAATGTCTAGCGATTCTCTCGCTTGTTTCATTTGCTCAATAAAATTTTCTCTAAGTGAAACCATATTGGATACATTTTTACATATTAGGCCCTAACCTCTTGACTTATGTATCCATTTTGGATATATAAATAAATATGAAGTATCCAAAACAGATACAACTAAATATCAGAGCAGCAAGAGAGCGATTAGGGATCACCCAAGAGCAGTTAGCTATAGCTTTAGGCGTTTCTCGCATAACTGTTAATAGGTGGGAGAACGGCAGCAGACTGCCTTCAATTCTCGTGTTAGCAAAAATAGCTGAATTAGTGGGATGCTCCGTTAAGGAGCTCCTATGAACGTAGCCGATGCCGCAGAATTGTTAATGACGACTGTTCAAACCGTTCGCGCGAGGATTTCCAGAGGAGAGCTCGTCGCTGATAAAGTTCCAAACCCTAACGGAGGGCACGGTTTCAAGTACGAGATCGCCCTTGACTCGCTTCCTAAGGAAGCGCAGGAGCGGTACTGGGAAAATGTTCGCCTTGCTCAAGCTGTAGAAGCTGCCAAGCCTAAGCGTGGCCGGCCTTCTAAGGCTGCCATCCGTAAGGCTGAAGCTGAAGCCGAAGAAGTTAAAGCTAACGAAGAGTACCTCGCGGCACCCAATTGGCA
>CAKUBG010000036.1 GCA_934636825.1 uncultured bacterium | reverse complement strand
TGCGTATGTGGGTGTAGATGAACCTCTAGGTCGATCGCTTACACGATGATAAGCTTGATTTAGAAGTTGCTGTTCAAGATATTTTCAAAAGAAAAAGACGTTCTGTCGTAAGGCAGGGCGTTTTTTTTATGTCTTTTTAAAAGCCACATAGTTACCAGTCACACCAAGAAATGCCAATAAGTTAGCACAAACGAACGTAGTGTAGTCCTTGGCTTTGGCGGCGTAAACGCAACCAGTTAAACCCGAGAAACGGAGATTTTGTTCACCTATACCTTATGTCTGCAACCGGTAAAAAATGTCCGCTAGTTAGAAATGAACGCGCTATAGCGTAAAAACGTAGCAAGTGCAACAATGCTGTGCAATGAGAGCAAAAAGCACTTACAAAGAGCGCATCATTAGTTCTTGGAAACCGCGATGTAAATCTTGAATAGGTGATGTATTACCAAAAGTAATAAAGTTAGATTTTAAATCAGATTTTTTTAATTCAACTATGGTGTCTTTATTGATTGTACAATCTTTTTGACCGTCTGCGACTACATAAGGCTTAGCAGGATAGGTTAAATTTTTTATAGTTACTGTAGTATCAGCAGATAACACCAGTGAACGAATTGAAGAAGAGAACACTGCATTAGAAGCTACTAAACATAAGACATCATCTACCAAAAGAACTGGTCCGCCGGCGCTAAAAGAATAAGCTGTGGAGCCTGTTTTTGTCGCTAAAATTAAACCATCACCGCGCACGGTGGCAAATTTTACTCCATCGATAGTTACTTCTAAACAGACAGTTCGGTTACAACCACCTACTAAAACTTCATTAAGTGCTTGAGAGCTCCAAATAAGCTGATCATCTTCATATACGTGGCAAGAAAGCATCGTATGTTGTTCTAGGTGATAATCCTTATTTACTAAATGGGTCAGAGTTTTTTCTAAATGTTCAGAATTAACAGTACATAAATAGCCTATGCGACCAAAATTTACACCTAATACTGGAATATGCTGTTGAGCTACTAATCTGGCAGCGTGAAGCAAGCTTCCATCTCCACCGAAAGCTAAAACCGCTTCGGCTTGGTATCCATTTAATATGTCTTCAAGGGTAATTATATCTATATTATGGTTTTGCAAAAAATGTTTTGATTTTTCTAAAGCTTGATCTGCTTTAGGACAATCTGGCCGACAATATATACCGAAAGCTCGACGAGTTATATTATTTTCAGTGTTTGCTTGGTTCACTATTTTGTGTTCCTGGAAATAATTTTTTTTTAGGTTATAATACTACAAGCGGCCTCTTAAGAGCACCCAAAAGGAGTTATATTCTAATGCATTTTGAAGAATTTTTGGAAGAACGTCGCCCTTACCTTCAGTACTTATACAACTTCATGGAACAAAGTCGGAAGCATACACTTAGTATGAGCCAACTTATTGAAGAAGCGGGCGGAGCTGAAAATGTTGCTTGCATTACTGTGGATGCTGTCAAAGGGTTTTGCTCTCAAGGATTTATGAGTTCTCCTCAAATGGCGGCTATAGTTCCTAATATTGCCGAAACGGTAAAAAAAGCAGCTGCTGCTGGGGTGCGCCATTTAATTTTTACTTGTGATTCACATAATCCCAATAGTCCGGAATTTGAATCTTGGCCGCCGCATTGTTTGAAAAATAGTCCCGAAAGCCAATTAGAAGATGCTTTAATCTCATTAGATTGTGCTAAGAACTTTTTAATTATCAATAAATCATCTATTAGCTCTTTGGTTGATACTTCTTTGCTTACCCATTTGCTCACTTTAGATAGTTTACATACCATCATAGTAATGGGTGGAGTTACGGATTTGTGCTTATACCATTTGGTGGCAGGTCTCAAGTTTTACTCTGTTTCGCGCCGTCGTCCGTGGAATTTAGTTGTACCTTTAAATACAGCTGCCACCTTCAACTGTGATTGTGAACTTGCTGAAGCTACTAATACGACTCCTCATGATGAAAAATTGTTGAATTGCGTATTCTTTGAGCATATGCAAACTTTAGGTGTCGAGATTGTTGGAAAAATAGAATAACTATTGCGTAATTTTTGCATTATAGTACTTAGGTAATGACAAGTAAAAAAAGCGAGTTGAAAATTTTCAACTCGCTTTTTTTTAGTTCCGCTAATAATAATTTATATCGCGACAACTAATAGCAACTTACAATAATTTACCAGATCTTATTGCGTTGATCGGCCGGACGGCACATGGGAGAGCCTTCAGGAATATCAAAAGCCTTGAAGAAAGTTTCCATGTTGGAGAGCGGGCCGTTTACGCGCCACATAGCTGTGGGGTGCGGATCTGTATTGATTTGTAATTTTTCCATCTCAGGACTGATATTTATAGCCCAAATTTTGGCGTAACTAAGGAAGAAGCGCTGAGCTGGGGTATAACCGTTGATGACAGGGCCTTCCTTGCCGTTAAGCGATTTCTGATAAGCGCCCCAGGAAAGAGCCAAACCGCTTAAATCAGCGATAGATTCGCCCAAAACGAGCTTACCGTTCAAGTGCTGTCCCTGGACAACATAGGAAGAGAATTGATCTTCAACGCCTTTGGTGAGTTTATCAAATTTAGCTTTGTCTTCTGATGTCCACCAATTGCGCAAGTTGCCCTGACCATCGTACTGAGCGCCCTGATCGTCAAAACCGTGGCTGATTTCGTGTCCAATTACCATGCCGATACCACCATAGTTAGTTGCATCATCAGCTTTAGGATCGAAGAAAGGAGGTTGCAAAATGCCAGCCGGGAAAACAATCTCGTTATCGCTAGGAGCGTAATAGGCGTTGACTTCTTGAGGAGTCATATACCAATCGTTAGGATCGACAGGCTTACCAATTTTAGCTAAGCTGCGCTGTTTTTCGAAACGATCGGCATTGCGCATATTGTCATAGTAAGAATCGGTAATGGTAAGTTTTGAATAGTCGCGAGGCACATCGGGATAACCGATTTTGGCGCGGAAAGAGTGCAACTTTTTCAAAGCTTCTTGTTTAGTAGTTTCGCTCATCCAATCTAAACGAGGAATATCTTCAGCCATATAAGCAGTGATATTCTTTACCATATCCAGCACTTTTTGTTTAGCTTCCGGAGGGAAAGCTCTCTTGACATAAAGCTGCCCTAAGCCTTGGCCCATCAAATTATCAACAACGCCGGTAACTCTCTTCCAGCGAGGCTTCATAACTTTAATACCGCGCAAAGTTTTACTGTAGAAATTGAAGGAGCATTCTTCAAATTCTTTGGTGAGATAAGGAGCTCCGGAAGAAATTATTCTCCAAGCTAAGTAGTCTTTATGTTTAGCTAAAAGTGACTTGTCAGATAAAAGGCCGTTGACAGACTTCATAAAATCTGGGCCGGTGACATTAATTTCTTTGGGAACATCAATGCCTATAGTTTTATAATAGCTGTTCCATTCGATGGCCGGAGCGACATTATTTAAGCTATCTTGACTCATCATATGGTACATCTTTTGCGGATCACGCATCTCGGCGGCAGGCAGAGAAGCTTTAGCCAGACGAGTTTCAATGTCCATAACGTTGCGGGCAGCTTTTTGGGCTTCGCGAGCAGAGTAGCCAGATAATTTGAACATATTAGTCATAAAGCTGACATACTGAGAGCGCAATTGCTTAGACTGCTCATCGGTGCGAATATAATAATCGCGTTCGGGTAATCCTAAACCGGCTTGCCAAATAGTAGCGACAATCTTGCTGCTATTTTTGTCATCTTGAGCAGAATCTAAGCTAAAATACGAATTCAAACCGCGACTGTGTTGATAAGCAATCATATTAAGCAACGCAGTAGAGTCTTTAATCTCTTGAACGGCTTTAAGTTCGCTCTTTAAAGGAGCAATGCCCACTTGCTCGCGAGCTTTTTCATTCATACCACTCTTATAAAGGCGGCCTAACTTAGTCTCTAACTCGCTTTTAGGGTTGGCGGCAGCTTCTTCTAAAATTTCATGCAAAATATTGTAGTTGTTGTCAGCTAAAATAGTGAAAGTGCCCCAACGAGCCTGATCGCCGGGAATAGGGTTAGCCTTTTTCCAACCACCGATAGCGTACTCATAAAAGTTATCGCTGGGTTTAACTGAACGGTCAAAATCTTGCTCAGTTACGCCACTGCTGGTTCTGGAATCGGTTTTAGCTTCAGCTTTGGACTGAGTGTCACAACAACCAGCTTCGGTCTTAGTGCAGCAGCAATTAGAAGCAGCTTGAGAACAAGCGCAAGCTGAATCGTTTTTAGTGCAACAACAACCGGCTTTTTTACCACATTCTCCGGCTTGGGAAGTTGTGTCGGCATAAGCTGGTTGAATAGCTACAGTAGCTAACATTAAACCGCACATAGCTGCCGCTTTTTTCCATTGATTGATATTCATCATGGCCTCCATGTTAGATTTTTATCTCCTAAGAGTTTAATATGCAATAATAAATGCACAAAAATGCTATCGCGTTATTGTAATAAATACAAATGCGCAAACTATATAATAATAGTTATAATTTATTGTTGCTTATTTTTATTGCTTAAGGCTATCAATTTGGCTTTGTAATTCCTGGAATTTCACGTATAAGTGCTTAAACATACCGCCAATATAACCTATTTCCCAATCTTCCAGTTGGGCTCTATCTAAAATATCGCTGAATTTAGCGATTTCTTCTAATTTGCTGGCTCCGCGTTGAGGTGGATAGCCCATCTCTCCTAAATAGTTACCCACAGCCTTCATCAATTTGAGACGCTTTTCTGCTGAAGCCAACTTCTTTTGCTGAGTACCGGGAACGCTATGAGAGCGACCAAAAAGTTCATATAAGGCTAAAGAAACTGAATGGGAAAGATTCAGCGATCCTTCACTGGGAATAGTGACCAGGCGATGGCATCCTTCTAGTTCTTCGTTAGATAAACCAGATTCTTCATTGCCAAAGACCAAAGCCACTTTACCAGGTTGAGCGTGAGCATCCAGTTCGCCTTTTAAATCTGGCAGTGATAAAAGTTTATGGCGCTTTTTGCCATATCGTCTAGTAAAGCCAAAAGCAAAATTGACATCGGAAAGCGCTTCTTCCAAAGTGGATACTTGTTTAGCGGCTTGTAAAACTTCCAAACCATGGCAAGCCCAGTTTTGAGCGGTAATGCCAGGTTGCTTGCGTGGTGAAACCAAAACAAGTTTATTTAAACCAAAACAAGTCATGGAACGAGCAGCTCCGCCCATATTGGCTTCACCCTCAGGACTACATAAAACAACGATAGTATCTTTTGCTTCTAACATTTTTTATCACTAATAATTTAAGCTTTTTTTCAAAAGCAATTATTTTCTATTATTTTTATAAACGAAAATTTGAGTGGTAAAACTAGTGGTGTTGCCGCTCAAAAACTCGAGCCGCCAACTTTAGCGAATAGGGGCTGAAAACCTGCTTAATCTATTGACATACTCACCATGGCTAAAGCCAGGGGCTTTACGGTACTTGCCTTAAAGAAAAAGAACTGAAGCGGCAGGCTCAAGCCTTCAATTATAGAACAAAGCGCGGCTATGATTAAGAAACTCAATATTTTGGTAGTCTTTGGTGGAAAGTCTGCCGAACATGAAATCAGTGTGTTGTCAGCCCGTTCTGTGGCGGCGGCTCTGTCCCCGGAAAAATATAATGTTTTCCTTGCCGGTATCTCTCGCAATGGCCGTTGGGTGATTGGCTCTCAGGCTAAATTAGCTTTAGACAAGGGAGTTGTTGAAGATAGCGAAGAGGGAGAAGCTACTATTCGTCCCGGTTATCAGGGACGTTCAGTGTCTGAATATAAAAACAATTCTCACGAATTATCAGAACTCAATTTTGATGTAATTTTCCCCGTTTTGCATGGTACTTTTGGTGAAGATGGTACCATTCAGGGATTATTGGAAATGGCCGATATTCCCTATGTAGGCGACGGCGTTTTGGCTTCAGCCATCGGTATGGACAAAGCCGTTATTAAAGATGTCTGGGCTCATAATGGATTACCAGTTTTGCCCAGTGTAACTTTGCTGCGTTCTGCTATTGAGACAAATTTAGATAAATGCGTAGAAAAAGCGCTTAAAAAACCCGGTTTACCTTGCTTTGTTAAACCTTCTAACGCTGGCTCAAGCGTAGGTATCACTAAAGCCGAAACGGCAGAAGAGTTGCGTGAGTCCTTAGTGTTGGCTGCAAAATTCGATCGCAAGGTCTTAGTAGAAGCTGCTTGTCAAAGTCCGCGGGAAATTGAAATAGGTGTAATAGGTAATGATACTCCAGAATGCTCTGTACCCGGTGAAATTACTTACACCAGCAAATTCTATGATTACAGTACCAAGTATAAAAATGACGGCGCTCCGCAACTTCTTATTCCTGCACCGTTGCCAGGGGAAACCGTCATAGAAATTAAAAAATTAGCTCAAAAAGCTTGGACTGCTGCAGACTTAAACGGTTTGGCTCGCATTGATTTTCTTATGGATCCTCAAGGACATATTTGGCTCAATGAGGTCAATACTTTACCTGGTTTTACTCAATTTTCTATGTTCAGTAAACTTTGGGAAGCTTCTGGTGTAGAGTATAGCGAGCTTTTAGAGCGTTTAATCAACTTAGCTATTGAACGCTATAATGATAAAAAGAGAACGCTTTTTAAACCGTAAGTAAATACGAAAACGCAAAGCACAATTGCGCATTCTTTATATGTGCATGTGCTCGCTCTCTTGAGCTTCATTTTTTTTCAAGATTACTTGAAGAAGTGAAGCTTATTTTTTTTGTAAATTATTGATCTTTTGTCATATATTATTAAATCATTATTGTGATAAATATATTATTGTTTATTTCTTATTTTATAGGTGCTTTTACTAATTATATATATTAGTATATTGTACAAATGTTCAATATAAAACAATCGAACTTTGCGGTCAAAAATACTGATTTTAACCACAAAGGATCGCTACACTAATAACTGCCGCACTGATTGGTAAAAAGGCCAAAATAGATTTAAAATCCATGTACTAAAGATCTGGCTCTATGCCAATTTTTATATTGTTTCCTTTGAGCAATTCTTCAATCATTTTGTCATACTGTGAAAGAGGCATTTTCTCAGTAATAATGGGGGAAATGTCTATTTTTTTACTGCACAAAAGGTCATATGTCTTTTTCACATACTCTGGTATAAAATGAAAAGCCCCTTTGATCGTCAGCTTCCGCTTTATTATATTAGCCAAAGGTAAATTGAAAGTAGTGCCACCAGCGCAGCCACCGAAAAGCATAACCTGGGCTCCATCATCAGCTAAAGCTAAACTCTCTTCCCAAACAGAAGTCTGGCCTGTACATTCTATGACAATATCGCAATTTTCACCTTGAAAAGTGTCGCGTAGAATCGATTTTATTTCTCCGAGTTCAGATGGACACAACTTCTGATCGATAACCGTGTCGGCGCCTAATTGAGTGGCACATTTTAAGCGCAGGGCACGGCGGCCCAAAACGGTTATATGCTTAGCTCCCAACAACTTCATAACTGGAATATACATTAAACCTATAGGGCCGGCTCCAATGATTAAAACATTACTTTGCTCAGGCTTTACGTCAATAAAGGAAGATCCGTAGACTACACAAGAAAGCGGCTCTAAGGCAGCAGCTGCAAAATAGTCTAAATCCGCCGGTTTATGAAAGAGGTTTATTCTAGCTACGTGAGCGGGGATTTTTATGTATTGCGCATAACCTCCGTGTACCATGGTCTCCATAGTGTAAGAGCACAAATTGCCTAAGTTGCGCTTGCAATAATAACAATGGCCACAAGGAGCGGTAGGAGCCAGCATAACCGGATCACCAACTTTAAAGTCTTTGACGCCGCCAGCTCCAATTTCAATTATATCGCCGGAAAATTCGTGTCCAAAAGGCATAGGCAGCTTAAATTTCGGATGACCGCGCCTAAAAGTTTTTAAGTCAGTGCCGCAAGTTAAAGCTGCTCGAATTTTCAATACAACTTCTCCTGAGTCGGCATGGGGAATGGAAACTTCTTTCAATTCTACTTTACCAGGTTCTAAAAGTTGTAATTGACGCATTTTTACATTGGCCTCATTGATATTATTTTCTTATTTTACAAGACGAAAACCGGGTTCGTTTTTTTTATTTAGGCTCTTTTTTCTCCTTCACATTAAGCAGAAGGCAAACGGTTTAAGTGTCGCGAAAAATATGTGTGTGTTTGTACGTAGTTTACTTGTAGAGAACTTTCGTTCTATAAAAAAAGTTGATATTTCTTTCCAAAGTCGCGTCACCGTTCTTATCGGAGAAAATGGCTGCGGTAAGTCTAGTATTTTAAACGCTTTAGAAGCTGTTCTAGGACGTAATGTGCCTAAAGATGGCTTTGACATAAGTGCTTCCGATTTTCATCGCAATCGCGAAACATTTTATTATGTGACAGCTCCTTCTGAAGATTTACAGACTAAGGAAATGCGCATAGTTATAGGATTTGGGGGGAGCTTCTCCGGCAATAAAACTGAAGCTATAGATAAGAGTACAGCTTTAGAATATACCGAAGCTGAGGAGAATGGCTCTCATGTTCTGCGAGCTGACGAGGCTAGCGAACTCTACAAACATACTGCTGAAGCGGACGATTTGTCAGCTGATGCCGAATCGCTCAGAGCTTTACAAGAAGAAAGAGCTTGCGCTTCTTATAGCAGTTTGCAAAAATTTAAAGATGATCGCTTTATGACCGATTTACTTATGCGCGGCGGTCGTATGGCTAGGGTGCTTAATTTTTACCTTTGCGTAGAAGCTAAGCGCGAGGGTAATAAAGTTTTTACCGATTATCACTTCGAAGATGCCGAGCACCGAAAAATAGAATTATCTGATTCTTTGGAGTACTTAAAAACAATTAAGACTGTGTGTCCTTTCTTGCGCATTCGTCCTGGTGCTTTACTTCCACCCATAAGAAGTGGTCAAGAACAGCGTCCGGCCCAAGATAAGGTTGATTCTCTCTTTAGTCAGGCTTACTCCGAATTAACAGAAAATGCTCAGTGTTCAGCTCAAGAATTTATCGCCGCTCATCGTGATGAATTGGAAAGCAATCTGAACAATTTGGAGAAAATTTTGGTGCACAATTCTCGCAATGAGACTGAGCGCATCGATTCTGCCATTGATGAAGCCAGCGACTTCTCCGAAGATGAAGATTCAAAGCGCGGCCAAGATCGCTATACTCAGATTTTGTCTGCTCATAAAGGCGACGGTCGAATTATTAAAGAGAGATTGCAAGCGCCGATGTCTACGCTTAATCCATTGATAGATGGAGATAAGCGCGAACATGATGATTATGAGCGTTTTAGTGCTCTTTTACGCGGTACTGGTGCTAGAAGTTTAGCTATGTTGGCTTTTGCTGATTCGTTCTTTAAAGCGCAATCTCAAGGTTTTTCCGAAGCTAATGACGGCAATGGTGATTATTATCCGCTGCTTTCTGTAGAAGATCCTGAAGCCTATTTGCATCCACTTATGCTTACGTCGGTCTGGAGCTTAATAGACCGCATGTCTCCGCAGCGCTTGCTTTCTACTAACAATTCCGATTTACTTTCGGCTGTGCCCTTAACTGGTATTCGTCGTATGGTACGCTCTCCAGAAGGCATTGCCAGTGTCTATAAAGTAAACTCCGGCCATATTCATATAAACGATTTGCGCCGCATAGCTTATCATTTGCGCATTAGGCGTGGAGCCGCTCTCTTCATGCGCTTTTGGTTGTTAGTTGAAGGAGAGACCGAGTGCTGGTTATTGCCGGAAATAGCTAGAGTTTTAGGCTTTGACCTTTGGAGTGAAGGTATAGAGCTAGTTGAGTTTGCTCAATGTGGTTTGGGGCCTTTAGCCAATTTAGCTAACGAACTGGGCATTAGTTGGCATCTTTTAGCTGACGGCGATAAAGCTGGCCATACTTATGGAAAATTGGCCAAGCCCTACGCCGAGGCTGCCGGTTTAGGGAAAGTTACCGTTCTCAAAGAAGTAGATATCGAAAATTGCTTCTGGGAAAGTGAATACGATTACAAGGATGTCTTCCGCAAAATAGCTGGGCCAGCTCAACAAAGCGGCAAAAAGGGGGAAAAATCCAAGGATTTGATAAAGCGAGCTATTAGAGTTGCCTCCAAGCCTGGCTTAGCTTTGGCTTTGGGCAAGGCTATGCAAGATAAGGGACCGGAGATGGTTCCTGATCAGTTGCGCATGATGATTTATGATGCCGTGGGAGCGGCTCGCCGTCAGGGGCGCAAGCAGTCATAGCTTAATAAGCTAAATTTTTAGAGGTCATTTCCTGTGGATAGGAGTCCGCGTAAGCCTACCATTCTTTTTCTTAAGTATCATGACGTAAATATCCGCCCCATTCCTGATGAAGCTGAGCGTTCTTTGCAAGTCTTGCCTTCTTTAGGCATTCTTTATTTGGCTTCATATGTCAAGCAAAATGGTTATCATGTTAAGTTCCTTGATGCCAACGCCTCACGCACTTCTCCTGAGGCATTCAAGTCTTACTTGGAAAAGCAGCGTCCGGAAATAGTAGCTATCACTACTATGAGCGCAGGTTGGCCTTCTACTGTGGAAGCGGCTAAAATCATTAAAAAGGTTTTGCCCAATTCTTTGCTTATTGTCGGCGGGCCGCATTTATCTATATATCCGGAATTATGCCTCTCTTTTTCAGAATTTGATATAGGTATTATTGGTGATGGAGAAGAGACCTTAAAAGAAGTTCTCAACACCTACAGTGCTGGGGGAAGTTTAGAAAATATAGATGGTACTGTTGTTCGTATAGGCAACAAAGTTAAATTAAATAAGCCACGCACTCAATTTGAGTCGATAGACAGCTATCCTTTTCCGGCTATAGATTTATTGCAACGCGATCTTTATCATGCCTTAACTGTAGAAAGTCCGTTTTTTACTATGGTTACCAGCCGAGGCTGTCCTTTTAAGTGCGGTTTTTGCAGTCAAATTTATAATGGCGTTTCTGGAGTGCGCTTCCGTTCTCCTAAAAATGTTGTCGACGAAATAGAATTGTATGTAAAACAATATGGTGCGAAGGAAATTGTTTTTTTTGACGAGACCTTTACTTTAAAAAAACAACGAGTTATGGATATTTGTCGTCTTTTGAAGGAGCGACAGATTAAAGTCCATTTTGATATACGTACCAGAGTAGATTCTGTCGATGAAGAGATGATCAAGGAGTTGCGTGAAGTAGGTGGCCAGCGTATTCATTTTGGTGTCGAAGCCGGCAATGCGCAAATTTTGAAGCGCATGCGCAAAGGAATTACTCACGCTCAAGTACGCCAAGCTGTGAGCTGGGCTAAAAAATACGGTTTTGAAACCAGGGGGTATTTTATGATTGGATATTTGGGAGAAAATTTCCAAACTTTCAATGATACTGTAAATTTGGCTTGCGAATTGGATTTAGATTATGCTTCTTTTTCTATTACGACCCCTTTGCCAGCCACCGATCTTTTCCGCGAGGCTGTCGAATTGGGCTTGGTAGATAAGGACTATTGGAAAAAATATACTTTGTTGCAACAAGCTCGCCAAGATTTTCCCGTATTGGAAACAGATTTATGGAATGAGGCTAAGTTGCATTCTATGCTTAAAGAAGCTTATACGCGCTTTTATTTGCGTCCTAAATTTGTTATGCGCCGCTTAAGCAAAATTCGCACTTTGGACGACATAAAGGAACTTATTAAAGCTGCCGTTATCTATAAAAGCATTTAGTTTAAGGTTGAAAAAAGTTGTTTTCCAATATTACCGGAAAGTGTTAGTCTTTGAGTAGAAACTAATCTTTTCGATAGTATCGTTTATCTTTTTTATTATTAAAAAACAGAGAAAAGAGAACAAAATGCCTGAATTACCAGAAGTTGAAACTATACGTCGTGGTCTAGAAGACAAACTTCCCGGACGTACTGTTGAGAGAATTGAAATTAAACTTCCCAAGTTGCTTATAAATACCGATCTAGCAAAATTGGAAGAAGCCCTAGTCGGTCATAAATTTACTGATGTGCGCCGTTTAGGCAAAATACTTATTATTGATAGCGAAAATTACTCTCTTTTGGTGCGTTTAGGTATGACCGGTCAATTAACTTTTCGTGATCTAAACTTGCCTGATAATAATGAATTTACAGTTCATCCAATAACCGGATTACAAAGAGCTCAGGGACAATTTGAGCCTGATAAGCATACCCATATTATTTTGCATTTAGATGGCAATACCTCATTGTGTTATAGAGATATACGTCAATTTGGCAAATGGTATCTGTATACCAAAGCTGAACTTAAAAATTCACCTGAGCTCAATTCTTTAGGGCCTGATCCATTTGGAAATGATTATACTATTGATAATTTGACAAGAGGATTAAAGAAAACATCTAGAGCTATCAAAACGGCTCTTTTAGATCAATCAATTGTAGCTGGTTTAGGCAATATTTACGCAGATGAAGTTTTATTTGCTAGCCATATTATACCTATAAAATCGGCAAAAAACTTGACTAATTCAGAAATAGAAGCGATCTTTAATGTGATTAAACCTATTTTGAAAAGTTCTATTGATAATCGCGGCACTACATTCTCAGATTATCGAGATGCTGATGGTCATAAAGGAAATAATGCAGCTCAACTTAAAGTTTATGGAAGAGGCGGCCAACCTTGTTTAGTTTGCGGTCAAGAACTTCGTAAAGAAACAATAGGCGGCCGCAGCAGCGTTTATTGCCCTAATTGCCAGCATTAGAGCTATATTGACTTAGACTTGCGTTGAAAGTTCAAAGCTTTATACATATGTAAAAAGCCGCCAGGTTTACCAATTTTTACGATAAGTAAAGTAATAAATTTGACGGCTTTTTCTTTTGGTTTTATTTTGTCAAAATAGCTATTCTAAAACTTCATCTAAATCTCGGGCAAAAAGTTCGACAGTAGTGCCCACTACATATAAACTATCGGCACAAACTTTATCGAGCGTATCTTCAGCAGTATGCCAATAACTTGGATAGAGTCCGTTTTCGTTGTTATTAAAACCTATAACATCTACAGCTGGAATTTTTGCCAATAAGAAGGGGAGATGATCATCGGAAATAGCACCTACGTCGCTGCGCTTAAATTGTTTGGTAAATTTTAGCTCACGACCTTTATTAAAGAGCATTTCCAAAAGTTGTGGATGGGAAACGGTATCGTAAGTAAGGCGCAATTTTTTGTCTCCGACCATGTCAATAATTACTGCAGCTACAACATCTTTAATTTCCAGCTTAACTGGTGAAGCAGTTTTACCTAAGTTCTCGACAAAATATCGGCTACCGTAGGTTCCGTCAGTGGCGCTCCATTCACCGAAGGCTTCTTCACCGTCAAAGAAGCAAAGTGTAAGTTTGTGCTGCTTTAAGGGCTGTTTTTTGAAAACTCGAGCCAATTCCAAAAGTACGGCTGTTCCTGAAGCTCCATCGTTAGCTCCTACAAAATTTATGTCTTTGAAATATTTTGTGTCATAGTGAGCGCCTAGAACTATGGTAGTCGATTGCGCTGTATCTTTAGAAGTTGCAGTTTGATTGCCGTAATTATTTTGAGTCTCTTTTGATTTGTCGGCGGCAGCTACATTTGAAGTAGTCTGTGTAGCCTTGTTCGGCTCTAAGCAAGCTATGATATTGATAAATTCTTTGGAGCCTTCTGTTGTGTTGGCTGTAAATTTTTGTTCGTATACTTGAGCGCCTAAGTTATTTAACTCATTTTTTAGCCATTGACGAGTTTTTGTAGAACCTACGCTACCAACATAACGAGGGCCGATTTCTACTTGGTATACTAAATCTTGCCAAGCTTTGGTAGCATCAAAAGCGCTGGCTGTTTTAGGCAAAGATGTTGATAAGGAACCATTGTCAACTCTAGCTGTAACCTGTTGAGCGGCTTTTTGATTGGCTGCTGACGAATTATCCATAGAGGCAGCGCCAGGAAATTTTTGACAGCCACTGCTTAGTAAACTGAAAGCCAGAGCTAAAATTGCTAAGTTACCGATGCTTTCTTTTATTTGAACTGAAAAAATCATAAATAAATTACCGCCAGTTAGAATTGTCGAAAGGAAAAGAGAAAGACAGTGAGAAGTGCCAGGCCGATTGTTGTTTAGTCTAGCAATCTAAACTTTTTTCCTTCTTAATTACGATCTATTTTTCCCCCTTATCAGTATTGAAAGAGAACTTTAAAAATGCTAAGCTTAGCGAGCAGGGTTTCTTTTATTTAAGAAATTTGTATGCCTTTGTAAAATATACTGGAGATCTAAATCGGAGTGGATAAGTCCCTAAAATGCGTCGAGTGCGGCGCTGAGTTTGTGTTCACCGAAGGTGAACAAGAGTTTTATGCGTCCCAAGGATTTACGAGCGAGCCTCGCCGTTGCCCCAGCTGTAGAGCTGCACGTAAGGCCGGTCAGGGTGGAGCCAAAGCCCCTCGTAACAATGGTGGCGCAGAAAATAGCGCTGCAGCAGCCAATACGCGTCCCCCTCGCCAGATGTATAGCGCCATATGCGCTGAATGTGGTAAGGAAACGCAAGTTCCTTTCCAACCTACTAACGGTCGCCCTGTCTATTGCTCCGACTGTTACCGCGCCAATAATGGCGGCGCTTCACGTTCTGGCGGTTCCCGCAACTACGGTAACAACAGCAGCCGTCCTAGCGCTCCTCGTTCTAACAACAATTATACCCCGTCGGCTTCTTCTTTTGACGCAGACTTCGATATGTCCAGCTTAGTCGATATGTATCCGCCGCCAAGTTCCGGTGGCCGCCGCAACAACAAGCGCGACCGTCGCAACAATAAAGATCGCGACTATGATTCTTGGCGCTAAGCTTATAGAGTAGCTCGAGGCTTTGTATCTTTAGTTTGGTATTTAGTATTCGAGCTTATACGGAAAGGCGCCTCGGCTTGATGGCTGGGGCGCCTTTTTAATACGATTTATCGTTAAATATACAATTTATACTACAAAACATCTTAAATATAGCTTTAAATTCTATAAATAGTCAATTAAAAGACTAAGTCGGTTTATTGACTAATTCATAACAAAATAAAAGGCGCCGACTGTTGCACTTGATGGCAACTAATCTGACGCTTTTGCTTGCAAAAAATAAGGTGCTATAAAAGTTGCAGCATATGTGAAGTCGGATTGTAAACTGTAGGATAATGCAAGCTCAGTTCACTATGGATTTTGTGCAGATCCAGTTCTGCTAAATTGCCATTTACTGCCAAAATATGCATAACTATACCGCCTAAGGAAGAGCGCAAAGTTGTATCGTAAGCTTCCAGCTTGTGGTAAAACTTCATGCGTCGTTCTCTAATAATGCGTTCTTCTTCATTAGTAGCTAATTCCGGCGCTTCTACTTCAATAAAGAGGGGCTGGGGAGCGTAGTGTTTTTTCAAATAAGCCAGCATTTTTTGTCCATAACCAGAACCGCGTTTTTCTGGTACAGTTTCTAACATATTTAATAAATAAAGCCCATGGGGAGTAACACTAAAGAAAGCGTAACAACAGAGCTTTTCTTTTTCATCATAAAGGCCCCAGCCAAGATAGCGCTTTTCCTGGTAAAGTTTGGCTACCTTGTCCCAAGGTTCCAATTCTTCTGGCGGAAATGTATAGCGTGAATACTTATCGTAAATGTCTTTTAATTCCGCAAAAGAGAGTTCTTTTGTATTTACCGGTTCAATCATTTTTTGTGTCCTTTCAGAGTGTTTGCTTCTTAGAGCTTGCATTATGCAAATAAAGGCAAGTGGCAGGTATTTTTAAAGCAAAGCTTGATAATCACAGTATCTTACCCAGCTTATCAGAGGTGCCCATAATGTTCAATATTTGTGTATTTTGTGCTTCAGCTATGCCTAAGAGCGAACAAATTAGCCGTGATTGCGCAGCCTTTGCTGATCATTTGGTAAAGGGAGGTCATCGCTTAGTTTACGGTGGAGCTAGCGTAGGTCTGATGTGGCTGGTTGCCGGCCACGTAGCTGCTTGCGGAGGCAAAATTATTGGTATTATGCCAAAGTTTTTGACTAACAGAGAAATTAGCGCTGCCCAAATAGATGAAAGTTATATCGTATCTGATATGGCTGAACGCAAAGCTATGATGATCGAAAAGTCGGATGCTTTCGTTATTTTGCCTGGCGGAGTTGGCACTTTAGATGAATTTTTTGAAGTAGTTTGCTTAAGCTCTTTAGGAAAAGTGCGCAAGCCTATCGTTGTACTGAATAGCGCTGGCTTTTTCGATGATTTAATTAAATTTATGGAGCGTACCCACCAAGAAGGAGTACTAGCTTTGCCTTACAGTCGTTACTTTACAGTGGTAGACAAACCCGAAGAGGTTATTACCGCTATTGAAAATTTCCAACTTCCTCCAGTTCCCAGTTGGGTTCTTCCTGACGAAGATTAAAAGAAAATTTGCCTTGAAAAAAGGTAATTTTAGGCGATTTTCTAAGAAGTTATGCAATATCGCTTAATTTCTTTTTCTTGCTTAGCAATTGTAGAGAATTGCCTAAAAGTGTCAGTTTGTTTTTGAGAGGTACGATAATTTTATGCACAAGAACACAAAAAATATTTTTTACTTTGCCACAGCCGTTATAGCGGCAGGTTTATTAGGTGCCGGTTGTAGTGATAGTGACGACAACAACTCAGCTCCAAGTGCAAAACTTGGCAGCGTCGTCTTTGAGTATTCCTTGCAAGCTGCCGCTCGTACAGAAATTCCCACTACCGTAACTTCTGTCAAGTACAGTTTCCGCAATGCCGAAAACTCCACAGTGTTTTTCACTAAAAGTTACGAAGTACCTCACCAGAGTACCAAAGTAGATCAGGCTTCCTTAACTATTCGCGAAGTCCCTATTACGGCAAAAACTGTAGTTGCTGCCTATTATGATAAAGACAATAAGATTGTAAATATTGGCGTCAACGATCTTTCGTGGACTTCCTCTTATACAGCCGCAGTTAAAGATCCAGAAGTTACCGAACTTAAAGATATAAATATTGCCGGTTGTTCAGTAAACAAGAATGTTATTGCCAAAGGTCAAGAACTCAACTTGGATACTATGATCACTTTGGCTTCAACTAATAAAACTTACTATGTTACTGATTTTGTAACTTTCAAAAATGGTGACAAAGATGTCAATTTGAAGGCTGTAAAATCTGCCGACGATAAGAGCCTTGAATATAATACCACTTCCGGCCATTACGAAGCTAATAATTATGGTAAATACAACTTTATTGCTACTTTGCCTGTAAAAGGTTCCGATGTAAAATTCACTTTTGATTCTATTTTTGTTTCTGACAATACGATCGAAAGTATTGCTTTACAACCTGTTTCCGGCGCTCTTTTCGAATCGGAGGAAGTCTCTAGTTGTGAAGTTATTGTACCAGATGTAAACTTGGGAGCTTCTAAAGTAACTAAGGCCGATTATGATACTTCTATAGCTGTTGGTAAAGAACAATTTAAAGTTCTGGGTATTTACACCGACGATACTAGCAAAGGCCCTCAGCCAGAGTCTCAGGATTTAACTAATAAGGCCACAATTACTTGCGATTATGAAAAAGCTTCTGTTAGCGGCAATACTGTAACTTTCAACAGTTTGGAAGCTAGCCAAACTACCAGAGTTAAAGCTAGCGTCAAACTTGATGGAGAAGCTGAGGCCAAAAGTGCCAGTATCGATGTCAAGCTCATTAAAGGTTACGCTAATGTAATTTTGGGTATGCAAGATAGCAAATCCAATAAATACGAAGATCTTGATGAAGCTGAATTCACTACCGGCTCTAAATTTAGTGATATTCATATAATCGGAAATTATTTAACTGAGAAGGGCGATTTAAATTCTAATATTTGTGATTATATTTTGCTTGATGAAAATATAATTCCGACATATCCCGCTCCTCGTATTGAGCCGAATCACTTAAGCACTTCTCCTTATTTTGATTTTGGTTCTGATAATAGAAGCTATATTTTAGAGATTGGTTCTTCTGTTAAGTCCGGTGCTTATACTTTGAGTGTAGGTACGCTTGATAAGCTGCCTGGTTACAATGCTGCTACTAAGATTCGCGTAAAATAACCTTATCATGGGGCAATTTGTGCAAAGAGTTATATCTTTTGCGCAAATAAATAACCGCACGATCTAGAGTTTAAGTTTTTATAAACTATAGATTGGAGCGGTTATTCTTTTTTATCAGCAATTTTTTTATCAGCAAATGTTACGCTTTGATATAATTCTCATAGCTCAAGCCAGATAATTTACGGCACTTGCAGTAAAAAGGGATAGCTCTTTAATTAAGGAAAAAAGTCGCATGTGTGTATTTGTAACGGGTGGAACCGGTTTTGTGGGCAGCCATTTAGTGCGCCAATTATTGCAATCGGGAAGAAAAGTACGTGCTTTAGTACGTCCTTCTTCCAATTTGACTAATTTAGACGGTTTAGATATTGAATATGCGAAAGGAGATTTGCGCGATTTAGAGTCTTTGCGAAAGGCAGTAAAAGGCTGCGACTTAGTGTTTCATTGTGCTGCCGATTACAGGCTTTGGGCGGAAAATACTAATGAGCTGTACGAAAGTAATGTAAAAGGTACAGAAAATATTCTACAAGCTTGCCGAGAAAACGAGGTAAATAGAGTAGTCGTAACATCTTCGGTAGCTGCCGTAGGTATACCTAAAAATGGCGGCCCCGGCAATGAAGACGTGCCTGTCACTTTAGAAGATATGATTGGTCACTATAAACGCTCTAAGTTTTTGGCCGAACATGTAGCTTTGAAAGCTGCCAAAGAAGGGCAAAATGTCGTTATTGTAAATCCTTCAACGCCTATTGGAGATCGAGACATCAAGCCTACCGATACGGGAAAAATTATTACTCGTTTCTTAAATGGAAAAATGCCGGCTTACGTAAATACCGGTCTCAATTTAGTAGATGTAGAAGATGTTTGCCGTGGTCATATATTAGCCGCCGAAAAAGGCAAAGTTGGTCAACGCTATATTCTTGGTGGCTGGGATATGACTTTACAACAAATTCTTTTGGAACTAGCAGATATTACTGGCTTAAAAGCTCCCCAAATTGAATTGCCTTTGTGGTTTGCTTATATTGTTGGTGCTGTAGATACTTTTGTATGTACAAAAATGCATAAGGAACCTAATGTGCCTTTGGAAGGTGTTAAGATGGCTCGTAAGCTTATGTATTTTAGTTGGCACAAAGCTCATGAAGAGTTGGGATACGAGCCGCAGCCTATTCGCCCAGCTTTAGAGAGAGCCGTGCAATGGTTTATAGATAATGGTTATGTTAAGCGTGAACTTAATGTCAAACGAAATTAAAAAAAGGCTTTTAGGTGGTAGTTATGAGTAAACAGTCTGTGGCTATTTTTATGGCTACTCCAGAAGAAGTAAAACCTCTTTTGGATACATATTCTATCGACTGGAATAGTGGCATTCAGTTAGATGGATTGGGGACTTCGTCGCCAATAGTTTGGCATGTGCGCTCCCAAAACGCTTTGATTTGTTTATGTGGTATGGGGCGCGAACGCGCTTTAGAATCGGCTCAATTAGTTATCAGGCGTTTTAAGCCTTCAATGTTGGTTTCGGCTGGTTTCTGTGGAGCTCTTGCTGCTAGTTTAAAAGCTGGTCAAATAGTTGGCGCAGAAACTTTACTTAATACGGTCTATCCTCAGCCTTCGGGACTAGGTTTAGAAATTTTGCGTAAACTCAGTATAGAAAAAGCTGTACCTGGTTCAGCGATTAGACTTGTAAAAGCTTTTACTAGCGCTAAGGTCATAAGTACTGTCAAAGAGAAGACCGCTTTGTTAAGTCGTTTTGGAGCTGACGTAGTAGATATGGAAGCTAGCGCTATAGCCGCCGCTGCTCAAAAGTTCAGTATCACTTGGAATGCTATTAAAGCGGTCAGTGATGAAGCTTCTTTCGCTATGCCTTTAAATTTTAACGATTTTTCCGATGGAGAAAGCGGCCAAGTCAATAAAAACAAAGTTATCTTTGAAGTTATTAAGCGCCCAGTTTTGATTCCGCGTTTATGCCGTTTAGCTGAAAATAGTAGTAAAGCTGCTAAAAATTTGGCCGTCTTTTTAGATATTTTTCTTAGACGTGTTAATGCTGAAGTTCAATTAAATCCGCAAAGTGATAAGTAAATATGTTTACCGTCGCCAACTTTTTTATTTCGATTTTTGCTTTAGGTACTTTGGCTTCATGCGCTTATTTAGCTTTGGTTATTTGGGTAACTCGCCAATTTAATAATGAGCGCCGGGAAGCTAGAGAAAGAATCGCTTCGAAAGTAGCACTTGATTTTGTTCCTAGTCTTACGCAAATAAAGCCTTTGCGTACTATTCCAGATAGTCTCGAGCAAGAATGTTTAAAGAGCTTTATAAAGCAAACTTATCCTAAGTCTAAGAATCAGGTTATACTAGCTTTGGATGGGCAACATGATGTTGCTAAATGGCCGGAAGAAGAGAGCAAATTACTTGCTTTGGGAGATAATACGGAAATATCTTTGGGAAGTGTCAATTCTCTAAATAAAAAAATTTCTGTGTGCATTGAAGCAGAAAAGAAAGCTAAAGGCGATATTATTATTCTTTCCGATGCTGATATGATTGCGCCTCCTAATTTAATGAACGATATTGTCGATTTAGCCTCAAAGCAAGACGTTGGCTTAGTTACTTGTCTCTACACTGTTAAGCACACTCATGGATATGGATCTTTATTGGAAGGTCTTTCAGTTAACGATTTTTGCGCTTCTGTATTAGTAGCTCGTTTAGTTGAAGGTATCAACTTCGCTTTAGGGGCCGTAATGGCTATAAAAAAGGAAACTTTGCAAAAAATTGGCGGTTTGGCAGCTATTAAAGATTATTTGGCTGACGATTACCAACTTGGCTTTAGGACAGCTCAAAGTGGTCAACGTGTAGTCCTATCTCGGGAAGTGGTTGAAGACGTTGTCAGTAATATATCTTTTAAAGAGTATTTTACTCATCAACTTCGTTGGATGCGTACTTACCGTGTCTCTCGTCCTGGAGGTTTTCTTTCGTTTTTTATTACTCAAGGACTATTTTGGAGTAGTATGCTCATACTGGCAGCTTCAATTTTTGGCAGCTCTGTTTTGGGATATGCTGAATTTTTGGCTGGTTTATGGCTATTCTTACGCTTCTTTAGTTCAGCGTATACTTGGAGTGTTTTTGCAGAAAAGAAAAGCGAATTTTTCCAAGTTAAGTATTTGTTATTCTCTATAGTCAAAGATTTTATCTACATTATACTTTGGCTAGCTGCTTTCGGTGGTGATGAAGTAGAGTGGGGCGGTAAAAAATACAAAGTAAGCCCTGATGGTACCTTAAATCCTGTCGATTAAAGCAACTATTAGGATAATATGGGATAAATTAAAAGGCAGCTGGTGCACGTTACACGTAAGTGTAAAAGCTGCCTTTTTTATTAACCAATTTAGTCTTTATCTGACTCGCTATCAGTAGTGGAAGAAGTTTGATGTTTGACTTCATAAAACCAAACGTCTTCGTAGCCCCAACTGAAAAGTAAAGTATCAGCTCCAACTAAATTTAAATCTGGGTGGCGTTGTTCTTGGCCAGCTGAAATCCAGCGCACTCCATTAGGAAGCTCTTCTACGCGATCTAGGAGCAAGTCGTGAGTCATATCCGACCAAGTAGTACAAGCTGTAAAAATCACAGTTACGCCAGTAAGATCGCATTGTAGAAAATCATCATTGAGAAATTGAACTTGATCTTCTAAGTGTAAATTATTAGCAATACGGTTGCATAAAAGGTTGTAACTAGGTAAAAGCTCTATGCCGACAGCTTGGCAATGACAAGCTAAAGCAGCCAAGAAAATCATCTTGCCGCGGCCGGAGCCTAAATCCATAAAAAGATCGCTCTCTGTCACCTTAGCTTTATGCAAAATTGCTAAACCTGTTTGATAGGGAGTATCGCCAAAACGAAAATCATCAGCTGGACGATCTATCAAACGACGTTGTAACCAAATATCAAAACCAGGAAGACGGAATAAATAGTAAAGCCACATCAGCAGCTCTACTTTCCAAAGCTTTTTGACTTTAAAAAGAATCGGCCACTCCCGGAAACATAAAGTTAAAACATCCCAAAACTCTTTCATCTTTTTAACCCTTTGTCTGCCGAAAAATGGCCGAGTATACTTATATTTTCAAGGTGTTGTGGATTGGCCGCTCCAATTCTGTAGCAGTATTAGCCGGAGAATTGCCAAGCAGCCAATTTAAGAATATCCATAGGGGAATTAAAAGCTTGCTCTACAGCGGTTTGCTCAAAGCCAGAATGCATACGGCAATTGGCACAGCGAGCATCTTCGTGTTTCTCCCAATAATCCCAGTCAACACTATTCCAGAAAGTTTTAAAATCAGGGTAGAACTCTTGGCTGTCAACTAAATAGCAAGGTGCTTTCCAACCGTGAGGAGTGTAATTAACTGTAGAATACGGAGCACAAGTAAGCTTACGTTCGCCGGCACAGAACTCTAAGAAAGCAGGAGTAGAAGTGATCTTATATTTGTGAGCAAACTCTTTAATGCGTTTAAACTTCTTAGATGTGTCTTGAGCTGTAAGGAATACATTCTCATGAACATTTTCAAATTGGTATCCGGGAGTTACTAAAATACCGTCAATTCCAATTTCTGTGAGGAGTTTGCAAAGCTCTTCAAGCTCTTCCACGTCGGTTTCTTTATAAACTGTGCAATTTACAATAGTCAAATAACCGCGCTGTTTGCTTTCGCGGATCATCGCTATGGAGCGCTGCCAAGTACCGGGACGATTAGTTACATAATCGTGCGTTTTTTCCATACCATCTAAGTGAACGTTTACAAAGATATGGCGATCCGGAGGCACGATGCCAAAGAATTTAGTGTCAAGCAATTGGGCATTAGTACAAAGAATAATGTATTTGCCGCGAGCGATAAGCTGACTCAAAAGTTCTGGCAACTCAGGATAAAGCATAGGCTCACCGCCACAAACAGAGACGATAGGCACTTTGGCCTCTTCTACAGCTTGCAAACATTGAGCAACGCTCAAACGATCCGCTAATTTACCAGTATGACGCTCAGGGGTACAGCCTCGACAAGCTAAATTGCAAGTATAAAGGGGCTCCAGCATACATACGGTAGGATAACGCCGACCATGGCGTTTCATTTTGGCTTGGTATACAGCCTGGGTAAAAGTAAAATCAAATGGAAACCGCATAATGATGGCATTTTTCTGCTATTTTTCTTCCAATCCTCTATTATATATAGATAAAATTTTAGATGTTAATTGTAAAATCAAGTTGAACACATAAAAAAACCATAGCACCGCCCATGTGGTAGAGTATATCTGCAAACAA
>CAKUBG010000035.1 GCA_934636825.1 uncultured bacterium | reverse complement strand
AAGGGATGGATATTGCTGGCGGTCATTTTGCAGCTAAATAGCGGAAGTAAATAGTAAGCGTACATAGGTTTGACGGCATCGCTTCGCTTGCCGTCGCCTTTTTGGGGGTAACTTCTAGCGGGAAGCAGATAAGCTGACGAGTAGTAGCTAAAATATAAAATTATTATGTTTTCTGTGATAAAATAAGTTCGGATATAAAATGGTATCAATAGGAGGATAATAGTGGATAATAACGAGCATGATTATGTAGATTGGGATATCGATGATTCTGATATGTGTGACGGTTATACTCTGTGTGGCGGTTATACTCTATATGACGATGATATTTTTGATGGTGAAGATACAAAGTTTTGTTGCACAGAAAAGTTTTACGCCTTACGCGAACAAGCCGAACAAGGTGATGCCAATGCTCAATTTCAGGTCGGTGAATATTGCCAATATGATTATGATCTTACGGAAGCGGTAAAGTGGTATCGTAAAGCGGCTGAGCAAGGTCATGTTTATGCTCAGTGTGCGCTTGGCCTTTTATATGAAATTTGGGGCGCAAATAAAGATGAAGTGGAAGCAGTAAAATGGTATCGCAAAGCTGCCGAGCAAGGTCATGCTGATGCTCAGCTCAGCCTTGGCAATTGCTATCACTTTGGTCGTGGTGTGGACAAAGATGATGCTGAAGCGGAAAAATGGTATCTTAAAGCCATTGAACAAGGCAACAGTCTTGCTGAGCGGGTATTTGAGGTATTTAATAATCTTCGTTCTAAGTCATAATTTTTCTTATGCAGTACCCTTTAGTCTGGTAGTCTGTTCTTTTCTCCCCAAATGCAAAGCTGATATAATACTGTCATTAGCGACTTTCCGCGTTCTGAAAGAGAATATTCTACTTTGGGTGGAATCTGCGGATATTCGGTACGGATAATCAATTTGTCCGCTTCTAATTCCTTTAAATTGGTGCTGAGAGTTTTGTCGGAAATAGTCTTCAAGTACCGTTTAAGTTCATTAAATCGTACAGGCTGAAATTCCATAAGGCAGTAGAGGATTACCATTTTATGCTTGCCGGAAATTAACGATAAAGTATAGGCAAAACCGGTGTCTTCAAAATTGGCATTTTCGATGTAGTTTTGTATCATATAGCACTTTCTTTTAAGATAGTACATATCTTTATGGATAGTACTTGAATTTATAGTTTTTTTCGCCTATATTTATAAAGAGATATTACAATGAGAACAAAGCTGAAAATAACCGAAGGTATTTTTCCTATGCCAGTTTTGATGGTGGCAACTTACAATGAAGACGGCAGCGTAAATGTTATGAACGCTGCTTGGGGAACTATGCAAGAGCGTGATAGAGTTGCGCTTAATCTGACCGAAACTC
Source organism: uncultured bacterium (assembly GCA_934636825.1). Taxonomy (GTDB): domain Bacteria; phylum Vulcanimicrobiota; class Xenobia; order Xenobiales; family Xenobiaceae; genus Bruticola. Next base: position 22,805 of record CAKUBG010000035.1, on the reverse strand, counting down.
ACAAAACTGTGCAAAATATAAAAGCTCGCGGTGCCTTCACTGTCAGTATTGCCGACGCTGCCCATATGGTAGAAGCTGACTATTTTGGCGTTGAATCTGGCAATCGCGTGGCAGACAAGTTTGCTCGCAGTGGTTTAACAGCCAGCAAAGCCGAAAATGTTGACGCACCAGTTATTAACGAATTTCCTATCTGTTTGGAGTGCAAGTTCATTGAATATCAAGGTGGCGAATATGGTCTTGGTGTTATTGGCAAAGTTGTCAACGTTACTGCCGACCAAAGCGTTATGGTAGATGGCAAAATTGATATGTCCAAAGTCGGTGCTATCGCCTTCGATCCTTATACCCACGGTTATTACAAAGTTACCGAGCGCGTAGGTGAGGCTTTCCGCGATGGTTTGAAACTGAAAAAAATAACTAAAGCAGTGAGCCTATAAACAAGGCTTAAATGTCCCTCAAATTGCACTAAAAATTATTGCCATTAAAAATTTGAGGGGCATATTAATTAGAAGAGTAGTACAAGTGCAAAGAGAAACTCAAGCTAAAGATAACGCCCTTAGGCTAGAAGAACAGAAAAAATCCTGTGATAACTTTGCATCTTTATATCAAGTTGAAGAAAACCTAATACGGCTGTGACAGCCCCAAAACGTACGTCGCCAATTATTGTTGCAGCAAAGTTATGACGTTTTTATGAAAGCTTATTAAGCCTTCGTCGCGCATTTTGCCTAGTTCTTTTGATAAGGCGCTGCGATCTAAGTTTAGATAATCAGCCAGTTGCTGCCGATTAAAAGGCAGCGTCAAAGTTTGGCTCTTTTGTTTTGCTGATAAATTTGCTAAATAGGTAAGCAAGCGCCCTCTAATAGTTTTAGGTGCAGTACAAAAAATACGGTTAGAAAGCGTCAAGTTTTTGTGGGCGGCAATATTAAGCAAATTTTTCAACAACTTTATATACCAGGAGCGGCTGCTATTATGGTTATTTAGCAACGCTTTTATATTTACGAATAATATTTCGCTTTCTTCGGCAGCAATGGCTTCTACCATCATAGGTTCATGGCAAAAAGCGTAAGTTTCGGCAAAAATTTGACCTATTCCAATATGGCTTAAAATGGTTTTGCCGCCAGCTAAATCTAAGCTTTCGATATTGACGCTGCCTTTAACTACTATACCAAGTTCGCTGATTATCTGTCCGTAACGAAAAATCACAGCGCCTTTACTAAAGCTGCCTCGTCTTAATCCGAATTGCATATCTAGTAATTCTTGTTCATCTATGTGAATAAATATAGGTGAAGTTAATCTTTTCATTTTTTTTTCGTGGTTATAACCACCGATTTCTTTTCTTGGTTGTAATAGACTTTAGCCAAGAAATCAAGGAAACGGAGGCAAAAAAAGATGATTAGAAAGATTATTCACATCGACCAAGACAAATGCAATGGTTGCGGCGCGTGTGTAAGCGCTTGTCATGAAGGTGCTATCGGTTTAGTAGACGGCAAGGCCAAATTGTTGCGCGACGATTATTGCGACGGCTTAGGCGACTGTTTGCCCACTTGCCCAACTGGCGCTATCAGCTTTGTTGAGCGCGAGGCAGCCGCCTATGATGAAGCAGCCGTTTTAGCTAATCAACAAAATAAAAGCGCAAAAGGACAAAATGCTTCGAATACTTCTCAAGCTGAGTCGGATCAAGTTGCCACTAAGATTACCTTGCGGTCTGGTTTAGCTGCCGGAGTAGGCGGCAATTGTATAAGCCTTGATCCTGGAGTTAGCAAGTCTGGCAGCTGCAAAGTTGGTGGCTTAAATCCAGCAGGTCGTGTCGGCGGCTGCCCTGGAAAGATGGCTCGAGCTATAAAGCGCCAGATGGAAGCCAGTGTCGATAGGGAAAATTTCCAAGCTACAGTTTCTAGCCCTATTAAACCTATGGCCCAATTAGCTCAATGGCCCTGCCAAATTCGTTTAGTTCCTATTAAAGCGCCTTATTTTCAAGGAGCCAAATTACTTATCGCAGCTGATTGCACAGCTTATGCTTATGCCAATATTCACCAAGATTTTATGAAAGGCAAAGTTACCATTATTGGTTGCCCTAAACTTGATCCGGCAGAGTACGTCGAAAAGTTGCAGCAAATTATTGCCAACAACGATATTAAAAGCGTAACAGTTTTGCGCATGGAAGTACCTTGCTGCGGCGGTTTGGAGCAAGCAACTATTACAGCGCTGAAAAATAGCAGCAAGTTTATCCCTTGGCAAGTAGTTACCATTTCAGTTGACGGCCGCATTTTAGAGCAAAGTTAGTACAATTTTTAACACATTAAAACATGTAGCAGCATAGGAGGCAGAATCATGAACAAAATTAAGAATATTAGCCAAGCTGAAGTCCTCACCTTAAAAGAGCAAGTCTCGTACCAGCTTGGTCAAGTTGTCAGCAAAACACTGGCTCAAAATGGTTATGTTAGCGTAACTTTGTTTGCTTTCGACAAAGATGAAGAAATTAGTACCCATGAATCCGATGGAGACGCTTTTGTTACTTGTCTCGACGGTATAGGTAAAATTACCGTTGACGGTATTGACTACCAATTGCACGAAGGCGAATCGATTGTTATGCCTGCCAAACACCCTCACGCAGTATATGCTAAAGAGCAATTTAAGATGCTTTTAGTAGTCGTTTTCTAAGATAGTAAAAGCATCTCTATGTTCAGTTGTACAAAAAGTCTATTGTGTGCATATTTTAGACCAGATTTCCTTAATATTTGTCCTATCTTTTGGTAGGGGGACAAAGAACATTACGGCGAAATCCACAGTGCTTGAGGTTAGATGTTATATAATGGACTAGATTCGAGGAATAAAGTTGTGAAAGAGCTAAATAAACTAACTGCAATTGCGGGGCTGATGTTTCTGCTTTTAATTGTCAGCGCTTGTTCTGGCGTGAAAGACACAGAAGATGAAAAAGCTGTTCGTGAAACTTTCAAAAATTTTTGCCTTTGCGTTTACAACGACGACGCCGAACAAGCTCCGGTGACGTTTTTCAGCCGACATGACAAAAAAATTGCTGCCAAGCTTTTTACCAACGCAGTGGTTGAAGCTGCTGCCGAACGTGGTCGCCACTTAAATTCTAAAGAAAAGCAAATGCTGACGCAAACATTTATTGAACGCTGGGAAAGCGAAGCTAATATTTCCAATTCACCTATGAACCAAAATGCCAGAAAGATGGCTCAGAAAAATATAAACAAAATGTTAGAAGCTAATGGCAAAACTTTTGACGATTTTATAAAAATGCTAGAACGCACTCCGGCTCAAAAGCTTGGCTTAGTAATAGATCCTTCCGGTAAGAAAGCTTCCATTCACAATATTTACTTCCGCAAAGAAGGCAACGAATGGAAACTTTCCATGCTGGAAAAAGGCCAAGAGCAAAAAGAATTTAAGCTAGCTATAAAACAAGAAGTGACCAAAGTCTTAAACTTTTAATCATAATAAAAAGTAAAAATAAGCTAAATCAGCCGCTTATATAGAGTGTATTTGCAACTATACGGGCGGCTGATTTTATTATTCGCCACCTTTCTTCCTAATAGCCCAAACCAGCAGCCCTTCCCAGATAGCCATAAGGAGCAGCACCAACTTATAGTAAAAAGCTATATAAAACAAAATGTACAAAATACTACCGATTGGGCCATGTAAGGTTTCGCCGTCAATTACAAAGAGCGCACAGCCAATAGCTAGCGCTGCCCAAAGTAAATTGCTAGCATTAGGCAAGCTGCCGTTGTGTAAGGCAGCTATGATCGCCAAAAATGGAATAAGCAGCGCTAAGTGATGATGGCTCCACGATAGAGGAGACAACATAAGCATAAGTAAAATCCAAGTTGAATAATCTAGCGCCAATAATGTAAAATTGTCGCTTCCACTTGTTTGCTCGCTAGCTATTTCGGCGCTTTGCACTTTAACACCGTTATACCACAAGAAGACAGCGCCAACGGCTAGCAAAGCTACATTGATAAGCTTAATTGCAAGCGGCGAAACGTCATATAAGCAAGCGTTAACTAAAGTCATAAGCGACTGATTGGAAGCTACTTCTTGGTAGCTTTGCTCAGTCAATAAAAATTGCGCGTATTGGCTGAAGCGGAAAAAGCCCCACTGTAAGCCGGCCGAAAGAGCTAGCATAGCTAAAGTAAATACGCAGTAGCCGACAGCTTTATAACGTCGCTTGGCTAAAAGCCAAACTATAAGTAAAGCTGGATACAGCTTCAGCAAAATGGCTATGGCTAAAGCTAAACCGCAGAGAAAATCTTGCTTTTTCCAAGTGCAGACAACTACAGTTGCCAAGCTGAAGAAAAATAAACCGCCCACTTGGCCTAAAAGGAAGTTGTCTAGCCAGATGCCCCAGCTAAAGCTACCTACAGTTAATAAAGCCCAAGTGAGCCAAGCGATCTTTTTGTCGCTGTCGGCCAAGAAATGGCGGCAAAGTAAGAGTAGGCCGGCTGCGTAAAGGAAAAATTGCCAAAAAGCGTGTTTTATGTAGCTATTAGCTAAGCTGCCTTGCGTAAAGGGAATATATAATAGATAGAAGGGCAGAGGATGATTATCAAAAACGGCCCAGCGCCCTTCCGAAAGAGCTAGTGAGTATTCCTTCATAAGCTGCGGATCGTAAATATTGGCCGCCCCATCTTGCAATGCTTTTACGGAAGCATAGTAGTGGAAGAAATCATAACCGCCGCCGTTAGTTGCCGGATCGCTTAAGAATTGAGCCAATTGAGGGTGGAGTAGCCAGCCTACAAAACTTAAAAAGGCCAGCACTACCCAGCAGAAGATGATCTTTTTATGCTTACTTATAAATGAAGTGTCCATTTTTCTCTCGTTTTTCTCTGCGAATTGGGCTATTTTTCTATATATGCAAGGCTTTGCCCTAGTTTTTCTAGAACCGGCACAATACGTTGGCTAGGTTAAGTGTAAGTGGCGCCAAGCCTCAATTTTTGTAGAAAAATCGGAGCGTAAAACTGTGAAAGCTATTATCGGTAAAGCAGCTCTTGTAACTAGTATTTTTTGTCTTCTTCAAACTGGAACTGCTTGGAGTCAGCCCAACTTGGAAGGCAACATATTAGGCCAGAATATTGCTAAGGCGCCATATTGTTCGCTTTTAGCTCAGGAAGATAGGGCTGCCGACAATAGCGCAAGTGTAAATGCTTCCTCTTGGCAAGTAATTAACGGTAACGGTTTTAAGGTACGTTTCCCTAACCAAGCTCGTTACAACCGCACCAATTACAGCGGCGCTTTTGCCGAAACTTGGGAAACTGAAACTGATGAGCCGCTCCATATGTTTAAATTGCAACAAGCCCAGTTTAGCGGCGGCTCTATTAGCACTAAAGATCCGGACGAATTTTTATTCGACAATATGGAAAATAACAGTCGTCAACTTAATGGTAAAGTTTCCCAAAGACGCCGCATCCAAAATGCTCGCTACCCTGGCTGCACTTACAAAGTTACTACTGCTGAAGCCGAATGGGACTTTATGATCCGCTTAGATGGCGATACCGTTTATACGCTTTCCGTCTGCTCTATGCCCTACGAATCAAATGACGGCTACAGTCAAGCTTTCTTCGATTCTTTCACTTTCTAATTGTAGGCTAAATAATCGAACTCGAACTATAATTAATTTCGCTCTGAATTTGTAGCTAAATTGGCTATGGCTTGTTAATAAAACTTCGATTTGGCGGACTTAGCGACAATTTTTAGTAATTTGTTTTTTTAGCTTTGATATGTTAGGATCGACCCTGACTTTTTGCACTTTTTTATCCAGCGGAGGAGCGATATGGGTAAGCTTAAAAAATTATTCAAAACTATCAACGAATTCTTAAAAGAGAACACTCAAGAATTCCATTTTGACGAAGAGAGCGGTGTCTTTTCTTTCAAAGAGCAAATTACCGAGGAAAAACGCAGCGCTATAGATATTTCTTTCTTTATTAGCGATTGCAGCGTAACTTTGCACGCTATTTCCGCTCTGAAAATTCCTCAAAGCAAAGTTGCCTCTTTAAGTGAGTTTATTGTTAGAGCCAATAATGATATCGAAATTGGTAATTTCGATTTAGATTTAGAAGCCGAACATCCTATCGTCAGCTTCAAGGTAAATATTTTGCTCGGCATAGATATGAAAATTGACGAAGATGATTTGGATTTAGCCGTACAAATCGTTTTGGGCACTATGCGCAGCTACTGGATTGGTTTTACCGGCGTTTTGGATGAAGGCCTGAGCGCTGCTGAAGCTTTGGAAAATTGCTACGACGAAGAAGATGATGAATGCGACGACGATGATTGTGGTTGCGGCTGCGGTTGCCACGATCATGAAGACGACGAAGATGACGATGATGAAGAGTTCTTCGAAGTAGACTTGCGCACCAATCATCACCACAAATGTGGCTGCGGTTGCGAAGATTGTGATGATGAATGCGACGATGATGAAGACGAAGAGGAAGAATTTTTCGAAATTATAGACGACAGCGAAGCTCCCGAAGAAGAGGATGATGAGCCTAAAAAATAAGGTTTATGCAGCGTAATTCTAGTTTTTAACCTAGTTTAAGCTAAGAATGCTGTTTATCTGCAAGATCTTTCTGCAGGGCGAAAATTGTTTTCTTTGTATTTATAAAAAGCAATTCTCGCCCTCGTTATATTTTAGGCAAAAATATATACTTAAATAGCTGTTTTATTTATGTAAAAAGCCGAAATTTTGCGTCAAAAATTAAATTTTGTTTTAATTTTGCGGCAGTTTGTTAATATTTTGACTATTGTGGCGAAAAGTTGAAAACGCAAGTATTTTTTTGAAGGAATAGCCTTAGCCGCATTTAGAAAAGTCGGCCTTATGTGTAGTGATCCGACTATGTTCAGCATAGACAAAGTTCAATTTGTTATGTTGTCTTTCGAAGGGCCCGATCTCTTTTCCATGGCCGGTGGTCTTGGTATAAGAGCTCAGGAACTTTGCAACTGTTTGTCCTCTATGGGCTTTACGACCCACCTTTACTTTATCGGTGATCCCGGTTTGCCTTCTGAAGAGCAGCAAGGCAAGCTTGTTTTACACCGTTGGTGCCAATGGATTAGCGCGGCCAATCCTGGTGGCTGCTACGTAGCTGAAGATGCCAAAGTTGAAGATTATGGCAATTCCATTCCTTCAGCTTTGGTAGAAAAAGTAATTGCTCCAGCTGCTAAAAAAGGTATTACCACTATTGTGCTGGCTGAAGAATGGCAAACTATTCCGGCTGTTATCAACTTAAGAAAAGCTCTAAAAGAGCATTGCTTGGAAGATCGCGTCGGTATTATTTGGAATGCCAACAACTTGTATGGTTTCAAAGGTATTGATTGGTTGAAATTAAACCAATCTTGCGCTTTAACTACGGTCAGTCGCTATATGAAGCACCGTATGTGGCCTTTGGGTATCAATCCTATAGTGGTGCACAATGGTATTCCCGCTCGGCTTTTGCAAACTCCCATAGATCAGGATGTTGTCAAAAAGCTACGCCAAATCTTCCCCGATTTACTTGTAGCTAAAGTCGGTCGTTACGACGTAGATAAGCGTTGGGTAATGGCTGTCAAAGCTGTAGCTACCATGAAGCAACGAGGACTCAAGCCTACCTTTATAGTTAGAGGCGGAAAAGAACCTCATCGCCAGGAAGTGCGCAGTCAAGCTGATAAGTGTGGTCTGAGTTGGAAAGAGATCCACTTGCCACCCAAAGCTGCTGCTGCAGATATTTTGGCTGAATTAGCTCGCTGGAGCGACTACGACGTCTTAGAGCTTTGCTTCTACGTAGCCGAAGACTTTATCAATGTGCTCTATTCCGGATCGGATTGCGTTTTGGCCAATTCCGGTCACGAGCCCTTTGGCTTAGTAGGCTTGGAAGTGATGGCTTGCGGAGGTTTAGCCTTTGTGGGAGCTACAGGCGAAGACTATGCGCAAACTTTAGTTAATAGCGCCGTAGTCGAAACAGAAGATCCCTTGGAAATAGTAGAGTATGTCCAGACTTTGACTAATGACAAAAAATTAAATCAAAGTTTGCGTACCGAGGGTAAACGTACTGCTGCTTGCTATACTTGGGAGCGTATTTGCCGTGATCTTTTCCAAAAGATCCGTTTTCTCAGTGCTTCCCGAGGCGTTATTCTCGATTAGTTAGAGGCTTAGCCCAAAGCTAGTCAAGGCAAAGCGACAGCATTAGAATCAATAACAAAAAATAGTCGGTTAGAGGTTTAAAGGCAGTGCATAAAGAGGTCGACAGTACCGCTTCTGAAGCTAAAAAAAATAGCGCCAGCGTAAGTTTTCCGGAACAAGATATAGCTGAAGGTAAGGATTCAGCTATATCCCAGGTTGTACATGCTCCGGTAAAAATGGAAGTAAAGCCAGGCGTTTTATATTTAGTAGCTGTGCCTATTGGTAATCTGGATGATTTTACTCCCAGAGCTTGGCATGTCTTGGAACAGGCTGAATATATCGCTTGTGAAGAAGTACAGTCGGCCCGCCGCCTTTTACAATTACATAACGTTAAAGCCAAGCTTATTTCTTACCGCGAGTCGGGACGCGAGCAATCTGGCGATCAGATTGTGCGTTTGTTGGCAGAAGGCGCTAAAGTAGCCGTTATTTCCGGCGCCGGTACGCCGGCCGTTTCCGATCCTGGCCGCGATCTAGTTGCCAAATGTCATCAGGCCGGTTTCAAAGTGTCGCCCATTCCCGGCGCTAGCGCTCTTACGGCTGCCGTTTCGGCGGCGGGCTTGCCTTTAAGGCGTTTTGCCTTCGAAGGCTTTTTGCCCAGACGCAGCAACGAATGTGTACAATTTTTACAAAGCTTGGCCAACGAAGAGCGCACTATGATCTTTTTTGAGGCTCCGCACCGCGTAAAAGAAACTTTACAACTTATGCTTAAAGTCTTTGGCGATCGCCAGGCTTTTATCGGACGAGAGCTGACCAAATATTTTGAAGAATGCTTGCAAAGTAGTTTAGCCAAGTTTTGTGAGAAATACGCTCAAGAGGAGCCGCGTGGCGAATTTGTGATCGTCGTGGAGGGGCTGCAAGTCGACGAAACCGAAGAGGAGCTGCGTTTAAATCAACAAGTTGCCAAAGATTTGAAGTTTTTGCATAAGCTAGGGCTTTCCAAACGCGATCAGGCTTCACTCTTAGTATACTTTAGAGATATTCCCAAAAATAAGGCCAAACAATTGGTTATGGAAGCCGAAGACTAAAAAATAGATCGGGTTGTGGCTTTTTCTGCCTTCTCTGTATACAAATTTGTGCATTTGTAGTATAATGCTCTTCCAACTTTAAGAGAAGGAGCCGTGTTATGAGTATTTCTGGTCTCCTGGAGGGTTGTTCCCAGGTAACTAGCCCTTCGCCCGAAGTCACTGAAAAGTTGAAGGGTATGCTTCCCGCTTATCCCTTCCATATCAAAGCTGAAGAGGCTTTGAAATTAGCTGATAAGCTCGGTATTACCGTAGCTCAGCTAATGATTGAGTTAATTCCTATAGCCCGTAAATACGCCGCTCCGGTTGTTCCCATTTCCAATTTCCAAGTAGGGTCTTGTGTAATGGGCCAGAGCGGCGATTTATATTTAGGCGTAAATATGGAATTTTGCGGCGACAATTTAGCTCAGACCGTACACAGCGAACAATCTTCTGTTACCAACGCTATGTGCCATGGTGAAAAAGGCGTAGCTGCTTTGGCAGTTTCCGCTGAGCCTTGCGGTGCTTGCCGTCAGTTCCTTAACGAATTAGCTTGCGCTAGTGACTTAATTATAACCATTCCTAACCGTCACGCCATTGGCTTAAAAGATTTGTTACCTCACGCTTTTGGCCCTACAAATTTAAATGTAGATGGTGGCATGCTGGTTACCTACGAAGCTCCTTTGGTTAAACCCGAAGATACTGACGAACTTATCAAGTTAGCCTGGGATTCAGCCAATAAGGGATACGCTCCTTACTCGCATTGCAACGCCGGTGTAGCTTTGCAATTTGCTGATGGATTTAAAGTTTGTGGCTGGTATGCCGAAAATGCTGCTTTTAATCCTTCGGTTTCTCCTTTGCAAGCCGCTTTAATTATGGCTAATGCCTCCGGACGCAAGTTAGGAGACATAGCTAGAGCTGCCTTAGTTGAGCGCAAGCTCGAAAATAACATAACTCACGTCCATTCTACTACCAGTTTGCTTAAAGCTTTAGCTCCTCAAGCTGAACTGATTGTCAAACGCTTGGACGTAAAGGCCTAGATATTAGATACTTCCGATTAAGTCGAAACTTTCGGCTTGATAGTTGAATAGAGCAAAGCGCTTTGCTTTAGCCGAATGATTTTCGGTAGGGGAGAGCGCTTTATTGTTTGTTTTTTTTGTTAAATATGCAATAAAAATAATGCAATAAATCTAAAATCCCTATTATTTATTGTCAAAATATCAGTAATATTTGACTTTTTGTCGATAATATTGTATTATCGCCGCCGTTGGGAAGTACGCTTTTTGATGAAAAATTAAGTTTGGAAGGTGTTTGGCAGCACTTTTGGTTTGAGGCTCACTCGCTACTATTCGCCCAGCGCAGGCCCGGCCTTTTTTCAAACTGCGAGAGGTAGGCGTCAGTTTTGAAGTCTATTAAACAATTTATTGCAGTTTTAGCTTTTGTAGGCGTATATTCTGTACCGGCAATGGCTTTAACTCCGCCGGATGAGGGAGCAAATGCTGCTTTCGAGATGAGTAATTTCGGTCTAACTTCGCGCCAAGAGGCTCCGGCTTCTATATTTAGCGAAGAAGAGCTGAAAGCCCAAGGATTAGTCCAAATTGAAAGTGAGGCTACATCTGCTTCTAAGGGCAACCAAAATAATTTAGCTTCAGGAGAAGTGCCCAAGAAAAAGGCAGGCAACAAATATGGCATGCCTGATATTTATATCAAGGTTTCCGGCGTCGTTTACGAGCGCGTAGCTTCGGCTCAGGGAAGTCACCACCGCCGTTCTTTGGCCTCTCGAGGCGCTAAAGATACTAGCGTAGTTGCTCGCCGCAAAATGATCGATTTTAATTTGACCCCGATAATTTGCAAATATGCAGAAGCATATAAATTAGATCCTTGGTTCGTGCGAGCCGTTATCGAAACAGAATCTAATTTCTATCCTTATGCAGGTTCGCCAGTAGGGGCAGGCGGTCTCATGCAACTTATGCCCGCCACCGCTTCCAGTTTGGGGTGTCGCGATCGTTTCGATCCTGAATCTAATGTAGCTGCCGGTTGCCGTTACTTGCGCCAAATGCTCAATATGTTTGGAGGAGATTATGATTTGGCTATAGCTGCCTACAATGCTGGCCCTGGCAATGTGCGTAGATACGGAGGCATTCCGCCTTTCCGCGAAACGATAAACTATGTCAATAAAGTCACCAGACTTTGGCATAAAGCCAAAAAGGCAGCAGCTGCCAAGAAGTAACTGCAGGAAAGTTACTACGTATTCCTTGCTATACATCTGCATGCCATAAAAAAGAGCTCCTCGAAGAAAATTTTCCGAGGAGCTCTTTTTTATGGCAATTTTTATCTTCCAAAAAATTGCTCAACTTTTTGCAGATATTCTCTTGACAAAGTTTTGCTTTTGAGTAGAATATCCCCCGTAAGCTCTCCGGTTGAATTGGTCAGCCGAAAGAGATTTACGAGTTAGGGGTATAGTTTAGTTGGTAGAGCGACGGTCTCCAAAACCGTAGGTCGCGAGTTCGAGTCTTGCTGCCCCTGCCACAAAAGCGAGCGTTTGACCAGGGTCAAAGGTTCGTTTTTTTTTGTTTTTTTAGATATTGTCGCGTCCCATCTTTACATGGTTATTGTAATATTGGCCGTGCTTTTTAGTAGAATGGCCATATTGGATAGCAAAACGCGGACAGCGGTGTAAGCAACCTAAACACATGACACATTCTTTGGCTTTCCAAGTTGGCTTTTTATTTTTTAATTCAATAGCTTGCACTGGACACTTTTTAGCACAAAATCCGCAGCCTATACATTTATCTTCCACGTGAAAATGTTTAGTTTGGCGTAAATGAGGATAAAAGAAGCGCTTACCAATTTTTGCAATAAAAAGAGGCGTTTTGAATCGCATAAAATCGCCACAATGGCGCTCTTTAATATTATCGACAATAAAATTGATTTGCTCTTCCGCTTTATCATTGGTAGCTTGCACTTTTTGCTTATTGCTTAAATCGAAAAACGGCGTCCAAGTATCGGGCATTTTAACGCTAAAGAAAGCATTGATAGCTAAACCTTTAGCGCTCATAAATTCATTGGCAAAGTAACCAGTTTGTCCCGGAGTAGTGCCGTAAGTAGCCACAAAATATACGTAAGGCTTGTTAGTACCGTCAATTTCAATTGTGATTTTACTAAGGAAGTCTTCCACAATAGAGGGCAAAGCCAAACAATAAGTAGGGCAGACAAGACCTAAAGGCTCGCCTTCAGAAAGCTTGTAAGTTAGTTTATTTTTGTGTAAGCACTCAGCCATATAATAAGTTTCGTCGTTATATACTTTAGCTAAGCGCTCAGCCACATATTGGCTATTTCCGGTAGCAGAAAAATAGAAAATCATAGTAGCTCAGCCCTCCTTACTTAGAACATTTCAGCTAGTATCAGTTTGCCAACATATTTGGCGATCTTATGCCGACAAAATACGAACTTTCATTTCTAGAAAATAGCGGAGAACAACTTCTTTTCTTGGTCTAGAGAAGGGAATTAAATTTGTGGCTTAAAGTGCTGAAGCGATTAGGGCGTGGAGTAGTGCTATTTGGGGGAAATGACCAATAGAGCAAAAATAAAGTGACAATTTCGAGAAGTAAAAATTTAGGAGACAATATGGCTGAACTTATACAAGTTGCCGAGCATACATATTATATAGACTTATTTTCCAAGGTTGGACTTTATATTCCCGCACCAGGAGAAGCTATCCTTATCGATAGCAGCAATGCTGAATCGGCCAAAGTTATCTCTTCTATTTTAGATGAACATAACTTAAAATTGCGTTGTATATTAAATACACACTCGCACTCCGATCATATTGGCAGCAACAGTGTTTTGCAAGAGCGCTACAATTGTCCGATTTACGCCAGCGGTTTGGAAGTAGCTTTTATTAAAGAACCTCTATTGGCAGCTTGCTATCTTTACGGAGGCTATCCTTATAAAGCTATGCGCCATCAGTTCTTTATGGCTAAGCCTAGTCAATGTGAAGATATAAAAAACGCCAAATTGCCCGAAGGTTTCCAATTAGAAGTTCTCAGCGGCCATGCTATGTACATGACGGCTATCCGTACTCCGGATAATATTTGGTTTACTGGCGATATTGCTTGCGCTCCGGAAGTATTGAAGCGTTATCCTATTGCCTTTACTTACAATACTACCCAATATCTGGAATCATTAGAGCAAGCTCGCCAACTTAAAGGCGATCTCTTTATTTGCGCTCACGCTAAGCCTACTGCCGATTTGAATCCTTTGCTCGATTTTAATCGCGCTGTTATGGAAGGTTTATTTGAAGCTATTAAAGAGAGCTGCGCTCAGGGGCCGAAAAATTTCGAGCTTATTGCCAAAGAAGTTTTTGATCGCTACCAAATGCACGCTAGTCAAATGATCTACGGCAATTCGGCTCCTACTTTGCGCTCTCATATTACCCACTTAGTTGACAGCCATCAACTTAAAGTGTTGGCTCAAGATAATATGATTAAGTTTGCTATTAAAGACTAAAATATAAATCATTAAAGATTAAATATAAGTAGGGAGTTTTTGATTATGGCCTTGCCTTTTGATAAGTTACAGACCGAGCGCTTAACTTTAGTGCCCAGCAGTATGGATTATTGCGACGACATTTACCGCGAATTTACTGCCGAAGTAGCTCGCTATATGATTCCTCAGCCTTCCGAAAATAGGCAAGATACTGTCAAGTTTTTGCAAGAATGCCAGCAAGCTTTTGAATTGGCTACCGATTTAGAAGTAATTATTTTAGATAGTAAAAGTGGCGAATTTTTAGGCTGTTTGGGAGTTTTAGGTTTAAATAGAAAAACGCCTAGTTTAGGTTTATGGCTTAAGAAAAGTGCTTGGGGCCACGGTTATGGCAAGGAATCTGTCCAAGCTGCTTTAGATTGGCTCAGTTCTTATAGGCCATATCGCTATGTGCTTTATCCTGTAGACAGAGATAATACAGCCAGTCGTCACTTAATCGAAAGCTGCGGAGGCGTTTTAGATAATGTCTACGCCGAGAAAAACACTCTGGGTCGCGTATTAAACGTTTGCGAATATCATATCGATCTTAAGCAATAAGTTGTCTATTGTTCACTCAGAGTCGATTTTAGTATCAATGTTTGATATTTTTAGTTGTAAATAAAATAATTTATACATTAAGGAGTGGCAAAAAAAATGAAAGTTCTTTTAGTTAACGGCAGCCCGCGTCCTCAAGGTTGTACTTTTACAGCTCTTTCCGAAATGAAAGATCAGTTTGAAAAATTAGGTATCGAGACGGAAATATTTCAAATTGGCGCCAAGCCTATTCGCGGTTGTATTGGTTGTCGTCAGTGTCGCAAAATAGGCAAGTGTGTCTTTAATGATGATGTGGCCAACGCTTTATTGGAAAAAATGTTAGAAGCTGATGGTATTGTTTTAGGCAGTCCCGTCTATTTTGCCGGCCCTAATGGTGCTTTCTGTGCGGCTTTAGATCGCGTTATTTATGCTGCTCCCAATTTAAGTGACAAGGTTTGTGCAGCAGTAGTTAGCACTCGTCGCGGCGGCGCCAGCGCTGCTTACGATCGTTTAAATAAGTACTTTACGGCTAGAAATTGCCAAGTAGCTTCAGCTAGCTTCTGGAACTCAGTCCATGGCAATACTCCCGACGAAGTGCGTCAAGACTTGGAAGGTTTACAAACCTTGCGCAACTTAGCTATCAATATGACCGCTATGTTGAAAAACCAACACCGCGAAGGCGCCTTCAAGCCCGAACGCGACACTACCAAAGTGCACACTAATTTTATCCGCTAAAATATACAAAAATACTGATGTGCTGCGGCGGCGCATTTACGTGCCGCCAGTTTGATTTTCTCTAGCAGACAATACTTGATGTTTAATTTTTCTTTTAACCAACTGTCTGTAAAGCGTTGCCTTGTCGGAGTTGCTATTTTGGCTGCGTCGGTTTCTTTAACCGCTTGCAGCCGCTACTTTTCTGACGGTGAAGCTCAAAATGCCAATAAGGTGGTAGTTTTGACGCCTTTTCCCAACGCTACAGCTGAAGAATTGGCAGCAGCTTTTACGGCTGAAACTGGCATCCAAGTGGAGCAAGTCTTGGATAGCACTACCAAAATTTTAGCTCGTTTGCGTATAGAAAAGCGCAACCCGCGCGGCGACGTTTGGTATAGTGGCGGTGGTTGCATTCCTTTTATGACCGCCGTCAAAGAAGATTTGCTCGCTCCTTATATTCCCAAAGAGCATAGCCAAATTCCGGAAAAGCGTGGCAATTTAACCATGCGCGATAAATTCTGGCGTTGGCTGCCTTTAGCTATCGTTTCGCAAGGATATTGTTATAATCCGCAAGTTACGCCATATGAAGAAATTCCCAAAACTTGGGACGAATTAGCTTTGCCGCAGTGGAAAGGCCAAATTGAAATGTGGGATCCAGCTGATAGCGGTACTTCTATGTTGTTTTTGGCTGCTGCCATTCAGCGCTATAAAAAGCCCAATGGAGACGAAAGCGCTGGCTGGGAATATTTAACTAAAGTTTTCCATAACTTGAAACGCTACACCAGGGAAGGTAAGCCGGCTTTTTCTGTAGCTCGTGGTGATACAAAAATAGGGCTACATTTTGAAAGTCAATATCTAGAATTTTTGGATCAGCAATGCAGTGACGATCAATTGTCTCATGTGCAAGATAATATAGCTTGGTATTTGCCTCCGGAAAGCCCAGTAATTGCCGACGCTATTGCTTTAATAAAAGATTGTCCTCATCCGGAAAATGGTCGTCGTTTTATTGATTTTTGTCTTTCCGATAAAGGACAAAAAATCATCAATGGCTACTTCTTTTCGATCAATCCGAATTTACCGCCGCCTAAAGGTCTTAAAGGTGTTACTTTAGATACTTTGCTGGAGCGGGCGCAAAAGCTTGATTTAGAGTGGACAGCCGAAAATTACGACCGTTTACGCAAGCAATGGCAAAATACGGTTGAAGCTGCTGACTGATAACGAGAACAAAAAAAATATGAGCACTATAAAAATTGAACATTTAAAAAAATTTTACGGTCATAATCTAGCTGTCAATGATCTTTCTTTAGAGTTGCAAGACGGAGAGCTTTTCGCTTTGCTCGGCTCTTCCGGCTGTGGCAAAACTACTACTTTGCGTTGTATTGCCGGCCTGGAAGAATTCGATTCTGGCAAAATAAGCTTAGACGGAGAGGATATTTCCCAAGTTCCGGCTTGTGATCGCGATTTTGGCATGGTCTTTCAAAATTATGCCCTTTTTCCTCATTTAAGTGTACAAGAAAACGTAGCTTATGGCTTAATGGCTAAGCGCTATCGTCAGTCCAGCTTAATAGGCAAAGCGGCCACTTTATGGCGCTCAATTAGTGGTAGCTTAACTAATGAAGATAAAAAAGCTGTCCATGAAGTATTGGAATTAGTTGAACTTAAAGATTATGCTTTGCATTTACCTAGTCAGCTTTCCGGAGGGCAACAACAGCGAGCTGCTTTAGCTAGAGCTTTAGTTACTAAGCCCAAGATCTTACTTTTTGACGAGCCACTGGGCGCTTTAGATGTAAAATTGCGCCTTAAAATGCGCGAAGAAATACGCCATATCCAACGCCAGGCCGGCATTACTGCTTTGTATGTTACTCACGATCAAGAGGAGGCTTTGGCCGTTTCTGACCGTTTAGCCTTAATGGATAAGGGCCAAATAGTGCAAATCGGCCAACCGGAAGAGCTTTACTCTAAGCCAGCTAACAAATTTGCCGCTGAATTTATTGGCTTTGGCAACCTTTTGACTGCTACAATAAATGAAGACAAGACGGTAAGCCTGGCAGGCAATTTAGTATTGCAAAATATTGACGTGTCGCCAACTTTAACTAAAGGTAAAATCTACGCAGCCATACGCCCGGAAAAGCTTAAATTAAGCGCCAATATTAGGAATGGCAGCCCAAATTGTTTTCCGGCTAAAGTAACTTCCCGCATGTTTATGGGCAACTTTATTAAATACACCGTTTTATGCCAAGGCCAAACATTCATAGTTAATGTAGCTGCCGATCAAGGTAAGAATGAAGGCCAACCACAAATAGGACAAGAACTAGTATTGCAAATTCCACCCGAAAGCGTGGTGTTAGTGAAGGAGTAGGCAGCAGCTAGCTTGGTAAGTACGGTAGAAGGTTAAAGTAGATCCTCAAACTGATAGTTTGAGGATCTACTTTATTTATCCTGCTATTTTATTAAATTTTGTAAAATTAGTCCAACTTAACATAAAAAAAGCGACATTTACAGCAAATATTACGCCTGTATTTTTTAACATTAAATATTAACTATTAGTAATTATTATTAAACTATAGAGCTAAACTAGAACATGAAGCATAAATTAAATCCCATCATTTCGGGGAAATAGCTTTTCCTCAAACTATCAGTTTAGAGTTTTTTGAAAGGTGGGTAAGGCGTTGTTTATATGCGATAAGTGCGGACTTTGTTGCAAAATGTTCCGCCAGTTAAAGTCGTCGCTACCGCCTGAGTATCAAGCCTTAGATAATGGTTGTGGCGAGTGTAAATATTTGCATAACAACTTGTGCTCTATTTATAAGGATAGGCCGCCGTTATGCAACAGCGATTGGATGTATTCGCATGTTTACGAGCAAAAAATGACCCGCCTCGAGTACGACTCTATATTAAGGCAAAAATGCTTGGAAATAAAAAAATTTGGGAGTTTCGCTAAAAATGGGCGATAAAGATTATGTAAAAATCTGCCATGCCAGAGACAATAAATTTACCAAAGATGAGCAAAAAAGGATAAGCTCTTTAATCGATAATGAGCTCTTTCCCCGCACTTTTGATTTTCCACTCACTCTGCAATTTGAATTGACTACCCATTGTAATGTGCGTTGCAAGCATTGTTACAACAATTCCGGAGTAGCTAATACTAAAAAAGATCGTATGGGAGCTTCTGAGTGGAAAGAATTTGCTAAGTATTTAGTTAAAAAGGGCGGAATATTCCAATGTGTTATTTCTGGTGGTGAGCCTTTGCTTATGGGGGACGATCTCTTTGAAATTATGGATATTCTCCATAATGACGGCACTTCGTTTTTAGTAATTAGTAATTGTTTCTTGATGACGCAAGAGAAGGCTAAACGTTTTGCCAAATATCGCTACCAATGGTTCCAAGTTTCTATTGATGGAGCTACTCCGGAAGTACATGATGAATTTAGGCAGCGTTCCGGCAGCTGGGAAAGAGCTATAAAAGGCGCTTATATGCTCTCTAAAGAGGGCATTCCTTTGGCTATTGCTCATTCTGTAAATCCGCAAAATGTAACTCAAATTGAAGATATGTGTAAATTGGCCTACGAATTGGGTGCTGGATCTATTCTTTTAGGTGAAGTAACTCCCAGCGGTCGTTCAGCTAATAATCATGAACTGTTGTTGAATTACGAGCAAAAGAACTTTTTATATCGCAAGGCTGAAGAATTAGCCCAATATTACGCTGGACGTATGAGAGTGCAAAGGAGCTCTACAGTTCGCAACCAGTTAAAGCGCTATATGAATACTCCCAACAGTGGGGCAATTATTAGGCCTAACGGAGACATTAGATTGGATTGCATGGCTCCTTTTGTTATAGGTAACGTTTTAGATGAAGATTTCCAGCAAATTTGGTTGCAAAAGTGTGGAACTTGTTGGGAAAATCTCGAGGTTATTAAATACGTCGAAGGATACCATGAAGATGATGACATCAATGTTGCCTACAAGAATTACTTCGACGAAGACATTAACATTTGATAGGAGGTATATAACTTATGGAAACGCGGAAAAAATACACTAAGCCTTTACTGAGCTCTCCTAATGGTGGACCTCATCTTTTTCCGGCTATAGTAGGAGCGGCAGCAGCACTTACTGCTGGCTATTCTGCAGCGAGCACTTTAAAAAAATCATTTGGTCGCAGTAATGATGCTCGTTGTCTAGCTCTAAGAAAGGTTACAGCATGACATCTGTCTTTGAGTTCATGAAGGACTTGATACCTTATAAAACTTGCTTAAAGGAGAGGTCAAATCCTCCGCTACAAATTGTGGCTAATGAAGAGTCAGATATTTATTATCTGAACGAATCTTCAGCTTATTTCTACGAGTTGTGCGACAACAAAAAAACGATTGAAGATATACTTCAACTGTTTTTAGAAACGTATGATGTGGAAAGACAAGTAGCTGAAGCTGATTTTGTAGAGCTAATTCGTGATTTGCAATGGAAGCAAGTTTTGAGACTGAGGGAGAAAAAACATGAAAACATATAAAAAACCTAGAACGGTTGGTACCAATGGTTCATTGGGACTTGCACCAGCAGCGGCTGCTGCTTTTGCCGTTGGAGCGTTGGCAGCTATGATGGGAGATGAGAGAACCAGTCGGCCTCGTTTGAAGCCACTGAAAAAAGTCGAAGCTTAACTGTGCAAAGGATGAATGGTCGCTATTGTAAATTATAGTTATCATTCATCCTTTTTGTTAATAAAGCTTGCAAAAAGCCCATTTGTGGCAATTTCACAAATACTTTCCGGTAATGCTGTCTTGGTTCATTTTTATTTCTGGCGGCGTTCCGCTGGCTACAACTAAACCGCCTGCCTCTCCGCCGCCTGGTCCCATGTCGATTATGTAATCAGCATTCCTAATTATATCAAGATCGTGTTCTATAACAATAACGGTAGCGCCATTATCTAGAAGGGCTTGAAAAACTCCAAGTAACATTTGTACATCCAATGGATGTAAGCCAATAGACGGTTCATCAAAAACGAAAACGGAGCTTTCTTGCGTTTTGCCAATTTCGCTGGCTAATTTTAAGCGCTGTGCTTCGCCACCAGATAAGCTTGGCGTTTCTTCACCAAGGGTAAGATAACCAAGACCAAGTTGCTTTAAAATATTTAGCTTTTGACTGACAGTTTTAATATCTTGGCAAAAATCAATAGCTGAATTTACGTCCACGGCCATTAGTTCTGGAAGAGAAATGCTGGCGCCATTTTTATTTGTAAGCTTTATATCATAAGCTGCTTTGGCGTAGCGGGAGCCGTGGCAATCTGGACAGGCTATATTAACGTCTGGCAGAAATTGAATATCTAGGCTAATAACTCCGGTTCCATCGCAATTTGAGCAACGCAAAGAACCTGTATTATAGGAAAAATCGCTGGCTTTATAGCCTTTATTTTTAGCGTCTGTAGATTTAGCGTACAACTTTCGCAATTCATCATGTACGTCGGCGTAGGTGGCAACTGTAGAGCGGACATTGATGCCAATAGGTGTTGCATCAATTAATTTGACATGTTGGATGGCGTCAGCTTGGATTGCGCAAATATGTTTAGGTAAAGTTTTGCCGTTAATAGTTGCCTCTAAGGCAGGGACAAGACTCTCCAGCACCATAGTAGTTTTTCCCGATCCAGATACGCCAGTAACAACAGTAAGTCTACCTTTAGGGATGTCTATACTTAGCGGCTTAACTGTGTGAATTTTAGAAGTTGATAAACTGATAGTGCCGATTTTGAATATATCTTCTTTAATAACACAGTTGCGCAGCTTAGTTTTAACTTTGCCAGAAAGAAATGGGCCAATTTGTGAGACAGGATTATTTTCAATAGCAGAAATTGTTCCTTGAGCAATTATTTGTCCACCTTTGGCGCCAGCTTCCGGCCCCATTTCTACAATCCAGTCAGCTTCTTGCAAAATTTGTGTATCATGATCAACTAAAATTACAGAATTGCCATCAGCTACTAGATCATGCATTACGCCAGTAAGTCCTACAATATTGGAAGGGTGTAGGCCGATAGATGGTTCATCCAGCACATAAAGTACACCTGTAGTACGGTTGCGGACAGCGCGAGCCAGTTGCATGCGCTGGCGTTCGCCAGTAGAAAGTGTAGAAGCCGAGCGATCGAGAGTTAAATAACCTAAGCCCAAATCTAATAAGCGTTTGGCTGTACTCTGAAAGGCTTCACCAATGCTTTCAGCCATAGGACGCATTTCTTCTGGCAAGCTAGTTGGAATGCCCTGTACCCAATCTACTAATTCAGAAAGCGTCATAGTACAAGCTTTATCCAAAGAAAGGCCACGCAATTTAGGGGCGCGAGCCGCAGCAGAAAGGCGCGTACCGTGGCACTCAGGGCAAATATCTTCTTTTAAAAACTTTTCTACACGCTTCATGCCTTTTTCATCTTTAACTTTTGTAAGCGCATTTTCCACAGTGTAGATGGCATTAAAGTAGGTGAAGTCTAATTCACCAGCTTGATTAGAATTTTTGGCTTTATAAAAAATGTGCTTTTTTACCGCCGGGCCATGGTAGACAATATCTTTTTCTTGTGCGCTTAAGTCACGGAACGGTACATTAGTGCGCACGCCCATGGCGCGGCACACATCAACCATAAGCGACCACATTAAACTATTCCAAGGGGCAACCGCCCCTTCATCAATGCTAAGTGACTCTTCTGGCACAAGACTTGCTATATTCACGGTGCGGATGCTACCTGTGCCGCCACATTTTGGACAAGCGCCTTGAGAATTGAAGGCCAACTCTTCGGCAGATGGGGCGTAAAAATGTACTCCACATTCCGGACAAACAAGTTCTTTTTCTGCAGCTACAGCTAAAGATGGCTTTACATAATGGCCATTAGGGCAGCGATGGCTGGCCAGTCGAGAATACATGAGTCGCAAACTGTTGAGAAGCTCTGTTCCGGTACCAAATGTACTGCGTATACCTGGTACGCCTGGACGCTGGTGGAGGGCCAGGGCAGCAGGAACATATAATATTTCGTCCACGCTAGCTTTAGAAGCTTGGGTCATTCTACGACGCGTATAAGTAGACAGTGCCTCTAGGTAACGACGCGAACCTTCAGCGTACAGAACGCCTAAAGCCAAAGAAGATTTTCCCGATCCGGATACGCCGGCAATTCCAACTATTTTGCCTAGCGGAATATCTACATCAATATTTTTGAGGTTATGAACCTTTGCACCACGAATTAGTATTTTATCAATCATTTTTTATTATACCTCCATCAACCTTGGATATAATAACGGCGGAATTTACAGAAAGCAAAAACTCCACTTGCTGCTACTCTTTGTCTGTGTGAGATCCCCGTAATAATTGCATAATTTTAAATCTATTACCCAAAAATGAAAAATATTTAATTTTGGGTAATAGCAATCTTCGCAAACGTAGATAGATTGACTAGTAGATATTAGGAAAAATAGCGATTCATGATATCGAGCAAATTATGTGATAAAAGTCAAGAGTGAAAACGTCCTCATATTGATACTGTTCACAAGATACTTGTGTTATAGTAAATGCATTACAAGATTGTGCAGAGTTTTGTGAGGATGCAATTGATTGTACCTTATGTATGAATAATAAGGAGGCAACTTATGACAAAATTAGAGCGTTTTTTACGCTAAACAAACTCCGGAAGCTTTAGAAAAAACTGGCTTTGATTTTAATCGCTGGGACGGATGGTATATTGAAAATCTTTCTTTTGCACTTTTAACTTTAGGGGCTTCTAAAGAAGAAATACTAGAAATATTTAAAGAAGAATTAGATATTCAAGAAAAATTTTATAAAATACTCAGCCAGAAAACCCACGGTCTTTAGACCGTGGGATGAATGGCGTCAATTTTGGACGAAATACA
>CAKUBG010000034.1 GCA_934636825.1 uncultured bacterium | reverse complement strand
TCAAAAGCGTTTAAAACGTTCTTGAACACCTATTTTTAATATTGGCTTTACTCTTCTTGCTCTCCAAAGAAGAGCTGGAAAACCGGAAGCTCATCAGGAAACGGATCGTCGGTAGAATCGTCTCTGTAGTCTTTAGCTATTTCTTCTCTATCTGGGGAGTAGAAGCTCCAAATATAATAATCTTTTCCGTTCACTTGCCGTAGAGGTGATGACATCATGTAACCAACATATACTTTGTTTATGCAACTATCGTCCAAATAGGCATAAAACTCGATAGTACAACAAAACTGACTACCTCCAGATGAAACCTTATACTCACCGAGCCATGTACCGAAGTATGAATCATAGTATTTCACTCGATACGTTCCATTATATTTACCACTACACATTTGCCGCAGGGTCATTTGCCCACCATAATCAAGGTATTTACCTCTACAATCATCAAAAACGGCATCAGCACAGGCCGGAGGAGCTACGTGCAAAAACAAACACGATAGCAAGAACACTACACATAACAAAAAACGCTTCATACTGTTCACCTCACTTTTACAATGAAAGTAGCAAACAGCCAGAAGCGTTTCAAGTTTTAAAGGTAAATTTTCGCTTAATTGCTTCTCTCAAACCATCTTAAGATTCTCGCAAACCATTTTATGCGTTATAATAGCAACAACTTTCTAGGGAAAATATTCCCAATAAGTCGATTTTCGCTATCCGTTTTTTTTTGAATTACTCGGCCTTGTCAAAAGCGGCGATGGCTTCTTCGTTAGTATTGAAAATACGGAAGATCTTAACCAAACCGGTAATAGTGAAAACTTTCTTAATTTGCTGGTCTACGCAAACCAAGAAGATATGGCCATTGTGCTCGCGCACTTTCTTAAGAGCGCCAATCAAAACGCCCAAACCGGTACTGTCAATGTAACGAACTTGTTCGAGGTTGACGATCAAATTATAGGCGCCTTTTTCAATTAAAGCGTTGATAGTATCTTTAACTTTGGGGGAGGTATAAACGTCTATCTCTCCGCTGACGTCGATTTGCTCAGCAATATTTTCAATAGTTTTTGTGCTGACCTTAATATCCAAAATTAGGCCCTCCATACTGTAGTGACTTTGACACTCCCCAAACTTCTTGAAAAGGATAGGGGATTCTTGGTTCGTCGAGCACTATCTTTTCAAAGAGCGAAAAGGCCGCCTTGTATGCTCTCCCCAAGCGTGGATTTCCGTGTGTCTCACGGTAATTAAGCTGAGAAATTATTAAGCTTGCTCAGGATCCTGAACGGTTGCGGAATCCTCAAGTTCTGTAGCGTCGTCGTCCAAAGGCTGAGTAACCTCAGCACTTTCCGGCTGGGAAACGGCAGCGGTGCGCTCAGCTTTCACTTGAGCGTAATGTTCACGCACGCTGTCACAATAACGCTTGCCTTTAGCAATAGCTTCGGAGGTATTGGCCCTCAATTCGTCGGCAGCTTCCGCAGCTTTGCGACGGTAAGTTTCAAACTTATCATTGAGCATTTGGCGACTCTCTTGGCCGGAGCGAGGAGCTAAAATCATTCCGACAGATACACCTATAGCCGTACCGGCCAGCAAACCAATCAAAAAGCCTACTCCATCGTTATTTTTGCTCATTTCTTAAGGCACCTCTTGCATAATGAGTCGGACTTCTGCAACTTTTTAGCAGCGCAGAACATTCTTGACTTGTGATCACTCAAGGCCTTTTAACAAAAGAGAGGCAAAGCTGATCCGGTCAAGCATAATTTTATACTGCTCCCGTGTCCTTACGGTACAGTGAGCTTGAAACTTTCGCTAATAGGTAAGGATGCCCTGCCCACCTTGTGCTGACAAAAAGAGTTTGCAAAGCTATTTTTAATCGTTTACCGAGTTATCAAAGCCTAATCTGCAGCCTTTGTAGATAGGAAATAGGCAGAAAAGGACTGCAGCCAGGACAGTAAAAGCAAAAACTGCCAAAAGGCAATGACTATTGGGAACAAATATCGCTTCACTACTTAAAAAACTATAGGAAGCACAAATTTTATTGATAAAACTACCTCCCAAGCAGCCTAAAATTGTGCCTATCAAAGCTCCAGTTAATCCGGTAGCTAAACTGCGCACAAGGTACATTTTGCCAATATCGCTTGGAGCTGCTCCCAAAGCTCTGTAAAGAGCCAATTTGCGACTATTATTTTTTATTTCCAAATTCAGATTGGAATATAAAGTGAAGCCGGCACAGCAACTTAACAAAATACAAAATATAGCAATGCCCAAGCGAATCCAAACTAAAGCTTGAGAGGCTTGTTGAGCCAGTTCTATTCCCGGCGCTTTAAGGCGCAATTTTTCCAATTTTTGCAAAAAAAGTGGAATTTTAGCACTATTCTCTATATAGACCAAAGCAGCTTGGCACTTTAAAGGTTCGGCACTCAATTTTTGGGCTAAATCATAAGGAATATTGGGGCCACTGACGCCAACCAAAGGTGAAATACCTACTATTTTACAGCGCAAGTTGGCTTGGGCTTGGGAGTCGGTAGAAAAAGTACTGCGCCCTATTTCCAGAGTAAAATGGCGACCGATTAGGGCTTGGGCATTGAGGTTTGGTAAATCAGTATGGATACTAACTCCAGAAAGCAGAGCGTCCACTACGGCTGAAGAAAGTAGGCATTCTATTTCTTGTTTATCATCTATTTGCGCAGAAAGGGCAGAAGTTGCTGAAAGCTTGGAGTCGCTTTTAGACTGAAAATCAGAATTTGTGTTTGAATTTGTGTCAGTAAATTGAGCGATAAAATCTCGATCGATAGCATCAACTAAAATATCGCTGACAAAACTTTGCCCGGCATAAGAAGCCCTTATAGAGGCGGGACGCTCCAATCTAGCCAAGCGATAAACCGCTTTAACGCCTTCAGTAGTGCGCAAATCTTGCAAATTTTGTTCGCTTAAATAATTGTCTATGCTCAGAGGGCCTAAACTAAAGCGATCGGCTTCAACCCTTATATAGTTGGGCAAATCTCCCACCAAGCGTTTTTGAACTATATCTTCCAAACCGAAAGAGACGCCCAACAATATTAAAGCGGAAGCGGCTACAAAAGTAAGGCAAAAAATAGAGCTGAATTTGGCAAAAGGAGAATCTCCCAATTCACCAAGAGCCAAACGGACTAAACGGGTAAACAACATAGCGTTACACTTCTGGCTTGGATATTTGCAAAGAAGCAATGTCGACAAGGCGATCCGGCTCAAAATCAGCTTCGGGCAAATAATGAGCGGTCATAATAACGGTCACAGGTGAAACTTGCTGCAGCTTCTGCAGTGTTTCCAGCAAGATCAGACTGTTTGGCAAATCTAGGTGGGCCATAGGTTCGTCGGCTAAGAGCAAAACCGGCTCATTAAGCAAGGCCCTAATCACGGAAACTCTTTGTTTTTGGCCGCCGGAGAGGCAAGCTGCCTTGGTATCTTTATAAGAGCTCATACCGAGAATCTTGAGTAATTCTAGCGCCCTTTGACTACCTTTTTCTAAAGATTGGCGGCCAAAGTAGAGAGGCAGCATAATGTTTTGCCAAACGGTGCGTTGGTTGTCTAAATTTGCCTCTTGAAAGATAAAACCTATGTTTTGTTGCCGGAAACGGGCTCTTTGAACTTCGCTCATAGAGCTAAGCAAAGAGCCGTTTATATAGACAGAACCGCGATTCGGTTGTTTGAGTCCACCTAAAATTTTGAGCAACGTAGTTTTGCCAGAGCCGGAAGCACCTTGCAACAAAACAAATTCACCGGCTTTTACTTGCAAATTTAGACCTTGCAAACAAAAGTGCTTTGGTTCAGAAGCTGCAGCACCTACATGACGGCCCGAAGCATAAGTAAAATATACGTCCGAGCAATTGACTGCAATTGCTTGTTTGTTTATTTGAGTTGTTTCCGGCTGCAAGTTCATTTTTTACTGTCGCTCGGCAAGTTCGGAAGGCAAAATATACATGGGTTGGCAATTGCTCTGAGGCAGAGAAGTTGACTGAGTGCCGGAGCCAAGGGCGGCTTTCCAAGGTGCACGGCCAAGTTGAGCCAGGTTGTGCAAATTGGAGGAGACGCTGCCTAAATCATCCCAAAACGAAGTTTTGCTGGTAACACAGATTACAGGAGCTTGAGGAGCTTTAGCCATAGTGCGAGCTTTTTTGTAAAGATCTTGGCGATAACCGATTTGGTCGATCAACTTATGCTTCAAAGCTTGTTCGCTGCTGTAAATACGTCCGTCGGCCAGTTTCTTTACTTGATCTTTAGTAAGTTTACCTTTACGTCCTTGGGCGACAATATCGGTGAACCTATTCCAACTTTGAGTGACTAAAGTTTGTAACAATTGACGCTCTTCGGGGCGCATCTGACGATAAGTAGAGCCAATATCTTTGAAAGAAGCGCCTCCGTTAGCATTTAAAGAAGTAATAGTATTAACATTGACGCCCACTTTACCCATAAGCTTGCTGATTTCGGGAACTTCCATAATTACGCCAATGGAGCCAGTCCAAGTTGTAGGCAAAGCCATAATATAATCGGCAGCCATAGCTGAATAGTAGCCGCCGGAGCAAGCTGTGCTTTCGAACATAGCAATTACGGGAATATTATTTTCCTTTTTGAATTGCATAATTTCGTGGTAAATATTGTCAGAAGCGGTGACGCTGCCGCCGGGAGAATTGATGTCGAGGATTAAAGCTTTGACATTTTCTTGGCTGGCGATATATTTCAAAGCGTAAGTAACATCTTCAGAAGTAACGTAGCCACTTTGGCTGCTGCCAGTCCAATCACCGGAGACGATTGTGCCGTAAATAGGCAATACGAAAATGCTGCCGCTTTTTTGTGTAGAATCGCTCAAGGCTGTTTTTGTTAACTTGTCGCTTTTAGAAGCTGTCTTGCCGTTGGCAGAAACTTCGTCAATAACGTATAGTTGGTAGTTGGCAGCATCTGATTTGTCTTCAGGAGTAGATTCGCTACCACATATCACGGCAAAGCAAGTCAGGCCGACTATGGATCCCACCATGCCCAGAATAATCAAAACCAGCACTACAATTACAGCTATATAGCAACCTTTGCCGTTTTTAGAGGAATTGTGGTGTCCTCTTCGGCATGACTCGGAGCAATATTTTTCCTCACCTGGTTCTGGAAAAGACTGACTTGACTGCGACTGGGCAGCGTAAGTCGGAGGAGCGACTTTTTCGCTTATTTGTTCTGCCTCTAATTGGTTATTGGCAGAAGCTGATTGCATATTATTACTATCCAATTTAAGCACCTTCAAAATAAATTGTCCCATGTATTATACATAACGCCTTCTGACAAGGAAGAGATGGCTTGATTATTTTTTTTATCTGTTCTGCCCCTTATTCTAGCTATTTTGGGTATATTTTCGCTTCAGATTATCGTTTTAGATCCTAAGTTTGAGCTAAGCAACTGTGTATCCTTTGTAGCTTTTTTATCGATATAACGTAAAGATAATGGCTAAAAGTTCACTTTTTCGCGTTAAGACACGCTTTTGAGCAAAGGTAGAGGCTTGGCTGCCTGAGAAAAGCTCAATTCTATGAGCAACAGAGAAAATTGCCACTGGCGTTGGTACGAATATTGTTTTCCTTTTATATTCGGTCTTGCACTTTATTGGTTGGTTAATAATTGGTTGGAGAATGGTGTCCTTCTTTTAGGGGAACATTCCGGGCGCACTTTTCGTGAAGCTTGGCACCACTGGCAATTTTTTCGCTGCGGTGGCTCGATGCCTCTAAGCGGCTATCCGCCTTTAAGTAGTTGGCTCTACTGTTTGGGAGCATTTTGGCATGGCCAACAATTTTCGGCTCAAGCGGCGGCAGCAGCTCAGGCTTGTTTGCTTATTCCTTTAGGCTATGCTATTTACGCTTTGGGCCGCCGGTTAGGCGGCCCTTGGGGTGGCCTTCTGGCTCTTTTGGCCAATAGCGGTAATTTATGGCTCAATTGGTATAGTCGCGGCCTCTTTTTGGAAATAGGCGAAACTCTCTTTGTAGTTGCTGCTTTGGTCTTTTATTTAGCCTCAGCAAATTTTCGCCGCTTGGGATATGCTCTACTGTTTGGCATTTGCGTCGGTTTAGGATTACTTACTAAGTGGGCGCTGTTTTTTTACATGTTGCCTCTGTGGGCCTATGCACTTTTTATGGTGGTATCTGCTCCGGCCGAAACCAAAGCAACCCAACAAGCGGTACAGCCGGAGCAACAACTTGCTACTGTGCGCATAGGTCAAGAAATTTTAAGTCTCAATACAGCCGCCGCAACACCGAGGCAGTACAAGTTGTCACCGGAAGAAGACGAAGCGGCGGAAAACGGCGATAAACTTGTTTCGCCATGGCTGGGTATGTTTGTAGCTATACTAGCCGCTTTATCTTTGAGCGGTTGGTGGTATTGGGCAGCTTGGTCAGAACTAGTGTGGAAAAGCAGCCGCGATTTAGCGCAAAACTATTCCGGCATAATTTGTTTACGCCAATTATTTTATGCTTTAAATAATTGTTGGTGGCTCTACTTTACATGGTGTCTAGTAGGAATATTTTGGGCTTTTAGACAGCAAGACACAAATAAAAGAAATATCGTTTTTCTTATCGTGGCCATGAGCTTATCGGCTGCCATTATTTATGCTGTTTTGGGAGTACCAGGCGCAGCCAGATATATGTTGCCTGCCACAGTTATGGGGTTGTGTTTGGCTTTTGCTTGGATAGGGCAATATCGCTTTTGGCGAGTTGGAGCCGCTGTCGCTGTGGCTTTAGTCTCTTTTGTACAACTCGGTTTAATTTATTGCCCGAGCGCAGTTCCTATCAATGAAGCTTTAAATCAATGCACTTGGCGTATAAGTACATTGCGCGATAATGATGTTGTTGCAGAGAGAGCTGAGCGCAGCGAAGAAGCAGCCTTTTTAGATAATATTTTGCAAGTTATTTTACCTAAACTCGATAAAAGTGGCGAAGAGCGCTTCACGGCTGTCGTGTTCGCTCAAGGGCGTGGCCTCGACGCCGATTTGTTATTGCTCAGAGCCTTGGAAAAGTATGGGCGTCTTTTAGATATTGATATTTATGTGCCTGTCAATTATGAATTTTTGCCTCAATCTTCTTTGTTACTACAAATAGGTGGCAGCTCTGAAGAAGTGCTAAAAAATAAGCATTTTCAAGGCTACACTTTAGTAAAAGAATGGCATAATAAAAGGGCGAAGACCTTGCGCCTCTATCAGCATCCTGAAAAGCGCGATCTCCGCCCCTGCCGTTAAAATTCAACCATTAAAGCGCTTGGCAAAGATAACTAAGTTTATTTTGCCAAAGCGCTCTGAAAAAAATTACCAAACGGGAGTAGGAGCTTCGAAAGTAACTTCTTTGCCTTCATCGTTGGTGTAAGTAAGCCAGATTCTGATCCTCTGCTTATGGCTGCGGCTGTAGTCATCCCACTTAAAGTGGACAAACTCTCTGGCACCGGGATCGAGCTCTTCGATAGTTTTGTCTAAATCTTCCAATTCACGTTTGTTGTCGTAAATTTTAATGTTGACTTTAATATCTTTTTGAGTTTCGCGGCTTAAATTCTTTACCCACAGAGTACAAGTGCGCTTTACGCCGGTAGTCTCGTTATCAAAAGAGTTTCTGTCTACGGTAGCTTTAATTACGGCTACAGGGTGCTCGTCTCTCTTTTCTTTTTGCTTTTTGGCAGCTAAAACATCTTGAGAGCATAAGCCCAAAATCAAAGCGGCTGTTAAAATTACGCCTAAAATTATTCTAATCTTACGCATTGTTTTCCTCACCTTCTGAGTTAGAAAAAAGTGCTTTTTTTAGTAAAAAGTGATCTTCCTTCGTAGGTATTGTTTAGGAAATTACATTTAAGTCTTGAGGCAATTGCTTGAGGAAAAACTCTTTGGAATCAGCTAAAGAGGTCTCGTCAGGAGCTTCGAAAGTAATCTTGACTATGAAAGAATCGGGCTGGCCCGGTTCAAAGGAGGGATAAGATCCGAAACGTACTTGAGGAAATTTGTGCACAGAACGATTTAAGGCAGCGGTTAATTTGGTCTCTATGCCTTTTATAGAAATTTCGTCATGCAAAAGAGGTACGCCGGTAAATACAGGCATAATGTGTTCTAAATAGTGACTGTACAATTTGGGCAGGCCTGGCAAAAGGTAGATATTTTTGACGTAGACTTGAGGTAAAAAGTAGTCGTCACTAGGAGAAGTAGAAACCAAAAGCTCGGCTTCGGCGGGAACCATGGCCATGCGGCTTTGGGCCGCTGTGAGAGTTGCGCCTTTGTAGTGGCGAGAAATAACTGTCTCTAAGTAGCTATGTTTGATAACTTGCTGTCCTAAGGCTTTGGCTACACCTTCAACAGTTACGTCATCGTGAGTAGGCCCTATGCCTCCGGAAGTTATCAAATAGTCGTAAGTAGTGCTTAGCCTTTTTACAGATTCAGCTATATCGTCTATATTATCAGGAACTATTTCAACTTTGGCTAAAATTACGCCCTTATCATAAAATTTTTTAGCCGTATAAGCAATATTAGCGTCAATTACACCGCCGGTTAAAATTTCTTGTCCTACTACTAACAAGGCAACTTTTGAAGCTTCCATGATTTCTATCTCACCTCGTTTCTTTATGTGTCGGCGAAGCGGTATTTGTTTTACCGGTAATAGGTATAGAGGCTGAATTTGAATCGTTGTCTTGATCCAAATCAAGCTTTTCCAAAACATCTTCGCCAGCTAGCTTTCCTTGCAAATTAGGAATGCCTTTATAGTTGATACAGTAATAAAATTTGTAACGACGTACAGGAGCACCACCACGAAATATCGTTAAGCGATTGCCTGTAGGATCGACACTGTCAAAATGTCTCTTTAACTGAGCTAAAATGAAAGGTTCACGAGGACGAAATTCTCCATTGCTGTGTAACTCTTCAGTAACTACATAGACGCAATTCCAACCTTTAAAGTCGCCCTTTTTGTTCCAATAGTCGAAGCCTTTGGAACGCTCTCCATATAAATTCTCAGCTACAGTAAGTTGAGGAAGTTTTGTGTAATAAGCGACTTCGCTGGCCGTTTGATAGCCGTGGCCGGCCAGGAAACAATGCCCGTTGTTGTAATTGGCGCTAACTATTTCTAGAGCCGTTTGGCCCATATTTTTCCAACCGTAAATTTCATTAAAGCGATTTAAAGGCGTTAAGTTAAAGAATATGGTAAGCCAAGGAATTAAACTGATCAATAAAGCCGGTACAAAAACGGCACCTAAAATAAATTGCCATTTGCGGCTGTACCAGGCTTTCAGTTCTTCCAAAAGGGCAGCCGTAGCAATAATTAAGGCTGGATAAATAGGTAAAGGCCAGTTGAGTTGTACCAAACGCACCAAAGCCACAGCCGCTACTATAAGGGCAAAGGGTAAAAAGGCGCACACCAGATAAAGCCAGCGTTGGTCTTTAACTCGCTTGCAACTTTGCCAACCAATCCAAAGTAAAAGAAGCAAACCAAAAGGAGTGGGTAAGGCGGCAATATTAAGTAAAGAGCCGCCTAAAATGTCTAACCAACTGTTGGCTTCAAAAAAGCGGGAGACGCCTTGGAAAAGGAAAGAAGCCCATTCATGTTGAGCGTTCCAGTAAAGCACTGGACTAAAAATAAGCCAACACAAAATGATGCCGACGTAAAATTGCCAACACTTAAAAAGGTGGTACTTTTTCTTTAAGGCAATAATTAAAATAGGAGCCAAAGGAGCCAATACGCCTGGATACTTAGCTAGCATAGCTAGGCCGGTAGCAGCGCCTATAACTAGCCACCAGATAGGTCTTTCGTCTTCGTAAAGCCTATAACCGACACACATAACTAAGCTCCAGAAGAGCAAGAGCGGAGCATCGGGAAAAACGAATATAGAGTAGACTTCGAAAGCTGGCAACAATGAAGCCAAAACGGCGGTAATAAAACCGGTCTTGGCTCCGAAGAGATCGCAAGCCAAACGATGAATAAAGAACAGGGCGCCTGCAAAACAGAGAATAGTTGGCAAGCGAACCCAAATTTCCGCATTTCCGCCCAACTTGGTGGAAATATAAATCAGCCAACCGACTAAAGGCGGATGATCAAAATAAGACCAATCCAAGTGCTGACTGTATAGCCAATAATAAGCTTCTTCGTATTTTAATTCAGCTAAAGCGCCGAAGATTATACGAAATAAAGTAGTTATTATCAGTAAATTCAGAAAACGAAAATTCCATTTCCATTCTTCACTGGAAGCTGTCTTAGCTTTGTCTTGAGAAATGGAAGAGGAAAGTTCTTTATTTTTGCTCATTATTTAAAGTATTTTCTATTGCGTCGAAATAATGGATCGTGGAAAGTTGGCGGGCACACCAAGCATCGAAGCCTGTTAAAGGTGCGTCGTCGCTCATCTCCGGACGGTTCAGACGTTCCAAACACAGCTTTTGCAACCAGTCGCCTACACGGGTGAATTTATATACAGCCAAGCGGGCAGCATGAATGCCTGTAGACAAACGAGAGCGCGGACGATCGTGCTTTTCTACATACAGTACGGCGGTGCGTCCTTTAGCTTCAGCTTGTTTAAGCATGCGAGGAATGTCTTTGCGCTGCGGAGTACGTTTTACATGAAAGCCTATAGCTTTGTAATTGTTTTGCTTTTTTAAGCCCAAAGCCATCAGGCGCAGACCAACTTCCTGATCTTCCCAACCATATTCTTTGAAGTCCTCGTCGAAGCCGCCGATAGCTAAAAGGTGGCGACGCTTTACAGAGACGTTGGAAGTCCAGAAAAATGAGGTAGAAATATCTGCCATGGTAAATTGCGGATGCTGCGGACGTTTAGGCTCAGAAACGTGATTTACCCAGCCGTTGCACACGATTTTGTCATAAGAAGCATGAGTCAGAACGTGTTGGCGCAACAAATCCGGATCGGCAATGACGTCGTCGTCAATAATCAAAATAACGCGGCCGCGGCAAGCTCTGAGTCCGGTATTGCGAGCGGTAGAGAGGCCGGCATTCTTTTCGTGGCGTAAGACGGTCAGATGATAGGGAAGCTCTAAACCTTCGGCCATTTCCTTGGTTCCGTCAGTTGAGCCGTCGTCTACTAAAACTACTTCAAAACGGTCGGCAGGCAAGGTTTGGTCTTTTAAAGACTCCAAAACGACTTGCAAGACGTTTTTGCGGTTGTGCGAGCAAATTTGGACGGACAATTCATATTTGTCCTCAACTTTCATCAGCTCGGCAAATTCATCTTTTCTTTCCATTTCTTGTCCTCACTTGTCAATCGCTGCTTGAGTTAGCTGCAAATGATGTGCAAAATATTGCTGATTAAAAAGATTGAGTCCTCTTCAGCCTGTCTAGGCCGGCCTCTAAATACGCTTTTTCGATTAGCATATCTTGAGCGAACTTTTGAGGGAAAACTTTACTTTCACCGCGAGCGCTTTCCACTAAAGTGGTTTGCCACGGCCCTTCCGTAAATAAACGGTTGCGCCAACTGTTGGCAAAGTGCAAGCCGCTACGCAAACGCATCAAAAAGCTGGGATAACGCAAATAAAGTTCCGCAGCCGAAGTGCCATCTTTTTGGGCTGTTCTAATTCTGGCTTCCCAAGTTTCCGGTGGCTTCAAATGATAGACAATAGCGTTCAAACTGAAGCGCCTTTTGAGTCCCAAACGCTTTAAGCGCACAGCCAATTCGGCGTCTTCCCAGCGTGGGAAAGACGTGTCAAAAAGACCGGCCGCGATTAGATGGTGGCGGTATAAAGAAGCATTACTAGTGCAGAGATAATTCATGGAAAAGTGTTTGAGCATGCGCAAATCGCGGCCGCTCCAATTTTTCCAAAAATCGGCCAAACGACCGAATAAACAGTTGGACTTTTTGTCACTATGAGCCGATTGAGGAGCGCCGGTACTCAGGAACGAAGTGGTTGCCGTATTGGCTGTATTTAAGGTGGAACCTTGGCTGGAAACTTGGCACAACTGTTGACAAGCTGTCTCTTTAAGTTTTTCCGAGGCTGCCAAAGCCGATTGCATAAGTTCAGCATCGGTATCTAAAGGGCAGGGCAGAGAGGCAAAATTTATAACCGGGCCGCGTACTACCAAATTGGGCTCGGCTTTGTGTAAGCGTTGGTGCTCCAGTAAAAGATCGGGATGGAGCATGACATCGTCATCAACGAACATGCAAATCAGACCTTTGGCTGCCCTTATACCACGATTGCGGGCTGCGGAAGTGCCGCTGTTAGGCTGATGAATTACAGTTATATTGAAAGGAAAATCCTTGGCTTGGAGCTGAGAAGTTTCATCTTGAGAGCCATCGTCAACCAAGATTACTTCAAAACTTTTTCTGGGAAAATTGAGCCTTTCAATATGTTTTAAGCAGTGACGCAAAGCGCCTATCCTATTATAGGTAGGTATAATAAGGCTGAATTCTATAGCCATCGCGCTGCACTTCCTCCCTTAGTTGGTCTTATTTTTCTTCTTGAGCTTCGCCTTTGCGATCCAGCCATTTGGCTTTGAGATCGAAGAAGGTTCCGTTGGCTAAAGAGGCGCGGATATTGCGCATAAGAGTGAGCATAAAGTGAATATTGTGCAAAGTACCTAATACGCTGCCCAAAATTTCTTCCGATTTGTATAAGTGGCGCAAGTAAGCACGCGAGAAATTGCGGCAGCAATAGCAAGTACAATTGGGATCAACCGGACGTTCGTCGTGAGTAAATTCGGCATTGCGCAACACCAAGGTTCCTCGCTTGTTGGCTCCGGGCACATCGTAAGGTACGAATAAGTTGGAAGTTCTGGCAAAGCGAGTAGGAATTACACAGTCGAAAGTGTCAATACCGCGCTGTACACCTTCAAATAAGTCGTCAACTTCACCAATGCCGAGCAAATGGCGAGGCTTGTTGTGAGGTAAGCCAGGAATAGTCCAATCGAGTACTTTGTGCATATCGTGTTTGCTCTTACCCAAAGAACCGCCTATAGCGAAGCCTTGGAAGGGCAAAGAAGAAATAAACTCCACTGACTTTTCGCGCAAATCTTGCCATTCGCCGCCCTGGACAATACCGTACAAAGCTTGAGGAGTGTCGCGTCTGGCTTCCAAGCTGCGCACAGCCCAGCGGTGAGTGCGTTCTAAGGACATGGCTGTATATTCATAAGAAGCGGCTGGCGAGGTGCATTCGTCAAAAGCTAAGATAATATCAGCGCCCAACTGCTCCTGAATGCGAATGGAAATTTCTGGATTTAAGCGATGCTTGGAGCCATCCAAGAAGGAGCGGAAAACTACGCCGTCTTCATCAATATGAGCTAATGGTTTGTAAGCGTCGCCCTTTCTGAGAGTCATATCGGCACTGTTGCCAGGGAAAACGCCTATTTTGCCTATACCTAACTGGCGAGCTGCACCTAAAGAAAAAGCTTGAAAGCCGCCTGAGTCGGTCATAACTGGGCGTTTCCAATTCATAAATTTGTGCAAGCCGCCCATCTCTTCGACGATATCGGAGCCTGGACGCAAGAAAAGATGGTAAGTATTACTGAGCATACCTTGGACGCCCAGCTCTTCCAATTGCTTAGGCATTAAACCCTTAACTGTAGCTAAAGTACCTACGGGAAGAAATTCGGGAGTTTCGATGCTGCCGTGAGGAGTATCAATGCGCCCTAAGCGAGCTTCTGTGCCCAATTCGTAGCGCATTTTTTCGGTAAAAGAAAAATAATCTGCCATTATTGTGAACCTATGCTAAAAAAATTGACTATTGGAGCCCCCGATATTACAGACCGAGCTTGGAAAAACCTGTAGAAAGATCAAAATTATGCTCGGTCTGCCTCTATCAGTATGTAGAAAACAAATAGAGAACTAATAGAAAATTGTCCGTGTCCTGTGATAAGGCTTTTCGCCAGGTAAAGGCTCTTGGCCTAAGTTCCACAAGAACCAATCCAACTCCAAAGCCATTTTAGGAGCACCCAAACGCTTGAGCTCGCGACGAATTTCTTCTACAGCCCAGATCATACCCACACGAATTTCCATCTCTTCTCGGGATCCGGAAGGCAACAACTCTTGATTGTCCACTTTTTCAGCCAAGGCCGGAGCATATTCCAAAATGCCCAAGGCGCGAAGAACTTGAGGAATTTTATAATCGGCAAAAACGGTCAGCAAATCCATATCTTCGAATTTGCCCAAACCTTCTCCGTAGAAGCTGCCATAAATATCCACAGCGGTAATTTGAGCGCGTTTCAAAATGCGTACTTCATGGCCTTTCCAAGTGTGAATATCACGGAAAGAGGGAAAATATTGCACCATTAAATTAACCAGAGCTACGGCGCTGCCTTGGCAAGATTTAATAGCTTGAGAGTATTGGCCGCCAAAATTGTCCAAAAGAACTTTACCGCTTTGGTTGATGTGCTCCAGACGTTTATCCATAAGAGGAATTTCCACGCCTTCCTGAGTGCCGCGAAAAACGTGACGCACTTGTTCCAGATCGGCCTGAGCCATCCAATGAGCGTCGTCTACATTGATTCCTTCTTCTATGGCTCTTTTCAGAGAAGCCGCCAAAGCCTGGTAACCGCCCATTTTCTGGCCTTTATACTCTATAATCCACTTGGGTTGTCCTTTATCCGGCCAGAAACAGAAATTTAAACTGTCTAAAAGAAGAATATAGTTGGCTAAACGATCACCTTGTCCGTCGTAATGTACGGAAGTATCCCACGCAGGAGTAATAAAAGGATGAAGGGCCCATTCGCGGCAATATTTTTTGATAACGTCGAGATTGATATTCACTAACTCAGACTCGCGGCGAACTATTTCGGTAGTCTCTAAAACGTTGACCGTAGAATTCAAAATTGTATCGGTTCCTTTCTTCTTTTTCAGCAAACAAAGCTATAATTTAGGCAAAAAACTTTAAATATGCCCAAGGGTCAGTCCTTCTTGCTTATTTTTTTTCTTGATCGGCCCCATATTTTAACATATTAGCCATAAAGTTTGAACGTTATTGGCATTATATGTATAATAGTAACTCGTGAAATTAACTATCTAAAGATACACGCTTACTTTGGAGGTGTGGGACATCATGTCATTATCTATATTCAAAAAACTAAGACGCCATGGAATGCGTGGCGACGCTCCGGTTACTTGCATGCTTATCATTGCCGGTATCCTTATCGCTTGTATCGCTTGTTATTACATGTTCTGGTACAATAGAGCTTTAGAGAGAGCCGCTACAGCTCAAGACGTAGTTGTTGTTAAGAAGCAAGAGCCGGCCGCTTTCAATGCTTACAGATTGCGTATGCGCGATAAGATCATCCCCACAACGGAATTGATTATTGCCGATACTCGCAAAGCATGCAACCCTGTTTTGAAAAACAAAGTCACCGATACCGAAGAAACTGTGAAAGATATCGATGCGGTCATCGACCGTCAGCGCGAGTATATTGGTGAAGTAAATGGTCAGTCTTGCCCGGCTCAATACGCTGAAATGCATAAAAATGTGGCTAAGTCTATCGGTTTTGCTTGGAAGGGCTCCGAAACTTGTAAGAAAGCTTTGAAGGAAGACGACCAAATGAAGCGCAAGGCTATGCTTAAAGAAGCCAATGAAGATCTTAAGAGAGCCAAGAGATACCACAGGTTGGCCTTTGAAGCTTGCCGTAAGATCTTTGCTGAGTAGTTTTCTTCTAAAAAGTTCACTAATATAAATCCACTTACGGACAATAGGCGCTCCCCTTTATATAAAAATGGCGAGCGCTTATTTTTTTGTAAAAGTATGTATGTTGGCAGCTGTAATTGGAGCTATAAATTGATTGGCAAGGAAAAAAAGTGCTATTCGCGAAAAAAAACGGAGGGGGATTTTGCTAACTTTTGTGCTTTGTGAGGGAATTGCATTGAGTGTAAGCAGCGTGATTGGTACTTCTGTATCCAGTAGTGAAGACGGTCGCCTTTTGGAGCGCAACTGGCTTCGGGAACGTTTCCAGCAAGCGTGTGAAGATGGTATCCGCGTTATCGTTTTTGCCGCCGAGCCTGGCATGGGTAAGAGTTCTTTTCTCAAGAAATTGGCCAAAGACTATGACGATTCCATCTATGTAGAAATTCGCCGTCCTTTGGCTACCGATACTGCTGCTGGTTTTTGGGGCGCTCTTCTGTCTCAATTAGATTTAGACGGTATTCGCATTCCCAACACTCCTTACGAAGCTGCAGCTTTGGCCAAAGAACACTTGCCTTTAGCAAACGGCAAGTTGCGTTTAGTTATTATCGATGCTTTGGGACGCGCTCCCGAATTGATAGATAATGAAGGCTTAGCCGGCTTAGATTCTCTCCCCGAAGGTGTAGTAGTGGTTATCGGCACCAGACCCGGTCGCCACCTCGATGTTTTAGAAGCTGCTGGAGCCAGAGTAGAGTGGATTGACAGTCGCTGTGAAGAAAATTTGGCTGAATTGACCCATTGGGCTTCTAACCAATTCCCCGACGCTCCGCAAGAATATATTGACAGTTTTGTTAATGGTGCTGAAGGAAATTTCTTAATTGCTCGCCATTTGCTTAATGCTATCCGTCATAAATATATCAAGCCTCACGAACTGAATGCCACTCCCAAAGCTTTAGAAGCAGCTTTGTCGGTGTTGTGGGAAGAACAATATGAGCAAGCTCCCTTTGAAATTCATGACGATTTAGTTTTTGTTGCTTGCTTAATCGCCGAAGCCGGCGAGCCTTTACCAGCAGTTAGTATCGCTGATTTCTTGGGCTTCTCGGCTAGCAGAGTCGGGCGAGTGCTCGCTTATTTACGTCCTTTGCTTCGCCATAATGACATTGAACATGGCCTTTCTTTCTTCAGCAGGCGTTTGGGTCGCTTGATTGCCAACCGCTATCGTCGAGATTTAGTCCAAGTCCACGAGCAAGTTATCTCTTTCTTCCGCGACTCTTATCCTTCGTGGGATGAAATGGACGATCATTATGGTTGGTTCTACCTTGGCTACCACTGCGATAGGTTTGCTCGCACGGCTAGGCGCTGCGATTTTTCTACTTTGCATTGGCTCGGCGAAGGGCCCTTTATCAAAACCAAACTGGCCAAGACTCACTCTTTAAGTGCTGTTTTAGATGATTTATCCCGTTGCTTAAGGGCCGCTTTGCAAGAGCGCGAATTGCCCCGTATCGTCAGTTACGGTTTGCGTATTCCCAGATTACGCGCCAAAGAAGTAATGAACGGTTTACACGATTTGGCTGACGCTGGCCAGTTTGGCTTGGCGGCCGATCGAGCTATGCTTTTGCAACGCGAGTCTTCCAGGCTTAAAGCTCTCTTGCTTTTGGCTTGGCAAGCTTTGGAAGAAGGCCAAACTGAGACTGCCAAGAGTCTCACTGCCAAAGCAGGCACTATTGTCTATATAGACATGAGCCAAGAAGATCGTTTGCTCTTTGCTTTTATTATGGCCGATTTGCTGAAGATTATGCCTTTAGAGGCGCTTTTGCCTATTTTCCATAATTGTCGCAATATGAGCCACAGTGTCTCTGTGGCTTGGCGCTTAAGTATAATGAGCGGTTTGTCCAAGGCTAAGCGCTTGGAAATTTTGAAAGCGGCCGTTGCTTGTGCTCAGCGTATTACCGATAAAGAAGAACGCGAGCGTCGTTTAGCCAGGCTCAACGAAGATATAGCTACTGTCCGTCGCTCTAAGTCTTGCGAATATGATTTAAGCAAAGCGCTGGTTAATGAAGTAAATGCTATCGATATAAAGTTGGAAACTGGCGAAGAGTTAGAGAGTAAACTCGCAGCGCTCGATTTAGCTCCCGAAGAAGACAGAGCTCAGGCTTTCCGTACCGCTTTAGAATTTATTGGATCTTACAAAGATGAAGCTAAGCGCGTGGAAGCTATTGCTCGCTTGGTAGTTGAGCTAGTTAAGTATAGCAACGAAAATTGGATCGTCTCTTCCTTTGAAGATCTTATTACCACAATTGTGGCTTTACATTCTCCTATTTATAGGCAGAAATCGATTATTGCCGCTTCTCGTTTAATTACCGGTGTACCTCGCACTAAAGGTTGGCGTGACGTTTTTGTACGTTTGGGTGCTGTCATTGAAACTATTGAAGATCCCGCTTTGCGCGTCGGCGCTTGGGTATGGCTCTCTTTGGCTAGACATGAGGCTCGCGATTTTAAGGGCGCTAAAGATACGCTCAATTTAAGCGCTTCGCTGGCTTTCCATATTGCTGATTTGGAAGAACAAGCTAAAGCCTTATCACTTCTTTCCAGCTGTGCAGCGGCTATCGGTTGTCCTGATAGAGCGCGCAATTTAGCTTTCCACTCTTTGCA
This sequence comes from uncultured bacterium, assembly GCA_934636825.1. Lineage (GTDB taxonomy): Bacteria > Vulcanimicrobiota > Xenobia > Xenobiales > Xenobiaceae > Bruticola. Next base: position 6,978 of record CAKUBG010000034.1, on the reverse strand, counting down.
AGCTTGGGAAGCTCCGGCGCCCAATCGTATCGATACCGAAACCAGAGCTGCTATGGTTGTGGGCATTTCTGCCAACATAAATGAAGAGCGCTCCTTAGAATATTACGATTCTTCCATTAAAGTGGCTTTGGAAATTCCCGATATGAGAGTGAGAGCCAATCTTTTAGCTGCTTTAGCCGGCAACCTTTATAAAATGGGCGAAGACGATTGGGCTAGACGCACTCAAGATAAAGCTTTAGAAGTAGCTAAATCTATGGAAGCTAACGCCGCTCAAGCTATTACTTTAGCTCAATTAGCCGTACAAGAATCACTTTGTGGTAATGTGTCATCTTCCGACCAAATTTTACTCGATGCTGAAGAAGCCGCGCGGGCTGAAGAAATTCCCGAAAAGAGAAGAGAAGCTTTGCTTACGATCGCTTCTTCCAAGCGCAATGGTGGTGACGAAGCCGGAGCCAGAGCTTTAATTTTTGAAGTTATTGGTGAATTGGAAAAACTTGAAGTACAAGATCTGAGCAAAGCTTCCGATTTATGCGTATTAGCTAAGTTGATTCGCGAGCCGCGCTCTAAAGAGACCTTGATTAAGCTCATCAAAAAAGTGCGTCGTCACGTGAAGAATTTGCCTGCAGGCGAGAAGCAAAAGACTTTATTGCTGATCGTTCGTTGCTGGCTGGCTTTAGGCGACTACGAAAATGCCACAGCTGAATATTTGGAAATTGATGATGATATAGAAGTTAAGTCCGAAGCTAAGATCAGCTTGGCCGTTTCCATGATTAGAAGTAATCCCAAGATGGCTTTGCAACTTTTGGCCAGCATACCCATTTTCTCTTTACGCATGCGCGGCGTCAAAGAATGCGCCGACGAGTTGCTTAGCGACAAGTTAGCCGGCAAGCGAGCTGCCGCTTTAGATATTTTGGCAGAGCTTACTTTGATGGCTGTAGCCGACGAGAAGTGCGCCGATATGCTTATTGCCAAATGGGTAGGCTTATCTAATGATCGTAAAGCCATTACCGAATCTTTAACTAAGATTGGTTATCCCATAAAAGACGTCTTGACCGGCCAATTAAATGAGCCGACTTTAGGCCAAGACTAGATCGCCGTGCATGTTCGCGATCTTTTTGAACTAATGTCTAGGAGTGTAATTATGTTTGGAGAGAGTCCATCTTCATTAACTGCGGCTGCTATGGCCAGCGAAGCTAGGAGACGTCAGTGTATTGCCGACTATCACGCTATGCTCGAGCGTATCGATTTAGGTGAGTTTGCTGCCGATTTGCGCCGTGATATGGACGAACGCAATATCAAATACGGAGATCGTATAGTCTGTCCGTTTTTGCGTCCCAGCTTGGTTACGAAAGAGCAACTTTATTTGCTCCAAGATAAAGTAAATAAAGTTGCTACAGCTATGCAAATTTTGGTCGAGTATATTTTGCATGACGAAAAGTTGCAAGATTTCTTGGGATTGACCGATATTGAAAAAGAGCTCATCTCTTTCAAGCCCGGCTACAGCGGCATTTCTACTACAGCTCGCTTTGACTCTTTCCTCAATGGCGGTTCTTGCCATTTTGTAGAATACAACGCCGAGAGTCCCGCTGGTATCGGTTATTCCGATACTATGAGCAATATTTTCTTGCGCCGTCCCGAATTTAGGGAATTTGCCCAAGAACATGGTCTCGAACCTTTCGATATTTCTAAAGAACTTTTAGATACAATCTTGCATTGCTGGGAAGAGTGGAGTGGAGAGAAACGCAATCCCACTATTGCTATTGTCGACTTTGCCGGAGTGCCTACACGTCACGAATTTTATATTCTGAAAGAATATTTCGGATCACGTGGTTGTCCTACTATTGTGACCGATCATCGCAACTTGGAATATAATGGTGAATATCTCAGTTTCGAAGGCCAAAAGATTGATGTACTTTACCGCCGCGTTTTGGTTAGCGAATTTGTGGAAAAATTAGATGAAGCTCAAGCTATGTACAATGCCGTTAAGGATGGTAAAGTGTGCATGGTCAACTCTTTCCGCTCCAAAATTTTGCACAAAAAAGCTATTTTCGCCTTGCTTACCGATAGCAAATATCACGATTTGCTGACCGCTGAACAAATCGCGGCCATTAAAGATACCATCTCTTGGACTCGCCGTTTAGCTGAAGGCAAAACTACCGATCCTGACAATAAAGAAGTCGATTTACTCACCTATGTGCGCCGCAATAGACGCAACTTAGTTTTGAAGCCCAACGATTCTTACGGCGGCCATGGTATTTATTTTGGCTGGGAACAAAACGAGAGCGAGTGGGATCAGTCTATTAACAAAGCCTTAGAACATGACTATTTGGTACAAACTCGCATTCCTGTCTCTCGCGAGCTTTTCCCTTCCTGGAGCGAAGAAAAAGGTTTAGAGTGGGGAGAGTATATCGTAGATCTCGATCCTTACGCCTTTAATTATCGTATGTCTGGCGCTACGGCTCGTTTGTCGCTCTCTTCGTTATGCAACGTAACTTCTGGCGGCGGTTCTCTGCCGTGCTTTGTCTTGAACTAAAATATTTGTCCAGACTTTAAGCTGCTGTTTATGTATTAAGTTATAAATGGCAGCTTAAATGGTTTGTTTTTATATCCATAAAGGAATAAATTAAATGAGTATTACCGTAACTGCGCCTATGCGCATAGACTTAGCTGGCGGCACTTTGGATTTGCATCCGCTCTATTTATTTTTGCATGATCCTCTGACCGTGACCGCTTCCATTAGCTTACACTCCAGAGCTTCAGTTACGCCTTTAGAAGGAAATAGAGTACGTCTGGTTTCTGAAGATTTAGATCAGAGCGTAGAAGTAGAAAATACCGAAGAGCTCTCTTTGGGCGGCAAGTTGGATCTTTTAGCTAGAGCTGTAAAATTTTATGCTCCGCAAGGCGGATTAGAATTACGTACTAAAAGTGCGGCTCCCAAAGGTTCCGGTTTAGGTGCTTCTTCCAGTTTGCTTATGTCTATGTCTAAGGCGCTGGGCCTTTTTTCCGGCCGTGATGATTCTATTCACGATATTATTATGTATGGCGCCGGTTTAGAAGCTCAAAATTTGCGCATTCCTACCGGATACCAAGACTACTACGGAGCTTGTTTAGGTGGCATCAACGGTTTAGAATTCCGAGTAGATGGTCACAATATCCGCACTTTGTATCCTTCTGCCGAGTTTTTCAAGTTGCTTAACGATTCAATGGTCGTTTCTTTTACTGGCATTAGCCATTTCTCTGGCACCAGCAACTGGAATATGCTCAAGCGCTATGTAGATCAAGAGGGCGATACTGTTAAACGCATGGAAGCTATCGAAGATACCGCTCACCAAATGTGGGATGCGCTTATTTGCGAAGATTTAGATAAAGTGGGCAAAGCTTTAGATCGCGAATGGCAAAATAGGCGCGGTTTAGCTGAAGGCGTAACCAATGATCGCATCGATTCTATGGTCTTGGCTGCCAAAAATGCTGGCGCTTTAGCTTCGAAAATTTGTGGCGCTGGCGGTGGTGGTTGTATGCTTACTTTAAGCAAGCCCGAAAATAAAGAAAAAGTTATCGAAGCTTTGCGCTCCAAAGGTGCCGATATTTTAGATGTTTCTATCGATAATGAAGGCTTGAAAGTTTTGGAAAATAGTAAGTAAAATTGCAAATACAAATATAGAAAAGCGAATTGGGAGGCTGGAAATTGGGTAAAAGATAACTAAATTAGTTTTCAGTTTGCCTAGTTCGCTTTTTTGTTTTTTTAGGGGGAGGAATAAAAGTCAGTATATGAGTGAAAGCGATAAATACAAACAAGCTTTAGAAGACAATTTTGGCGAGAATAGCGGTGCCAACGCTAAATTTGGTAATCCTAATGTGCAAAAGCTTTTGCAACAAATGGATTCAGAGCGTGAGATCCATACTCACTCTTGGAGTGAAGGTAGCTTGTCTTCTTCCTCTTCATCGTCGCGGCGCAGTGCTGTTGATTCTTTAGTTGGCAGCAGTTCTGGCAAGGATCGCTTTATTCCCAGTCAGCAAGACTTAATTAAAGCGGTAGGCTCTTCGCGCTCCAAGAGTTCTTCCAGTTCGTCTTCATCTTCTTCTAAAAGTTCCAGCAGCTCTTCAAGTAGTAAAAGTAGCTCTTCGGGCAGCAAATCTGAAGTGCAAACTTTAACTAAAGAAACTAAGCGCTTTGTCATAGGCCTTGGTTTACTTTGCTTTATTATTGGCGCTATTTTAATTACATTTATTTATTCGCCTTTAAATGATCGCGGTGCCGAACGCGTTTTAGATGGAACCGAATTGGCCCAATCCGCTGATAAACAAACTGTCGCTTCTTCAACTGCTGGAAATCAAACTCTTAATTCTGGCGATATTGAAGCTCAAAATGACGATCCTTTAATTGTTGAAGTTGATGAAGAGACGGCCCAAAGCTTAACTGCCGACAAAAAAGCTTTGCCTACTGTAGGTAAAGTTAAACTTGACGGCATTAAAGTGTACGTTGTAGGTGCAGTAAAAAATCCGGGCATTGTCACTTTGCCTTTCGATTCGCGAGTGGACGACGCTATTAAAGCGGCCGGCGGCATGAGTGATAATGCTGAGCCTTTAAGTGTCAATTTAGCTAAACGTATTAAAGATGAAGATAAAATTTACGTAGCTTCTAAAGGTGAAACTGACAGCTTAAGCGGTACTGGCGTAGTGGAGCAAAGAGCTGATACTTCAGGAATTATTGCCGAAAAAGCTAAAGAAGTTTCTACTGGTAGTAGCAAAGCTAAGGATAGCAGTAATACCAGCAATGGAGACAGCAAGGCCAGCAAAGGCGATGCTGCTCCGACAGCTGAATTTACTGTCAATCTCAATACAGCTAGCGAAGAGGAGTTGCAAAAAATTCCTGGCGTTGGCCCTTCTATTTCCAAATCGATTATCGATCATCGCAACAAGTTGCCTGATGGCAAATTTACCAATAAAGCTCAGCTTAAAGATGTAATTGGTATAGGCGAAGCCAGCTATTCTAAGTTGGAGCCTTATGTAAAGCTTTAACTTATAGCGGTTGCATATTGCAACGCTGCCAAAATAGAGTCGCAGTTTCTAAGCATGTGGAAGCTGCGACTTCTCTTATTTATTGAGTGTATCCAATTCTTGCAGGCCGGAATTTGTATATTTATAAAGTAAAGTATGTAACCAAGCTCCGCCAAAGAGCATGAAAGAAGCACAGGAAAAAGCTTGAGCTGCTCCCAGGCCGCCTTTGCTATTCCAATAATAGCAAAGGAATAAATCTAAAGCTGTGCAAGCGGCCAGCCAAAGCGTAGAGCTATAAGGTTGTCCGGCGAGGTTAAAAACGGTAGTTAAAATAGTATAGCCATTAAAGAAAATAATGCCGGGCAGCATCCACATAAGCATAGTTGAACTTGGAGCAAATTCCGGCCCTAAAATTAAGTTTATACACCAAGGCATAAATATAGCTAATATTGCGGCTAATATTATATTGAAAACTAAAAAGAAAGCATTGGCTTTCCAAACCATAGGTAAACAATCGCGGATAGTTTTGCATTTTGCCGACAGTCTGGGCAATAGCATTTGGTTGACAATTAAAGTAAAAGCCAGTGTTAAGCTGCGAATAGCGCCGACTATATTGTAGTAGCCAGATTGTTCGGGGCCGGAGCAATGCTGAATAATTAAAATATCGGCCATTTGGATGGCGCTGTAAAAAGCCGAAAAGAGGAAAGCTTTAAAGTTATAACTTGCTGACTGGCAAAATAGCTTCCAAGAAAACAGCGACCATTGGCCAGCAAAACTATAAGCGCTGTACAAGCGCCAAACAGCGGCTAAACCTATACCAATTAAAAAAGCGGCAAAAAATTTGGCAGGCGAGCCTATCCCTAGCCAGCATAGCCCAATAGTAATAGCAAAAATCAGCAATTTGGAGAAAAATTCTTGCCAGTTGCACATTTTCACCATATCAAAAGAGTAAAGCAATGATTGGACAGTAGTGTAAACTAGCAATAAAAATGTATAAACAATTGTAGCTGCCATAAAAACGCCTGGCAGAGGAATAAGCTCAGGACTGATTGTCTGTACAGTAAGTAATATGGCTGCTAATATTACAGAAGCTAAAAAAGAAATGCTTAGCGAATTGCCTACAAGCTGAGCTCGTTGCTGTGTTAACTTGGCGCCTAATACCAAATTAGATACGTTTAACCCGAAGCATCCGAAAGCACACCCTAAGTACGATATATTAAAAGCGCAAGCCATCCAACCGCGCCCTTCCGGCCCCACCGCTCGTGAAGATAATACCGTTGTCAAAAGCCCCAAAAAAACGCCGGAAAATCTAGTTAAATATGTAGTCAGCACATTTTTGACAAACTTGCTTTGCCATATTTGCTTTAATTTCTCTAACATGCCGCTGCTACTTCCAACGAGCTTGCCTTTGTGCCTTCTTACTTTTTTGTGCTTGTGATTGTTCCTTATGTAGCATGCTGTTTTTTTTGTTCGGTGCTGCTTTTTGTGTCGCGGGCTATGTTTTGTGTTGGCACAGTTTTTCAGCTTAAGAGACGCTAATAGTGTTCCGCCCGCCTGTTAGCTATTTAGTGTTAGCTTCATTTTTTACCATATCTACGCTCCGGCTGACTGGCCACGAAGTGGCCAGAGGCCTGCGCTACCGATATGGTGAAAAAATTCCGCTATAAGTTATGGCTGCGGGCTCGTGTTCATGTTGGCTAGCTCCGGCAGCGGCTCTTCCAGGCTTGAACTGACCGCGCTGTAGCGCGGCCAATATTCTGCGCCTTCCATCACCGCTTCCTCCGCCTGTATGCTCCAAAACTGTGCCCGCCTTGGTGCAGCGGCGCCGCTTCGCTGGCCGCCTCGTTTTGGTGGAGCTTCTGGCGGGAGGTAGATACATTAGCGGATAGTGTTTTTTTAGCGGAAGGGATGGATATTGCTGGCGGTCATTTTGCAGCTAAATAGCGGAAGTAAATAGTAAGCGTACATAGGTTTGACGGC
>CAKUBG010000033.1 GCA_934636825.1 uncultured bacterium | reverse complement strand
TAGTCTTCCTTAGACAGATGTTTTATCTGTTGCTTTACAGTAAGATACATGTGATTTTCTCCTTTCTATAGATTTAGAAAGCAAAGATTACCCGTGCATTAATAGTACCATATATTTTACCAGAACATTGTATTACAGTGAGGTGTATTTCGTCCAAAATTGACGCCATTCATCCCACGGTCTAAAGACCGTGGGATGAATGGCTGAGTATTTTATAAAAAAGCTGCCCGCACACAAAATTTAGTACGGACAGCTTTTTTAGTTATTTATTTTACTACAACTTGCAAATTTCTACACACTTAGCTTTGAAACTTAAGCTGAAAAATTCATTTTTATCATCATCTAGAACAGATATGATAATAGAGCTATCTTTGTCTAATTTTAACTCTAAAATACTGAAATCATCAGTATTTCCAATAAGGCCTGAATATTCAGTTACACCATAAAATTTCACTAAGACTAAGCCTGTTTCTGGAGACAAATTATCATAATCGCTTTGCATCCAGTAACAAAAATTTATTTTTAACTCTAGCTTTTCTTTTTCGGCATTGTAACTTACAAATTCAAGCAAACTATCATGTAGCTCGTATTGATCTAAAAATTGGGTAATATTCATTATTTCTACTTAACTTAACGCAGCTAAGTTAATTCCCAAGTTATTGCAAAAGTTTTCAGCTTTATTGTCGGGGCTTTTTATATTAAAATCGGCCAAGTTTTCCACTTCAAAAGGCAGAGGCACATCTTGGCATACAGTAGCCAAGCACCTATTTAAGCGCAAACGCTCTTGAGAAGTGGCAATTTCAGCAGCAAAGCGGCCAGCTAAATTTGGTTGTTCCATCAGCTTATCTAAATTGCCACATTTGTTTAAAAGCTTGGCACCCGTCTTTTCACCTATACCTTTAATACCAATAATATTATCAGAAGTGTCGCCCATTAAAGCTAGCCAATCTACTATAAGTTCTGCCGGTACGCCGCAGTAATGCTCTGCGCAATTGTCTTTATCAACATAATGATCGTTAGCTTTGCCATCGGAAGGCATCATTACGGCAATATCACCTTCCAGCGCTAAAAGTTGAGCTAAGTCTTTATCTTTGGAAAGAATGCGCACTTTCCAGCCTTTTTGCAAAGCTTTAGCGGCCAGAGTGCCGATAACATCGTCAGCTTCATAACCATCAGCAGAAACAACCGTATAACCTAAATGGCGACACATATCAATAGCTAAAGGAATTTGTGCTTTTAAGTCGGGATCGACAGGAGGACGGTTAGCTTTATATTCGGGAGAAAGTTCACAGCGAAAAACTGGCACTGGACTTTCAAAAGCGCAAATACAATATTCCATATCTAACTTGTGGCGCCAGCTTTTTAAAGTTCTGGCTAAACCATAGACAGCTCCAGTAGGTACGCCTTGTGGACTAGTTAAACGGGCATTGCGCCCCAAGCCGTAAAAACTTTTAAAAATTTGATACATAGTATCGACAATGTATAAAGTGTCAGACACAGAAAAACTCCCTCCAACAAAAAATCCGGGAGCTATTCGCGCTAAGCTTAAGCTTTTCCCGGATTATAAGATTGGTAGCCAACCTACCATTAAAGAACTAAGTCTAGATAGTTGATTACTACACCTAAAAACTAATAAGCATCAGGACTGCGACGACCGGGATTTATAGGTACAGTTGCAGGATCGACCTTTTGAGAAGACTTGGGCCAACCGAAAGCCTGAGCGACTAAAACTTTTACTCCTCCACCTAAATCGTAATCGCGGTTAATTTCATCCATAGTAGGCTTAGCTCCCACTACTACATTGCCTAAACCTACAGAAGCGCAATAAAGGCCGGCATTTTGATATAACGAACCAGCATGAGAATAGGCGAAATTATCCGGCACAGCGGCATAATAAAAAAGCATAGGCGCTTCCTTGAATTTGCCTCTGCGAGCATCTCCCTTTTTAACTAATACTAATTTATTGTTAACAGCATCATAACGCCAAAGTCCATCTGCCTTAGCCACATAAACATCGATATTGCGCCTATCCATAGCGGTTGGAGCAGTACGTTTACCATCAGCGCGATTGACGCCCCAAGTAGCCCAAAGCAAATTGCTGACAATTTGCCTAGGAATATCTTTTTGTAACAAAAAATTACGCTCAGCGTGGCGATTGCTGAATGCCTCCATAATTGGACGGCCACCGCTAGTAACCGGTTTAGGCAAATCGACAGTTTTAGGTTGAGCTGCACAACTCAAAGTAAAAGAAGCGATCAGCCCAGCAGTAAAGAAAAAATTTTTGACTCGCAACATAATTACTAAATAGCCTTCACTTTCTCTGAATTGTTTGCTCTTTCCTTAGAGTTGGTAACAGCAACTTCATTCTGCGCTACTCCAGGCATAATTCTAGATAATTCAGGATTGAGCACTTCTAAAATTTTACAAGAAACTAAGCCGAAAGCCCACCCCACTACTATGCGCCAAGCAATAATAAAAGCCAAAATAATAGCTAAAGGTTGCCCTAAAGTAAGTGGACTTTGAGAAATGCGCTGAGCCGCTTGGGTTATATCTATGCCCAAAAAGACCACTCCATTAAAGAAACCGCACAAACTAGCCACAATTCCGGCTATTATACAAGCGCTCATTATACTTATCTTATTGAGGCCGAATTTAGTAAAAATTATATCTACAGCCAAAGCTTCCACTACTATGCAATAGAGAGCAAAAAACTTAAAGCCGCCAGTTAAAAGAAAATTGACTGCTGCGGTAGCTAATCCACACAAAGTGATAATGCCAAAACGCGGAATACGGCTGAAAAGTACAGTGTAGACCATAACATTGAGGCCTACTAAAACTGAACCTTTCATGGAGAAATTTATTAGGTGAAGCAAGTTGCCAATGACTAATTCCAATACAGAATTGCAACAAGTCAACATGGCTGTAAAAGTCAGCTCTTTAACTGAGAGGCTCTTCATGACCTTTAGCCTCATCAATTCCTTGCTCGATACCTTGCTTAGCTTTTACTTCTTCTACAGCTTGCAAAAAGTCGTTCCATGGCCCTTGAGCAGCTTCATTTATTTTCTCTACCATAGCTTCATAATGGCGCAATAATAAAAAAGCTCCCTCGGTAAGCTCAGCCCCACCATGATCGTGGCCGCCAATAAATTTTTTCATCAATTTTATACCCAGCTCTTTTTCCAAAGTGCTTAAAACTCGGTGAGCTTTAGCATAAGACATATTTAAATTTATGGCCGCTTTGCGAATAGATCCGTATTTTTCTACTCCGCGCAGCAAAATGTAAGGGCCGGGCCCCATAAAACGCTGCCCGCTTTCGTCACAAATACGCAGAAGAATTTTTATATCCATAGAAAAGTCTCTTTGAAGAACTCAAAAATGCAAATCGCCAAGATTACTTTTTGCTTCCCAAAATAATTTGACACAAAAAGTCAGCAACTCGAATCCGTTATTCTCTCAAAAATATATCTCTTCCCTTTTTTGTATAAACAAAAAAATAAACGCTTCGACAATTTTTGTGGTGAAATTGCCGAAGCGCTAAACATTACTTTTGTTTAAAGAAACTCTAGCTGCGCACTAAAACTGAAGGTTTGGCTAAAGCCTTACGAACGGCTTTTATTTGACTATCAGGGACATTTAATAAGACGATTACACTGCGATCTTTAGCCGTAATTTCAGCTTTTACGCCTGATTGCTTGACAGCCTTGACGAATTCCTGAGCGTCGCCTTCACTATCCCAAACGGTAGCCCAAATGGTGAAACTGTCTCTATTTTTACTTTGAGCTATCAACTCAGAGCCTTTGGTTTTAGTTTTATCTTCAACATTTTTATTGTTACCGTCAGCTTGTCCGTCATTTTCATTTGCCTTGTCAGCAAGAGGCTGCCCTTTATCGTCTAAACCGTAACTTTCGTAAGCTTGACTGTAAACTCGCCAAGTATCGCCTCCCCAACCTCTGGCTACAGCTATCGACTGAGCGTCTAAAAACTTTTCTGCCCAAGCGCGAATAATATACTCGCCGGCCGTATCGTCACCCAAACTGACATAATTGCCAAAAGATTTAGGCAAAGCGCTTAAATCGATATTTTTGGGCAAATCTACCTTTTTGAGATGCTTAAAAGGATGGAGCACATGTTCGGTAGATACAGGAGGTTCGGCAAAAGACTGGTTAATACCGCGCAATCCTTGTTGTTCTTGGATAGTTTGGCAAAATTCCAAACCACTCAAATAAGGCATAAGAGTAACAGCTCTGACAATAAGAGGAGCTTGCTCCAATTGCGGAAATTGGTTGATGCCCTTCTCGATAAGTTTAGGAGAGCCAACTACATATTTGGTGACAGTTTCTCCGCTTAAACCCATAGAAGAAGCCAAATAATCGAACATAGTTTGAGTGGCATCGCCCTCAGCTACAGCCGTCAAAGCCAACTCTTTATCGAGATTGCCATCTACTTGCAAAAGCTTTTGACCTAAATTGAAATTTTGATCTTGCAAAGCGTGACAAAGCTCGTGTACCAATAACAAATCGCTCAAATCGATATTAAATTGGCTCAAAATTTTGCCTAACATACCATCGAGCTTAGGTTCTTGCAAAATATCAGTTACGACTAATAAAACTTTGTTGATAGTGTCATAAAGGCCACGTACTTGTTCAGAATAAAGCAAATCGGAGTAATTTTGAAAATTTTGGCCATTTTCCAAAAGTCCGAGGTGATGGAAAAAAAGATCGCGCCTACCTTGAACATAGGGCTTAGCCAATTTTTTATTAGTTTCCACTAAGTAGCGGCCAGCTTCGCTTTGCGTACAAAAATGGCAATTGACAGCTTCTTTAAAATGCAAACCTCTGGCTCTTTGTACTTCTTTAATTAGACGTTGCACTTGCCTTTTGGCAGCAGCCGAATCGTTATAATCATCAACCTTTACTTGCGAGTTTTGAGCAATGTATCGACTGTTATTATCATTTTGAGCTGATTTATTAGGTTCCGCCCAAGCTGACGAACAGCACAAAGTTCCTAAAGCGGCAACAAAAGTCGCTCTAAACAGAAATCGTTTTCCACTATAGCAAATTTTACTAAAAATATTCATAAAATTTATTTGCCTTACTTTAATTTTGCCAAAAATGCGCAAAAGCCGCGCCGCTTCCTCTATAAAGAAACGGTACAGCTCTTGCTTAAGGTTATTCTGTAAGCCAATAAAAACGTAATTTATTGCTCACAAGTTAGCGCATTACTTAATCTTGCTAAGATCCATAACGACCTTAACGGGACGGTGATCGCTAGCTTTTTCTATTTCGGGAATATCGGCACACACTTTAGCACTGCCTGGTACGACGGCGGGCTTCAATTTATTATTTACCAAAATATAGTCTAAAGCCGACTGATAACGCGTATTGAAGAAGCTGCGTCTTTCCACTTCCGGCAAATGGCCCAGCACATCGGTTAAGAAATTGCAACTGAGCAAAGGACGTAAAGTTTTGGCTTCGGGAGTGTCATTCAAATCACCACAAATAGCTACCGGATAAGAACTGAGAGAGCGGGCAATCTCTTTAACGCGATTTGATTGAGCAATACGCTTAGCATCAGTTTTGGCGCCGCCGCGTTTACTCTTAAAATGATTGACCAAAAGAGTGAAATTGCTCTTATGTTTAAAATGAACTTCTAAGCAATCGCGAGAGAATACGGAAGAGCGCTTGCCATCTTTTTGCGTAAAGCGGTCTTGAATGTGAGAAACCGCGTTACGCACCGGCACTTTAGAGAGTACACCTACATTGATGCCACGGATACGATCATTGCCGGGAATAAGCACATAGTAAGGATAACCGCTGCGCTTACTTAAATCGGAAATTACTTGGGCATTTTCTATTTCTTCAATACCAACAATATCAGCATTTACTTCTTGAAGTACCGAGCTAACTCGAGTGAGCTTATCACCGTATTCAGCTTCGGTAAGCACATCATCATTGTACGGATCGTCCACAGTGTCAAAAAAGTTTTCTAAGTTCCAAGTAGCTAAAGTAATAACTTGTTTATCAAATTGCTCACCCTTATTTTCTTGAGAAGCGACCTCTGAACTTTGGACAGCCTTTTTGGCTTTGGCTAATTGCTTGTAGTTGTTAGAAGCGAATTGCTCCGACTGAGAAATATTTTGTCCAGCTTGCCCGGATTCAACTGAAGAAGTGTTGTCGCTGCAAGCGGCGCCATTAGCTAAGCATAAGCCGGCTCCAATGAGAAAAGCCAATGAATAAACGAAACTTTTTGCACTTTGCCTGGAAAGAGACATAAGTCCAACTCCTCTTTTACCTAAAAAAACAGACGGCCGACTGCCAAACAACCGCGCCGCCTCCTGCAATTATACACAATTATATAAAAAGCATAGCCAAAAAAACGCTATTCAGGCAAAACCTCACTGCCGAAAAGTTGGTAAGCTCTGGCATATCGACGGCTATAAACCAAATCGATAAGTTCAACTAAACCAAGCTTGCTGCGCAAGATATGCCTCTCTTTGGAGATTTCTCTATCTTTGAAAATGCCTAACTTTTGACAAGTTTCGAAAATTTCCTCAGCTTCTTCTTGGCTTTCGCAAGGGTAGGTATGCTCGCTGGAACTGGCACCCCAGTTTTCTTTTTTCAGAACGTCTAACAAAGCTTGCTCGTTAAAAGGAGCCATATAGGCTGAAGCTACTTCTTTGTAGACCTTCTCCCACTGTCCGATAATTACAGCGATATCTTCACTGATGTCGCGGTTATGATCCGATTGGTAGCAAGAATGGTAACAAGAGTCGAAGACGACACCATCTTCAGTAATTTGTCCCAAAATGAACAACTCACAAATACGCGGCGAAGAGATGAGCCATTGCCATTTTTGATCGCGACTGAAATCATCTTTAAGTTCATTATCTTTGTGAGAAATAAGAATTTGAATTTGGAACTTTGAACCAATCAATTCTTTGGCTTTAGATTCCAAGCCACCGACCATCTCTTCCAAAGACGGAACCACGTCTATTTTATAAAAAGGAGCCTTGCAAATTACGCTGCCCACAGCTTCGTTGGCAACTACCGTCTTGCCCTTAAAAGCTTCAAGCAAAATAGGAAGTTTCGACTTGGAATCAGGCTGCACGGCCAGTTCATAGCTCCAGAAGGAAGCGTCAGCTTTCACCCAGTCGATATCGTGTTCTAGGCGATAAGCAACAGCATAATATCTTAAAAATTTAGCTAAAATTTCGCGGGTAATCATGGCGGTAAATTTGCACTTAGGCATGGTTTATTCCTGCTCTTCCTTCAAGCCGCTTTCCATTACACTTGTCCCAAAGCAAACAGGCTGCGTACAGACAAAAAAATTTGACAGTAAGGCCAAACTTCAGTAAATTAGTGGGAAGTGCCCCAATTGTCGACTATCAAATCTGAGAAGACAGGGCCAGAGTGCAGAGAACGGCTTTGCTGTTCTCATTCTCTTTTTTTAGGTAAAAACTGGCCGTTCTAAAATGGCTAAAAGGATACAAACTATATCAACATGGCAAATTCCTGCATAAAAACGGTGGGCAGCTGGACGCCCAGTCCCAATGCTGTCTCTCAAGATCCCGTTGCTATCTTGCGCAATCTAAAAAATCCCGTTTTCGCCGTATCTTCACCTTCAGTATGGCGGGGAAAAAATCTTCCTTTCACTCTCTATGGAAATGGCTCTTGCCAATTTGCACCGACCTCAGCGACAGGAAGTCTCCCCCTTTTAGCTATAGCTCCACCATTATCACCAGACACCCTGGGGCAAGAATCTTTCCGTCGCACTTACTCTCTGCGTTACGCTTGCTTGAGCGGCTCTATGGCCAATGCCATTGCCTCCGAAGATTTAGTTTTGGCCATGGCTAAATCCGGAATGATGGGCTTTTTCGGCTCAGCCGGTCTCAGCTTAGACGAAGTGACTAAACACATACATTCCCTCAAAAGCAAGCTGGGAAACCTTCCGTACGGCCTCAATTTAATTCACAGTCCCTCCGATCCGCAATTAGAGAATAATCTTGCCAAGCTCTTCATTACCGAAAATGTCCATTGTATAGAAGCTTCAGCATTTTTGAGCCTTACGCCAGCACTTCTCCACTACCGCTACAGTGGCCTAAAGCGATTGGCCGATGGCAGCATATATGCACCACACCATGTCTTTGCCAAGATTTCCAGGCTGGAGGTAGCTGAAAAATTGCTTTCTCCTCCACCGCCGGAGATGATTGCCTCTCTGGTCGCTCAAGGAGCGTTGACAGCCGAAGAAGCTGAACTAGCCCGCTTTGTGCCCCCGGCTTCAGCTTTAACAGCCGAAGCAGATAGCGGCGGCCACACTGATAATCGTCCGGCCTTCGGTTTATTGCCTTCGGTTATCAACTTGCGCGATCGCATGCAAGAGCGCTTTGGCTGGAGCGTGCCCGTCGGTGCAGCCGGAGGTATAGCTACACCGCAAGCAGCCGCAGCCGCTTTTGCTATGGGAGCAGCCTATGTAATGACCGGCTCTATAAATCAAGCTTGTGTAGAATCCGGCTCTAGCGACGCAGTCAGAGAGATGCTAGCCAAAGCTTCTCCCGCCGATGTCGCTATGGCACCGGCTGCCGATATGTTTGAAATGGGAGTCAACGTACAAGTGCTCAAATGGGGCACCATGTTCCCGGTACGAGCCAAACGCCTTTACGAAATTTACCGCGCTTACGCTTCCTTCGACGAAGTGCCGACCACAGTTAAAGATCAAATAGAAAAGACTATGCTGCGCACTAGCTTCGCCGAAGCCTGGCAAAGTACCAAAGCCTTTTTTGCCAAACGCGATCCGCGCCAAATTACCAAAGCCGAGAGCGATCCCAAACACATGATGGCTTTGGTATTTCGCTCTTACTTGGGCCAGGCTTCACGTTGGGCCAACGCCGGATTGCCGGACAGACGAGCCGATTACCAGATTTGGTGTGGCCCATCTATGGGCAGCTTTAATCAGTGGTGCAAAGGAACATTTCTAGAGAACGTAAAAGAGCGCCACGCTGATTTGGCAGCCTTGAATATTATGGCTGGAGCTTGTGTATTAACTCGCACCGCTTTAATAACCAATCAAGGGGTTGAAATCCCGGCTCAATGGAGCTGCTTTGAGCCTCTTCCTTTCCAAGAATTAGCTTCGCTGTTATAGGAGTCTTTGTAGTGTCTTCTACTTGTAATAATAATCAAAATATCCCCATTGCCATTATCGGTATGGGATGTCTCTTTCCTAAAGCCGACAGTCGCCAGAGTTTTTGGCGCATTCTCCGCTCCGGCACCGATTGTATCGGCCCGGTTCCGGAAACCCATTGGTCGGTAAACGATTTATACGACGGAGATCACAGCAGCCCCGATCGTTGCTATGCCAAAGTTGGCGGATTCTTGGAGCCTTACCCCTTTGATCCTACCGAATTTAATATTCCCCCGAACATTTTAGAAGCTACAGATACTTCCCAATTGCTCGGTTTAGTTGGCGCCAAAGCTGCTCTGGAAGACGCCGGTTACGGTGTTGGTGGCAAAGAAGTGCCTAAAGATTCTACAAGTGTAATCTTGGGCGTCACCGGTGCTTTAGAAATGGTTATTCCTCTGGGCGCTCGCTTAGGCCACCCCAGATGGCGCAAAGCTTTGGCTGAAGCCGGTATCGATAAAGCCACTGCCGAAAAGGTAGTAGCCGGTATTGCCGATTCTTACGTATCTTGGCAAGAAAATTCATTTCCCGGTCTTTTAGGTAACGTAGTAGCCGGACGTATTGCCAATCGCTTGGATTTACACGGTACGAACTGTGCTGTAGATGCAGCTTGCGCCAGTTCTTTGGCTGCTGTCCATTTAGCTATATCTGAGCTCAGAGCGGGCGCAGCCGATATGGTTTTGACCGGCGGTACCGACACTTTTAACGATATTTTCATGTTTACTTGCTTTAGCAAGACTCCGGCTCTTTCTGATTCCGGCCATATAGCTCCCTTCTCAGAAGATTCTGACGGTACTCTTCTGGGTGAGGGCGTCGGAGTGCTGGTTCTTAAGCGTTTAGCTGATGCTGAAAGAGACGGCGACAGAATTTATGCCGTAATTAAAGGCTTAGGCTCCTCTTCCGATGGCAACTCCGGTGCCATTTACGCTCCCAGCGCCGCCGGTCAAAGCTTGGCTTTGGAACGCGCTTATGCCGAAGCCGAAGTAAATCCCGAAACGGTTGGAGTAATCGAAGCCCACGGAACCGGCACCAAAGTTGGAGATGTAGTAGAATTTGAGGCTTTGAAAAAAGTTTTCAAAGATGTCAAGAAAGAGCACTCATGCGCTTTAGGCACTGTCAAGTCTCAAATAGGCCACACCAAAGCTTCGGCCGGAGCTGCCAGTCTTTGCAAAGCTAGTCTGTCTCTTTTCCACAAAGTTATATTACCTACGTTAAATATCAGTCGCCCCAACCCAAAATTGGGCATTGAGGAAACTCCTTTTTATTTGAGCACACAGACTAAGCCTTGGGTAATCAAAGAAGGTGAAAAACGTCGCAGCGGCGTTTCCTCTTTTGGTTTCGGTGGCAGCAACTTCCATGTTGTATTGGAAGAGTATAATCCCAAACGTACCTCTCCAGCCTGGGATGGTTCCGTTCAAATTTGGGCTTTTAGTTCCAAAGAACGCGAATATTTAATTGCTGATATTCGCAGTGCCGCTGCTTGCGCCGCCTACGAAAGCACCTACCAAGCTTCCTTATCACGTCGCAACTTCGACGCCAAAGCTCCTCAGCGCGCTCTCTTAGTGTGCGGTCCTACCGACTATGCTCAAAAGCTGAACGAATTGGCCGACGCTTTGGAGGCCAATAAGGAAACAACTGGCGAGCTTCCCAGCGGATGCTTCTATGGCGATACCCAAAGTGAATTAGGCAAAGTGGCCTTCCTCTTCCCCGGTCAGGGCAGCCAATATGTGGGCATGGATCGCGAGTTCTTCAGTATTTTCCCCGAAGCTTTGGAAGCTTTGGAAACGGCCCACAACACCTTGGAAGAAGCGCAAGATCCAGCTCGCCTGATCTTCCCTGTCAAACGTTTTGTCGACGGTGAAGACGCCGCCAACACTAAAGCCATTACCGATACTAGAGCTGCCCAACCTTGCTTAGGCGCTGTCGAATCGTCAGTGGCTGCTATTTTGCGCAGCTTTGGCGTCGAGCCTCAAGCTATGGCCGGCCATTCTTACGGCGAGTTGGTCGCTTTACAGCAAGCCGGCGTCTATTCTCAAGCTGATTTATTTGCTCTTTCGGCTTTGCGTGGTTCGCTTATGGCTAAGGGCGATGGCGGGCGCGGCGCTATGTCAGCCGTTTCCGCTCCTCTGGAAACTATAGAAGAAGTAGTTAAAGAAGTTGGTGGCGACTTAGTATTAGCTAATCGCAACCACCCAACCCAAGGCGTCATTTCCGGTTCCAAAGAAGCCGTCAGCCAAGCCGAAGAGTTGTGTAAGTCCAAGCGAATTACCGCTCGTCGCTTGCAAGTGTCGGCTGCTTTCCACAGTTCACTCATGGCCACAGCTAAAGAGCCTTTCTGTGAAGCTTTGCACAAAACCGAAATGTATATACCGCAAGTGCCTGTCTATGCCGACGTTACCGGTAAAGCCTATGAAGCCGACACCGAAACTTTACGTCGTATTTTGGGCGAACAATTAGTCAGTTCCGTACGCTTCATAGATATTATCGAAAATATGTATGCTGACGGCTTCCGCACTTTCATCGAAGTTGGCCCTAAAACCGTACTTACAGGCTTAGTTAAAAAGATCTTGGGTTCAAAAGCTCACCATATGCTCTCAACTGATGGACGCAAAGGCGGCGGAGAATTGCAATGCTTGGCTCAAAGCTTAGCCCAATTGGCTGCTTTGGGTTATCCTGTTGAGTTGGATAAATGGGAAGAGCCCGTTGCCGAGCCTCGTCACAAACGTATGAGCGTACCTATTTGCGGCGCCAACTACCGCACTCCCGGCAAACATGCTCCCGCTCCCTCTTGCGATCCCATTAAACCTGTAGAAGGTTATCAGCCGCTTAAATTTATCAGCGACAACCCTACAGTACATCCTTCAGCGCCGCCGGAATTGGGCGAAATAGCTTTTGAGCCGACCAACGCAACCGTGCCTACCGCCACAGAGTCGACTGTGACGACGTCGGCTGCTAGACTTGCTGTGCCTCAATCGATCGCTCCAGTCGAGACTGAGCCGATCACTACGCACGCAACCGTCGCTTCCACACCTATCTTTGCCTCTTCATTAACTCCGACGGCAGCTTTCAATAATGGTACCAAACTTCAGAAAGGTTCTGCTTCTCAGGCTGTTTCCATGACACAAGAAGAAAAAACAGCGGCTCTGCCCACTGTAGGCAATATTTCTATGCTTAACCAAGCTTTCCAAACCATTCAAGCCGGTTTGGAAGCCATGCAAACTTTACAGCAGCAGACGGCTAGCGCCCACTTGCGTTTCTTGGACAGCCAAGTTCAGATTCAGCAAACCTTACAGAGCATTATCGCTTCTCAACAAAACTTAGCTCAGCTTAGCTTAGGCTCTGGCACAGCCATCCACATGCCCTCTCTTGAGCTCAGTTTGCCTGCCATGCCTATCGAGCACCCTGTGGCGAAACAAGTTGCCAGTGCTCCAACTACGCAAGCTCAGCAAGCTGTTGTCGAGCCGTCTGTACCTATTGCTCAAGCTATGGCCGCTTTTTCCACAGCAGAACCTTTGCCCAAGCCCATTTCCGAAGCGAAATCTACCTCAGCTACTCGGAGTGAACCTAAGCCTACCTTTGCTGCTGCCCCTCAGGAAGCAGTTCAAGGAAGCGATCTTACTGCAGCCATTCTTGGCGTAGTTGCCGAAATGACCGGTTATCCGGCTGATATGCTCAATTTAGACATGAACCTGGAAACGGATCTTGGTATTGATTCTATCAAGAGAGTAGAAATTTTGGCTGCCATTCAAAAACGTTTTCCTAACGCTTCAGCCATTGCTCCAGATGAAATCGGCTCTATGCAAACTTTGCGCCAAATTGCCGATAAGCTCGCCGCAAAGACCACAGTCCAAGAAACGGTTGTTACTAAAACAGTAGCTCCCAACTCTGACAAAGTGGCCGATAGTTCCGCCACCAGTTCCGTCAACCCGGAAAAAGTCTTACTTGACGTAGTAGCTGAAACGACAGGTTATCCGGTAGAAACTTTAAATCTGGATATGGATTTGGAGAACGATTTAGGCGTCGATTCCATTAAGCGCGTGGAAATTTTGGCTGCTATCCAAAAGCAATTGCCAAATTCTAACAGCGTTGCTCCTGATGAAATTGGCTCTCTGCGCACTTTGCGTCAAATCCTCGATAAGCTCGCTCCCACTGTTGCCGAAGAAGTAAAGACCCAATCAGCCACTATTCAGACTGCTGCTTCAGCTGAAGAAGCTATCATTAAAATTGTAGCCGAAATGACCGGCTATCCAGTGGAAACTTTAAATCTGGATATGGATTTAGAAAACGATTTGGGAATCGACTCCATTAAGCGAGTTGAGATTTTAGCTGCCGTACAAAAGCAATTACCTCAAGCTGAAACCATCAGTCCGGAAGAGATAGGAGCTTTGCACACTTTACGCGATATTATCAGCCGTTTGGGTGCAAAAACCCAGCCTCAAAACCAAGCAGAAACGACAGAAACTAAAGTTGAAGTCCCTGAACAGTCAGCCCCTGCTAATCAAGAGCAAGCCGTGTTACAAATCGTAGCCGATATGACTGGCTATCCTTTGGAAACGCTTAATTTGGACATGGATTTAGAGAATGACTTAGGTATCGACTCTATTAAACGAGTTGAGATCTTAGCTGCTATTCAGAAGGTCATTCCCGCTGCTTCTTCTATCGGCCCGGACGAAATCGGCTCTTTGCATACCGTACGCGATATATTGAAGCGCTTGGGCGGCGACGACAAGCCAACTCCTCCTACCGACGCTCCTAAAAATGGCGCTCAGGATTCAGAGGAAGAAAAAAAAAATGAAGCTTGCCAGAGCGTAGCTCCACAGGCTGATACTGTAGCTGACACAACAGACAAAGCTGAACAAAGCGCGGCTGGAGTTTCCACTACTCAAAAGGAGTTGGAAAATGCCGCCGCCCAGCCTATCGATAGTGGCTCAAGTTCAAAAGTAGAAGCTGAGTTAGAGCCAAAAACAACTATTGATTTAACCTCTAGCTTAGCTCCAGATGGTCAGATGCTTAAGCGCAGGAAGCTCTATTATAAAGAGTCGCCTGCGCCCAACAAGCCTGTAGAAATAAGCACTCAAGGGCTCTATGTTATTACCGATGATGGTTATATAGCTCCAGCTCTTTGTGCGGCCATGCAACAATTTGGCTTACAAGCTTGCTTAATCAGCCAAGATAAACCTTTGACAGATCAACAACTTCGTTTGGCAGACAGATTTGCTGGTTTAATAGCTATCATGCCTAGCTTCCCTCTCTATGAGCAAGGCGATCTGTTTTTCAAGCGCAATGCTGCCGAAGAAGCTTTAAAGAATTGCTTCAAATTGGTGCGTCAACAGTGCCAATTGTGGAAACAAGTAGGCCAAACGCCCGATTTCTTCTTAACCGTCACCCGCATGGACGGTCACTTTGGCACTTTTGATGAAGCCAGCAACCCCATCGAAGCCGGTTTGCACGGCTTAGCTAAAGTTGTTGCTCAAGAATATCCTCGCTTGCGCAGTCGCTCCTTCGATTTCTGCGTAGATGCCGATCCTGGCCATATCGCTACCCAAATTTTAGCTGAACTTATGGTAGACGGCAGTAATGAAGTCGGTATTGATCGTCATAGTGTGCGTCGTATTCCAGTTTTGCGTGAGGAAAAACTGGATTTAACAAAAGTAAACTTACCCGCTCCCGGATCTACTGTTATTGTCACCGGTGGAGCTCGCGGCGTAACTGCCGATTGCGCCAAATTACTGGCTAAGCATTGTAAACTCAACTTTGTATTGGTAGGTCGTTCTCCCATTCCCGTTCCCGAGTGGACGCAAACTAAGGCTGCCAAAACAGCCAGAGACTTAAAAACTTTACTGTATCAACAATCCAAGCAAAGTGGCAAGAGTCTCTCTCCCAAGCAACTTGAAGGCGAATGCCGACGTATTTTAGTCAATCGCGAGATCGCTCAAAATATCAGTGACATAAGAGCTTTAGGTTCACAAGTGGAATATATTTCCTTAGACGTTCGTGACGATAGCTTAATTGCTCAGGTTGTCGAAGATATTCATCAACGCTACGGCTCGATAGTCGGCTTAATTCACGGTGCCGGAGTTTTAGCGGATCGCTATATATGCGATAAGACTGATGACCAATTCAATATGGTCTTCGATACCAAAGTCAATGGCTTATATAACTTTATGCAAGCACTGAAAGATGAACCTTTACAATTTGTGCTTACATTTTCTTCCGTATCTGCTAGATTCGGTCGTCCCGGACAAGCCGATTATGCCATGGCCAATGAAGTAATGAATAAATTTACTTATGCAGCTAGCAGTTTGTATCCCAAGACTCGCTTTAATGCTATGGGTTGGGGCCCTTGGGAAGGTGGCATGGTAGATGAAAGTCTCAAACGCAAATTTGAGCAACTCGGCGTGGAAGTTATCGAGCGAGGTCGCGGAGCTAGAGCTTTAACAGCCGAAATTTTAGCCGGTCACGAACAAGCTTGCGAACTCATCATGGGAGCAGGTTTTGATGTGCCACATGAAGATGACTTTTCCTCCGAAACAAGTTCTGAAGTAAAGCCAACTGCTGAAGACGGACAAGAAGTAAGTCCTTTGGCCCAGTCTTTGGGGCTGGATAAAGACGAAGAAGCCAAGGAGTCAGAGCGCCCTTTTGCGCTGACGGGCTCAAAGCCCGTCCCTCCTCAAAGTCACGCATCTTTGGCAGACACAGACGGACTCTCTGCTGATTGGGCCCGCCGCAGCCAAAGCGACCCTTACAGTCGCACTTTGAACGCGGATCGCTACCCTCTTTTAGAAGATCATATCTTGGGCGGCCATTCTGTTATGCCTACCGCCTTAATGGTCGAGCTGGCTGCCCAAGCTTGCCATAAATATTTTCCTCAATACCGTTTCTTGGGCTGTGATAATTTGCGGATCCTTAAACCGATTACTTTGCCACGAGGCGAAGAGTACGACGAGCCCGCTAAAATTATTGCAGATACAGATATAACTATTGTCATTCAAAAGGTTGAGCGTGTAGACTCGGAGTTGTTGGTATCTTTTGCTATCGAGCATTGCAAACCCAACGCTCGTCCTCTTAAGTGCGTGGAAGGTACGGCTGTCTTAACAGCTCAACACCAAGCTAAACCATTAAGAAAACACAGCCGACAGCCTTTGGAAGAGAATGGTTATCCCTGCACTATGCCGGAAGCTTATGATAAGTATTTATTCCATGGCCCTAAGTTACGCGGTATAAATAAGGTTCGCTCTTGCAACAAACATGGATTAGCTGCCAATGTGGAAGACAGAGGCCATGCTTTGCTCAATCATCCTCAGGAAAAGCCTATTACTAACCCGCTTTTCCTTGATTGCGCTTTGCAAAGCGGTTTGCTATGGAGTGGAGCCGAACGTGGACTGTGTTCTTTGCCTATGTTTGGCGGACGCTACCGTCAATACGTAGACAAATTCCCTGCCAAAGCCCAAATTTTACTCTATCCCAAAGAAGTTGGCGAGAGCCAAATGTGCGGCGACGTCTTTGTGGTAGATGAAGAAGGCAGAGTTTTGGCCGAGTGGCAAGACGTACGCTGGGTCATGAGTCCTACATTGGCTAAGTCCTTCCGTAGCAATAAATTATAGATTAGTATTTTGAGCTTTTAGATATAGGTTGTTAAACAAAATGGCAGCACGTAATACAGATATAGCCATAGTCGGCCTGGGACTCCATTTCCCCGGTGCCGCTAATGCCCAAGAATATTGGCAGCGCCTTAAAGAAGCAAAGGATCTTTCCGAACAGCCAGGCGCAGATCGCTGGCCCATAAATGCGGAAAAGCATCTTAGCAAAGCTCCCTTGGCTGACGCTTTGCGCTGTCTGCGTGGTTATTATTTACACAATCTTCCTGCTCCGAAGGAAGAAGGTTTGCCTGAGGGAACCGATCCTGTATTTACCTTGAGCTTGAGTACAGCCAAACAAGCGCTCAAGGATTGCTCAAATATAAATAGAGAGCGTACCGGCGTAGTGATGGCTGCCATCGCTTTGCCTACCGATACTACCTCCGCTCTTAGCGAAAACATTTTAGGCAACGACTTCGAGCAACGTTTGCGCCACAAGCTGGCTTCCGCTTTTCCCACCAAAAGCGCAGTTTTAAATATGCATCCCGCCGACAGTCAAGCTTTGCCAGCCGACGCACCAACGACTGCCATTAACACCAATCCGGTAGGTTTGCCAGCTCAGTTGATCGCCGGAAAGTTGGGCTTAGGCCTGGGCGGTTACACTTTAGACGCAGCTTGTGCCAGTTCTTTAGTAGCTGTTGCTTTAGCTTGCGACGAGTTGAGAGCCCATCGAGCAGACGCTATGTTGGCCGGAGGCCTTTCCCGTCCCGATTGTCTATATACACAAATGGGATTTTCAGCTTTACGCGCTCTCTCCCCCAGCGGTACATGTTCTCCTTTCGACGTAAAAGCTGACGGCTTGATGGTAGGTGAAGGCTGCGGCTTAGTAGTCCTCAAGCGTTTGGAAGATGCAATAGCTCAAGGAGACAAAATTTACGGCGTTATAAAAAGCGTTGGTCTGTCAAATGATATTGAAGGCAGCTTAGTAGCTCCCTCAAGCGAAGGCCAAGTGCGCAGTTTACGCCAAGCTTACGCCTCTTGCGGCTTACAACCTTGGGATATAGATTTAATCGAATGCCACGGTACCGGCACTCCTGTAGGAGATAAAGTAGAATTTGATAGTTTGCAAACACTTTGGCAAGGCGCCCCTGAAGGCACTTTATGCCAGTTGCGTTCTGTTAAGTCTATGATTGGCCATTTGCTTACCGCTGCCGGCTCGGCTGGACTAATCAGAGTATTGCTCAATATGCAAAACGATCTGATTACTCCTCAGGTCAATTTTGAAGTTTCCAGCCTGCCTTTAGCTAAAAGCCATTTCCGCGTAGAGAACAAAGAAGTCGCTTGGCCCAAACATCCTAACCGTCCTCGTCGCGCGGCTGTCAGCGGCTTCGGTTTTGGCGGTATTAACGCTCACCTTATCGTGGAAGAATATGCACCGTCTGCTTCAGATGCTTCTACTCAAAGTTCGGATAAGAATATTACTCAAGCAAATTCCACTCCCAATACCGAGAGTATAGCCGTTATCGGTTTAGCTTGTCATTTCGGTTCTTTAGACAATATCAATAAATTTAAAGATTCTATTTTTAAGGGAATTTCAGCTTTAACTGATTTACCTAAAAATCGTTGGCAAGGTTTATACAATAGCCAAACCGCAAAATCAGATACTAGACAAGCCTATATTGAAAAAGTGTCTGTACCTTTGGGTAAGTTCCGTATCCCGCCTACGGATATTCCCAATATCTTACCTCAGCAATCGTTATTATTAAATGTGGCTTCTCAAGCCATGGCCGATGCTAAGCAACCTCTTCGCGAGCGACGTAATGAGGCGGCAGCTTTTATAGGTATAGCTTTAGACTTAAATTCCACCAACTTTAACTTGCGTTGGCAATTGGAAAAGAAAGCCCAACAGTTGGCTAAAGTTTTGGATTTAACAGCCGAAGAAGCTGAGTCCTGGCTTAAAGAACTCAAAGATGAAATATCCCGATCTTTGGACTCCACCCGAACTATGGGAGCTTTAGGTAGCATTGCCGCCAGCCGTGCCGCTCGCGAATTTCAGTTCGGAGGATGTTCTTTCACAGTTTCGGCCCAAGAAGTTTCCGGCTTTACAGCTTTAAAATTAGGCGTGCAAGCTTTACAAAGAGGCGACTTGAACCTAGCTTTGGTGGGAGCTATCGATTTACAAGGAGATGTGCGCCAAGCTCACTCCCATTTCGACGCTCAAACTGACAACTACGGAGAAGGCGCTTGTTGCTTAGTCTTAAAGCGTTTGAGCGACGCCAGACGCGATCACGATCATATTTACTGTTTAGTAAAAGGTTTCGGTCAAGCAGAAGATAGCCAAAATGGAAACGGAGAACAACAAGCGGCACAAACAGCCTTGGAGCAAGCTTGCCTCCAAGCTGATATAGAGCCTGAAAAGCTCGGCTATTTAGAATTTAGCCATAGCAACTTGCTGACTGATCCGAATCAAGCCAAAGTTTTGCAGCAATTGCGTCGCAGTATCGATAAAGGAAGCCTCCCTCTCTCTGTCGGCTCGGTCAGCAGCATAATTGGTAGGTGTGGAGCGGCTTCGGCTTTGGCTTCCGTAGTTAAAACGGCTTTAAGTTTAGATAGGCATATTTTGCCCGCTACTCCCGAATATGTTAAGCCTATTGCCGAACAGACAAGTTCCAGCAGTCGCCTGTGCGTTCACAGGAAGCCGTCCTTCTGGTTCCGCAATCGCGCTGAAGGTGCACGTTGCGCTGCTGTGATTAGTATGGCTTACCCAGGCCATGTTTGTGCTTCAATTTTGGAAGAAGCGCCTGCCGAAGATTATATAAGCAAAAATGAAGCTGTTGAGTCGGCCCAGTCAGTTATTTTTGCCTCCTTGGCAGCTCAGCCTCAAGAATTGGAAGCTAAATTGCAAGAATTGCAACAAGAAGCCGACAGCCTCAGAGAGAGCGGATCGTCGGCAGCCGAAGCTTTGCTCAAGCTAGGTGCTTCTTGGTGGCAACATCAAGATACTAAGCAAAAATTGGCCATGGCCTTTGTCATAGACTTAAATGCCGAAGAGCCTTGGAATGAGTTTCAAATCCGTCTCAAGTTGGCCTTGAAACATTTGGAAAATTACGCCGACAAAGCTTTAGCCAATCACTCTATTTTCTATACCCCGGAACCTTTGGCAGAGCACGGCAAAGTGGCTTTCGTTTATCCCGGTTCGGGAGCCAATTTCCTTGGCCTGGGACGCGAATTGGCTTTGCAATTCCCGGCGCTTATGGATCGTTTTGATCGCGAAAACCTTTATATGGCCGACGAATTTATGGCTCGCTGGAACCAGCCTTACCGTTTGAACTGGGAGGAAGGCTGGCAACACGACGCCCTTAAGAACTTGGCTTCCGACACTCACAAAATGATGTTTAGCCAAGTTACCTTCGCCATGCTCTCTACCGATATAATTCGTTATTTGGGTATCGAGCCTCAAGCGGCTGTAGGCTATAGCTTAGGAGAATCGGCAGCTCTATTTGCTCTTAGAGCTTGGCCCGAGCGCGACTTAATGTATAAGCGCATGGAAGATTCTGACTTGTTCCGTAAACAACTTTCAGGTCAGTGTCTAGCCGCCAGACGGGCTTGGAATATTCCTTCCGGTGCTCCCTTCGAATGGACTGTCGGCCTTATAAGAGTCCCTGCCGTTCAGGTAAAAGAGGCTATGAAGTCTATTTCTAAAGTGCGCTTGCTAATTGTCAATACAGACAATGAATGCGTTATAGGCGGCACTCGCGAAGCTGTCAATGCTCTCTGTACCAAATTACAAACTAAAGCTATTTTGGTCAGTGGTGTAGATACAGTGCATTGCGATTGCTTGGATCCGGTAGCTCAAGAATATTGGAATATGCACCACCTTCCCTGCACTCCTCCCCAAGGTATAGACTTTTATAGCGGCTACTACCATTGCTCTTACAATTTAACTTCAGAAAAAATTGCTGACTCCATTGTGGCCCATGGCCGCTTTGGCTTTGATTATACAAAAACTATCCGCCAAGCTTGGCAAGACGGAGTGCGCATCTTCTTGGAGATGGGCCCCGGCGCTGCTTGCAGCCGTATGATTAACAGTATTTTAGCTGACAAGCCTCATTTTGCTATAAGTTTAAGCAATAGAGGCAAAGCAGAGTTGGCTTCTTTAGAGTGTCTGCTAGCCGGAGCCATAAGCCAGGGATTGCGTCCGGATTTAGGTAAGCTTTTCCCAGCCAACATTGTGCACCAAAGTAATGAGAAAATCAAAAATATTGATATATCTTTAGGCAGACCTGCTTTTGATCCGCCTATGCCCAAGTTGGCCCAAGCTAACTTATCGGCTTCGCAAAAAGCAGAGAGTTTGTCTTCTCCTAAAGCTGTTATTTCTACTCAGAACTACCAGACAACCGTGGCAAAGGTATCGGTTCCTCAAGAACCTATACCCGTCATTTCCAACGAGGAAAGAAGAACTGTTAATATGAGTATTCCTCAATCTATCAATCAAGCTCCGATTTCTGCGGATGCTTATCAAATGAATGCGGATAACCAAGCCACTCCCAACACTGCTTCACAATCCACTGCCAGCATTACTTCCGTTCCTTCTACACCCATGCAACAGTTGGAAAAAGTCTTAGTAGAAGTTTCTCAATCTTCACAGCAAAATCACTCTAAATGGCTGGAATTTGTCAAAGATAGTTCCCAAGCCATAGCTTCTCTAATGAGCCGCCAGAGCGTTTTAATTCAACAATTAGCAACTGTTCCCGGCGCTGCTTTATCCAATGAGCTTAATTTGGCTAATAATCTCCAAGCAGTTCAGCATTTACCTATTTTCGCTACAACAAGTACTGTTCAAGAAGCTTCTCTTGACAATACTTCTTCTGCAGCCGGTGCTTCCCAGTCTCAATCAGACAACCACGACGACGCACATACCTATACGACCAAACTTCACGGCGTTGAATTTACCACTTCTGACGGCTACGTTTGTGGAGGAAAGCCTTCTTTGGCTCCGTCCGGCCAAAAAGTATTTTTGGATAGGGATGAATGTTTAGAATTTGCCATAGGTAAGATAGGCAAAGTCTTAGGCGAGAAGTTTGCTCCTATTGATAATTATTCTACGCGCGTACGCTTGCCTGCCGAGCCGCTTATGCTTGTAGATCGTATTATTTCTGTAGAGGGAGAGCCGCTCTCTTTAGGTTCAGGACGCGTAGTCACCGAACATGACGTAGTGCCTGGTATGTGGTATTTAGATGGCAACAGAGCTCCAGTCTTTATTTCCGTTGAAGCTGGGCAGGCCGATCTTTTCCTCTGCAGTTGGTTAGGTATCGACTTCAAAGCTCAAGGCAAACGCGTTTATCGTCTCTTAGATGCTAATGTCACTTTCCACCGCGGTTTGCCTCAACCTGGCGAAACTATCCATTACGATATTCGCATTAAACGCTTTATCAACCAAGGCGACACTTGGCTCTTCTTCTTCGAATACGAAGGCACTATAAATGGCCAGATTTTCTTAACTATGCGTGATGGTTGTGCAGGTTTCTTCACTCAGCAAGAGATACGCAATAATGGCGGTCTAGTTCTAACAGAAGAGAACTTGCGTCCTAAACAGGGTAAAAAAGATCCTCATATGAAAGACTTAGTGCCCTTAAGTGCCGGCAGTTACAACTTTGAACAAGTTGAAGCTCTGCGTCGTGGAGATTTGGAAGCCTGTTTTGGTGAAGACTTTGCCGGATTAGCTTTAAAAAATCCGGTCAGTTTGCCTTCTTCCAATTTATTGCGCTTAATTCACCGCATTCCGGAGTGCGATCCCTTCGGAGGACGTTGGGGCTTAGGCAAAGTTGTAGCTGAAGCCGATGTCCATCCTGAAGATTGGTACTTAACTTGTCACTTTGTCGACGATATGGTTATGCCAGGCACCTTGATGTACGAGTGCTGCGCTCACGCCTTGCGTTTCTTATTGGCTCGCTTGGGTTGGGTCGGTGAAAAAGATAAAATTGCTTATGAACCGGTCATGGGCGTTAAGGCTGTGCTTAAATGTCGCGGTCCAGTTTTGCAAACTACTAAAACGGTTCGCTACCAAGTAGAAATTAAGGAGATAGGCTACAATCCACAGCCCTACGTAATTGCCGACGCCATTATGTACGCTGACAATAAACGTGTAGTGGGCTTCGAAAATGTTTCCATGCAACTTACCGGCACAACCGGACAAGAGTTGGAAGAACTGTGGCGTTCTCGTCAGCCCAAAGCCAAAGCAGTCGTGTCTTCCCAACATTTAGGTGATCCTATTAAACATGGCATCTTTAATGAAGAGCAATTTATGCAATTTGCCATAGGTAAACCTTCTTTGGCTTTTGGCCCTGAGTTTGCCAAATTTGATTCGCGTTTTATCGCTCGCTTGCCAGGTCCGCCTTACCAATTTGTCAGCCGCATTGTCAGCGCGGATCATCCTTTCCTCAAAGCCGTGCCCGGAGGTTGGGTTGAAGCTCAATACGATGTTCCCGCCAACGCTTGGTACTTTAAAGCTGGACACACCGGAAATATGCCCTTCTGTGTTCTCAATGAAATAGCTTTGCAAGTTTGCGGCTGGGTATCAAGTTATGCTGGCTCTTCCATGCACAGTGAAGAGAATTTGCATTATCGCAACTTGGGCGGCTCCTCACGTCTGTATGAAGAGATTACTCCTCAAACAGGTACCGTTACTATAAAAGTACGCATGACAAAATCTTCAGAGGCTGGCGGACTGATCATTCAAGACTTTGATATGTGGCTCGGTCAGCAAGGACGCACTATCTATGAAGGCAAAACCACGTTTGGGTTCTTTACCGAAAAAGCCTTGGCCGATCAAGTAGGTGTACGCGGAGCTGAAAAACGTATTTGGTATCCTAAGCAAGAAGAGCCCTGGGAGATTTTGCCCAAGCTGGCTCCTTTAACTCCTGCTGACAGTTCCAACACCCAAGAGCACTCTTTGGAAATGCCCGGTAAGTCTTTGCTTATGCTAGACGAGTATGTCTGGTATCCCCATGGCGGTCGTTACGACTTAGGTGCTGTTATTGGCAAGAAGAAGATCGATCCTCAAGAATGGTTCTTCAAAGCCCATTTCTTCCAAGATCCGGTCATGCCTGGTTCTTTAGGTTTGGAAGCTTTTATTCAGGCTCTCAAAGCTGCTGCTTTGAAGTTGTGGCCCACTTTAAAAGACAGCCATCATTTCTCAGCTATACTGCCTAACGATACTCATCAATGGCTCTATAGAGGTCAAGTTATTCAAGCTAACCAAGAAACAACTATCAGAGCAGAAATTAAAGAAATTGGTCAAGGCCCCAGTCCATACATAAAAGCCGACGGTTTCTTGCAAGCTGATGGAAAAGTTATTTATGAACTGAAAGATTTCGGTTTGGCTCTCTTGGCCAATTGATATACTTGAAGCCTACTCTTTTATGAAAATAAACTGCCCATTCTAGTTCAATACTTAGTGTATCGACAACTTAGGTGGGCAGTTTTTTTGCATTAAGCGTTATTTTGCCAAAAATGTTCACATTAAAGCGCTCCATACTTTTGTCATGTATGCTATCATTGACGGAGACATTTTCAACGGAGGTTCCAGTATGTTCACTCCTGGTATTCCTTTCGGAGGTCCCGGTCACTTCGGTGGCCCCGGTCCTTTCGGAGGCCCTCTAGGCCCTGGTTCAATATTCGCCCCCGGTATGGGTGCGACCCTAATGATGGGGCTCTCCGGCTTAGCCGGAGCTGTGGTTGGCGTGCCTATTATGGCTGCTGCCCTAGATAGTTGCGTTCCCATTGACGGAACTCAAAATCCCGCAGCCGGTTTTGGCATGGGCGGTTTTGCCGGCTCTATCGTCGGTCAAGGTATCGGCGGCATGCTCGGCACCAGCATCGGCATGAAGTTGGGCGGCCCCTTAGGTATGATGGGTGGCAGCGTGCTCGGCTCCATTTTAGGTGGCGGTATCGGCTCTAAAGTCGGCAGCACCATCGACAAGAATAAAATGGCCAAACAAGCTCAAGCTGCTCAAAGACACAACGGCTTCAGTAGTGCCGAGGCTTCTAATTTATATAGCAACTTAGGCAAAGCTGCTGTCGGCGGAGCCGCAGTTGGTTTAGGTGCCGCTGCAGTTTCCAGTGCTGCTTCTAAAGCTGCTGAAAAAACTGTCAGCGCCAATTTGTTCAGTCCTTTCCCAGCCCCTCCCGGAGGTCGTCCCGGCGACTTGTTCCCACCGCCTCCTCCACGCGGTGGCTTGTTCGGAGGCTTCCCTCCGCCGCCACCTCCAGGCGGTCCTCATCACCGTCATGATCCTTTTGGTGGCCCGCCGCGCCATCACGATCCTTTCGGTGGCCCACGCCATCATGGTCCCGGAGGACCTGGTGGTCCTCATCACCGCGATCCTTGGGGTCCTGGCCCCGGTGGTCCTGGTGGACCAGGTGGCCCTCCTCCCGGATGGTAAATTAAAATACCGGCCCAGAATTGCATGAAGTTGCAATTTGGGGTGGCTCAATAAAAAAAGCGCTTTAGGCAAATTACCACAGTAATGTAACCTAGA
>CAKUBG010000032.1 GCA_934636825.1 uncultured bacterium | reverse complement strand
AGTAAAAGCTGCTATTCTGTTTTCAAAACTTTGCTTAGTTGCTCGTCGCAACTGCTCGAGTATATTACCGCTAAGCGCCTACCCTGTCAAGCACCTACGCGCAAAAATGTGCAAAAATTTTACGCAGTGCGTGTTGGTGCTAAATTTATAGCCTCGTTGATTAGTTCGTTATATCCCTCCTCGAAAACATCGCTAACGCAATAAAGTTTTCTCCGGTGGGTATAACGAACATTTTAGCGGCTATAAATTTCATTTGCGCCCACACTTTTACACTGCGCACACGCTAGCGTAGTTTTTAACCAACAGGCGGAGACAGTGGTGATTGAAGGCGAAGAATATTGGCCGAGCTGAAAGCTCGGTCAGTTCGAGCCTGAAAGAGCCGCTGACGGAGCTAGCCAACATGAGCATGAGCCCGCAGCCAAAACTTATAGCGGAATTTTTTGCTATATCGGTAGCGCAGGCCTCTGGCCACAAAGTGGACAGGCAGCCGGAGCGTCGATATGGCAATAAAATGAAGCTAACACTAAATAGCTAACTGGCGGGCGGTACACTATCAGCGTCGCTAAGCTAAGCTAAAAAACTACGCAACCAAACAAACAAGCAAGCGGACATTTCATAAGCGGTTGCGGTGGTAAAGGTTCAGGTGCTCAAAGTCTCCGTTTCTCAGGTTTGTTGGCTGCGTTTACGCCTATAGCAAGCTACAGGCATAGAAAAGCCTTTCGCTTTGCTATAGGCTAAACTCCGCTTACTTGTTCTGAAACGGAAACTTTTAATGTTTGTAGGTTGCGTCCAAGGCTTTCGGCGTAAATGGGCCGCTATGGCCTCTTACAAGAAATAAGTAGCCATACGGCCTCCCGCCAAAGCCAAGGACTACACCGAGTTCGTTTGTGTTTAGCGTGTTTACGTGCACACACATGCAAGCGTAGTTTTAACCAACAGGCGGAAACAGTGGCGAATTGAAGGCGCAGAACATTGGACGCGCTGTTAAGCGCGGTCCAGTTCAAGCCTGAAAGAGCCACTGTTGAAGCTAGCCAACATGAACACGAGCCCGCAGCCTAAACTTATAGCGGAATTTTTTCACCATATCGGTAGCGCAGGCCTCTGGCCGCCAGGCCAGTCAGCCGGAGCGTCGATATGGTAAAAAAATGAAGCTAACACTAAATAGCTAACTGGCGGGCGGAGCACTATCAACATCTCTACAATGTAAAACTACGCAACCAAACATTGCCCTAGCATAGCATTATTACATTAACTGTATATACTATTTATTCTGCACAATCATTGTTATTTAATATATACATATGTTAACAAAATTAGATACTAAAGGGAATTATTTGCGCATAAACGAATTTTCAGGGAATTGTCAGCGATGATAATTCAGCCAATATTGGACACTTAAATTCTATAATTGAAAGGGTTAACGCGAATGGAGAAAAATTCCCACGATCCACTAAAGGAACCAACCCAAACTCCCACCGCCGAAGCGGTTTCCGCTACTGAGACGAAAGCCCAAGCATCTGTTGCTGCAGACATAAAATCTCCCGACAGCGCAAAAGATGTTCAGAAAAACTCAGGCATTCCACCTCAAAAGGCCGCTCCTCAGAACCCTTGGGATAAAGCCTCAAAAATCACTCTGATAATCATCGCTGTTCTGGCATTTTTAGCCTCAATTTTTGGAATTTGCAACCATTACTCTATCATGACCAGCGTTATCGACATGGCGTTGGCTTGTTCTATAAGTCGCTGGTTAGCTTGTGTAGCCTTGGTCTTTTTAGGTATAAAACGCCAAGATTTAACCACTTGGATCGTTATTGCCATGTTCTTGGGTATTGAGATAGGATACTCATTCCATGACACAGGCTTAAAATTAGGAATACTTAGTAAGATATTTCTTAAACTGGTAAAAACGATTGTAGCGCCTTTGCTTTTTGCCACATTGGTGGTAGGTATTGCCGGCCATTCCAACTTAAAAGAAGTAGGCCGCATGGGCTTAAAAGCGCTCATTTATTTCGAGATTATTACTACTTTGGCTTTAGTTGTCGGTTTAGTAAGTATCAATATTACTCGCGCTGGTGAAGGTATTCAGCAACCTACTCAAGTTGAGTCTATTAAAGCAGCCAAACCACAAACAACCGGCCAAATCATCCTTCACGCTTTCCCAGAAAATATCGCCAAATCGGTAGCTGAAAACGAAGTATTGCAAATTGTAGTATTTAGTTGCCTCTTTGGTATTGCCGTAGCTCAGGTTCCTCTTGAAAAGCGCAAGCCTCTTATGACCGTCATGGAAAGCTTAGCTGAAACTATGTTTAAGTATACAAACTTAGTTATGTACTCAGCTCCACTTGGTGTAGGAGGCGCTATTGCTTGTACTGTCGCTGATATGGGACTAGGCATCCTATATAACTTAGGATATCTGGTGGCTACTTTTTATGTAACGATTATCGTATTTATTTTAATTATTTTGGTACCGACTATGTTGATTTGCGGTATCAATCCTATCCGCTTTTTCAAGCGCATTGCCGAACCGGCAACTTTAGCTTTTGCTACTGCTTCTTCCGAAGCTGCTTTACCATTGGCTATGGAAAAGATGGAAAGTTTTGGTGTTCCTCGTCATATTGTGGCCTTCGTTATGCCCATTGGCTACAGCTTCAACTTAGACGGCACAACCTTATATCTCTCCTTGGCTTCAATTTTTGTAGCTCAGGCTGCTGGTATAAGTTTATCTATGGAAACTCAAATTGCCATTTTGATTACCTTGCTAGTCACCAGTAAAGGTGTAGCCGGCGTGCCTCGAGCTTCTTTAGTTATTTTGCTCGGCTCGGCTGCCAGCTTCAATTTACCGGAATGGCCTATTTTAGCCATCGTCGGTGTAGATCAGTTGATGGATATGTGCCGCACTTCGTGCAACGTTATCGGCAATTGTTTAGCTTCAGCCGTGGTAGCTAAATGGGAAGGATGCTTAGGGCCAGAACAAGCAGAACCAGCCCCTGATCATTTTGTCTAGTGAAAAAAGGCACTATAACCGCCTAATAACGGCATAAAATAAATGTGCCCGACAGTTCCTGTCGGGCACATTTATTTTTTAATGATAATCCATATAGTCAATCAAAAAGTGACCTAATCCGTCTTCATCATTAGTAGAAACAGTAACCGCAGCGGCTTCCTTTACTTCCGAAGCAGCGTTTCCCATAGCGACGCCTAAACCGACGCTCTTCAACATTTCAATATCATTGGGACTGTCGCCAAAAGCGATAGCCTCTTCAGCACTAAGCCCGAAGTGAGTAAGCATGGCTTCCACTCCGACAGATTTATTGATACCGCTGGGCATAATATCTACGCTCCAAAGGCTAGAGCGGCAAACATGGAGCCCTTGGGAAGAGCTCATAAAAACATTTTCTACATTTTTGCTATGTTCAGGATCGCTAAAGAACAAAAATTTGTTAGGCTCCAAACCTGAATTGAGAACTTCTTCTAAGTTGACAGCCTCAGGTTCGTGTCCCATATATTCTATCTCACGCTGAACATATTGGTTTTTTATATCCTCTACAAACCAATGCTCCGGAGTATACATCATCATAGCTCCGGGAATACCACTCTCTTTAGCGACTTGGAGCATACAACGAGCTTGTTCGATAGGAATAGTGTAATTATGTATAATATTGCCTTCTTCGTCTACAGCCAAAGCTCCATTGTAACCGACGTAAGGCAAACGCTTATCAAAATAAGAGAAAAAAGGCTCAATTCCTTGAGGATGACGAGCAGATACTAAGCAAACCTTTATACCATCTCGCAAAGCCAAATTTAAAACATGAGCTCCTAATTTGGAGATTTTTCCGTTAGAGCGGAGCAAGGTCAAATCCATATCGGAAAAGATTGCTTTATAAGGAAAAGTTTTTTTATTCATAGTTGCACAAAAAAAACGAAAACAGGGAAAACTTCATAAAGTCTCCCTATCACACAATTCAAAATCGGAAAACGCGGGCAAAAAACAACTTTTTGTCAAAAAATGCCGCGCTTGGTTCTACTACAGAAAAAAATAAACCCCTTCAGTTAACCTTAACCAAAGGGGTACCTCTCGCCTAGAGAGGAAAACTATTTGTTATCGGCACCGAGCTTGACAACACGGTTGTCGGGATCGTTCTTCCAAGGACCCTCGTGAGCTGAGAAGTAATTCATAAACATCTCCTGGCTGGAGCCTAAACTTCTCATGCCACCCAAATCTTTGAAGTTGGGCTTACGAGACATAGAAATAGTAGTAGCTACGCTATATTCACGATCGGGATCGAACTTACTGCCATCAGCCATTCTCACGTCGACAATACGCTGCCCTTCGGGCTTGCTGACATCATAGGTGTAGCTGAAACCGGAAGGAGTGCACGGACCACGACCGTCATCTTTGACACGAGCTTCCATCTCTCTGAGGATGTTCCTGCCAGGTACTTTATCAATGAGAATAGTGTCCTCTTCTGTGTGAGGGCAAGCATTGAACAGATCTTCGTAAGTGACTTCACCGGCGCTAACTCCACCGCGAGGGCTGCGAGAACTGACGAAACCGATATCGGCGCCACTGGCCTCACGCAGAGAATCGACGTAAATTTGGTTGATCTTGGCAGCTTCCCAGTAGGAGAATCCTAAATCTTCAGAAGCTTGGCCCATAACTTTGGAACCGATATGCTCTACACCAGCAGCAGCAGTTTCGATAATTGAAGATACTTCAGGGTCGGGAGCGACATTTTCATCAACAGGAATCAGACGGGCCTGAGCACTGGCAATTTTCTTAGTAGCTAAATCAAGGCTTAAATCTACTTCGCCAACAAATTTGCCCTTGGTACCGGACTGGACGATCAAAGTATTGCCTTCGTAGTGACCTTCCGGCAATTCGGTATGACTGTGACCACCGACAATAACATCGATTTCAGGGAATTGTTTGGCGATTTCTTTATCTTCATCGAAACCGACGTGAGAAAGAACCATAATCACATCGGCACCGGCCTCTTTCATCTTAGGTATGTATTCTTTGAGAGTATCGGCCGAAGATCTGAAAGTAAGACCTTCGAGTTTCTCGTCACTTACGTAGCGAGACATATTCTCTACATCGAGGCCAACCATACCAATTTTGACGCCACCCACATCTTTGATCATGAAAGGTTCGCCATAAGTACTGCCATCGGCATTGTTAACTATGCTGGCATTAAGAACGGGAGCCTTGGTATCAGCCAACATGTTCTGTAAATCTTGCTGTCCCCAAGCAAAGTCGTGGTTGCCAGGCTCAACAGCATCGAAACCAATAGAAGCCAAACCGTCAGCCACAACGCTACCCTTAGTAAGGTAAGAAATCATGCTGCCTTCAGCCAAGTCGCCGGTATTGAGAGTGAGTACCTCACCGGGAGCAGAAGCTTTCTCCTGCCTGAAAACCGTAGCAGCTTTGGCTAAACCGCCTACACCCTTCTCGTCTACGACAGCGCCATGCAAGTCGTTGATATGAAGAAGACGCAAAGAGACGGTGCCTTCCTGTTTTTCCTGAGAATTGATAGAAACCTGATCGGTTACATTGGCAGAAGCAGCCTCGTTCTCTTTCTTTGGAGCTACAGCGGACGCACCCTTGGTGTACATACCGCTTATATTATTGATACTGCCGGATGAAAAGCCTTGAATTTCCACAGCTACAACCCCTTTTTATTCATTCTGCACTAAACAAAACTGGCAGCTCCGCGAAGCGAAATTCGACTTCGAGCTACTTTTGCTTCGAAACGAGAAAGCACATGATTAGCGGAAACTTATTTCCGATTATTATACACTTAAAACGCTCAGATGTGCACCTTTAAAGTTAACAAATTGACAAGAAAGTTGATTTATTTTCCATTTTCGTCAATATACGCTATTTTTTAGTTTTGATTGGCCTTACAATGTGCGGCGATTACCGTTTTGCCTTCGTCAACTGAATGAGTTAACCAAACGTTACCTCCAATAACACAGCGATCTCCAATGTGAGTTTCACCTCCTAAGATAGTAGCTCCAGCGTAGATAACTACATGATTGCCTATGTGAGGATGGCGATTTATTCCCTTAACCGGATGACCGTCCGGGCCTAATTCAAAACTTTTAGCGCCTAATGTTACACCTTGGTAAAGTTTTACATGATGACCGATAACTGTAGTTTCTCCTATGACAACTCCGGTGCCGTGATCTATAAAAAAATACTTATCTATGCTAGCTCCAGGATGAATATCGATGCCGGTATTTTGGTGAGCGTATTCGGTCATAATGCGAGGCAGAATAGGCACTTTTAGCTTATAAAGAGCATGAGCTATACGATAAATGCTGATAGCTTCAAAACTTGGATAAGCCAACATAATTTCGTGATTGCTTTTAGCAGCCGGATCGCCTTCGTAGGCAGCTTGAATGTCGGTATCAAGCATATCTCTTATTTGCGGTAAAACCTTGATAACCTCAAGAGCCACAGACTCCGCTTGCCCTATTTCCATAAGACGATTTAAGGCCTGCTTTAATTCATAGAAAGCTCTTTGTAAACAAAATTCCGTATGGCTGATAGCTAATCCGCCACATTCGGAACAAACTTCAAAAACTTCAGGATACATAGCGGCCCGTAAATAGCGAATAGCCTCCACAAGTTGCTCTTTTAAGCCTGCATAGCTGCTCTCTTGGGTCTCAGGATTGCTGCGCTTCATCAATTTTTTGGCAACTTTTTGCAAAGGAGTGAGAATTTCTGTTCTGGATAAAGTCATGACCTAACCTCAAAAAAGGGCCCACACCAAGCTCTAAACGAGCTAAGTGGAGCCCAACCAAAAGAATAGACGTTAGTCTTCGTCAATATAACGCATAGGACCGGGATGATCGCCCATAAAAGCAGCTTGAATCTTATCAGTATCTTTAATTCCAGCAGCAATTAAAAGTTGAGTCATAATACGAGCTTTCTGAGGAGTTAAGTCATAAGACGCATAAGTTCCATAGTCACTATCTTTGAATTCATGATCACGATGGACATAATTTTCAGATATACGCGTAGAGCGAACTACAATAATACCTTTTTGAGAAGCTTGACGACAAGCTGCTAAACACTCATCAGGCATATTGCCGTCACCTACTCCGGCTATGACAATACCTTTAGCTCCAGATTTTACGCTAGCTATAATAGCTTCAGCAGAGGCCCCGGCGTACATTGATATAATATCTACCTTGGGTAAGTCTTTAAGTTTGGATATATCTACAGAGACAGGACTTTTTAGCCTGGGCTCGCTGCCTACAAAGTAATGAGCTCGAAGATCGTCTACAAAGCCTATTGGGCCACCCATAGAAGCTTTAAAAGTGTCCAAGTTCCAAGTAGAGGCCTTCGTAGCATAGCGAGCGCTAAAAATTCTCTCATTGTAACAAACCAAAACTCCGCGACCAAAAGAGTCGATATCTACAGCGGTTCTGATGGCATTA
The DNA here is from genome assembly GCA_934636825.1 of uncultured bacterium. Taxonomy (GTDB): domain Bacteria; phylum Vulcanimicrobiota; class Xenobia; order Xenobiales; family Xenobiaceae; genus Bruticola. The sequence goes on along the minus strand of CAKUBG010000032.1, from coordinate 18,804 downwards.
AGCAAATTTTTCGGGCCATCGGCGGAAATACTATCAGCAGGACGAGTAGAGCCTACTAAAACTACAGGATTGTTTATTTGCAATACCTGATCGAGGAAAAATGCCGTTTCTTCTAAAGTGTCAGTTCCGTGAGTAATGACAAAAGCATCGGCCTCATTGTTTTTGACAGCTTTCTGAATGCGCTCAGCTAAAATCTTCCAAACCGCAAAATTCATATTTTGACTGGATATATTAGCTGTTTGTTCCATTTCCAAATGGACTTTAAGTTGCTGAACGCCCGGCAAACTGGCCACAATTTCTTGTACTCCCAGCTTGGCAGCCGAATAGCCGGTGGCAGAGTTACCGTTAGAAGCACCGGCAATAGTGCCACCGGTACCTAAAATAAGTACTCTGGGCATAGTCCCGGCCTGGGTGCTTAAAGTTAAGCACAAAGCCAGAAGAAAAATTACAACACTTAGACGAGAGAACGACTTAAAATTCATCTTTGCCAAGCTTTTCTTCAAACAAATCGGCTGCCAAAGCTACAGCCATCACACCAGCGCGGAAAGCCTTAGGAGTAACTTCTTCTAATAAAGTCTCGAAGGAAGCTATAACCATAATATCTTCCTCATTTTCAATTAAAGCATAACTGGCAAAATTGATACGCTCGTTAGCTCTAAGCAAACGATAAGAGAGCTCGGGCAATCTGTCGGCAATCTCAGCTCTTTTAACTTTCATACAAGGAGAGAAAATCCCCAGCACAGGCATATTGTGATTGATGGTCTTGTCGCGGACAATAACACCTTGCAAACGCTCATTATCAAACTTTACACCTATAAAAAGATGCATATATTCAATCTCAAGCTGACTTTGCAAACCTGCTTCCGAAGCGATAGAGGCAGCCTTTTTCAATACATCTAAGCTGAACTGTTCCTGAGAAGTAAGCTCTTTTGAGGCGCCCTCAGCCACTTCTTTGACTTCGTTTTTTGCAACTTCTTCTGCTACCATAACTCAAAAACTCTCCTATCGAAAAACTGGCTCAAAGACTGACAAAAATCCCAAACCGCTTATATTTTCGCTTCTGAAAAAAAATATCTTGCCAACAAAAGAAGTATACATGTGAACAAAAAAGATTGGGAAGCTTTTTGCACTTATCCCGTTGCCCAAAAACTTCCCAACCTTATAGCGTCCATTCAAAAGATGAACTATTTCTTGCCCTTCTTTTTCTTACCGCCGGACTTGCCTTTTCCCTTGGCTTTAGGCTCTTTTTTAGCTTTAGCTTCAGCTTCTTCTTTAGCTTTGGCTTCAGCTTCTTCTTTAGCTTTGGCTTCAGCTTCTTCTTTAGCTTTGGCTTCAGCTTCTTCTTTAGCCTTGGCTTCAGCCTCTTCCTTAGCTTTGGCTTCGGCTTCTTCTTTAGCTTTGGCTTCAGCTTCTTCTTTAGCCTTGGCTTCGGCTTCTTCCTTAGCTTTGGCTTCGGCTTCTTCCTTAGCTTTGGCTTCAGCTTCTTCCTTAGCTTTGGCTTCGGCTTCCAAGCTAATAATCAGAGGATGTGTAGCATCAAGCTCTTTAAGACTATCGACTAATTGAGCAATACGCTCAGAATAATCGTCGGCGTAATATTGACGATACAATTCAATAAGCTTGGCCATTAAATCGGCACCGGCCTTTTCTTCACTAACGATCTGTTCTATCAGTCTAATGGAAGCATCTGGTTTGCCAATTTTAACGTAATCTTCAGCCATTTGGCTGACTACTTCCAAACCAGCTCCCAAACGAAGAGCACGTCGCAAGCATACAATAGCCAACGGAAGTTTATCCACTACAGTATAAGCTTGCGCCAAGAGAATTTGCAAAGCGAAACTGTCAGGCTTACCTGAAGCTAAGCTGCGGTAGAAATCGATATAGCCGAACGGTTTAGCCTCTTTAGGATCTTCGCTATTAATTTTAAAGACTTGTAGCACAGCCTCTTTAGCTCTAATATTGCCGGGCTCAATAGCCAGCTGAGCTTTGTAAGAAGCCAGAGCTTCTTCAAGATCGCCTTCACGAACTTGCTTATCAGCCAAATCAAGGCGCAATTCCTCAAGTTTATTGACAATATTTTCATCGTCAGGTTTATACTTGAGAGCTTCTTCGTAACGCTCGATAGCCAAAGCGGGAGCGTCGTCAAAACGAGCTAACTCGGCCAATTGAGAGTAGCAATTGTGCAAGCCAATCTTAGCTTTCTCATTCTGATTGAGGTTGAAAGCTTCCAAGAAAGCTTGCAATGCGTCTTCGATTGAAGAAGCCTCTTCGAATTGCGTTCCCAAAACGACCAGCTGAGCAGACAGACGATCTTTAGCTCCAGCAAAATCAGGAGCAGCAGCCAAAAGTTTACGCAAAACTTCAATGGCTTGTCTGGTTTCGTACTGTTTCTCTAAAGACTGAGCCCAACGATCGTAAGTCTCGATCTTACATCCTTCTATGTTGCCTTTGGCAGAATAGTGATCTTCGCACTCGCAACAAATAGCTACAGCGCTTTCGTAACGGTCATTTTGAAGTAAAGTTCTGGCCCATTGAGTGTAAAGCTCAACTATTTGTTCAGTAGCCTCAACCGACTTAGGCAAATAGTTCAAAATACCAGCCATAACATCTATGGCTTCACGGTAAGCCGCTTGCTCAACAAATGAATCGGACCATTTCTTGTAGACGTCTAAGAAACAACCTTCCAAGCCTTCTGCTTCAGGAGCGAAATTCTGTAACTTGGCAAGTTGTTGTACAGCTTCGGCGTAATGACCGGCTTTTTCTTCACTTTCAGACCACAGCTTGTAAATACGTATAATCTCTGCCACACCAGCTTCAAAGTCGGGATCAAGCTGGTTGAAGCGACGCATAATAGTAACTGCGCCCACGTAATCGCCGTCTTTTTCTGAAGCTTTGGCCTTATTGCTGAAAATAGTAAACTTGCGTTTGCGTATTTCTTGCAAACCGGGTTCACGTTTGGCCAGACTATCCAAAACAGCAGCGGCGGCCTGAATATGGTCTTCGAACGCCAAAGCATCAGCCCAGCGATAATGTAAGGAGCGCAACTTCACTTGCAATTCATCACTGGCTCCAATATCGCCAACCAATTCATCAACAACTTTAATGGCTTCTTCGTACTCACCACTCTGAGCCAGCTCATCAGCCCAAGTAAGAGCAATGCGACGCTCATATTCGTTCGTCTCAGCCAAATCAGGGAAACGGTTTCTAAACTGTCTAACAATATCAATAGCGTCTGAATAAGCTCCCAAAGCTTCTTCATAACGAATCCAGCATCCGTATAAGCGCTTAATATTGTCTAAGCTGGCTGTATGCTCGGGATCGTGATTATAGTGATGTTCACAAGCGATAATTGCTCCGGCAAAGTCGTCGGCATTTTCTTTAACATCGACCCAATAGCTGTAAAGGCGTTCAATTTCAGCCTTAATGGAAACCTCTTCAGGCTGTAATTTAGCCAATTTGGAAAGGCAAGAAATCGCTTCTGAGTAGCTGCCATTATTCTCATAATTTTCGGCCCAAGACTTATATAAGCGCGAAACTTGCTCGCGAACTTCTTGATCGTCAGCCACACTGGCAGCCCAATGCTTGGCCACAGAAATGGCCTCTTCGTAACAGCCATCCTGTTCCAAAGAATTGAGCCAAGCACTATAGAGACGAGCAATATGCTCATTAGCAATATGCTCAGAGCTCTTGCACTCGGAAGCTAAACCTCTATAAGCCTTAATGGCATCTTCATAACGACCATCAGCAGCCAATTCCTTGGTTTTGGATTCATAAAGTTTAACTAATTCGTCTACGCAAGCCTGAGCTGAAGGATACTCGTTCAGGGTCTGACGTACAATCTTGACAGCTTCATCGAATTTATTTTCGCTTTCCAGATAACGGCTCCAACGAACGGATAAGTTGACAATATATTCGGCCACTTGAGCATTGTCAGGTTGTTCTTTAGCCAAATGATGCAACAATTTATCTGCGTCGCTATACATGCCATCTTCGACCATTTCTTCACTCCAGCGCGAGTAAACGGCCACAATAGATTTATCGATAGGCTCAGCGAAACTGCGTTTGGCGTAGTTCTTGTAAATTTTGATCGCTTGTTCATACTGTCCGCTGCTAAGCTGCTCTTGGGCCCAATCTTGAACCAAACGGCTGATTTCTGACTCTGCAGTTTTATTGCCGGGATAAGTTTCTAACAACTTGTCAAAGAGCGAAAGGGCCTCAGCGTAATTGCCATCAGCTTCGTAAGAGGCTGCCCAATCAACATACAAACGAGTGATCTCATCGGCAATATTATCAGAAGCGAAGCGACTTGCTGCCAACTTACTAAGCGAAGCCACCGCCAATTCGTAATTGCCTTCTTCTTCGGCTTTGGAAGAGCGCAAACTATACAATCTCTGGATAGATTTTTTGGCATCTTCCTGATCGAGTTCCTGATCGAATTGCTCGACAAAGATCGAAATAGCCGCTTCAAATTTGCCTGCTTGCTCTTCTTTATCGGCTCGCTCGTGATACAGACGTACCAACTCACGACTGACCAAAGCATTGTCAGGCTGCATAGAACGCAATTTGAAAAGTACATCCTGAGCAGCAGCCAAATCGCCAGTCTCTTCGGTAGAGGCCATATTCTTCATGAGCAAGTTGCCAATCTCGGCCGCAATAGGTGCCTTGTCTTCGGCCATCTCTTGCAACTTGAGTAATACGTCCACAGCCAGATTTGTTTGATCGGCTTGAATATAGACGGAAATAAGCTTGCGACTGGTAGGCTCGGTGAAAGATATGGAATTGGCTTTTTCCCAACACTCGCGAGCTTTGGCAGTATTGTTCTCGGCGAAATAGCAATCGCCAAGCAAAGTAATAGCTTTGAGGTTTTGAGCATCCAGCTTCAAAGCCTGACTCAAACGCTGACGCGCTCTCTCGTAATGGCCCAATTCCAAGAAATCTGAGCCCATGTCGATAAGGTCGGCCACTTCGCCAGCCACATTGGCTGAATCGATATGACGTTCTGCCTTCTGTACAGGAGCAACAGAGCTGTCGGTAGCAGGAATTTGCTGATCAACTTGTTGAGCCCGTACAGGCTGAGGAGCAGCTGTTTGTACTGCAACTTGCTCAGCTTGTTTAAGCTTGACCAATTCGGTGTCAAACATTTTGGTAAGGCCTTCGTCTGAGGCGTCGACAGCCAAAGTCCGACCTTTTTCCAATAATCCGCGCCCGTTTTCCATATCTCCGCTGTTAATTAAAGAGATAGCGGTTTGTAAGTAAGCCGGATAATATTCAGGATCACGCACAATAGCTTGCATAAAGAGGCTTCTGGCTTCTTCTAAGCGGCCTGTAGCTTGCGCGATAACACCCTGAGAGAAAATTTCTTGAGCAGAAAGCACGGAAGAGACATTGGCCGTCCCTTTTTCCATATCTTCTTTGACATATTTGGCAAGTTCTTGGGGTAAATTGGATTTTGGTTTCGCAGTCTCTTCCACTTGCTTCATCTCGACAGCAGCTACGCGCTCGTCGCTCTTATCCACATCGGAAACGGCAAAGAGATTTTCCAGATGTTCTGTGGCTTCGGGATGTTCGGGAATAAACTTCAAAACTTTGGAGTAAGACTTCTTGGCCTCTTCTATGTAGCCAAGCTTCTCCTGTAAGCGAGCAGCTTCTAACCAGAAAGTACTATTTTTAGGCGCAATAAGTACCAAACGCTGATATTGATCCAGAGCTTCTACTAAATCACCACTGGCCATAGCGATTTGGGCTCTGGTAACACGAGGAGCAACGGCCTCAGGATAAGCAGCCATAACGGCTTGAATAACACGAAGAGCCTCGGCAGGCTTGCCCACTTTGCTAAGTACGGAGGCGTAGCGACACCTGATATCCACATTATTTGGATTAAGTTTGCAAGCTTTATCATATTGTTCTAAAGCCATATCGGCCTGATCAAGCTTAATATAAGCTTCACCGAGATCGACCAAAGCTTCTTCGTAGTCTGGCTTGGCATCCAAAGCTCTCTTCAGGAAGTCTACAGCAACTACATAATTGTTTAATTTTTGCAAATAAGTACGGCCTACGGCTCTTAAGCTGCGGGCATCATTAGGCTTGACTTTGAGTACTTTATTAAAGCCGAATAAAGCATACTTGGGTTCGTTGAGTTCTAGGTAAGCCATACCGATCTCGTAGTATATATCGAGATTATCGGGAGACAACTCCAAAATACGCTGATAAACTTGGATAGCTTTGTCAGATTGACCAAATTTGCGATATACGGAGGCCAAAATAGTTTGGGCTTCAACATCATTTGGGTTTATTTCTACAGCAACTTTTAGTTCGTCTATAGCTTTTTCGCCATCTCTGCGCTTGACATAGCATTTGCCTAAGCTGACGTGAAATTGTGAGTTTCTCGGCTGCAATTCGACCGCTTGACTAAAAGCCTTGATAGCGTCGTCGATATTTTCCATCTTCTCGGAAACTAATCCCAAGTTATAAAAGCTATAGCTGTCGCGGGGATTTAATTGGATAGCTTGAGTGAGAGCTTTGGAAGCTCCGACAAAATTGCCCATTTTCTGATAGGCTTGAGACAAATTGAAATAAGATTCATAGTCTCCAGGATCAAGCTCCAAAGCTTTTCCAATAGCTTCAACAGCTTTAGGCCAATTGCCCAACTGGAAGGCGATTTGACCATACTCACTCCAAGCTTCGGTATACTCTGGATTCAACGAGACGGTCTTCTCGTACATTTGCATAGCCAAGTCAGGGCGGTAGACCTCTTTACAACAACGAGCCAAAGAGAGATAACCTTCAGCATTGTTAGGTTCAATGTTGAGGGTCTTTTGGAATTGCACCATGGCTTGCTTGTAGCGGCCGGCCTTCATATTGATACGGCCAAGAGAGAACAAGTATCTAGTGCACTTGGCATCTAAAGCATGAGCTGCTTCAAATTGCTTGATAGCAGGTACGGTTTGGTTCTCTTTTTCGTAAATTAAGCCAAGCTGGTAATGCGATTCGGCAGAGCGAGGATTGTCTTCGGTGGCCTTGCGCAAATTGATAATGGCCATCTTGTTCTGGCCCAACTGAGAATAGATCAGACCGGCTTGCTCGCGAGCTTCCCAAAGGCGAGGGTTGACATCTACGGCCTTGTTGAGATGCTTCAAAGCAATTTCCGGACGTCCCAAAAGCCGATTGGCTCGACCTAACTGGTAGTGAGCGTAACCATCGTTGGGATTGAGAGCGACCGGACGCTCAAAAGCAGTCAAAGCTTCTTTAACTTCTTTTCTATAAAAAGCTAAATAAACGGGATCGGTAAAGACATTGAGTACGTGAGGGTCAAAACGCACAGCTTGTTCTAAATCTTCCAACGCCCCCTTTAACTCGGCATTTTTGGCAAAAAGCAAACCGCGATGCAAATAGGCTAAAGCATGATTTGGTTGCAAATGCAAAACTTGCTGAAAAGCTTTGACAGCTTCACCAATGTTTCCAGCTATCTGATATTCCCGTCCCAGTTGGAAAAACGCCTCAGCGTCGTGAGGATGCAGTTTTACCATAGTTTGATATTTCTGCAAATTAGAAGCTGACAACTCTGCCATAGTAGTTATAAACCCTCATTATCTTTTTCCGAATTGGATTTGAATCTGTGTCTCCAACCCCAGTTCGAAACTAAACTGATCACACAGCTCCGTCTCAATGCACATACAAAAATGTATGCTCATCCCTGAATAAAACGGTTCTGCCGACTTCGTGTTAAGCTTTTTTTATCCTACACAAACTGCGTAAAATTCGGCTAAATAGCCGTTTTGTCGCTTATTTTCAGTAGATTTATTTATAAAAACAATGTATTCATCGCTAAATAGTCTCGAGCAGGCTGAAGGAGCCGCCTTGCAGAAGTCGGAGCGAGCTTTTTTAGTGAATTTATCTAAAGTATTTTTAGGGGATAAAACAATGATTCAAGCTGAAAGATTGCGTCTTTGGCCCTTAGAGCATTGTGATCTGGGCAAAAATTATCAATGGGCTAATGATATGGAATTGTGCCGCTATGCCGGCGCTTTGCCCATGCCCAAGTCACTCAATGAATTGGAAGGTTGGTATAACAGTGCCAACAGTAACCCGGAAACATCGATTTTTGCCATAAAATTAAATGACGGAGCCTACATAGGCAATATAGAAATACGCAATCTCGATTTACGCTGCGCTAATTGTGAATTGGGCATCATTCTGGGGGAAACTTCTATGCGAGGCAAAGGATACGGTCGCGAAGCGGTCATGGCCTTGTGTGGCTTTGTCTTTGAACAATTGCGCTTGCACAGAGTAACCGTACACGTCTTAGAATTTAACGAAAGAGCGGCCCATATGTTTACAAAATGCGGTTTTGTTCAAGAAGGAACCGAACGAGAATCCTTCTGGCTGGACGGACGCTATTGGGATGTACGTATTTTCAGTTTGTTGGAAAGCGAATTTCGCTCTCAAGTCACCAAGTTAGCGTCTACGCATAAAAAATGTACAGACTAAATTTATTGTTTTTTATAAATAAGAGTTAGAATAGTTACTAAAAATATAACTAAATAAAGGATAGGACAACTTCGTGAAACCGATTATCTGGTGCGGCGATCATGCCGAATTGATCGATCAAACTGCTCTTCCCACCGAAGAGAACTGGATTTCTTGCTCTACCCCGGAAAAAATTGCCTGGGCTATAGAAACAATGAAAGTACGTGGAGCTCCAGCCATAGGCGTAAGCGCAGCCTACGGTATGGCTTTGGCGGCTTTAAATTATGCTTCTTTGCCAATTGAGTCTTTAAAAGAAAAATTGGCTGCTGCCTCAAAGCTTATAGGTGCAACTAGACCGACAGCCGTAAATCTTTTTTGGGCCCTTAAAGAGATGGAAAAAGTGTGGTTAAATTCGGACGATCCGGCCACGCTAGTTCAAGCTATGGTTAAACGTGCGCAAGAGATAGCAACTGAAGACGAAAATATGTGCAAAGCAATTGGACGTCATGGAGCCGCTTTAGTGCCAAATAACGCTCGCATTTTAACTCATTGCAACGCCGGAGCTTTGGCTACGGCCGATTACGGCACAGCTTTAGGCGTAATTAGAGCGGCTTTCGAAGAGGGAAAAGTCAAAATGGTTTGGGCCGATGAGACGCGACCTTTCTTGCAAGGCGCTCGCTTAACAGCTTGGGAATTGCATAAGGATAATATTCCCGTGCGCTTGATATGTGACAACATGGCCGGTCATTTTATGCAACGTGGCCAAATAGATATGGCCGTTGTTGGAGCCGATCGTATTACCGCCAATGGCGATGTGGCTAATAAAATTGGTACTTACAGCGTGGCCGTGCTTTGCAAAGAACACAATATACCTTTTTATGTAGCCGCTCCCTACTCTACCATAGATTTGAATTTGCATGATGGCAAAGATATACCTATTGAGGAGCGTAAGGCCGAGGAATTAACAACAATGACAGGCAAACGCATAGCTCCGGAGGGCATAGAAGTAGCCAATCCGGCTTTTGACGTTACTCCTGCAAAGTTGATTACAGCGATCATTACCGAAAAAGGCGTCTTCCGTCCTCCTTTCGATTTTTCTAAAGTACTGGAGCAAAAATAGAGCCGGTACAATTAGTTATTGAGCTTCGCAACCGCACTTTTTATGAAAAGGGCGGTTGCGAAGCTATAGGTAAGTCGCCGAGACTGTGGGGTGCATTGTGACTCGTTATGCTGCTGAAGACGCTATGCGTTTGCTGGAGACAAAAAAAGTTAAAGAAGCGACCGCTTACATATTGTACGGCGGAGACGAATATTTAATTTCTGAAACTATGCGGTTGCTGCGCGATTCTGTTATAAACGCTGATTTCGGCGACTTTAACTATACGCGTATGGAATGCAATAGCTCGACAAAAACTGCAGAATTGGTAAACGCTTTGCGCGAATTGCCCATGCTCGCCGATAAACGGCTTTTAGAGTTGCATTCTTATCAAAACCTTACCGAATCTACAGTAAAAAAAATTGAAGCAACTTTCAAAGAAACTTTGCAAGAAGGTAGCACTATCATATGTTTAATCAGCCATGATGAAGCAAAAAAATCCAAAAGTAAACTGATTACTTGGGCTCAAGATTATGCTCAAGAAATAAATTGCAACGTCTCGGCTTATAGTCTTCCCCGCTGGGCAGAGTTCTATCTAAAAAATAAAGGTTGCAAATTTAAAGATTCTAAAGCCGCTCAGGAATTGCAAAATAGAACCGGCACAAACTTGCTCGATCTTAATTCTCAATTGGATCAATTAGCTCTTTATGTTGGCGACAAAAAAGTAATCGATACAGAAGACGTTCGCCTGGTTGTACGCCAAAGTAACGAAATAAAAGTATGGGAATATACTAAAGCTCTCACTCAAAAAGACTATAAAAAAGCTATGCAAGTTTGTGCTTCACTTTTGGAAGACAATGCGCAAAGAGGCAGTCTGACTTTAGTTTCATTTACCAATAAATATTTACGCGATTTAGCTCAAGCCTTGGATATTACTTCTAAGTACGGTTTTAATGCCAACAGTCTAGCCCAACAAATGAGCGATAAGAGAGATTTTCAAATAAATTATCTTCTTAAAGATTTGCGTAGCTGGAAAGAAGCTAATCTGAGAGATGCTTTTCACAGTTTGTGCCAAGCGGATTTACGCCTTAAGACTGGCAGCGATCCATTATTGACTATGCAATTACTAACTTTACGTCTCGTAGGCAGAAGGTAATTATTTTTTTGTCATAGCGTCAACAATACACTTCAATACAAAATTGTAAAAAAATGTGCACAAATTAGACTATAAGAAGGGAGAGAAAAATTTAGGGAAGAAGTGGGACTGGAACGTGAAGGAAATCGTATTCTCTTCACATAGTACAAATGTATGGGCAGAGCATTGTCCATTGTAGAGAGCTCATAAGACCTGTTGGTTCTCAGTAGGCAAGGCTCATTAACATTTCAGAATCCCCTGGCTTTAGCTATGGGGATTCTGTTAAGATGCCTCAACTACTTTGTAGTGCCAAAGTAGATACATAAAAATGTGGGTGAGACGTCCCCACCGGACAGCAACAGGCAAGAGCTCGTTTTAGAGTTTGAGTCGTTGTAGCCGTCTAAAAGTTCACGCGGCTGTAACTGCGGAGAATGCGTCAAAAATAGGCAATAATATCACGCGGAGGCAAAGTTATGGAGACCCCTCAGAGCAGTGCGCTCGTTATAGGAGCCGCCAATCTGGATATAAAAGGTCACACTTGTTCTTACCATGTGGCCAAGACTTCCAATCCAGGTATGGTTCGCACTACAGCAGGCGGTGTGGCTCGCAATATTGCAGAAAATCTGGCCCGTATGAATGTACAAGCTACACTACTAAGTGTCATAGGCGATGATCTTTACGGTAGGCAGATACTGGATATAACTGGTTCCGCTGGCGTAGATTTAAGTAGAGTTTTAGTATCTAAAGATCAACGTACCGGCATATTTTTGGCCATTTTGAACCATTATGGCGACTTAGAATCGGCCGTAGCCGATTTGGACATTATTAAGATGCTCACTCCGGAGTATCTCAGTAATAACATAGAGCTTTTTGACAAAGCTAAATTTGTGGTTGTCGATGCTGACATTCCCACCCCCACTCTGGTATTTTGTCTTGAACAATGCAGCAAGCGCGGGTTGCCTATTTGTGTCGAGCCAATTTCCGTATCCAAAGCAAAGCAAATAGTACCTTTTTTGGATCAAATCACAATGGTTACTCCCAATCGCGAGGAAGCCGAGGTTTTGGTAGGTTTTCCTTTGCGCAGTGCTGCAGATGTAAAACGCGCCGGCTTAGAGTTGCTTAACCGCGGAGTAAAATGGGGTATAATCACCTTAGGGCCAGAGGGTGTTTTAATTGCCAGCCGTGAAGACGGACAGGATATGATTGAATTCATTCCTTCAATTTCAACCGTTGTCACGGATACTGTAGGTGCAGGCGATGCTCTCACTTCAGGAGCAGTGTGCGGACTTTTAGATGGACTGAGTTTCCGTCAGGCCGTCGAGCGAGGTGTTTTATGCGCAACTCTCACTCTACAAACATCTATGGCTGTCCATCCGGAACTTACGCTCGCTAAGCTCGAGCAATTTAAAAATTAGTTTTGATTTCGGCAGTTTGTTAATACTGTCCAATATCAAAACCGGCAGAGATCGGCATACATATTTGCTTTCCAATTAGGCATTTAATGCTACGCCGATCTCAAAAGCAACAGGAGTTAATAAATAATGTTTAGTGTCGGAAGTAAAGTTATGCATCCGCTTCACGGTCTTGGCACTGTAGAGAGCATCGAACATGAGGTGATTCTTGACCAAGATTGTGATTTAGCTTGCATATCGTTTCAAAACGATCGTCTAAAAATAAAAGTCAATCTGAGCAAAAAGAATGCTATGATTAGGCCGCTAGTAGACAAAGACGAGATCGTAAAAATTGTTTCTTATTTGAAGACTGCCGACAGCACTCTACCCACCCGTTCTTCAGATCGTTACAACTTTAATTTACGCAAGGTAAAGAGTTGCGATGTTTATCAATTAGCAGAAGTTATTCGCGATCTGACGGTATTTTCAAAGAATCATAAACTGCCTCCCAAAGAACAACAGATGCTAAAGCAAGCTCGTAAGACTTTGGCTATCGAATTTGGCTTTGTTACTAATCGCGATGAAGAAGACATAGAGTCGGAGATAGACGAAATTTGTCGTAACGAAGACGATAATATTATTTCCTAAATTCGCCAAACAATACCTCAAACGTGCTCATTTAGTTTGTGAGTGACATAAGGAAGAGCATGTATTGAAAAAACTGCAGTTTAATCTGCAGTTTTTTTGCTTTATTGCTATAAAAAGTTTATACTTTAGGTGATATGCCTAATTCTGACACAACTATCAATAGCACCCCCAATCGCCCCTTTGTATGCGCAACTATTTTAGTAGGCGCTCAAACTGAGCCATTTTTCGCTACTTGTCTGGAATCGGTAGCTGACGCCGTAGATTATGCTGTTGTCGATCTTAATGGCAACTATGAAGAAAATGCGAAAGTTTTGGAAAATTCTCGCCTTTATAAAGAAAAGCGCATGCGCATTGAAAATAGCGTTTTCAAAGACTATTCTACTGCGCGCAATAATACTTTCGATATGTTGCCTCCGGAAACGAAATGGGTTATGCGTTTAGATGCCGACGAAGTCCATTTTCCTCACGATTTGCAAAAAATCACCAGGGAAATTATTCCTTATCTAGACGAAAGCGTAGGCATGCTAGATACCTATTGGCTTTGCTTTTTCCATTCATTTAAGTATGTTACAAAATTAGAGCGACGTCACGATCTTTTTATTCGCTATCATAAAGGTATGAAATGGGAGCGTTCTATACATGAGCAACTTATAGGACGCCAAGGTAAACGTTTGGCTGCTCCTTATATATTCCACCACTACGCTAACATTAAAGACCCAGAAGAATTTTTACAAAAAGTTGAAGTCTACATAAGAATGAGCAGTCAATACTCCTCCCTGCAAAAGGGATTAGCCAGAGATCCCATAAATGAGATCATGATGAAGGAAGGAAGGAAGGAAGGAAGGGCGCCGGAGCTTATGAAAGCGCGTTTCCTTCAAGAGCGAGACAAAACATTTCTTTACAATGGTCAATATCCGGAAGTAAATATCGATTGGCTAGATCCTAATAAAGCTCCAGATTTTATAAAATTAATGCAAGAGGAACTAGACGCGATCTTAGAGGGTAAGGCTAAGCCTCAACATGGAGGTAAAAGACGTATTCTCTTCCGCCTCCCCTCCTTATTATTCCACTTAAAAACTTGGTATGCTAGAAAACAAGCTTTACATTTAGCTGCCACTCAATTGAAAAAGAGTCTTCCCTAAAATTGTTTCCCGCCGCGTCGCAATTTTACACTGCGTGCGCGGCGGACTCGTTTTTAGTGTCTTTTCAAGTAGGCTACAGCGTCAGCTAAAGCTGCATATGAAGAAACTGATTTTATATCTGGAGCAACTCCCGCTTTGTTTATGGCCACTCCATCTCGGCTCAAAAATAAACCGGTGCTTATTCGTACTCCATAACCGCCTGGCAAAGGATACAAAGTTTGGATTAATCCCTTACCAAAAGTCTTCTGTCCTACAATAACTACATTGGGGCGTCCTTTTAAAGCTGCAGTAACAATTTCAGCTGAGCTGGCTGTACCTTTGTCGGTAAGAACAGCTATACGCCCTTTAAAAGCTGGCGGATAAGAATTATTCATGCGTTTGAGACCGCTACGCCTCTTCACTTTTAGCAATTCACCCTGAGTAAAAATAGCTGCCGTTCTCAATCCTTCCTTAAAATCTCCACCAGGATTGGAGCGTAAGTCTAAAACAAGCTTATCTACCGAAGATGCAGTCAATTTTTTTAATTTCTGACTTACTTCATTGGCTGTAGTGGGAGAAAAATAACCTATGTGAAGGTAGCCTATTTTTGGTTCTAAAGTTTTAGCTGAAACCGGCGGCAAATTTAAAGAAGCCCTAACTACCGATATTTGCATAGGCTTGCCACTTCTAACTATAGATAGGTTAGCTGTCGAGCCAGCAGTACCAGCCAAAAGATCGCCAGCTCTATAAAAACTCATGCCCTTAACAGCTTTGCCATCGACAGCGGCGATTAAGTCTCCAGAACGCAAACTTGAAGAAGCGGGAGAATTTGGCAAAGTACCTACTACTACCAAACCGCCACGCCAAGCCAGTTCAACACCTATACCGGCAAAGCGTCCGCTCTGGGCCATAAGCTTGTCTTTTTCCATATCTGAGCGAGTCAAAAGTGCCGTGTAAGGATCGCCAATAACTTCCACCATGCGCTCAATAGCTTTCTCACCAGCTTTTCCGGCGGAATCTGGATAAGCGCTTTGTATAGATTGAAAAGTGGCCTCTAAATTGGAAGTGCTCAAAGAATTATCAGTAAGAGAAGCCGATATCTGAGGTACAACTTCTTTTATGCCCAATTTTAATCCATGATTTAATTTTTCTTCTGTAGGATAAAATATCGATTGTTGCAAAAGTAACTCCTTAACTTGTCCAATAATACTACCAATTGCCATAGAAGCACGGCATAAATAGGAAAACAAGAAAAAGGAAGAAATACCCAAAGCCAAGAAAGCCAGGCCCTTCCTAGCCGTTTTTTTATTAAGGAAGTGTAGGAAAGTCTTTATTTTCAAGCTTTTTCTCCCTTTCTTTAGCAAGGAAAATGACTATATATGCACCCTCGAAAGGTATAAGGTTAGATCTATTTATATAAATTTAACTTTTTTGCTTCAAGGGTCATTGTGGTTGTGGAAAAAAAATTTGCATTATAAAGTGATGGAGCACATTCATGGCCGTTTCCTTGGTAGCAGATATGGTCAAAGGCAAAATATCCACTCTTAGGAAATTTGCCAAACATTTAACTTGCAGGCATTTTGTCGTAGTAATTTTTACAGTAGGATTTTTATTGCTGATTACCTCCTTGCCTGCTGCTACCAAAATTCCCACTTTGGAAGTAGATGACGTAGTAAAAGTTTTAGTAGATCGTGCCGAATCTGTCAAAAGTTATCGAGCCAAACTTCACCTAATTATTCAAGATCCGGAATTTTTAAAAAACTTTTTCTGGGATCCAGATTCATCTTCTTATATGCCTCACCCCTCTTGCTTCGGGGTATTGTGCAGCAGCGATAGCGAAGTAGGTGGTGCCAGCATATATTTAAACTACGGCGCTTTAGAGTATCAATGTTTTTCTATTAGCGACGGTACTGCTTCCTATTCAGGTTTGCGCCGTATACGTGATATCGATAAGAAAATCAATCGCTACAAAACTCTTCCCTACCGCGAACTTCTTCCTCCTGTAGAAAATACTAACCTCACAGAAGAATCGGCTTCTGCAGCAACTCCGGAACAACAACCTCTTCCTTCACGTTTTAAAGAGCTAGATCCCAGAAGTTACGGTTCAGTTCCCAATCACCCACTCACTTTTATTGCTCCCTACATTCTGCAAAAGAACAGCCATATCAATTCCATCAAAATTTTATCTACTAAAGCTGCCATTATGGGGCGAAATTGTGTTCTTTTAGAGTTAAAAGAAACCAACTCGCCAGTTATAACCAAAATTTGGGTAGATATGACTCAAAAGCAAATTTTGCAAGTAGAATCTTATAATCCAGAAGAAAATTGCACAGTTTCGGCTATGTATCTCGGTTTCTATAAAGGTGCCGGTGAAGAGCGTTTCGCTATTTATAACCGTGTCCAGGTAAGTTGCAACGGTTCACCTATTTTTATGGCTGAGCTTAGCAATCCGGAAATAGATTACGTAGCCAAAGCCGCCCAAGAGAAAGCCGAAAAAGAAGCTCAAAAGGCTGCTCGCTATAGTAATTATTCTCTAGAAGGCTTCATAGACCACGTTAAGCCGGTTTTTCTCAGCAAAAAAGCCCGTAATATCGTTATCATTCTCAGTTTAATTTTAGCTTTTTTAGCCTTCCGCTATGTAAATTATCGTATTTCTCGCCAGGAATTTTCCGATCAACTGATAGTTGTTGACGAAGAAGACGGACGTTTTGCGGAAATGTTGGCCAAAATGGGCTATCGTACTGTAGCTTTCAGCCCTGAGGTAATAAGTGAAGAGCGCCAATTTTTAGGCAAAGGGGCTACTGAAGATACCAGTTACAGACCAAGAGCTATCGTCATCGCTCCTGATTCCTTCCAATTTATTCACAATTATTTATTCCTTGTTCGCGCTTATGTCGAAGAAGGAGGACGCGTCTTGGTTATGTACCATCCGCAAAAATCTAATAGCGACTTGCCCTACAAGTTGGAAGAGATGCCAATGCCTCCTAATAATCAGGGCTTCTTCTTTGACTTCAAGAAAGAGACTCTAACCAACGTAAAGTCTGATAGCATAAAACATTTAGCCAAACTTTACACCGGAGCTGAAGTTGTGCTCTCTGTTGATAGTAAGAAATTTACTGAACGTTTGATTTGGTGCACCAACATACAAAGCAAGCTGGAAGCTACTATTGTGGGTATGATTCGTCACGGTAAAGGCGAGTATATTATTTGTCAGATGCAATTTACTCCAAGTATAACTGTCAAAAATGCCAATATGCAGTTCTTACTTAACGATATCTTCCGCTATTTGTTAGGTTTAGAACCTATCAAAACTGAAATTTCCAAATAAATCTTGCGCATAGAAATATATGGCTTCCTGATTTTATTTTCAGATTTTTAAGTTAAAATAATCATTTGAATAGGCTCAAAAGTCCCATTTTAGAAGGCTTTTCCTCTATTATTTGCGAACTTAGCGGCCAAGTTCTTGCCAACGGTTTTAATCTTCCGTACGCGGGATTATACGGACATCCTCTAAGGAGAGTTTATAAAGTGCCCACTTATCAGTATCAGGCCCAGACTAGAGATGGCAAGATCCTCAACAGTACCATAGAAGCTGTAAATCTCAATGTGGCCATAGATACTCTAACTTCTAGTAAACTCAAAATTATTGAGATTTCTCCGCAGAAGTTTAATCCACTGGGCTTTTTGAACAACCTTAAAGCATTAAAGAGAGAATCTGTAGTCATGATGACTAGGCGTATGGTTGCCTTAGTTAAAGGTGGACTCTCTTTAGATAAAGCTCTCACGGTATTGCAAGAGCAAGAAGAAGATCCTAAGCTTAAACCTATTTTGTCACAAGTTCTCCATGATGTACGTGTGGGCTCTACTGTGTCTTGGGCTATGTCCAAACACCCTCAAGCTTTCGATATGCTTTATATATCTATGATTAAAGTCGGAGAAACTACTGGCGACATAGGTGCATTGTTAGAACGTTTGGCTGATTTCTTAGAGAGAGATTTAAGTATTAGACAAAAAGCCAAATCGGCTATGACTTATCCCACTCTTATTTTAATAGTCAGTATTTTGGTTATAGGTGGCATTTTCTTCTACATTATGCCACCCCTTTTAAATGTCTTTACACAAATGACTGTAGGCACTGCCAATTTGCCTTTGCCTACAAAAATAATGTTCTTCTTAACTGACCTTACGAAGAATTCTCTAACTTACCTTACGATAGCTCTTGTGGCGGTTTACTACTTCTTCTTTATACGCCCTTATCTGGAGTCACCCAGCGGTAAATTTAAATATGATAAATTTAAGCTTACCGTTCCTGTCTTTGGAGAATTGAACAAAAAGCTTTTAGTAGCTCAATTTTGTCGCATTCTTTCTACTTTGCTGAGTACCGGTGTTCCTGTAGTAAAAAGCTTGGAAATATTGAAAGACTTTTCCGGCAACGATTATTTTAAGCAAATGGTCATTATGCCGTTAATAGATGGTATTAAAGAAGGCCAGTCTATGTCAGCTATCCTTGAAGAAGATGCCTTTTTCCCAACTATGGTCCAAAGTATGATGGCTGTAGGTGAAACGACCGGTGAAATGCCACGCATGTTAGCTCGCGTTTCCGACTTTTACGATAAAGAAGTTATCTATGCTTTGGAAAGTATGCTCAATTTGGTAGAGCCGATTATGATTGGCGGTATGGGTATGTTAGTTTGCTTTATCCTTTTATCCGTATTCTTGCCACTCTATCAAGCAATTATGAATATGAGCGCTTAATGCGTAAGGAAATTTATATTTGCTTGTAATGCACGCAAATATAACCTGCTCTAATAAAGGCAGGTATTTTTTTGTGTTTCATAAGTATTCATTTACACTAATAAAGAAAAAAAAGATATAACGCATAAAATGGTTTGCGAGAATCTTAAGATGGTTTGAGAGAGCTTTTTGTTACATTTTAATAAAAAAACA
>CAKUBG010000031.1 GCA_934636825.1 uncultured bacterium | reverse complement strand
AAGTTGCTGTTCAAAATATTTTCAAAAGAAAAAGACGTTCTGTCGCAAGGCAGGGCGTTTTTTTTATGCCTTTTTACTAGCCACATCATGTTTGCGCAAACATGTGCTGCACACGCGAAAAATTGCGTTTACGTAAATGAAATTTATAGCCGCCAAAAATGTTCGTTATACCCACCGGAGAAAACTTTTCGCGTTAGCGATGTTTTCGAGGAGGGATATAATGAACTAATCAACGAGGCTATAAATTTAGCACCAGTATGCATTTGCATAACATGTTTGATTGCGTAGTTTTTCAGCCTAGAGACGCTGATTATGTTTGGCCCGCCAGTTAGCTATTTCGTGTTAGCTCCATTTTTTACCATATCTACGCTCCGGCTGACTGGCCTGGCGGCCAGAGGCCTGCGCTACCGATATGGTGAAAAAATTCCGCTATAAGTTTTGGCTGCGGGCTCATGTTCATGTTGGCTAGCTCCAGCTAGCGGCTCTTCCAGGCTTGAACTGGACCGCGCTTAACAGCGCGTCCAATGTTCTGCGCCTTCCAGCGCCACTGCCTACGCCTGCTGGCCAAAACTACGCTTGCATGTGTGCGCAGCGCAAACACGCTAAACACAAATGAACTTGGTGTAGTTCTTGGCTTTGGCGAGAGGCCGTTTTGTTCACTTATACTTTACTTTCGCAACCGCTTCCAAAATGATCGCTTGTTATGAAATGAACAAGCTATAAGCATAAAAGTGTAGGCGTAAATGAAATTTATAGCCGCCAAAACGTTCGTTATACCCACCGGAGAAAACTTTTCGCGTTAGCGACGTTTTCGAGGAGGGATATAACGAACTAATCAACGAGGCTATAAATTTAGCACCAACATGCATAACGTAAAACTGTTTGCTTGCGTAGTGTGTACAGTATAAAAAGAATGCCAGTTGGCCCTTTAGTTTACCAATATGCAAGGGAAGGAAAATAGGATTGTGGAAGGGTAGGCGGAGTATTCGAATTTTTATTTCTAGCCCGGAGAGCTGGTTGCTTTGTTGTTTTTGATTAAATTAGTTTTCGGTTTTGTTGCCATTTTAATGGGATTCTCTATTCACGAATTTGCTCACGCCGCTATGGCCTATCGTTTGGGAGATCCTACGCAAAAATATGAAGGCCGTCTTACCTTGAATCCTTTGGTTCATACAGATTGGGTTGGTGCAGCAGCTTTACTTTTAAGTTTGATCCTTACTCAGGGAAGATGCATTGTAGGGTGGGGTAAGCCGGTAGCTATTAACGCTGAATCGCTTAACGATCCTATTGTTGATGGCGGCGTTTGCTCTTTTGCCGGCCCATTTGCCAATTTCCTTTTGGCTCTTTGTGCAGGTTTGCCGGTAAAGTTTGGCCTCTTTGATAGTTTGCCTTTAGTTGCTTATTTCTTCACTGTGTTGGCCAGCGTCAATATTGCTCTATTTATCTTCAATATGATTCCTTTCCCTCCCTTAGATGGTTGGAAATTTCTCCAAGTTTTTGTTCCCAGAGATATGGCCTACAAGATGCGCGATTTCGAAACTCAAATCGGTTCTGTGCCTATGTATATTTTTATGGCTGCAGTAGTTCTCTTAGGCCCTAAATTTCTTGGTCCTGTTTATATGGCATTGCTTAATCTTTTGATTGGCCGCTTACCTGGTTAAATTAAGGGCATGCCTGTTGTTTTAGATACAAATTCCAAATATTGTGTACAAATAGAGCAATTTGAAGGACCTTTGGACTTATTGCTCCATTTGGTGCGCGAAGCTAAGCTTGATATTACAGAAATATCTTTAGCTGCTGTGGCCAATCAATATTTTGAATATCTGGAAAAGATGAAGAGTTTCAATATTGAAATTGAAAGCTCTTACTTGTTGGTTTTTGCTCAACTTTTGGAACTAAAATCACGCTTGTTGCTTCCTCCTGATGAAGATGAATATGATGACTCCGGTTGGGATAGCTCCGATATTTTAGATCAAAGTGCTGAAGATAATGACGAAAGTAATGGGGCTTCTTTGGTCAGGAGGTTAAGCCTTTATGCTATGGTACGTCAGGCTGCCGATTGGTTATACAAACGTGAGGAGCTATGCTTAACTCGCTATGTGCGTCCTTTGCAACAGTCGAAGGCTGAAACTTTTCCTTGTGAGTTACAAGTCTCTTTAGAATCTTTGGCTTCTACTTTTCAGCGTTTAAGTAAAGCTGGGCGCAATGTCAACCGGCCTATAACTTTAGATCGCGTTTCTGTATCTGTTCCAGAACGTATCGAGCAATTGAGTCAAGAGATAAAAGCTAAGCATACTTATAGTTTTTGGAAATTGATAGGTAAAAATTACAGTCGTCCCTATGTAGTGGTTACTTTTTTAGCCTTGTTACAAATGGTTAAAGAAGGAAAACTTCATATTGATCAAGTTGCTGATTGTGCAGATTTACACATATATATTTAATGATTTGCATTTATGAATGAATTTAGTTCTCACAATGAAAATAACTATTTATCTGAATTAGACAGAAGTAACGCTCCGCGTTATGAGTTGGCCCACTTGTCTCCGGAACGCAGATTGGCTATTTTAGAATCGATCTTATTTGTGGCTTCAGGTCCTTTAAAAGTTGATGATATTCACGAAGCTACAGGGTGGCCTGCCATTTTAATTGAACAAGATCTTCTCTCTTTAGCTGATAGTTATACTTCACGTGGACTAGAACTTACTCAATCGGGTGGCGCTTGGCGTTTGACTACTGCTTCTTTTACAGCTCCGTGGGTAGAGCGTTTTCTGCGCAGCGAAAGTAAGCGCCGCTTGTCTAAAGCTCAATTGGAAACTTTAGCTATTATTGCTTATAGGCAGCCTGTCACTAGGGCTGAAATTGAGAGTTACCGTGGCGCTCGCAGTGATAGACCGCTAAGTCAATTAGAAGACTTAAATTTAATAAAATGCGTGGGCCGTTCTTCAGTGCCAGGCCATCCTATTCAATATGGGACAACTGCTGATTTTTTGCGTTACTTTGGTCTAAATTCGTTGGCTGCCTTGCCGGAAATTTCTATGGAAGCCGAACTTTTTAAGCGTTTGGCTGATCATCCTTTAAATTTGCAATCTGACAATATCGGTTCAAATACAGATAAAAAATCACCGGACAGTTACTCTGCACAATCTTCTCTTGCTACTGAATCACAAGAGTCTTTAGAAAACCAAGAAGACGGTGAAGCAGCAGCCAAGCGTATTATCGGCTTAGATGGCCCCAGTTCTGATTTACTAAAATTATTTGCCAAAATTACTAAACGTCGCCGCCGAGAGAATAGCCAAGAAAGCAACAATTAATAACAAGAACTTTGGCATGCGTACTGTATGGGCATAGGAAGCCACGTTGTCAAAAGTAAAAAAGTCGCTCCACCACTGGTATACTAAGGATGGAGCGACTTTTGAGAGTACATTCTCGAGGCAGAAAAAAACATACCTAGCGAGCTATGTTGCCTTGAGAAGCAGCGCTCAGGAGAGAATCACTTTGAGCTTCTCGAGAAGCTGCGCTGGCATCTAAAGCTTCGGCAGCCATATTGTTATATTCACCTTCACTCCAGCGAATGCGGGCCGCCTCGGTGCGTTCTTGTTGTGCTAAGGCTCTCTGCTCTGCAGCCAATTTTTCGTTATGATCAGCCATTTGACGCAATTTTTTAGCTTCGGCCAAATCTTTTTCCGGGGTGCTGTCATAGCTATTAATTTCTCTTGACCAGATAGCAGCTTCTTTAAGATAGGCCTCAGCCATATCCATCTCAAAAGTGCCCAAATTGTCATAAGAAAGTCCCATAACATAAGCGTAGGGATTCCAAAGCATAGCAGCTCCGCGAGCGACTCTCGAATCGCCCATGCCGTCGAGTTCTTTGGCACGCTGCTGACAATTGGCCACTACTTGTTTGGCATAGTTATAGCGAGCTACTCTGTACTCTAGAGCTTCGGCTTTAGCTCTGAGTTGCTGTGCGGCTTGCTCGCCTCTAGCCGAAGCCATTTCTCGTTTTTCGGCCGATTGCTCTAAATGGTCGGCCTCTTGAGAAGCTGTTGGGGGATCGCATTCGCCACATTTGGCAGAAACGGAACCTTCAACCTTAGAGCCGCCAACTTGCTCGCGAAGCTTAGCTAAGTTTACATTCAAAGCGGCTTCAGAATCTACAGAAGTTTGCGCAAAAGAATCTGCACTTTGAGTGGAAACTTGCTCTTGGGCAGATGCTGACTTATTAGTCGCTACATTTGGAGCAGAAGCCCGCATGGAAGATAAACCGCTGATATTGGTCGGATTTATACTGTTCATATGAAACTCCTAAAAGCTGAAGAAAAAATATCCCCTAATCTTATCATGCATAATAGCACAGTTTAAAAATAAACTCTTGCTGATATGAAGCGCAAAAGTTAACTTTTTTCCCAAATTTGTTTTAAGTCTTCGTATCTATCACGCAAAAGTTGCAAATCTGACATCAGCGAAAGTGTCATATATTGGCGGGCTTTGGCAAAATCTTTCTTTATAGTATAGAGTTGAGCTAAACCGTAATGAGCTTCTGGAAGTTTTTCAAAAAATTTTAAAGCTAATTTCCAAGCTTCTTCAGCTTTTTTATATTCTTTGAGTAGCAGTGCGGCTCTGGCTATGTAATGAAGAGTGTAGGCGTTTTCTTCATTTTCTTTAAGAGCATCTTGAAAATACTTGGCCGCTTGGTGCAAAGCTTCAACTTCTTCAGAATTGATTCTTTGTCCGGATAGATGACCAAACTCTATACATCCTAAACATGCTTCGCCTAAATCGTAAGCTAACTGTGGTATATGAGGATTTTTGGCATAAGCTTCGCTGAGCTCTTGCTTGGCTTTTTTTATTTCTTCCAGCCTTTTTTCAGGAGCTAAATCCCAGCATTTTTGCAAACGATAACTGCCTTTAGAAGCTAAAGACGAAGCTTCTCCGGGCATAAAACCGGCAAAAAATGAAACATGTTGCTGTTGTACTTCTTGTGATTGTTGTTGAGTGCTGTCGTCTTTATCGGAAACGTTAGAGGAAACTTCAGACTCTCCATCTGTTGTAGACAAATCAGAGTCTTTTTCTTGAGAACTATCCGCATCTTGAAATGACAGACTCTCATCCCAATTGTCTTCAATTTCTGGGAGTTCTTTAGGAAGAATATATTCTTCGATAGCTACAGCAAACCTCGATAACACTGGAGGAGATACGCTTAAATCAAAATTGCCTTTTTTGGGAAAAATTATCTCTAAAACTTTATCTATTAAACCTTGCCGTAAAAAAAGCAAAGCCTGAGCCGTAGGTGCAGCTTGGTTTTCCGGACAGACTTTGTGCAAATCATCTAAGAAAGTTTGAGCTTGTTCAAACTGATTATTGTCCGTGGCAGCCAAAGCGGCAAATAACGGTACAGATGGATTTTGAGAATCTTTTTGAGCAGCTTTAGCGAAAGCGTCACCGGCAGACTCGCTTTGGCCAAGCTCTAAGTAAGCTAATCCTAACTGAATATAATCGCGACAAGACGAAGCCTGTTGTTCTGCTTGCTTAAGTAAAGACTTAGCCCTATCAATATTTTCTTCCGGACACGGAGGATTGACGCGCATAGCGCTAAAGGCCTGATCTGTCAGACGCATGGATTTAGACACGGTAATGGAAAGCTCCGCTTTAAAAAGTTCCGTTTGCCTTCGTTCACGAATTAAAGTGCCCTGCTTCGACTTAGCCTACAGATGGAGGGAAGGTATTGAAATGATTAAATTAGGCAATATCGCTAGATTAGCTTGTTTGCGTGTAGTCATATTATTAGCTTGGATTGTTGCCTTAACAAATATTACTCAAGCTTGGCCTCAAAAATTCGCTCAAGACGATAATGATAAAACTAAAGTCATTTTATACTGTCCTTCCGAGGGGCGTGTTAAGGTAGGAGAAACTTTTGAAATCGGCTTAATTTTCGATATCCCTCAAGGAAGTCATATTTATGGGCCCAATGGAGGAGAAGCCGGCTTGCCGACAACAGTGAAATGGCAAGTGCCCGCCGGTGTTTCCAGTATAGAGACCTTATGGCCAAATTCCAAACAATTGGAATCTTTTGGGGAAAAGATTTGGGGATACGAAGGAAAAATAGCTGTTGTGGGGCGTTTCCTGGCTTCTTCATCTCAGGATATAAAGGTGCCAATAGGCGTTGAAGCAACTTGGCTTGATTGTAGTTCCAGTGGTTGTCGCCCGGGGCAGGCTCGGTTGCAAACAAATTCAACTAGACCAACACAAGAACAATGCAAGTTGTATAACCAACTTATACAACAAACTTTGAGCCAAAGTAAAAAAGAACATTATGTGGCAGCAACTCAGTCGTATGACGCCAAAACTGTAAAAGCTTCGCAAGCTAAACAATTATTTGGGGGAAGATGGTTTAAAGTTATTATTTATGCCGTCAGCGCTTTTTTAGGCGGTATTTTGTTAAATTTTATGCCTTGCGTTTTTCCCGTATTGTCTTTAAAAGTGTTTAGCCTTATAGAACAAGCTCAAGAGGCCAAACAACGCGGAAAGAGTTTTAAGGCGGCTGCCTGGTTTTCTTTGGGCATTTTGTTAAGTTTTTGGGCTGTAGCAGCTATAATGAGCGCTTTTAGAATGGGTGGCCTGGAGTTGGGCTGGGGGTTCCAAATGCAATATCCGGCCTTTGTAGCTTGCCTTGCTTTATTATTCTTTTTAATCGCTTTGAATATGTGGGGCGTTTTTGAATTTGGCCTCAGCTTTACCAGATTGGGAAGCTGGGAAAAGAGTCAGCCCAAGGCTATCAGCGCTGTTTTGAGTGGAATCATTACAGTAGTAGCGGCTACTCCGTGTACAGCTCCCTTTATGGGATCGGCTTTAGGATTTTCTTTTGCCGAGCCTTTTTACATATCATTCATAATTTTTACGTTTTTGGCTTTAGGTATGGCTTTACCTTATGCTGCTTTGGCTGCTTGGCCATCTTTTTTACAATATTTGCCTAAACCAGGTTACTGGATGGAAGTGGTAAAGCAGTTTTTGGCTTTCCCTTTAGCTTTTGCTTGTGTATATTTTATTTGGGTATTTGCTCGGCAAACTAGTCTTAATGGAGCTGTAGCTTTATTAGTCGCTTTAGTGTGGGCTGCTTTGGCCGCTTGGGTCTATGGACGTTTTGTTTTAAAAAATCCCAAAATTACATGGGCTTTGGTTTGCTTAATTTCTACTATTTGCTTTATTACTATCTATTGGGCTTGTACAGCTTCTGCCAGCGTTCAAGCTGACAACAAAGTTTCGGCAACCAAAATAGATAATGGCATGGAAGTAACAATTTGGTCACCTCAAGCTGTACAAGAAGCTTTGCAGCATGGGCGTCCTGTTTTTATCGATTTTGGTGCAGATTGGTGCCTGACTTGTCAAGTTAATGAAAAAGCTGTTTTAGCCAATTCGGAAATAAAACAACTTTTTCAAGAACGTGGGATCGTTTTTATGAAAGCAGACTGGACCAATCGCAATAAGGAAATAGCCGAAGCTTTGCGTACTTATGGACGCAGTGGCGTGCCCCTCTATGTTTACTACGAAGCAAAAAACCAGTCGGAACCTATTATTTTGCCGGAAATTTTAACTGTTAATATTGTAAAATCGTATGTAAAATAGATTTCGGCTTTTGATCTATTGGAGGTAAAAATGGAAATAAAAACTCATTTAGGTATAGATAAACAACTCTGCGGCCAGGTTGTACAATTGGAAGAGGGTAAAGCCATCGTCAGTTTGGCTTTGACGCCAAATATGAGCGCTGACGAACGCGGATTAGTACATGGTGGTTTTATTTTTGGCTTGGCTGATTATGCTGCTATGTTGGCTGTAAATGATCCTAACGTAGTACTTGGTGCAGCCGAAACACGCTTTTTAAAGCCTTGCCAAGTAGGCGAAACTGTGGAAGCAGAAGCCAAAATTGTTGGTGAAGCAGGGAAAAAACGCTTAGTAGAAGTTAGTTGCAAGCGTGGAGATACTGAAGTTTTTAAGGGCAATTTTACATGCTTCGTTTTAGATAAGCACGTTTTGGATTAGTTGTCGATATTCACTTGAAATAGTGCCATCTATATGTTTAAAGATGGTAGAGAAACAAGCGCAGGTAGTGTGAAAAAGATGGAAGAGAACAAAGATTATTCAGAGATGTTGCCTAGCTGGAATTTATCAGATCTCTATTCTGGCGACGATGATCCCAAAATAGAAGCCGATTTACAAAAAGGTTCCGATCTAGCTAAACAATTTATAGCTAATTGGCGAGAAATTATTATATCTGGCCATTATCAGGCTGAGCAATTGGCTAAAGCTATGGCTGATTATGAGCAAATTAACGTTTTACTTACTCTGCCGAGTGCTTATGCCGACTTACGGTTTTCTATAGAAAGTAAAAACGAGACGGTAGGTGCCCTTAGTCAGCATTGCAGTGAAAGCATCAGTGCAATTTTTACTGATTTACTGTTCTTTGAATTGGAATTGGGAAAAATAAGCGACGACAATTGGGATAAGCTTAAAGAAGCGCCTTCGTTAGCTCAATATAGACATTTTATTGAAGATTTACGCCGCACGCAGAAACATTCTCTCAGTGAATCTGAAGAAAGATTGTTAGAGCAAACTGCTAATAGTGGCAGTCGCGCTTTCCGTCGCTTATTTGGAGAGCTTATTTCTAGATTGATTTTCCCAATGGAATTAAATGGCCAAAAGCGCGAACTTACTCAAAGCGAATTGCTGGCTCTCTCTCACGACCCAGACAGGACAGTGCGCCGCCGTGCTGCAGAAGTGCTTTCCGATGTACTTAAGGCTAATGCTCATCCAATTCATTTTACTTACAATACTCTTTTGCTGGATAAGCTCACTAAAGACAAGTTGCGTGGCTATGCACGTCCTGAAAGTAGTAGAAACTCTGCCAATGAATTAGATGATTCTACTGTTGATATGGTTGTCGACGTTGTTAAGTCGAATTACGCCATTGTCGCTGAGTATTATCGTTTAAAAGCTGAACTTTTGGACTTACCTCAGCTCTACCATTACGATCGTTACGCTCCTTTAGGTGAAGTTAAAGAGGAAGTTCCTTATACAAAGGCTAAGCAAATCGTCCTGGAAGCATTTGGAGAGTTCGATCCTCAGTTTAGAAACATGGCTGAGAAGTTTTTTGTCAATAATTGGATCGATGCTAAAGTTGCTGAAGGTAAACGCGGTGGAGCTTTCTGCGCCGGTATTGTGCCTAAGCTTCATCCTTATGTGATGCTTAACTATACAGGTTCTTCTCGCGACGTACAAACTATGGCTCATGAACTTGGCCACGGTTTGCACGATTTATTGGCTTCCAAGCAAAATTATTTCGATTATCATCCCGTATTGCCCTTAGCCGAAACAGCCAGCACTTTTGCAGAAATGATAGTCTTTGAAAAGCTCTTCAATAATTTGCAGACAGCTAAAGATAAGTTGGCTTTGCTGGCTTCCAAGATAGAGGACTCTTTTGCTACTGTCTTCCGTCAAGTGGCTATGTATACTTTCGAGCAGAGAGCTTTTGCCTCTAGAGCTAAAGAAGGTGAACTTTCTTTGGAACGCCTTAACGCTCTTTGGCAGCAGTCTATCGGTGAAATGTTCCAAGACTCCCTTTATTTAGGGGCTGATCATGCTATCACTTGGTTGTATGTGCCACATTTTGTCTACACTCCGTTCTATGTTTATGCCTATGCTTTTGGCGAATTGCTTGTTTATAGCTTATTTGCTAGGTATCATCGCGAAGGTGAAGCTTTTAAACAAAAATATATTCAATTTTTGGCTTCCGGTGGCTCTCAAAGTCCGCGTCAACTTTTGGCAAAATTAGATATTGATATCGATAATCGCGAATTTTGGCAAGAAGGTTGCAATTTAATTGCCGCCAACGTTGAGAAAGCTAAAGCTTTAGCTCAAGAACTCAAAGGCTCCAAAAGTTCTTCAGACAAAGTTGCCGACGACTATGAAGATAATGAAGAACAATGGGACGAAAGCCAAGGTTGGGGTGATGCTGATGATGATGGTTGGGCCGGTCAAGATGAAGATGATTTTATCGATCCCAGCGAACGTGGCTTTTAATTGGCGTAGTTCCTGATTTAGCTTGACGCTGCCATTAGCTTTGAAATTAAGGCTATATCTCCTTATAATTGGCAGCTTTTTGAGCTAGTTTAGCTGGTCAGTAAAATCTTTACTGAAAAAAAATAAGGCTTAATCCGATTTTTCAAAAGATCGGAACTAAGCCTTATTTTTATAAGTGCGCAATTTTTAGCGCTAAAATTTAGCCAAGTTTAGCTCTTTCAGTTTCTACAATGGAAGGATCGAGTTTCTTGAAGAGAGGAGTGGCCTGGCCCAACTTGTGGCCTGGTTTAATAGCTAAAAGTTCCCACTTAACGTCTTTACCTTCACCAGGTAAACCTAAAATAGAATGCAATTTAGTACAAGTATCAGGTAAGAAAGGATGGAGTATAACTCTCAAATTAGCGATAAGTTGAACCATGGTGGCCATAATGGCACCGGTACGCTGCTTATCAACTTTTACTTCTTTCCAAGGAGCTTGAGAATCGAAGTAGCGGTTGCCTTCTCTGGCTAACTCCATAGCCTCGGCTAAAGCTTGCTTAAATTGGCATTCGCTAATCAGTTGACCGACTTTGGCAAAGGTTGCTTCGGAGCGAGCGATAATATCTTTATCTTCTTCAGTAAATTCGGCTTCGGGAACTTCACCTTGGAAATGTTTATTGGTGAAGGAAATACTGCGATTGACCAAATTGCCCCACCATCCGACCAATTCGTCATTATTGCGGCGCAAGAATTCGGCCCAAGAGAAATCACTATCAGAAGTTTCCGGAGCAGTTGCAGTTAAAACATAACGCAAGGGATCAGGATCGTACTCTTTTAAGTAATCGTCAAGCCAAACTGCCCAATTGTTGGAAGTGGAGAGTTTGCGTCCTTCCAAATTGAGAAATTCGTTAGCGGGAATGTCGTAAGGCAGGTTTAAACCGCCAATGCCCATAAGTACGGCAGGCCAACGAATGGAGTGGAACGGAATATTGTCCTTACCAATGAAATAGTAAGCCTTGGCTTCGGGGTTTTGCCACCAATCTTTCCACAAATCAGGTTGCCCTTGCTCTTTAGACCACTGAATGCTAGCTGACAAATAGCCAATGACAGCTTCCCACCAAACATAGATGCGCTTATGCTCATAGCCAGGTACCGGTACGGGAATGCCCCATTCCATGTCGCGGGTAATAGCTGAATCTTTCAGGCCTTCATGCAAGTAGTTGTTGGTAAAGTTGAGCACATTGGGGCGGAAATGTTTGTCTTTGAGCCACTCCAAAATTTTGTCATTGAAAGCAGACCATTTGAAGAAGAAATGTTCAGTCTCTTTGATGATTGGATTAGCGCCGCACAATTTGCATTTAGGCTCAATCAGCTCTTTGGCATCAAAAGTACGACCGCAAGCATCGCATTGATCTCCGCGGGCTTTTTCGGCTCCGCAATAAGGACATTTACCTTCTACATAGCGATCGGGCAAGAATGTTTTGTCTTCCGGACAGTAGAGCTGTTCTTGCGTTTGCAAGTAAATATAACCTTTTTCATATAGATCCATAAAGATCTTTTGCACTATTTCGCGATGATTTTCTGTTCTGGTACTGGTGAAAAGTTCCCATTGAACATGAAGATCGTCAAGACTTTTAGCTATAACATCATGATAACGCTGAGCAATTTCGGCTGGAGTTACACCTTCTCGATTGGCACTAATGGTAATGGGAGTGCCGTGTTCATCCGTACCGGAAACCATGAGCACTTTGTCTCCGCTCATGCGATGATAGCGGGCAAAAATATCAGCCGGCAAGTAACAACCGGCTACGTGGCCTAAGTGGAGCCCGCCGTTGGCGTAGGGCCAAGCTACACTTACTAAAATATTGGCTGACATACGGAACCTCCGAGGGAGTGGGAAATATTACAGAAAAATATTTGAGATAAAACTCTTAAAAAAGCGGCTGCAGATCTTCTCTTTTGTTACCCCTTTCCCTTTAGAGTCTTAGGCTTAGTTAAATTAACCGAGTGAAAAGCAGGTAAGCAGATAAATTTGTAAAAAAAACAGCGGGTGCTCTTAGGCTTGGTTAATGAGCTGGTCTTTGGCTTGTGTTCAGCTATCAGCGTGTTGTCTGAGCTTTAGTAGTAAAAAGTTTCTGTCGTGAAATTTGCAAAAAAATTGCAGCAGACTGTGGGTGGGGAAGTCTGTCCTGGATATATTTTTTAAGGGTAAGCTTAGTGGGCCATGGCATTAGTTGAGTTCGTACCGGAAAAAGAGATAATCTGTGATGGTTGTAAAAGACGTATCGTTCCCGGAGAAGTAGCCTATAGAAATGATGAAATTGAAGGTAGCTTCTGGTGCAAGCAATGTTACGATGAAGTTGTCGCCGAACTTATGGAAGAAGACGAAGATGAAGCTCTCTATGATGACGGCTTAAATGAAAATGGCGCTCCGGCTGCCGCTCCTGCCCAGCCCATGCGCCAATCTGCTCCGGCTGCCGCTCCAGCTCAGTCCATGCGCCAAGCTGCTCCGGCTGCCGCTCCAGCTCAGCCTATGCGCCAATCTGCTCCGGCTGCCGCTCCAGCTCAGCCCATGCGCCAATCTGTTCCGGCTGCCGCTCCTGCCCAGCCCATGCGTCAATCTGCTCCGGCTACCGCTCCAGCTCAGCCCATGCGCCAATCTGCTCCGGCTGCCGCTCCAGCTCAGCCCATGCGCCAATCTGCTCCGGCTGCCGCTCCTGTCCAGTCCGTGCGTCAAGCTGCTCCGGCTACCGCTCCTGCCCAGCCCATGCGCCAATCTGCTCCGGCTGCCGCTCCTGCCGACTATATTACTTCCTCTCATGCTGACCAAGCGGTTGATTTAACTAAACCTGGGCAAGCTACTTCCGATAAAGACGCTGCTGATAGTTCTTTGGGCAGTCGCTCCGATAACTATCGTTTAGCCGATTTAGTTAAAAATGAAGATAGAGATGAAAATGACTCTACTTATCGCATCGGACGCAAAAGAGTCAGCGAAGAAGAATTGGCCAGTTATCCTCCTTTGGGGGTAGAGCCTGTCTCTCTGCACAGCGATACTCCGGCTGAAGTTGAGGAAAATACTACAAATTCTGCTGCAGAATCAGTTGCAGCCTCTGACGTCTCTGCTGTGGATCTTGGTTCTCAGGCTGAGAGTTACCAAGTTGAAAATAGAGTTTATACCAACACTTCTGGTACTTCCGATGAACTTCAAGATCTCTGGAGCCGCTATCACAATTACATGGCCACAAACCTTAGTGCCGATATGGTGGAAGGTTTGGCCGATATCAGCAGCCGAAACTGGACTTGTATAGGTAGTGATATGGAAACTGTGATTTCTCAGGGCGCTCACAAACTTGATTTGGGGCCGGAGACTGATCAGCTTTTAGCTCGTTTGGACGAGGACCAAACTTTAGAATACGGTTGGCCTTTGGTCGTAGTTGAAACCAATGAAGGAATGAGTGTTGCTCCGCTTTTGGTTGTTAACATTTCTCAGCCTCCATATGATGATTACAGCGCTGAGGTTCTCAGTGAGCCGGTTATAAATCCGGCTGTATTGCGAGCTATTTGGTCTCATAGTAGTGACGTTAATTTCCTGCGTTCCAGTTTTGGAGATGGTGTACCTCACGGTGCTTTGGCTATTAGTCGTTATGTGCAGCAAATTTGTGAAACCATGGGCTTACAAACCTTTGAGCTTGATCCGCTCAAATTAGTACGTGAGTTACCCACCGATCCTGGTGTGTATAATATGGCTGTGCTCATGCTTACTAAGCCGGCTGCCGTGGCTAAGAGAAATAGCGAAGAGTTACAAGAAGTTGCCGAAAGGGAAGATTGGCAGTCTAGCTCCAGCAGTTGTCTTTTTGGAGTTAAGTTGGATGATGTTGAAGGACATCAGACTATGCCGGTCATGCCCTGGTCTGCTGAGCCTGTATTTGAAGATTCTTTGCAACTGATTCGCACCAAGGCTCTTACTGTCTTTACTATGACTCAGCGCGACACTGTCGATCAGCTTATTGCGTCTGCTTGTGCCAATGCTTGGATTGATAATGAATCCATTTTGGTACTTTCTGACGATGATAAGAGACTGGATGAAGTTGTCCATTTGGCTGGCGACGTCCATTCTGCCCTTTTAGTGCGTACATGTGTTGCTCGCGATTTGGCTATGAATCCTAAACGTAAATCCACGAGTCTTTCCGATCTGGCTGGAGTCTTACTCAACGAAGTCCAGGCAGCCAGTTCTTCAATACGTCAGATTATTGGTAGAGCGTACAAAGACTTGGAAAAAGTGGAGGAAATTCGCAAAGAAGCTCTCAAAGGCGCTTCCTTTAGAAAGATTTGGAGCGATAAAAAGATTCGTTGGGAAAGTAAACGCCTGGAAGTTTCTAAGCGTATTTGGCAACACGGTCTCTATCCTCAGGGAACCGATCCTAAAGAAATAGGCGTGGAGGCGCAGGATTTAGCTAAAGCTGTAGTGTTCAAAGGCATGCGTAGTAGTATGTTCTTGAAAAAGATTGGTGCTAAATCTGGAGCCAGCATTGAGGATGTGATCGAATGGGCTAATCTTTCTTTGCATATTAAGAATGCTGAAGCAGAGATTGCCAAAGTAAACGATCCTGATAAATATAATGTAGGTGCGGCTAACTACCGTTGGGCAGCCAGTTGTATAGGCGCTGTTTCGGCTCGTGTTTCCGGTGCTCTTACTGGCTGTGCCAATATATTGGAGCGTTTGGCCGAGTGCACTGAGCGTGACGAGGACACAAAATCTATCGTTACCGAATTAGTCCCGCACTTAAAAGCTTGGGCTTCCAACTACTATGATGCCAATGAGTTCTTTGAACTTCAGCCTTGTATGTTTGACACGATTATTTTTGACAATGCCAATCAAGTCAACTTAGCGTGGGCTTTGCCTTGGGCCTATCGTGCCAAGCGTTTAGTCGTTATTGGCAACCCTAATGGCATTCCTCCGAATGTTTTTGTTGACGGCGCTCAATTGAATCGCGCAGCTGTTCAGTTCCATTTTGATCGTCAAGATCTTATCAATCGTGGCTTAGAATACGGAGCTACCAGTGTTTTCAATGCTTTCAGCATGGCTTAAAACATAAATATTTAGAAAAGTGATAGAGAAAGGAATGTGCTTGCGTTAGCTGGTACGTTCCTTTCTTATTTATGGTTATTATAAAAGATGAGTTTAGTGTATTGCAATTGCAATAATATAGATGGACCGTTTCACATTATCGGTGATTGCCACGGTTGTGCGGATGAATTAGTTGAGCTTTTGGAAAAATTAGGCTATGTACTTAAAGCAGACGGAAGTGTTTGGGCTGTTAGGGGAACTCCTATAGCCGATTTTAAGTTAGTTTTTGTGGGAGATTATATAGATCGTGGGCCTAAGCCAGCTCAAATTTTGCATATTCTCTTAAGAGCTTGGCAAGACGGGGTACTCTCTTTTCCTTGTTCCAATAATGATTTCTCTTCTTTTAGGGTGGATGATCTAAATGAAGAATGTCTATCCGGTCAATATCGATTTGCTTTAGGCAGCGATATTGAAGCTATACAAAATGAAGATGTACAATGGCAAGCTGTAATTGACCAAGCTCAAAGAAATGAACGTAAAGATAGTAAAATTATTTTAGATGCAATAAATTTTGAGCCTGTTAATATAAATGAAAAGAATAGTTCATATAAAGATCGTCAATTAAAGCGCATTCCGATTTTGGCCGTAAAAGGCAATCATGAGTTCAAACTTGAAAGAGTAATGTGTGGGCGCAAAGTGCAAGCTATATTTACCGATATGGCTTCTACTATGCTTAGTTTAAGAGCTGTTTGGCAAGGGCTATATAGGTTTGCTCCCGGGCAGGCGAGGAGCAATTTTCCCTTCTCTTACGGAGAACTGGCTGCTTTCTTAAACTCTTTACCTCATTACATAACTTTAGAAGGGGGGGATTTGCTCGTTTCTCATGCCGGTTTGTGCCAAGATTTGCAAGGTAAAAACAATCAAAAGGCAGCTCATTTTTGCCTTTTTGGCGATGCTAACGGAAAGCTGGATGAAAAAGGATTTCCGATTCGCCATCATTGGGAAAAATCTTATAGTGGAAAAGCTCAAGTTGTTTATGGTCATACTCCGGTAGCAGATCCTTTAAAATGTGGCAATACTTGGAATATTGATACCGGTTGTGTTTTCGGCGGTAGTTTGAGCGCTTTAAGTTATCCCAAGGGAGAGATCATTTCTGTAAAGAGCAAGCAAGTATATTGCTTTAAAGAAGGCATAAGTGATTTGAGAACGAGTGAAAGAATAATATCATGAAAAAATCGTCCATATTTATAGATGGAGTTAAGGTAAATATTATTCGCAAGCCTATAAAAAGGAGTGTCTTAAAAGTAGACCCTAGTAAAGGAGAAGTTTCTGTAAGCGTTTCTGAATATATTACTGACGAACATTTACACTTTATTTTAGAAAGCAATTTGTCATGGATAAAAGAGCGCCTTACTAGACGCTCCAATTCACAGACTGATCCATTCTATATTCCTGAAAACGAAAGTGAAGACGGCTATTGTTATTTATGGGGGGAGAAGCGCAAATTAGTCTTGCAAAAATCGTCTCTTCGTAGTCGTGTGTATTTGCGAGAAGATGGCCTTTTGGCTCTTGAATTTACCCGCTCTCTTTCTAAACAGCAAAAGGGTAACTTACTTGATAATTTTTTGCGTTATGAATTGCAAAAGGAAATGAATAAGATTATTCCGGTTTGTCAAGCTATGACTGAACTGGAGGCTGACGAATATCGTATAAGAAAGATGATCACCAGATGGGGGACATGTAATCCCCTGAAAAAGCGGGTTTGGATTAGCTTAAATTTAGTTTATCGATCTCCGGAGTGCTTGAAATATGTAGTTATTCATGAGTTAACTCATTTGTTGGAAAGAAGCCACAATATAATTTTTAGACGCTATTTGGATAAGTTTTATCCATGTTGGCGTTCAATAAAAGCAAAAATGGCTCTTCCTTTGGGGGCGGCTACGTCTTAAATTTAGATGTAAATATTTAGTTAGGCGTAGATGTTTTTTCATAAAGTGCAGTAGCATGCCGCGCTTTCTTTTCACAATTGCAAAATTTAGTTAAAAAATAAAATGGGAGCAAAAAAATATGGCTACATTTTCTATCCTTACTTTAGGATGCCGAGCCAATCAAGCTGATTCTGAATTGCTGGGAGAAATTTTAAAACAGCACGGATTTACGCAAGTTAAAGTTAACGAGTCGGCTGATTTAGGCATAGTTAATTCCTGCACTGTTACTGCCGAAGCAGATCGCAAAGCTGGGCAAATGGTGCGTCGTTTAAGTAAAATATGTCGTTTTGTCATGGTGACCGGTTGCGGAGCAGCTGCCAAGGGTGGCCTTATTACTAAAAATATGTTGGCAGAAAATGTTATAATTTTGCCTCCCGGACAAAGAGAAAAAATTTTGGAATATCTTCCTTTTACTGCTATGGAAGTAAAGATAGGCGATTCTTCCGACCATCATCTAAAAGAAGATGAACAGTGCCATTCTTTTGCGCAAGCTAGAGAAGATAGCGTACAACATAGAGCCAGAGCTTTACTTAAGGTGCAAGAAGGTTGCAATCATATGTGCACTTTTTGCATAGTACCTATGGTGCGCGGCCCTCTGGTAAGTTTTGGCCCTGAAGAGCTTATTCCTAAAGTAAAAAAATTGGCCGAAGAAGGATACAAAGAAGTCGTTTTGACCGGTACACACTTGGCTTTATGGGGTAGAGATAGCCACTCGAAAAAGAAAGCTAAAACTGAAGGCAAGCCCGAACAAAATTTCGCCGATTTGTTAGAAGCTCTAATAAAAAATACCCAAGGAGTGCGTTTTAGAATCAGCTCTATTGAGCCTATGTCTTTCCCCGAGCGCATCCTTGATTTGATGATCGCCTATCCGGATAGAGTGTGCCCGCATTTGCATTTGGTTATCCAACATGCCAGCGATAAAATTTTAGCGGCTATGCATAGAGACTATACTCTAGCTGAATACGACAATTTAGCTGAGAAATTTTTGGATAAAGTTCCCGGAGCTTGTTTAACTACCGATGTTTTGGTGGGATTTCCTGGAGAAACAGAAGAGGATATGGAAATTCTCTTAAATTATTTATCCAGACGCAAATTCTACCATTTGCACGTATTTCCGTATTCTAAGCGCCAAGGTACCGTGGCCGCTGAATTAACTGATCAAGTCCCGGAACAGGTAAAAAAAGAACGCGTCAGAAAAGTTATAGAGCTTGGCGCTCAGACGGCTGAAGATGTTTATAATTCTTTTGCAAATAGCGTACGTCAAGTTTTAGCTGAGCGACCTTCCGATCGAGAAGGCTTCTTAACAGGCACAGCTGATAACTTTTTAACTGTAGAATTTCCCGGAAGAATTTCCGATATTGGTAAAATCATGCCTATAGAAATTAGGAGGCACAATGAGTTTTAGACGTACAAAAATTGTAGCTACAATAGGGCCTGCTTCTCAAGATGAGCAAATGCTCACCAAATTGGTAAAATCCGGTATAAATGTAGCTCGCTTAAATTTCTCTCACGGAACTCACGAGAGCCATCAAGAGCTTTATAATCGTTTGCGCAAAGTCAGCGCCGAAAATGGAGCTTTTCTTACTATTTTGCAAGACTTATGCGGCCCTAAAATTCGCTTGGGCATTATCAAGAGCGGAAGCGTTATGGAAGTGGGCCAAACTTGTGTTTTTACCGCCGAAGAAGTTGAAGGCGACGCCCATCTCATGCACGTTTCTTATCCTCGCTTAGCTGAAGAAGTCCAGCCCGGAAGTATGATTTTGTTGGATGATGGTTCTTTGCAATGCCAAGTAGAGGAAGTTAAAGATGGCAAAGTTTACGCCAAAGTGCTGGTCGGCGGCCCTATAAGCTCTCACAAAGGCGTCAATTTGCCAGGCACCAAGTTATCGGTAGCTTCTCTAACAGAAAAAGATGCTGATGATTTGCGTTTTGGTTTAAAAATGGGAGTCGACTATGTGGCTATGTCTTTTGTGCGTAGCCCTAAAGACGTGGAACCTGCCCGTCGGATTATGGATGAAGTTGGCATTCATCGTCCTATTATCGCCAAGATCGAAAAGCCTGAAGCCTTAGACTGTATTGAAGAAATAGTTGAAGCTTTCGACGGTATTATGGTCGCTAGGGGAGATTTAGGTGTGGAAATGCCTATTGATGATATCCCTGTTGTGCAAAAGCGCCTAATCCATTTGGCCAGAAAAAAATACAAGCCAGTTATTTGCGCTACGCAAATGCTCGATTCCATGATTCGCAACCCACGTCCCACCAGAGCGGAAGTTACTGATATTGCCAATGCAATTTTTGATGGTGTCGATGCTGTTATGCTTTCCGGAGAGACTGCTTCCGGTGCCTATCCTGAGGAAGCCGTTACCGTTATGGCCGGCGTAGCTACCAAAGCCGAAGCTTGCCTTCCTTACGATAAAATTTTCACTCTCGATTTTGAAAAAGAAGATCGCCCCAACTTAGGCTGCGATATAGCTTTAAGTGCTTGCGAAATAGCTGAGGCTTCTAAGGCTAAGGCCATCTTAGCTTGTACCGCCGAAGGACATACAGCCAGGTGTATTTCTCACTTTAGACCTCGCACTTTGGTTGTGGGAGTAGCTTATGATGAAACTGTAGCTAGACAGATGAATCTTTTCTTCGGTGTGGCCCCGGCTTTAATCAAAAAATCCGAAAATATCGGCGGTATGGTGCTTGGATCTACCAATGAAGCTGTACGTCGCGGATTTATAAATAAAGGCGATAAAGTTATTGTGGTAGCCGGTTTCCCTCCGGGTGAGCCTACCAACTGTATTTTTGTTAATACTGCCAAGTAGATACAATAAATAAATCGACAAATAATCACCATGGAGTTTAGTTGATTGATAAACCAAGTGGTGATTATTTATTTTTTGCTTACTTTGGCTTTAAGCATAGCTTTTACTTGACTGACCAAGTAAACGTTGGTTTTGGCTGGGTTATCTTTGTAAGCAGCCATATAATCAAGTTGTCCTGCAGCTCCCAAACAAGCGATATACTGAATTTGCTCGTTGGTCAAAATTTTTTCAATCTCTTCAGTAAAGATAGCACTGGAGCGTTGCGCCTGACGGACTCGATATAAATAGGGCAAAATTTGTGCGGCTTTAGCTTGGCTAAGTCTGTTTTCAGTCTTTTGCATAGCTGCCAAGCTCTCTAAAGTTTTGTACAAATTGTGGTTTTGGCGACTAGTAAATTGAGGAGCGCTCAGAGAAGTCATTTTGTCATCTACATTTATAGAGCTGCGCAATTCCGGCTGTTGAGGAAATGAAGGCAAAGAGGATAAGCCAAGCCAAAATATTAAGCTCGCTAAAATCCGTTTCATATATTTCATTTTTTTCTTTCATAAAAATTTTTGGCAAGCTTCTCTCTAAGAGGAAAGCTTGCCAAAAAGAGATTATCAAGTTCTATACAATATATAACTCGATTTATCTTTCGCTTTTATTTCTTTAATCTGCTCTCAATGCGATCCAAGTCCATTTTTACCATAGGATGGTTGCCATTTATTTGCTTACATTTCATAAAGTGAGCTTGAGCAGACTTAAGATCTTCACGATTTTTATTTATATCGTAACGTCTCTCGTAACAGCAACCCAAATAGTGCTCCACTTCGGCATTGTTGCCTCCGTAAGCCTTAGCTGCGGCTGTCAGACTTAAAATGGCACTTTCAATATCACCGTCGCGATAAGCAATTAAACCGGCTCCCAATAGAGCTTGCGGAGCAGTGGCATTAAGCTTCAAAGCTTGAGCATACAAGTCTTTGGCTTTGCTTATGCTGCCTGCTTTAAGGGCTTCGTAACCCTGACCGGCTAAAGCAACAGCTTTGCTATTATCCGAAGTGGCAATAGGTAAGTTGGCTAAGCTTCCCACAGGTAAAGCTGCAGAATCTGTTCCGTTTTTAGGCACAAAAGTTGCTTTTGCCAAAGCCTCTTCGATTTTGGCTAATTCACGCTTAGCAGACTCGTGTTTAGAATCGAGTTTAACGCATTCTTTCAAATGATCGCGAGCCAATTCAATTTCAGAGCGCTGCAACTCCAGAAGGGACATTCTGTAATAGCACTCAGCACGGCGATAATTTTTCTTGGCTAAATCTTGGTAGATAGAGTAGCAATCAATATTGTTGCCGGCATCTTGAAGTACGGAAGCTTTATAAAATTGGGCTTCTTTATTGTCTGGCTCTAAAATACATACATTATTTATAAGATCCAGAGACATAGAGAAGTTGCCCAGCTTGCGGAAAAGCTGAGACATTTGCATGCGATAATCGGTCTT
This sequence comes from uncultured bacterium, assembly GCA_934636825.1. GTDB lineage: Bacteria > Vulcanimicrobiota > Xenobia > Xenobiales > Xenobiaceae > Bruticola. Next base: position 6,464 of record CAKUBG010000031.1, on the reverse strand, counting down.
GCGTCCTACGGTTTGGCCGGCCAAATCGCCTACGTAAGCAAAGCGCACGGCGTCTTCTACTTGTCCATTATCGATGCTCCACTTTATGCGTGCTTCCACACGCTCAAAAAAGCTTTTGTCAATGAGTCTGGTGTTGTCTTTTAAGACGGTGGGCCAGGCTTCTACGGGAGCGGAAAACACTCGGCGCAGCATCAAAACTTGTGAAGCTTCATCGGCAGCTTGAACCGGAGTGGCGAAACTGAGAGACACTCCCAATAAGGCAGCTGCAGCAAAACTGGTTATAAAACGTTTACTCATAGTGTTCCTCGCACATTATCTTCGCCGCCATGGTTCTATCTAAAAGCCGCTGCTTCCTACCTGTCGGCTTGGCAGCGGCCAAACATGCTCAAGCCCTACAGATTAATGCTCTCCCGCATTGTTGTTTTCTAAGTCGTGGTGCTTAGGAGCTTCGTGATGATGTATTTCTTCAAATTGGCCGATAGAACGGTTTTTGCGTACATTATTCCAGGCGAAATAGCGTCCGTTCATGGCAATATATACGCCATGAGGCAGAGTTTGCACGAAAGCTAAGGCACTGCCTAAATTGAAAAGTCCGTCCGAGCTGCCGAAAGCGTAAGGAATCATAGCGCCGGTTAAAACAATAGTTCTATCTTTTATGCGTTCACCGAGATACTTGGCTGTCAATTCCATAGTGTCGGTACCGTGAGTAATGACAATGCGCTCTGTATCACTTTTGATACATGAAGAATAGATAATCTCCCGATCGCTGTCGCTCATTTCCAAACTATCAATCATCATCAGGGTGCGAATTTCTACATTGGTTAAGTTGCGCCCCAAGCGCAGCATTTCATGTAAATGGCTGTCTCGAAAATAAAGCTTGCCGTGTAACTCGTCATATTCTTTATCAAAAGTGCCGCCGGTTACAAAAATACGTATATTTTTCATACTTCTCGTCTTGATACCATCATTCCGGAGCGCTGGCGAAAAAATTGTTCTCGCTAGCGCTCACTTATTTATTTTCAAATTGGCGTACGCTTAATATTATTTAAGCGAAGCCATATAAGAAGAAATTCTGTCCAGTCCCTTATCGATTAACTCCATGCTGGTAGCAAAACTAAGCCTGATATGATTGGGAGCGCCGAAATCTTCGCCGGGAACAACCGCAACTTGAACATTGTCAAGTAACGACTCGGCCAGCTCGTGAGCGCTGTTAATTTGGCGTCCTTGAGGATCTTTTTTACCAAAGTAGGCGCTGACGTCGGGGAAAGCATAAAAAGCACCGGTGGGACGAGGACATTTTATATGGGGAATTTCCATAATGCGTTCATAAATATGGGCAGCGCGCTTGGCAAATTCTTTCACCATGTTGGTTACGGAATCTTGAGGGCCGTGCAAAGCTTCAATCAAAGCTGCAAAATTGCTGGCGGTAATATTGGAAGTCATTTGACTTTGCAATTTTGTCATACCGGCGATAATTTGCTCGGAAGCAACGGCGTAACCTATGCGCCAGCCGGTCATAGCATAAGCTTTGCTAACTCCATTTATAGTGACCACACGCTCACTCAATTCGGGGTTGGCGCAAGCAAAACTTAAGAAAGGATAATCTGCGTAAGTTAAGCGCTCATAAATTTCGTCAGAAATAACGAAAAGTTGCGGATGTTTGGCTATTACATTGGCCAGAGCTTTTATTTCGTCGGGAGTGTAGCTTATGCCGGCCGGGTTAGAAGGAGAGCAAAGCAAGAAAACACGGCTCTTGGGAGTGATGGCCGCTTCCAATTGCTCGGGCGTTACTTTGAAATTATTATTGGGATCAGTTTCGATTACTTTAACAACACCGCCAGCTAATTTTATGTGTTCCGGATAGCTGACCCAGTAAGGCGATGGCAAAAGTACCTCATCGCCGGGATTAACCAAAGTTAAAAAGCTGAGGAATAAGGCTAACTTGGCACCGGTAGAAATAATGACGTTTTTAGTATTTATATCACGGTCGAAGCGTTTTTTGAAATAATCGACTACTGCTTGACGAGCTTGGACAGTTCCCGGGGTAGCTTCGTAGCGAGTAGCTCCGTGGTGTAAAGCATAGCAAGCGGCTTCAATAATATTTTCCGGAGTGGAAAAATCCGGTTCGCCGGCGCCGAAACTGACTACATCGGCTCCTGCAGCTTTGAGAGCTTTGGCTTTGGCATTTACAGCCAAAGTTGATGAAGGCTTAACATTCATTACGCGATTGGATAAAACGGTCATATTATCTCCTTGGTTTCCTATTGCTGACAGCTCTAAAAAAGTTATCCGAGATTTTTCCCTAGCTTCTGTCTCAAAATTGCTCCTCCCTCTCTTTTTAGCTAAAAAAAAGCCTAAACTAGGCACAAAAAAAACTTAGTTAGGTTCAGGCTGATTGAACGGCAAAAAAGTTTAGTATATTAACCTTTTTTACTTTAATTCGGACCTTAAAAAGTAGGAAAACGTCTTATAGTGTAATATTAACAGGCGGGAACTGCTTCGAGGCGCGGCTCCCTCCGTTTGTGTGGTTATAAGGCTTTGCGCCAAGAGAGGAAATTCAAATATTTGAAAACTAAAGATAATGTAATTGCAGAAAGCCGGACTTTAGCTGAACTAGTGCCTGGAGATACGGCTATTATCAAAACTTTTACAGAAGTTGGCCCTAATGTACGTCGCATCATGACGTTGGGCATAAATGCCGGAGCTACGGTAAAAATGGTACGCCGCGCTCCTTTGGGGGATCCTTTGGAATTTGAAGTTAATGGTTGTTTGCTCACTTTGAGGAGTGAAGACGCTGCTTCAGTTGTCATAGGGGGAATAGAACATGGCTAAAGCTTGCTGTCATGCCGGAGAGGCAAATCTTATCGACAGCAAAGGGAGTAAGTCTACCGACGCCAGCCGTCTTTTTGTGATGGTTGGCAACCCTAATGTCGGTAAAACTACGTTAATTAACGCTATCTCCGGCGCTTCACTGCGTATCGGCAACTGGCCTGGCACTACTGTAGAGCGCATGGAGACGCACTTTATTTACCATTGCAACTCTAAAGAATTGCAAGCTGCCGATAAGGAGCTGGAGTCCTCGGCTACGAGCGCTCCGACTAAATCTGATGTAGCAGAAAAAACGCCTGCTGAGCCAGAAACAAAAGCTGACTCTACTGAAGTTAAAGACGCTTCTGTCAAAGTGCACTTAGTCGATTTGCCTGGAGCTTATGGCTTGGCAGCTTCCAGTGCCGAAGAAAAAGTCACTCGTGACGAATTGCTCACGCGTATGCCTGATGCGGTTATCGATGTAATCGACGCAGGCAACTTAGAGCGCAATTTGGCCATGACTATTGAGCTTATTGAGCTCGGTGTCCCTGTAGTTGTAGCTCTGAATTTGCTCGATGAAGCTAAAGAAAAGGGCATGAAGCCTAATATTGAAGCTTTGTCCGAAGCTCTGGATTTACCGGTAGTGCCTACTGTCGCCGTCAAAGAAGAAGGCGTGCAAGAACTTATGCGCCACGCTATAGCTGCTAAGCGCAGTAAGTTAAAGATAGAGTATCCGCCCGAAATAGAAAAAGCTATTGAAGATCTGGCCTCATTTTTGGATACTCCGGCAGCTCGCTGGATCGCTGTAGCCGCTTTAATTGGCGACAAATTAGAAGATTTAGATAATCCTACCGAAGGCCCGGCTCAAGAAGAGAATGAGCGAGCTCATAAAGCGATCAAAATTCCTTCCGACTTTAGAAAAAAAGCCGAATATTATCGCAAAAAGTTTGCCGAAAACGGTATCGATTGTTTCTTGGAAATTGCCGATACTCGCTATCGTTTAGCTAGAAAAGTAGCTGAACTTGGACAATCCGCTCCAGCAGGCGTTCACAAGCTTACTGCTGCTATCGATAAAGTGGTATTGCATCCTATTTTCGGTATACCGATCTTCTTGTTCTGTATGCTGATTTTGTTCCGCTTTACTTTCGCTTTTTCCGATCCTTGGGTGGAATGGCTCAATACTATAAAAGAAGTATTTATGGGCTGGACAGCTTCGGCGGAAATGCCAGATATGGTACGTTCATTTGTCATGAATGGTGTTTTGGAAGGCTTGGGCACAGTTTTAGCCTTTACCCCGGTTCTGTTCGTACTTTACGTAGGCATGAGCGTTTTGGAGTCTAGCGGATTCTTAGCTAGATCGGCGTTCTTGGTCGACCGCATTATGAAGGCTATGCACTTACCGGGCAAAGCTTTTATTCCGATGTTGGTTGGCGTAGGTTGCAACGTTCCCGGCATTGTAGCTACTCGTACTTTGGAGTCTTTTAACGAGCGCTTGAGAGTTTCTATGGCTGTTCCTTTTGCGCCTTGTAGCGCCAGAATGGCTGTTTTTGCTTTCTTTGCCACGATCTTTTTCCCTAAAAATCCATCTTACGCTCTGTTTTTCATCTATACAATAAGTATTATCATGGGCTTATTTACTATTTTGCTCATGAGTAAAATTTTGCATTCAGATGAAACCGGCTCCATTATGGAATTGCCTCCTTACAGATTGCCAACCATGAAAGTTATTTGGAAGCAAGCTTGGGCTCGCACTCTGAGCTTTTTGGAGAGCGCCGGCGGAGCTATTTTTATTGCCGTTATTTTTGTATGGGTAATTAACAGTTTCCCTGTGGGAAGTGTAGACGGCAGCTATTTTGCTCGTTTGTCTCGTATTTTTGCCCACTTTACTTCTACTTTCGGTATCACCGATTGGCACTTAGCTGGAGCTTTGGTTCCTGGTTTTGTAGCTAAAGAAGTTGTAGTAGGCTCTTTGGCCGTTAGCTACTTTGGATCTGGCGGTGAAGTAGCTTCTCTTACTTTAGGCAGCGGTTTAGAGCAAATTGCCGTAGGTTTAATTGATGCTATTATCAATACCTTTAAGGCTTTCTTCCAGCTTTTCGGCTTAATTAGTTTTGGCGAAGATTCCGACGGCGGCCCAGCTGGTTTGGCTTCTCAAATTCTCAATTGCGCTTCTCCGCGAGCTATCTTAGCTTACATGGTTTATGTGTTGCTTTATATGCCTTGCGTAGGTACTTTGAGCGCTTTGAAAACTGAGTTTGGCTGGAAGTGGACAGGCTTTTCTATAGCTTACTCTTTAATAGTAGCTTGGATTTTGGCAATAATCGTTTACCATCTTCCTTTGGGCAACTGGTTAGCCGGACTTTAGTTTAAGCAATAGCTAAGCAGGAGGCGCTATGATTAAAGATTTGCTGCGTTCTATAGCTCAAGAAAAGTCGTGGCCAGAGATTTCTTCTCAACTTGGCTGTTCTGCTCAAGTACTAGAAGCTATGCTCAGCCAATTAGAGCAAGGCGGCTATCTAACGCGCCAGGGGAGCTCATCTTCTCAATGTGCTCCCACTGCTTGCCAAGCTTGTCTTTACAAGAAGATGTGCGCCAATAAAGCTAAACTCAATGTTTGGAGCTTAACCGAAAAAGGCCGCCAAGCAGCCGAACTGCCAAATTAAGTTCTTTTTTGGCTCTCATTTTAAAGAAGCACTTTTCACCAATTAGCTACAAAAAGCTAAAGTGAGAAGTGCTTCTTTCTAATAATTTATCTAGTATTATAATATTAGTAAATTATTAGATAATCTATCAATAGCTATTTTTTGCATTTAATAAAATCATAATTAACTAAATCCATAATCATAATGGAATGGATATGTCTTAGTGTCGGTATGTCTGCTCATCAGCTATGTTTTTGTTGGCCGCGCTTTTATGCTTTTTGACCGTTGGTTGCGTAGTTTTCCATTTTAGCGACGCTGATAGTGTACCGCCCGCCAGTTAGCTATTTAGTGTTAGCTTCATTTTTTACCGTATCGACGCTCCGGCTGACTGGCCTAGCGGCCAGAGGCCTGCGCTACCGGTATGGTGAAAAAATTCCGCTATAAGTTTAGGTTGCGGGCTCGTGTTCATGTTGGCTGGCTCCGTCAGCGGCTCTTTCAGGCTCGAACTGACCGAAGCTTTGGCTTCGGCCAATATTCTTCGCCTTCAATTCACCACTGTCTCCGCCTGTTGGTTAAAAAACTACGCTAGCGTGTGCGCAGCACAAAAATGCGAGCGCAAATGAAATTTATAGCCGCCAAAAATGTTCGTTATACCCACCGGAGAAAACTTTATCGCGTCAGCGATGTTTTCGAGGAGGGATATAACGAACTAGGCAACGAGGCTATAAATTTAGCACCAACACGCACTGCGTAAAATTTTTGCACATTTTTGCGCGTAGGTGCTTGACAGGGTAGGCGCTTAGCGGTAATATACTCGAGCAGTTGCGACGAGCAACTAAGCAAAGTTTTGAAAACAGAATAGCAGCTTTTAACTATGAAGCTTGTGTAAGTGCCCTGTGTATCTTACAAGATGAGATACCGAAATAATGACACTTAGAATTGTCAATGTTAAGTAGAGCTAATCGCTCTCTTTTTCAAATATTAAGCGCCGATGCTGTAAGGCAAGAAGCGTAA
>CAKUBG010000030.1 GCA_934636825.1 uncultured bacterium | reverse complement strand
ATCGTGATAGAAATGCTTCAATAAATATAGAACGTGAAGGTAATCGTATTCTCTCCGCATAGTTAGTATTAAGTAGTATATGGGCAGGGCATTGTCCATTGTAGAGAGAGCCAGTAAGACCTGGTGATTCTCAATAGGCAAGGCTCGTTAATATCTCAGAATCCCCTGGCTTTAGCTATGGGGAGTATGTCAACTAATGACAGCATTTTCGAAATGAAGCACTCCCCAGCGATCAGGATCTAAGTCATGTACATTTTTTCGGCAAGCGTGCACTAAATCTGTCCAACCAATATTAAATTCCATAGCATCATTATCTAATTTTGCTTGTATAGCTTTATAACACTCCAAGCGTTCTTGCCTATTTTTAGTAGAGCGAGCAGCTTCCAAAAGACGCAAAATACGCTGACTTGAGTAATTGGAAATATTATATTCGTCATGTACGACGCCAGGATCAGCCAACATTCTATTGGCTTCTAAGCTTGGATCACACGCGGGAACTTCTTCAGCCAATAAACATAAATCGTATAAATTTCCAGCTAAAGTACGTCTATATTCTTCCGGAGTAGCTCCATATAATTCTGTATTTAGTCCTGCACTATTTAAACAAGAAGCTAAAAATTCGGCAGTAGGCTCTAAATCGGCAGCAGCATAAACATTTTTACAATAGAGCAAAGTAAGTTTACCAAATTCGCCACCATTGCCATATATACGACTAAACATACGCTTAGCTTTAACGGCACTATATTCAGTTTGCAATTTAGAAGGCACTTGTGCCCAACTTAAGGGAGAAAAAAGTGCATGACGAACTTGGCCGCGTCCACCAAAGAACATTTGTAACACAGTTTTTCTTGGTATAGCAAAATTTAAAGCCAAACGAGCGCGAACATCATTGAAAGGGCGATGGGTACAATTGGGAACAAGGGACAATTTAGTTAAAGTTTTGGGCTTAATAAGTCGCAAATCTTTATTTTTCTTTATTTGTGCAATTTTATCGGCGGGCAAAGTTAAAACAACATCCACATTGCCACGCTCAAGCTCACGTATTCTGCTCTGAGGATCGGTTATTACGATAAAAGCGATTTCATCTACGGCAGGTTTACCACGCCAACATTGAGATGATGAGCGTAAAGTCAAACGCTGACCTATACGCCTCTCTACAACGGCAAAAGGACCGCTACCATACACTTTTTCACTACCGTCAGTCCCTTTAACACATACGGTGACAGCCATAGACGGCGCGGCCATAAGTTCTAAGAAATCGGCGCAAGGGTAATTTAAAACAAATTGCACCGTAAATTTATCTAAACTTTTTACTTCAGCCAAGAGCGGGCGCTCTCCATCAAAGTTGGCTCTAAAAAAGCCAAAGCGCCGATCTTTTCCTTGAATCAGACGTTGTATCCAATCTACTATAACTTGAGCGGAAAGTTGAGTTCCCTCGTGAAACGAAACTTCGGAACGCAAATTAAAAGTCCAAACTTTCCCGTTTGCTGAACAAGTCCAGCTCTTAGCCAAATTGGGAACAACTATCTCATCTTCAATTCTTACTAAAGTATCAAAAACCGGAGAAAGAACTTGAGAAGATAAAGAATTTGAAGATGCAGCGGGATCAATATCAGTTAAATCACAAGGAATAGCTACAGCCAAGCATCTTTGACTGCCCTTAAGCCAGGATTTATTTTCCTCTCGAGAGCCGAACCATCCATACAAAATAACCATCAATATTCCGGCAGCTAGTAAACAAAATGCCAAAAGACGCATTTTTCCCAAATGGGTACTGCTCACTACCCCTAACTCACGAGAAATAAATTTTTGGCTTTCATTTTTTACATTTTCTGCTAAACCGACAATAGAGCTATTTTGAATATTAGTCTTTCTTCCCGCAGCTTGGCCTGGGGGGAAAAACTGGCAAAGGTTGTTTTTAGGCTTATTCTTTCCGCTATTGCTCATTATTGTATATATAAACTGCGCAAAAGTTTTATTTCTTCGGCATAACCGGATAATTCGTTGGGAGTTTCTAAATAAAAGGGCAATTCACGCAAATCGGGGTGGTTGATAATCTTGGCCATGGCTTCAACTCCCAACTTTCCTTGACCAATCTTGGCATGGCGATCTTTGTGAGTTCCGCGCTCGTTTAAGCTATCATTTAAGTGGATAGCTTTCAATCTAGACAAACCTAAGATTTTATCAAAATTTTCTAAAGTCTTATCTAAACCGATATTGACATCATAACCACCATCCCAAATATGGCAAGTATCTAAGCAAACGCCAAGCTTTTCTGGACATTTAGTTAAACTTATAATTTGTTCTAATTCTTCGAAAGAGCGCCCCAATTCGGTACCTTTACCAGCCATAGTTTCCAAAAGTACAAAACCAGGAAAATCATCAGGAATCACATTGTTGATAGTATCGGCAATGGCATGTAAACCTTCTTGCGGAGTGCGCTTCAAATAATTTCCGGGATGGAAGTTATACATAGCACCATCTATTTTAGCGGTAAAATTTAAATCTTCCCGCAAAATTTCTCGAGTCAATTCCTGTACATTTTCTTCTACTGATGCCGGATTGATAATAAAAGGACTGTGTACTAAAAGAGGCCCTATCTTTTGTTCTTTGATTAAAGAACAAAACTTCTCAATATCTTGTTCTTTAAAACGCAGCGCTCCTTTACCGCGAGGATTGCGGCAAAAGAATTGAAAGACGTTGGCTTCAATGGAAACTGCGTCTTTTATCATAGCAATCAGGCCCTTAGAAATAGATAAATGACAACCGATTTTAAACATTTTTCTGTCCTTTTATATATTGATTGTTTAATCTTGCGAAGAGCGTAAATGTTCCAACCAAACAGCTAATTTTTTTTCATAGCCCAATTGTCCAGGCTGATAAAATTGACTGCCTTCTAGAGCATCTGGCAAAAATTGTTGTTTTACATAATGATTGGGATAGTCGTGAGCATAGCGATAGCCCTTTCCGTAGCCGATATTTTTCATTAGCTTGGTAGGAGCATTGCGCAAATGAAGCGGTACCGGTTCGCCGGGGCTCTGACGCACCGCTTGAGCAGCGGCCATATAAGCATTGCCTACACTATTGGATTTCGGCGCCAAAGCTAAGTATAAGGCAGCGTGCGCCAAAGGATAAAAGCCTTCCGGCATACCTACGAAATGCACCGCTTGCTGCGCGGCCATAGCTACTACTAGACCTTGAGAGTCGGCTAATCCCACATCTTCTGAAGCCAAAATAACTAAGCGCCTAGCTACAAACAGAGGATCTTCTCCGGCTTCCAAAAGGCGAGCCAACCAGTAAACTGCTCCGTCCGGATCGCTGCCACGCACCGATTTAATCAAAGCCGAAATCGTGTCGTAATGCGACTCCCCTGCTCTATCATGGCGCAAATTAGGCCGCCCCATGACTTCAGCGATATGCGCTTCGGTAAGTACACGTTCTCCATTATCGTCTGCTTCCAGAGAATTGACCGCTTCCTCTAAAATATTGAGTGCGGTACGAGCGTCACCTGTACAAACTCCAGCTAAAGTTTCAAACAGCTCATCGGAAGCCTTAACGTTAAAATTGCCTAAACCGCGCTCTTGATCATTCAAAGCCCGACGCAACAATAAAGCAATATCCTGAGAGCTTAAAGCCGACAGCGTAAAAACGCGGCAACGTGACAAAAGCGGCGCCACTACTTGAAAAGAAGGATTTTCGGTAGTAGCGCCTACCAAAATAATAGAGCCATCCTCTACGTGGGGCAGAACGACGTCTTGTTGGGCCTTGTTAAAACGATGGATTTCATCCAAAAATACGATAGTGCGCCGCTTCATTAGACGCCAGCGCTCTTTAGCTTCGGCCACTATGCGGCGCACTTCACTAACTCCAGCAGTGACAGCCGACATAGGCACAAAAGCCGCCTTAGCACCGGCAGTTAAAAGGCGAGCTAAGCTAGTTTTACCGGTGCCGGGCGGCCCCCATAAAATCATAGAAGGCAAAGAACCCGATTCTAAAAGGCGGCGCAATACTCGTCCTGGCCCAACCAAATGTTTCTGCCCCACGTACTCATCTAGGGTGCGCGGTCTCATGCGAGCTGAAAGCGGAACCGAGAAATCGATCATAGGAGAAGAAGCTTCTGCTTGGGCAACTTTATTGTCAGCATCTCTCTTTTCATTTTCCGCTTTCAGTTGCGCCAAAGGGCCAGCAGCGGCTTCTTCCACACCGGCTCTTACAAAATCATGGCGAAAAAGAGGGCGTTTAAGCTTATTTGCTCCACTTGATAAATCAGATTCATCATTGGCAAATAAGCCACCTTGCAAGTCAGAATTTTTAGGCATAGGGAGTTTTGCTCCTTTCTCAACGAGCCGCTGCCTCCACTTTACGCAAAAAGCCGCCGAAGTTTGGCTATATGTTGCCGAACTACGGAGGCTTTTCCACCAACGGGATATTTAGTCGTCAACACCCGCCAGCTTTAATCTTCGCCAAAGACGTGGCTAGATTGAAGCGAGAGCCAACTACAATTAATTCTTCAAAGCTTGCAAAGGAGCCGGGATCCTGCCTCCACGTTCAATAAACACAGAAGAACTATGCGGATTGACGGCGATAATGGAAGCGGCACCTAAAAGACCGCCATAATCGACCTTTTCACCAGCTTTTTTACCTGGAATAGGTAAAATACGCACCGCTGTAGTTTTACTATTTACCATACCTATAGCCATTTCGTCGGCCACAATGCCGGAAATAGTAGAAGCTGGAGTGTCACCGGGAATAGCAATCATGTCTAAACCGACAGAGCATACACAAGTCATGGCTTCTAACTTTTCTAAAGAGAGGGCGCCGATTTGAGCGCAATAGGCCATTTCTTCATCTTCAGAAAGAGGAATAAAAGCGCCTGATAAACCGCCGACATAAGAAGAAGCCATAGTGCCTCCCTTTTTGACGGCATCGTTAAGCAAAGCTAGAGCAGCGGTAGTACCATGAGTTCCGCAACGTTCCAAGCCCATAGCTTCTAAAACATCGGCTACAGAATCACCACGCTCGGGAGTAGGAGCCAGAGACAAGTCGAGAATACCAAAATTGACATTAAGGCGACGCGAAACTTCTCTACCAACCAATTCCCCCATACGGGTTATCTTAAAAGCAGTACGTTTAACCGCTTCGGCGACTTTACCTAAATCGGCTCCGTGGCCCAAACGTCTGATAGAAGCATTGACTACACCAGGACCACTAATACCTACATTGATAGAGCACTCCGGCTCGCCCACTCCATGCATAGCTCCGGCAATGAATGGGTTGTCTTCCATCATATTGCAGAAACAGACCAATTTACAGCAGGGTAAACCTTCCAATTCAGGGCGCATAAAAGCGGTCTTAAGGACAGTCTCACCAAATAGCTTAACAGCGTCCATATTTATGCCTGCTTTGGTAGAGCCCAAAGAGACAGAAGCACAAACTCGATCGGTAGTATTGAGAGCTTCCGGTATAGAGTTGAAAAGAACGCGATCCGAATTGGTGAAACCTTTATGTACCAGGGCACTGAAACCGCCAATATAATCGACGCCTATCTCTTTGGCTGCTTTATCAACAGCCACAGCCAAGGGTACATACGAATCGGCTCCGGTAGAAGCGCCTAAAAGAGACAGAGGCGAAAGAGCAATACGCTTATTTACAATAGGTACGCCAAATTCTTGAGAGACTTGCTCCACCACCGGCACCAAGCGTTCGCCCACGGTCAGAATCTTCTCGACGACCTTGTCGCAAGTTGTGCTCATAGATCCTGTAGCACAATCTTGTAAATTTAATCCCATAGTTACGGTACGCACATCGAGATGTTCATTCTCGATCATGCGCAACGTATCAAAAACTTCATTAGCAGCTAGCCACATAGCGCCCGCCAATTCGTGGAGTCCAAAGTCATTCCTGCCCCAAAAGTTACACTACTTGACACAGTAAATTTACTCCGCCTGAGAGACGCTAGAAGCATCTTGATCCTCTTGCCAGCCGTCAGCCCAACCGGTTCTGGTAAAATCCAAATCTGACCAAGCTACCAAATGGCGCTGGCGGGAAAAGCATAAAAAAGTATCGTGCTCAAAATCGTGAACCGTATTGTATACTTTCACTTTATCGCGCTTCCAAGCCAAAAAAGCTTGTACTGAATCGGTGAAATAAGCCTTTTGACTGCGTTGGCAAATTTCACGCACTAAACGGAAGAAGTTCTGGAAGGAAACGTGAGAAAGCTTTTCTTTCAAGAAACTTCTATAATTGATGGAAGAAGAATCGAAACGCAGCGGTTCTTCGCGGCTCGAACAATAAATATCTAAAAAGTTTGTAGGTTTCAAAGTAACGATCTTGTCTTTGTCGTCATCACGAACATTACCCTGAGCCATACGAGAAAAATTCTTAACTAACTTTTGCACTTTATAAGCTGAAGCATCTTGCTCACTGCGCTCGACAATCATCCCTAAAGCAACATGCTCAATGCTATCCCAAGGAATTTCGATCGTCGCTCCGGAGGTTTCCCCTACTAAAGCTTCTTCGGTAAAGTAACCACTCTTAATACGATTGGGCAAAGGAGTAGCTCTTTTATGAAAAAGCGGAGGGTGATTTTGCGAAGAGTCGCTTTCTTCACTATTAAGCGAAGCCGGGCCATCTTCCAAATCAGGAGACACTATATAAGGATTGCCTTCCTCGGCACTATTTTCTACAAAAACTTTTTCTTCAGACATCTTTTTCCCTCAAACTAATTTTTACCAATCATTCTTGATAATATTGCCAGCTTCATTCATCTCTTGCACAGCGTGACGCATCTTTAACTTCAAGTCGTTGGCGTTGTCGGAATTGCGCAAAGCGTCGTCGGCAGTAATCTTTCCAGCCTTAAACAATTGCAACAAATGGTAATCGAAACTTTGCATACCGTCGGGATGGAAGGAATCCAATTCGCGCTTAATTGTGGTGAGGGCATTTTCGCGCAAACATTCTTGGATACGGGCGTTGTTAATCATAATTTCCAAAGCGGGTACGCGGCCTCCTCCGATAGCCGGAATTAAACGCTGAGCGATTACAGCTTTGACATTCATGGAAAGCTGATACAAGACGGGATTATGCATTTCATCAGGGAAGAATTGTAAAACGCGTTCGATAGTTTGCACAGCGTTGTTGGCGTGCAAAGTAGAAAGTACCAAGTGACCAGTTTCAGCAAAATATACGGCCGACTCTACGGAAGAAAGATCGCGCATCTCACCGACAAGCAAAACATCTGGCGCTTGACGCAAAGCACTTTCTAAAGCATCTCGGAAGCACATAGTATCAGTACCGACTTCACGCTGAGATACTAAGCATTTGTTGGTGTCAGTATGCACATATTCGACAGGATCTTCAATAGTAACGATATGGCCACTAGAATGTTCTTTGCGATACTTGATCATAGAAGCCAAAGTAGTTGACTTACCGGAACCTGTAGGGCCAGTCACCAAAATAAGACCGCGTCTTTCCATAACTAAATCGTTAAGTACAGGATGAAGTCCTAAAGTTTCGATATCCAGAATATCTTCTTCTACTCGTCTGAATACCATGGCCACGCTATCTTTTTGGCGATAGGCATTGACACGAAAGCGCCCAATATGCTTCAAAGGATAAACAAAGTTGGCTTCAGGATGACCGCCTTCAAATTTTTCACGCAAATGTCCCGGCATAATAGCCAAGGCCAAATATTCTGTCATTTGCGGAGTTAAAGCCTCGCATTGTACCGGATACATGGTACCGGTAATACGCAAAAAAGGAGGCAAATCGGCTTTGATATAAACGTCGGAAGCTTTTTGCTGATAAGAGAGAGCCAGTACCTTATCAAGCAAAGCCCTCAAATTCTCAAATTCCATATTTTTTCTCCTTTAGAGGCAATTTCGGCAGCTTAGAAAAGCTGTCAAAGTATTTTTTCCGCTACCTATATGGCTAAAAAAACTTAATGTTGATATGCTCTTCTTGTCCAGCCAAAAGACGTTCGATATTATACCGGTGCTGAAATATGACAATAGCGGCGCTGATTATCGCAAAAACTATTTCAAAAGCCGAAGCTCCATAAACATAAGCTATGCAAGGAAAAGCAAAAGCGGCCGAAAGAGAAGCGGCTGAAGCCCAGCGAGTTAAAAGAGCTACTCCCAACCACAGGAGCGCCGCTATACCTATAGCTTGGGGAGTTAGAGCCAAAAAGACTCCACACGTTGTAGCTACGCCTTTGCCGCCTTTAAATTTTAAAAATATTGACCAATTGTGACCTGCTACAGCTGCTAAACCAAACAATAATTTAACAAGGGGATGCATAAAATCGGGCACCAAAACAAAATACGACAGACATACTGCCAAAAAGCCCTTCAAAACATCTAATACAAGTACAATTAACGCTGCCTTTAAGCCCAAAACGCGATAGGCGTTGGTAGTACCTATGCTACCACTTCCTAAGCTTGAGAGATCGGCGCCGTTAAAGCGTTTAGCTACTACAACTCCCGAAGGAAATGAGCCCAACAAGTAGCAAACTGCCAACAAAATCGATAACCAAATCATACTTCAACTCTAATTTCTTTCCCGCGACCATCGTTTACAAAAAAAGTACACCAACAGCCAATATTTAGCCCATTACAGTCGGCTCCCCTGCCGAATCGTAAGCTCTTTACCAATCAAAATAGAAGCGTCCACCGGGTCTGGCCATTATCAAAGTAGGCTCCCGCAAATATTCATTGGCTACCCTTTTAACATCGTCTACAGTGACACGTTGCAACTCTTGTAATTTACGAGCATCACTTTCGTAACCGGCGCCGGAAAGCTCAGCCATACCCAAATGCAAAGCTCTACCGCTCATACTTTCCCTTTCTAATAAATACATACCGAGTAATTTTTCCTTAGTTTCCGCCAATTCCAGATCGCTCATACCGTCTTTTTTCAACTTATTTATTTCGGCAAGCATACGTCGTCTAGCTACTCCAACAGATCCAGGCTTGGTAATTACATGACACAAGAGATGTGAAGGCCCCAAAAGTTCGGGATATCTGGCTCCTACTTCATAAGCCAAACCTCGATTTTCGCGTAATTGAGTCCAAAGGCGCGAACTAAGTCCAGCACCCAAGGCCCCGTAAATAACTTGCATAGCTGCATAATCGGAACTTTGCAAAGAAGGAGCCTGGTAGCCAAGCAAAACCCAAGCTAATTCTGACTGAGAATATAAATAAACTTCTTTTTCGGAAGCTTGTGGCTCCCATTGAACCTCTAAAATTTTTTCTCGAGCCGGTATCAAGGCGCTGCAATCGGAGGCAACTTCCTTACGCACTCTCTGTCCATTAAGTCGGCCGGCTGCAGTTATCACCGTACGATCAGGGGTAAAGTTATTTTTGAAATAAGCGCTGACATCAGCTGCCGTTGCCCTTTTTAAAATGACCGGCACTACTTGAGGTGAACGTTTATAGGGATGCAATCTGTAAAAACAACTTAAAAAAATATCATAGAGCTGATCGGAGGTACCGCCACCTTCCCCCATGCGATTTAAAGTTTGCTCGCGGGCCCTTTGTAACTCAGCTTCTGAAAAATCTGGATTTGAAACCGCTTTACATAAGCGACGCAACATAAACATATAATTAACCGGCGAAGTGGTAATACTCAAACGACTATAATCGGCTGAAGCTCCATCATCGACCAATGTTCCGGTAATTTCTACAACATCGTCTCCTTCACTATCATCAGAAATACGATTGTTGAGCATTTTTAAGATTAAAAAATTGTAACCTTGCAAATTGCTGCCTTCTTGACTGACTCCGCAACGCACCAAATAGTCTAACACTACTAAATTTTCGCTTGGAGATTCCAAAGTTAAGCATACCAATCCGTTAGGCAAAACATATTTCTTTACCGCTGCAGTAGTAGCCGAAGCGGCCGAAGTTCCGGAAAGTGAGAAATTATCGATTTTATAAGTAGCAGAAGTAGATCGATTATAATCAGGCAACGTAGGCAACTTTAAATTGCTTTTCTTAAACTCATCAGCGTAAACTACCGACGAAAGGAAAGCAGCGAGAACGAAACCTGTAACAATTTTTGTCAAGACTTTGGACATAAACTTAGCCTTTCTTCAGCGCTCAGTTGCATAATTGCCGGGAGTAGCAGTCTCTTCACTTACCGTATTAGAGCCATTCGTCTTTTTAGGAGGCTGGCCGACTAATTTTACGCAGTAGTATCCTCCGCTTAAATATTTATTAGCTGCCGCCACTACCTCATCTTTGCTGACTTTTTCAATTTCTTCCAAATAGCGATTGGTAAATTTCACATCATCAATAGAGGCATAAAAGCCCAAATTTTCAGCTTTGCCGGCGTTAGTTTCTTCTGAAAAAGAATAATTGCTGCGCAAAAAGGCCTTAGCTCGACGCAAATCGCGCTCTGTAAATTTACCTTGGCACACAGAATCGGCCACAGACAATAATTCACGCTTGATACGCTCTTCGTTGCCAACCTTGCCTATGCCGTAAATTGAAATTAAACCAGGAAAACGCTGAGTTAAAAATTGTACGCCACCATCTTGAATTTTGCCCTTCTTAACCAATTCGCGCTGTATTAAAGAGCCGCGCCCCAGGCCTAATAAAAAAGACATAACATCAACTTGATAAATATCCGGCTTATCGTGAATAGAAGGCCCTACAAAACCAACCATAATAAAGCTGGACTGCGCCTTGACTTCTTGCGTATTAGCTATTTCTTTTTCCGGCTTTTTGATAGAGACATAATTGCTAATAATGCGTTTTTGAGGACGTGTAAAGGAAGAAAATTCTTCACGCAACACATTCAACATTTCTACGCTGTTAAAATCTCCGACTACAACTACGCTGGTGCGTTCCGGAGAGATAAAAGTATCGCGAAATTTCAGAAAATCGGGACGGTTAAAAGATTTGATCGTATACTCAGTGCCGATAATAGGCCTAGCATAGGGATGATCTCCGTAAGCCATTTCGCTGATCAATTGATTCATGATACGCGCTGGGCTCTCTAAATTCATACGATATTCTTCCAGAACAGCTTTGCGTTCCTGATCGATAGATTCTTGATCTAGTTCGGCATTTTTTAAGGCGTCGGCCAAAAGATGCATGCCCTTGACAGCATTTTTACTAGGTAAATTGATGTAATAATGAGTAAAATCACGACCTGTGGAAGCGTTAGTTTGTCCTCCCAAAGCCTCGATAGCCCTTTTGAATTGATATCCAGTTAAAGTTGGGGTACCACGAAAGAACAAATGCTCAAAAAAGTGAGATATACCCATAGTCTCCGGCGTTTCTTCAAAACCACCAACTTTACAGAAGATGTTAAGTGAACAAGTCGGAGAAGCGTAATTCTCAGACAGAATTAGAAGCATACCATTAGGCAAGACTTCACTGTAATAGTTGACTTTTTGTTGAGCCCAAGCCGGTCCCCAACCGGCAAAAACTAAAACAAAAACAAAAAACGAAATCAGGCACTTCAAGCGCCTGGCTTTTTTGACATAGACTAAGACATTTTCCATACTCGCCCATTGTACTATAACAGCCACAAAAAATATTAGTCCTGAAAAAAATAGCTGAAGATTATTTTCTACTCATCGAATTAAAAATTTAAAAATAAAAAAGCTCGCACTCTTTACGGAGCCGAGCTTTTTCATTCACATAGAGAAAAGGGCCGGTACGCGGGGGGGGGAAACGCTACCAGCCCTAAATGGTACCACGTGCGGGATTCGAACCCGCGATTTTCGCCGTGAGAGGGCGACGTCCTGATCCTCTAGACCAACGTGGCATGAAGTTGGCTGCCGAAGAAGGATTTGAACCCTCACGTACGGATCCAGAGTCCGCTGTCCTACCGTTAGACGATTCGGCATCGTAGTCTTCACTACCATTTTGTTTTCTCTCGTTCTCGTTTGAAGCGTTTATTCCGCTGTCTCTCGGGAACGAGTGCATTATATACACATAGCCTAGCTTCGTCAAGAGCTTTTTCAAAAAAACAAGATATTTTTTTCAAAAAGCTACCTAAAATGCTATAGATATAATCAAAATCGTTAATTTTGCCAATAAAAAAACGCCTCGCTTCTGCAAATTATCAAGAATACAGAAACGAGGCGTTTTTCTTAAGTTGACAAACTAAAAACTAAAATAAAGCTATTTTACTTTTTAATAAGTCTACCGGTAGCGGGAGCGGGCATACTGTCGAAGCTCTTCAAATAATCGACAAAGACATCTCTGGTAATACCGATAGTCTTGATGGTTTCGCCGCGACCCAAAGCACTGTAATTGTCGCCGCCCTTGGAAAGGAACTCGGTAGTGGCAACGGTGTAATCAGCTTCGGGATCGACGTCTTTGCCATTAACTTTGAGAGAAATAACTTCTTTGGTATTGCCATCGGCAACCATCTCTACACCGGAAGCTTGCAAAGGACCGGTTTCAGTCATACGAATGGACTGAGTGAAGAGATCGATTAAATCTTTACCTTTAACCTTAATAACTACAACCGGATCATCGAAGGGCAGCAAGCGGAAGAGCGTATCTAACTTTACTTCTCCAGCGCTAATACTCTCAAGGCGAATGCCTCCCCAGTTGTAAGCAGCAATATCGGCTCCAGCTTCTTTTCTCATAGCATCGCAAATAGCATTGCCTAAAGAGGAGTCATACTGTCCTTCAGCACTGTTGATACTCAAATCATCTTTGAGACTGCCTACGACTTTTTCCATTAAAGGACGTACTTGATCGTTGTACTGTTTGGCAATAGCGGCCACAGTAGGATCGGCTTCGATGGTGCAGCTCTTATCGACAGGGATTAACTTATAGTCGAAATCGTAGATCTTACCATTGTAAGGATTTACGTGCATTTCGATCTGACCTAAGTAACGGCCATAGTGATCAGCTTGTACAATCCAAGTGTGACCGCCCACGTTGATAGCTTTGTCCAGCTTAGTATGAGAGTGGCCACCCACAATTAAATCGATGGCGGGAACTTTTTCGGCAGTAATTTTGTCGGTATCGACGCCGCAGTGACTGACAGCCACAATCATTTCGGCACCGTCTTTATACATCTTGGGGATGTACTTCAAGCAAGTTTCAGCCGGATCTAAGAATTTCAAATCGGCGGTATTGCCTTTTTTAACCAAACCGGGGATATCCTGAGCTATTAAGCCGATAACACCAATTTTAACGCCATTGATCTTGGTAATCATATATGGCTTGTAGGGATTTTGGCCCTTACTGTTGACAACATTGGCCACCAAGATGGGATACTTGGCGTTGCTGAGCATCTTTTTCTGAACATCCATGCCCCAATCGTACTCATGGTTTCCCAAAGTTCCGGCCACAGGAGCCATATAACTAAGGGATTTGTACATGGGTTCACCATGGAACAAATTGGAAACCGGAGTTCCTTGAGCCACGTCGCCACAATCGAAGTAAATAACTTTGCCGGGGTTTTCGGTTCTGATCTTCTTTATTAAAGAAGCGATACGAGTGAGACCACCACGGTTTTTGCTATCCGGTTCGATATTGCCGTGAAGATCGTTGGTATGCACAATAACGATCTTGCGTCCTTTTTCCAGATCGGCAGTGTTATTTTTGGGAGTTTTGGCATCAGCGTTAAAGCTAGAACCGGCGGTCAAGACCATTACGGTCATGCCCATAATCATTGCACGAATTGCCGTACCACGAGTCATGTTAAAGAAGAACTCCTTAGTCCTAAAATCAATATATCAGAAAGCTGCGGCCCAAAAAAACCGAAGCTACATCTGTCCAAGGCGAAACTTTTCCCCCGAAAGGCTCAACTCAGTTTCTCAATTACAAGATCTGTTCCTGCCCTTTTTGTGCAGTTTTTTTTACAATATTTAGGCAAAAAAGCACTTAACAAAAGGTTAAGTCTATTAACTAAACAACTTTCCGACTACCGCTTCCAACACTCCACCGCCGACAGCTCTAGCTTTATCAGAAATGGTATAGATATCGACTTTATCTCCTCTGGGATCACAATCGCCAATTTTTTCTCCAGCTCTAACTTCAGTGCCGCTGCGAATTAGCCCTCGCAATTTGCCACTTAATAGCGCCTTCACCGGAATATCATTTACACGACCTACAATTTCATCTTCAAGAACCATTTTACCAAGCTCAGCTTCGGCTTGAAAAATACCACAGCAAGGTGCCTTGAGAAGACGGCGTTTGCTTTCGCCAGCAATAATTCCCGGGATTCCAGTATCTGGAAGAGCACTTCCTCGATAAATTACTTGGCCTAAAGTATGACCTCGCATAGTTTCTACAACAATATTAACATTTTTGTCGACACAAAAACCTGGCCCTACCCCGATAACTAAACGCCCTTGTCTGCGCTGATCGTCTACTTCTTTTTTTAGCATGCGGGCGTCAACCAAAAAGCGTACTGGCAATTTATCAAAAATTTGGCCTTCTGGATCGACTACTACACCTATATAACGATGCTGCTGCGCACCTTGAAGTTCAGCTTCAGAGTGGATGAGTCTAGCCTCAACACCCTCAATTTGTACTTTACCTTCCCATACAGCTTCACCGAAACAGACGCTGCGCCGTACCATACGCGGATTAGCCAATTCACTTATAACAATAGGAAAGCCGGCTTTAAATAAACGATGGGCGATGCCGCTGGCTAAATCTCCCCCACCACGAATACCAACTAAAGGAGCTTTACAATTCATTATTATTTACATTTTCCAAAAGCGGGAGTATAAAATTTTCCTGACGGCAACAACTTGCGTAGGTATCCCAAGTGTCACAATCAGTAAATATCTCCGGTCCCGTTGTTTTATAAAAAAGACAACGTGAAGAATATTTTTTTAAAACCGCTCCTCCTCCTCTATCTCCACTCAGTTGCATCAATTCCGGCCAAAAATCACGACCAAAAATTACCGGATGGCCACGTCGTCCTTGCCAAATAGGAACGATAATCGTACTTCGCTTTTCGGCTTGGGTCAGATTGTCACTCGCTTTGATAATGTTGTTGATCGTTTCTGCTTTTAACAGAGGTAAATCTGCTAAACATATGGCTGCACAATCAAGAGTATCTTCTTGCGGAAAGAGACTTATTAATTTGCGCAAACCAATTTGTAAAGAAGAGGCCATGCCGGACGCCCAATTTTTATTAAAAGTCACACTGAAACGTCTACTTTTAGCGATATGGTCGGTTGGGGAAATATTTTGCTCCAGTCCTTTTTGCAACCAAGGAGAAGCTTGCAAAATATTTTCTCTATTGGCTCCCAATACAAAAATACTCCAAACAGCTTGGCTAGCTAAGCAAGTAAGGCAAGCATGCTCTAGCAAATTACTCTTGTTTTTCCAAGGCAAAAGCTGTTTAGGCTCATGCATACGTGTAGATCCTCCGGCGCCTAAAAGGATCAAGGCACATTTATTTTCCGACATAGTATTTCAGGCTAATTTCCATTCTCAAATATAGACTGTTTCCAAAATATAATTTTAGGAGGCAGGTTGTGAGCAATTTAACATATTTATTGAAATCTTTTTTTGGTAAAGATAACTTTCGCCCCGGCCAACGTGAAGTTGTAGAAGCTTTGCTTTCCGGTCGAGATGTATTGGCCCTTTGGCCTACTGGAGCTGGCAAATCTTTAACTTACCAATTGCCTGCTCTTCTTATGCCAGGATTAACGGTTGTAGTTTCTCCTCTGATAGCTTTAATGGAAGATCAGGTTAGACAATTGCAAAAGCGCAATTTGCCTGCAGCTTATCTAAGCAGTTCTCAATCAATGCAAGAGAAAATACAAATTTTAAGTCAGCTTGAAGAAAAACGACTAAAAATATTATTTGCCGCTCCAGAACGCCTCCTGGAAGACGCTTTTCTAACTAGGTTGCAAACACAAACAATTTCACTTTTAGCTATAGACGAAGCTCATTGTATAAACCAGTGGGGCCATGATTTTCGCAGCAGTTATTTGCGTTTGGGTGAAATTGTGCGAACTTTACGTCCACGCTCTATTTTGGCTGTAACAGCAACGGCCGATCCTGAAGGCGCCCAACAAATAAGCTTAAGTTTGGGACTGGATAGACCTTTACTCTCGCGTTTGCCATTAGATAGGCCCAATCTCAGTTACAAAGTTATAAAAAGTACTCCTCGGCAGCGCCCTTGGCTAGCTTTGGCTCACTTGCGCCGTGCGAAAGGGCTACCAGCGGTAATTTATGTGGCCCGCCGCAACCAAGCAGAGCAAATAGCCACTTTTTTCCGAAGCCAACAATTTAGAGCTGCCCCTTACCATGCCGGTTTGTCAACCGAAACTAGACAAGAAATTTTGCAAGGATTCTTAGAAGAAAAATTTAATTTGATAGCTGCCACAATAGCTTTCGGCATGGGTGTAGACAAACCGAACATACGCCAAGTAATTCATATGGCTCCTCCGGCAGCTCCAGAAAGCTATTTTCAGGAGTCTGGGCGGGCCGGACGCGACAGGCTTCCTGGGCGCTGCCTTCTTATGTGGGCGCCGGAAGACTTTAAGCATTTGCAACATTGCTTAGAAGACAAATTTCCGCAAATACAAGAAATAGATCAATTTGTGCGTTTGGCTTCGGCAGAGAATTTGACAGCCTCCGAAATGAGACGCACAAATTTTCGGGCTATGAGTTCCGGCGCCTGGGCTATGCTAGTTAGGGCCGCTCTGGGATATGAAGCCGATTGGCAAGCGCCAACGCAGCTTAGGCTTGAACCAGAGCATTTGTTTGACTACTTTGCATCTTTGCAAGAGGCGGCACAGCGGCGCTTGGACGTTATAGAAAATTATTGCCGCACTAAAATGTGTCGCCGCCAAGTGTTGCTGCAAAGTCTGGCCCAAGCCGGTGAAGAAGACTGCGGCAATTGCGACAATTGTTGGCACCGGCAGCGCGTTATATGCAAGTTTAAGCATGACGGAGCGGCTTAAGCGAAGAGCGGCCCTACAACAAAGGCTAAAATTCGCGATATACAATTTGGCCTTGCTCGTCAGCTGCCTGGCTTAGAATAGAAACAGCAGCATAATGTTTTCGCACTTGGGCAGCCAACTCGGCCAAAAGATCTGGAGGCGAATTTTCTGCCTGGCTAAAAACGAGCACTTTATCCTGTGTAGGCAAAAGTGCCAAGTAGGCGCAAGCCAAACGTACAAATTGGCTTGCGCCTACTACGGCGCCCGGCTCACAATGGAGAAGCCGACACATTAGTTCAGGTCTATGCACTTGACCTTCTTCCACGCGCTTGCCCAAGCCTTGCATACCGATAATGGCAACGCCTAAATCGGCTTGGGAGTAAAAAACTGGTTCGTGAGACGCGTGAGCCTTGATGGGCAAGCGCTTAGAGCCGTCGGCTTCTACCAACAAATAATCCAATCCCGGCCAGCAGCTTATTTTGTTTAGCTCGCTCGGAGTAAAGCCTATCCATTTAGTACGTTCGACGTTTAGGCGAGCTAAGCCACACAAGCGGCCCGCATAGTCTTGAGCAGAAGCTCCCGCAGCCGAAGCCGGAGAAACAAATTTACGCCACCTAGCTTCGGCTGCTTCCAAGCTGTCGCTTTCTAAATTGTCGCACTCCAAAAGTTGGCCGGGATAAAAATGCTGCCGGGCGCCAGGCCAAGCCAAATGGGTGCTAGTAGTAAAGATCACTTTGGCTTGGCCGCACTTTTGCCTAGCCAAAAGCTTGGCATTTTCCAACATAAAGGTAGTTTTGCCGCCGCTGCCTATAATTTCCCAGCGTCTGAAATTGACTAAGTTCACTTGAAAAAGCCTCCGAAAATACAACTTTCAAGGGCAGCGGCAACCGATGTTGAAACAGAGGAACTTTAGATTGACCTCAGAGCCGGAAAGGAAAAAAAGTTTTGGCTACCGATAAATATGCTTGCCCCAACACTACGCCCGGAGCAGTTTCTTTTATTCCCATAACTACAGACAAAGAACTAGAACCAGGCCACAATTTAATTTCGATCCTGCTAGAAGCAGCTCCTATTCCTCTAGCCCAAGGCGATATTATAATTGTCACTCATAAAGCAGTAGCCAAAACGGAAGGCCGATTAGTAAAACTTAGCCAAGTGCAACCTTCGCCTTTAGCTTTAAGCTATGGAAAACGCTATAATAAAGACGCCAGACTAGTAGAATTGGTATTGCAAGAAAGCGCCGCTATTGTGCGCATGAGCCGCGGGTGCCTAATAGTAAAAACCAAACAAGGCTTTACTTGCGCCAATGCCGGCATCGATCTATCCAATATTGGCCAAGGCTCAACAACTGACAGTGAACCGACAGCTTGCTTATTGCCTAAAGATCCAGATTTGTCAGCCCAGCGCTTGTATACTGAATTGCAAGCTCGAACAGGCTTTGCTGTACCTATAATTATCAGCGACTCATTCGGTCGGCCTTGGCGCGAAGGTATAGTAAATGTGGCTATAGGTTGCTGCGGATTTGATCCTTTTACAGATTATCGCGGCCAAGCTGATAGTGCCGGCCGCATCTTGAAAGTGACTCGTATGGCTAGCGCCGACGCTCTGGCATCTGGAGCCGAGCTAGCTTGTGGCAAACTAAAAAGAGCGCCATTTGTAATTGCCCGCGGCTTCGATTGGCAGCCCAGTACTTTGACAGCTCAAGCTTTGCTGCGGCCGGAAGAGAAAAACTTTTTCCCCTAGATTTTGCAGCCTATCGAGTTAAATGCTCAGGAACGTTTGACCGCGGGATCAATACTCTTCCAAGTTGGTATCAGTTCCTGAGAGCACATGTGCAAAAATTCATTTTGATTGCGGCCGCAGTTATGAATATATACTTCATCAAAGCCTAAAGCGGCGCTTTCTTGCAACATAGCCAAAATATCTGCAGGATTGGATGTAATAATAACTCGGTTGGCAAAATTTTCCGGACGCACCATTTTAGCCATTTCGGCCAACACTTCAGGAAAACGAACATCGCCCTTAGGAAAATTTAAGCCACCGTTGGGCCATTCTTGCATAGCTGCATTTAAAGCCTTTTCTTGAGTAACATCCCAACTTACATGTACTTGTAAGCGGGCTGTTTTCTTTACAGAGCCGCAGCTTTCTCTGAATTTGCCCAGCAATTTTTGCATTTTTTCCTTGCTAGCCCACACTGTCAACCAAGTTTGAGCCAAAGAAGCTGCTTTAGAACATAAATAAGGGCCGGAAGTAGCAATCATCAACCCCGGAGGCACTTCAGGCAGTGTATACAAACGCAAGCTTTCAGTTTTAAAATATTCGCCCTTAAAGCGTACTTCTTGACCGCTCCACAGCTTAGTTATTAAGCTGACAGCCTCCAAAAGCTGCTGCACCCTCTCTTTAGGCTCTGGCCAATAAGAAGCGAAGACATGTTCATTAAGTGCCTCACCCACGCCTAAACCTAGAGTAATACGTCCAGGACAAAGACACTCCAATGTAGCTGCCGCTTGAGCTAAAATTACGGGATGACAACGTCCTCCAGCGCAGCTAACTCCGGTAGAAAGTGGCAAGCTAGTACATTGACTCAAAGCTCCCAACATAGTCCAAGCATGACTAGCTTGACCTTGCCACGGCACCCAAGGTTGCAAATGATCAGAGATCATTAGACCGTCAAATCCGGCCTTTTCAGCCCCTTTAGCTTGCTCAATAAGCTGCGCGGGGGCAAATTGTTCAGCGCTTAAACAAAAACCTAATTTCATAAATATAATTTATACCAAATCTAAGTTGGGTTTAGCATCCAAAGTTAAAGGAGAACGCCAGCCTTGAGCAGCTAACTCCCAGCCGGCTTTGGCAATCATAACGGCATTATCAGTACATAAATCGAATTTAGGACAGACAAAAGTTATACCCAAACGCTCAGCTCCCTCAGCTAATCTTTCACGCAAAGCTTTATTAGCAGCAACCCCACCAGCCAAAGCTAAAGATTTAGCTCCACAGCGACGCACAGCTCTAAAGGCTTTGGTGCTTAATACATCAACAACAGCTTCTTGGAAAGAAGCGCAAATATCAGCATCGGTGCCGCGTTTTTCAGATTGCAAATGGAGCAATACAGCAGTTTTTAAGCCTGAAAAAGAAAACTCGTACCCTTGGTTGATCATAGGACGCGCAAAAGGAATGGCATTTTTATTGCCTTTGAGAGCCATTTCCTGAATTTTGGGACCGCCGGGATAGGCCATACCTAAAGCTTTGGAAACTTTGTCAAAAGCTTCGCCGGCGGCATCATCTCGCGTAGAACCGAGCACTTCATAAGATCCGGGGCCGTCAACTTTCACTAACATCGTGTGACCACCGGAAACCAAAAGACAAATCATAGGTAATTCTAAATCAGAATTTTCCAAAAGGGCAGAAAAGATATGGCCCTCCATATGATTGACACCTATTAAGGGAATATCTAAACAACCGGCCAAAGTTTTAGCCGCAGCTACTCCCAACAACACAGCTCCTACCAAACCAGGGCCACAAGTAACGGCTACAGCCTCTAAATCGCTAAACTTCAGATTGGCTTTTTCCAAAGCCTCTTCAATCATAGGATTGATAACTTCCATATGAGCACGACAGGCTACTTCAGGAACAACTCCGCCGTACTTAGCATGCAAAGGAATTTGTGTAGAAACTAAATTAGCTAAAATCTCACGCCCTTCTCCCAAAATAGCGGCAGAAGTTTCGTCGCAAGAGGACTCTAAGCCCAAAATATATTTGGGATAAAACGGATCGCACTTTATATAATTAGCACTGCTGCGATTACTCATAATCTCTTTCTAGTCCAATCCTTTCAAATGGCAACTATCGGCCCAGTTTTTGACTTGCTGCACGTAAGCCGGATCTTGCATATTGTCAACTCGCATGATAATAGCATCATAACGGTTTTCATAATATTTTTTGCGAACTCCGACAGCTTTAAAACCAAAACGGCGATAGACAGATAAAGCCGGTTCATTATTAAAGCGAACTTCCAAAGTAGCAGCTTCTACTCCGTCTTCAAGTCCTTTAGCTATTAAATTAGCGAAAAGATAAACTCCCAAGCCGTGTCCTTGCCACTGAGGTGCAATAGTTACGGTGCTAACTTCCAATTCGCCCAGCAAATTCCAAGAGCCAGCATAACCGATTACACGTTCATCAGCCAAAATCACTAAATAACGAGCATAACCACGTTCTATATCAAAGGCGAAGGACTCTTTGGGCCAGGCCTCTTTTTCGCCATAGACCAAAAGTTCCAATTCAGAAGCTTGATCCAGAAAATCTTTGGTGAATGGGCGAATTTCTATCTTTGGAATAGCCATTTTTTAGCCTAACTGAACATCAGCTGAACGCAAATAAACGGGAGCTAATTCCAAAATGCCCTGAGTGTGCCCGGCTTTAAAGGCTTTCTCACCTAAAAAGGCAACCCAAGCTCCGCGTACTTGAGCATCTACAGATGCAGAGACTAAGATTGATCCTTTCTCTTGCAATACTTCTTGGTAACGCACAGGGCCGCTACCTACAGCCAATTTGCATTCTAAACGAATCGCTTCTTCAGCTAAATCTTGAGGAGAGTAAGCTTTATCAGCACACAAACGACGCAAAGTACCATCGGAAGTATCAAAAAAGGAAGCAAAAATTTCCCCTCTTCTAGCATCTAAGCCAGCTAAAAGACAAGAACACCCCGGATGAGCTGCAGCTAAAGCTTCCAAAGTATTGACACCAACCAAAGCACAACCGATAGTTTGAGCAATTGTTCTAGCTGTAACTATACCTAAACGCAAACCGGTAAAAGAGCCGGGGCCAACGGTTACAGCTACAGCGCCGACATCTTGAAAAGAAGCGCCAATCTCTTCGAGAGCTCCTTTAATGGAAGGGAAAAGACGGCACAAGTGAGAGCGAGGGCTAAAACCGCCACGCTCTGCCAAACAGCGGCCATCTTGAACTAAAGCTACGCTGAAACTCTCACCAGAGCAATCAATGCCTATAATTAAAGACTTATGGTAATCTATTTTTTTGGGAATCATTTTGCAAAGCCTCAACTATTTTTTGACCTCGACCACCATCAGACTCGAAAACCAATTCTCGTCCGGTAGGGCCCAAATCAGTACGATAATAAATTTTTAAGCGCAGACAATCTTTGGGCAATAGCTCTTCTGTACGCTCAGACCACTCTATACAAGCTATACCATCGGTACCGATATATTCTTCAGCACCGATATTAAGCAATTCTTCACTGTTTTCTAAACGATAAGCATCAAAATGGTAGATAGGAATGCGCCCTTCATAAATATGCATAAGTACAAAAGTAGGGCTAGAAACGCGCTCAGAAGCCCCCATAGCTCTAGCCAAACCGCGTACAAAAGTGGTTTTACCGGCCCCCAAATCTCCATAGAAAGCGATCACGTCGGCTGGACGCAAAATTTTGGCCAAACGCTCTCCCCAACTCTCCGTTTCAAGATCATTATGAGTAATAGTTTTAAAGTTTGTTGTGCTCATATTTTCTAATTGTCTTTTTTCCAAGTTAACTTGACAAGAAAAGAGCTTCCCTCTGCGACCAAACGGAGTGAGAAGCTTTATGTCAGTAATCAAGTTAGCGTATTTCTGCTTTTAGCTGCCGATTAAAAGAATGCATCGAATCTAAAACTAAGAGTGACTATCGCCATATTTCTGACGATAGAGTTGCTCTAAAATGTTAGAACTTTTTTCGGTGGCTCTCTCTTCTCGTCCTTGCAATTCTTTGCGCACAGACACCAATTCATCACGCACTTGGGCTACAGAACTGTAACGGCGCTCGGGAGCATATTCCATACACTTGGCCAAAACAGCCTCTAACCAGTGGTTGGCGTCAGGTTTAAGTTTGCGCAACGGAGGTATATTAAAATTAAACTTAGCCATATTGGCTTGGGTTAAACACCAATACAGTGTAGCTCCCAAAGAATAAATATCGCCGCGCAAATCGCAATCAAAACGATTGTATTTTTCTGGAGGTGCAAATCCCGGACTTACCATAGTAAAGGTACGCGGACTTTTGCTGGGGGCGAAATAGCGAGCCACACCGAAGTCGATAACCTTCAAATCTCCGTTATAAGTAAGCATAACGTTGGAAGGCTTCAAATCGCCCAACAAAATAGGATAGGGTTTGCGAGAATGTAAATAGCTCAAAACATCGGAAAGTTTTATTCCCCACTCCAACACAGTGTCTTGAGTAATGCCGTCTGATTCAAGCACTTCTTGATGCATAGTTTTGCCGGCTATCCACTCCATAACGATGTAAAAATACATGCCCTGATTGAAGTAGGCCATAACTTTAGGCAAGCCAGGGTGAGATAAAGACATCAAAATTTTAGCTTCGAGCTCAAATTGAACATTAAGATCTTTAAATTCAACTTGCGAGAAGCCTTCGGTACATATAGCTTTGACAGCTACTAGTGCTCCGTTAGCTCTATTATCCTTGGCTAAATAAACCGTGGCAAAATTGCCATGGCCTAAATTGCTTATAAGTCTGTACCGCCCCTGTAGCTCAGATGCCATAAAACCTCAAAATGCATTCAATAAAAATATCGTATGCTAAACTTACTGCATGCTCCGGGAAGACAATCAGAAACAAGCATATCGAATCTGTGCTTTCCATATAAACAAGCTGCGTCGCAAAACAAAGCCCCAAACCCCTACCGTAAGGAGCGTTCCGCCTGGTGGTATACTGCAAAATGATAAGCCTTACCTGCTAGAAAAACAAATCATTTTGAACAATAGCCCATAAAAGTCAACGATTATAAAGGGAGAAAAAGCCAAGCGGCAAAAATAGTCTCAATAAATATTTATAGGAATCTATCTATGAAAATTGCCATTTTATCAGACAGCCACGACAATTTGGACAAATTGCGCCAGGCCGTATGTGTATGTAAAAAAGCCGGAGTTGAAGCTATTATTCATGCTGGCGATTTCATTTCTCCCTTTAGTTTGACACCTTTGGAAGAAAGTAAAATTCCCGTACATGCCGTTTTAGGCAACAATGATGGTGAAAGAGACGGGCTGCGCCGTCACTTTGCTATGATGGGAGCCCACTTTTGGGAAGGGCCGGTCACCTTCTTTATCGGCACCACTTGCGTAAATTTACAACACTTTAGCTACACAGCTACTGAGCTTTCAACCTATATGACCGCCTCCAGTTCTGCAGCCAAAAATATACGTAGACAAAATTTTCATAGCGGCCAAACTTTATCAGCCAAAGATATTTTGCAAGCCCAACCACACGGATTGCTTGTCTATGGCCATACTCACGAACTGAAGATCGAAAAGCTTAGCAATTGCACTATCATAAATCCCGGTGAATGCTGCGGCTGGCTAACTGGTAGAGCCACTATGGTTATTTATGATACAGACTCTCAAAATTGTGAAGTTATCGATTTAAATTGATCCTGAGGCCTACAAAAATATGCACCATTATACGCCAGATCTATATTGCCACAATATAGCCGATGTGCCTTTTGCCAGTTTAGCCCAAAAAAACATTGTCAACATTTGCTTAGATGTGGATAACACATTGGCTGAGCGCGATTCATTACTAATCGACTACAAGACGATAAAAGCTTTAGATAAAGCTCGCCGAAACGGTCACATTAAAAACCTTTGCATTGTTTCCAACATTATTTGGGGCCGCTCCAGAGAAGAACGAGTACGCAAAATTGCCGAACAATTAGAAATCGAGCATTATTTCGCCGCTCGTTTTTGGGAGAGAAAACCGGGAGCTAAACCTTTTTTGGAAGCTATGCGCATGATGAATTCTCAACCGGAGAACACAGCAATTATAGGTGATCAAATTTTTACTGACGTTTTAGGCGGCAAAAGACTCGGACTTTATACTATTTTAGTCCGTCCTTTAGGAGAAGATCACTGGACGACCCGCTTAACCGGACGAAGACGCCGAGAAATACGTATTCTCAAACGTCTTGGTTTTGAGTGACATTTAAAAGCTTGCTGTCAAAAATCCTAACAGGAAGAGAGTTTTTACTTAACGAAGCTCATTTTTATCTGATGTCAGCTATTTTGAGGGTTTCTTGGAATCCTGCCAGCAAGGAGGCTTTTCAGTGGATAAACTCAGTCTCGGAAATATTTCCGAAAAACTCAACAACCTCATGAACAAAATTCCCGGTTACGCCGGTATGCAAGAGAGAGCAGCTAGACGCGAAAGCGACGCTGTTCAACGTGAATACATGGCTTCCAGGTTAACCAACCTCAAGAGCAATATGCAATCTGCTCAGGAAGAATTTTTGGGAGCTGGCAATTTGTCAGTTATGGAACCCTTCGACAAAGTAGCCAATAAGCTTGATCGTGTAATCGAACGCGTACGCCACGCCAACCGAGGCTATACAGGATTTTTCGATGCCGTGAAGATCAACGAAGCTGAACTGGCTCGCATTTACGACTACGATTTATCTCTCGTCAATATTATCAGCAATGCTGAAGAAGCTTTAATGGCTGTACAGAGCGCCGCTGATGAGGGAGGCGATCCCAAGTTGGCTTTAAGATCACTTACTAATTGCATAACCAACTTTGACAATGCTCTTAACGAGCGCGAACTTATTTTGAAAGGGATTAAAGCTTAAACTATGGCTAGATATTTAGATGTAATCGAATGGCGTCCCAATGATCCTACCGCCTTGGTAGGCAGAGTTCCAGAAGAAGGCCCTGCCGATATCAGAATGGGTGCTCAGCTGATCGTTCGCGAGAGTCAGGCAGCTATTTTCTACCGCGATGGCCAAGCAATGGATACTTTCAAAGCCGGTCGTCATACCCTTTCTACTGCCAACATTCCTCTTCTTACCGAGTTTCTTAGTCGTTTTGCTGGCGGAAATAACGTCTTTGCTGCTGAGGTTTACTTTGTAAATCAGCAAGTTATGACCGATCTCAAATGGGGCACCCCCAACCCTATCGACCTTAAAGATCCCGATTTAGGCTGGGTGCAATTACGCGCTTTCGGTACCATGTCTGTACGTATCGAAGATCCGCAACTCTTCGTCAATACTTTAGTCGGTACTCGTTCCAGCTATAGTACTAAAGACTTAAATACTACTCTCAAAGGCAGCATCCGCACTCGCCTCAACGATCTTTTAAGCACCACTTTCAAATCTTATGCCAGCATTCGCAGCAACTTAGACGAGTTGGTAGCTGCTATGAAGATCAAAGTCAAAGACGACTTTGGTAAATATGGCGTCTCTCTGCGCGATTTCTTTATTCAGGATGTTTCTGTACCTGAGGAAATTCAGGCCGCTTTCCGCAAACGAGCTACTATGGGCGCTCTGGGAGTGCAAAACTACATGCAACTCAAAGCAGCCGACGCTTTGGGCGATATGGCCAACAACCAAGGCATGGTTGGCGGTGGCATGGGTGCCGGTATGGGCATGGGTATGGGCATGATGATGCCGCAAATGATGCAACAAGCCATGCAAAGTGGTATGCAAGCCAATATCCAACAGCCTCAACAAGCCGCTGCGCCCCAACAAGCAGCCACTATTCCTTGCCCCAATTGCCAGCAGCCAGTAGCTGCCGGTGGAAAGTTCTGTCCCAATTGCGGCACAAAGATGTTGCCTCCCGGCACTATTCCCTGCCCTAATTGTCAGGCTCCCGTTCCCAGCGGCAGCAAATTCTGTCCTGAATGCGGTACAAAAATTGCTCCCGAGAAAAAAGTTTGCTCCTGCGGTGCTGAGTTACCTCCTGGTACAAAGTTCTGCCCCAATTGTGGAGCCAAACAAGCCTAATTTGTCGTTATTGACAATTTAATTTATTAAAAAACCTTGTATCTGTTTTTTACTAAAAATTGATACAAGGTTTTTCTTTTGTTTTTTTGAAACTGAAAGAAAATTCTTCTGTGGTATAACAAAAATCTGGAAAATCAAAATATGGAAAACAACAATCGAGAATTACTGTTCTTAGAACAACCACAAGTACAAAGTGTTATCAATACTTTGGCTCAAAGCAAACTCGGCAGTACCGAAGAATTTAAGCTTATAAAAAAGTTACGTCAAGATTTCACCTCCGAAGAAACTTCTTGGTTGCTCAATCAAGTTAAGTTGCGCCAGAAAGCTTTGCGCAAGTTTCCAGCCTCCATGGTTGAAAAGATGTATTTTGAAGAAAAAGCGCTAGAGCAAGCCACTGCCTGGCCCTTAGCTTTACACCGAGCGCAAAAATTGCAAGCCATAGCTCCTGAAGGTCCTATTTTAGACCTAGGTTGCGGCATGGGTTGCGACGCCCTGGCTTTAGCCAATTACCGTCCGGTTATAGCTGTAGATTTAGAACAAAGCAGACTGGATATTTTACAAGCTAACGCCAAAAATTTGGCTCTACCTTACTCTATCCAAACCTTGCAACTTGACTACATAAAAAACAAACTTCCCCAAGCGGCTGCCGCTTTTAGCGATCCAGCTAGACGTGTGGATAGTAAGCGTATTTACCAAGTGGAAGAAACTTTTCCGCCTCTAAAAAAAGTTGTGGGATTGGCTAGATTTTTAAATATTCCTATGGCCATAAAATTAGCTCCCAGCTTTGATAAAACTATGCTTGAAGATTTACCTGGTGCTTCCTTAGAATTTGTCGGACTGAATAAACAATGTCGCGAAGCTGTACTGTGGCTCAATTGTTCTATCGAGCCATCTTTACAAGCTTCTATCTATTTGAAAGACGGAACTTGGCACCAAGAAAGTCTTCCTATTGGCCAAGACATTCCTGTAGACGTCGGTTCTTTGCATGAAGGCCAGTATCTTTACGAAATTGAGCCAGTCCTTTTGCGAGCCGGCCTTTTACACAAATATGCCACTAAACTTCAAGCTCATCTATTTGATGAACAGACTAGTTGGCTCATTAGCGATAAATTAATTGAAAAACCTTTAGCTGATGCTTTCTTAATTACTGAAATTCACAAGTTTTCTTTAAAAGCTTTGCAAAAACGCGTTAAAGAGCTTAATGTAGGTATTTTGGAAATCAAAAAACGCAATTCGGCTATAGAACCCGAAATTATCAGACAAAAAGTAAAAACTTGCGCAACAAAAAATGCACTGACAGTTTTTATCACCAGACAAAATGGACAGCCTCTCTTTATGCTTGGCCAAAGGATTAGTCATTCGTGAACTTTAGCCATATATTATATACGACTCTCGTATCAGTTTTAGGGTCAGCTTGCTTATTGGCTTCAGGCTGTTCTTCTCACTTAGAAAAATCGGCTGGATCTGTTCAATTGGCTCCAACACTTACAGCTTCTTCCCCTGCCTCTCATGAGCAAGAAGAACGTACCAACGCACGCTTAAAAGGTCTCAATAAAAATGATCAGAAAATTTTGCAAGCAGAAAATCATTTTATTCAATATTTAACAGTAAATCCTAAGCAAAGAGAAATTATGTGTCAGCAAATTCTGTCTGATACAATATTTATTCAAAGTTTGGGAAAGAATTGTCCAGGTCATCTCCCCTATTTAGCTACTTATTTGCAATACAAATATAAAGCGGCTCCCCAACCTAATTATAGCGACCCCTGGCAACAAGCAATTTACGATTATATAATTTCTCGTCCCAATCTAGCTCAAGAATTAACTATTTGCCAACAGTACCGTACTGGTTTAAGCCGAGATTTTTCGGCAATCAATCATATTGAAGTAGGTATGTTAAGCCGAGACCGCGCTGAATTTCTGTGCAATTTAGTTGCTCAAGCTGATTTACTTACAAAATTAAAAAATAAATCAGTAGTCGATATTGGCGGCGGAGTTGGTATTTTGTTATCTAAATTGGCTCCTTACGTTTGCCCACAAGATGGAGGCCGTTTAATTTGTATCGATATTGAACCTAAATTAGCAGAATTTAGTCATTTTATCGGCAAATACGATTCCACTTTTAATAATATAGATTATCGTTTAACCGAGCCCAACACTAAACAAATTCCGTTAAAAAACAACGAAGCAGATTTAATATGTTTATTTGATGTGCACAATATTTACGATAAATTCAGCCTAGCATACGAACCTCAGCGCCGTTTGGCCGGTCAACAATATTTGGCAAATTTAAAAAAATCTCTTAAAGATAACGGCTCTATTTTAATCTATGACAGTGAAGAGCTTATGGCCTCTGCCGAAATTATAGAGCATATCGCCAAAAATGCCGGATTTGTGGTACAAAACTTATCTATCAAAGAAGCTAATGGACACTATTTGCTAAAATTGACTAAAAGATAAATATTAGCGTTATAAACGTAACAGCCAAAAGCTTACGCTCCGGTCAGCGACGGTTGAGCTGTTTAGCGTACTTATGTATAAGGGATCGGATGTTTTGAGAGAAAGCCCATTTTTTAGATCTCCTTAAGATTCCGTAATTTTGGGCTTTTTCCTCTTTCGTCGTCTAAGATGGTTTGAGAGAATTTTTTCCAGCAGATCCGCTTTTTTACCATTTAACGTCCTTTCAAAACCTATAAAATAGGAGCTGAAGGGGCGTTTTTTATTGTCATTTAGGGGCTTAAAAAGCCTGAAAAAAAGCGGATCTGTGCAGATTTTTGTATTTTTAAAACTCCTAATTTTTTATCTGATCCAAAATTCCAAAAAATTATTTTAAGAAAAGCCCGAATTTTCAGCGTTTTTCTTGAGAATGAGGTCAGCCGAGCACCGGAAGGGCCTGAACGCAAAAAGGCTTTGCGATCTTTCGTAAAGCGCCAAACCGGTTGCGATGACGTGGTGATGGTGCCGCGAGATCAAGTCGA
>CAKUBG010000029.1 GCA_934636825.1 uncultured bacterium | reverse complement strand
AGTTTACTCTTAATCGGGCTTTTTTCTTTTGCCGACCCGGATTGCCGACGTCTGCTCGTAAACGAGCAGCCATACCGGCAATTGGCCGAAGCTAAGGACTCTACCAAGTCCGTTTTGTCTGCGCTTTTTAAGGCTTAATTGCGAGTGGTTCCTGGTGTGTTGTACATAAGCTGGCGTAGTTTTTAACCAACAGGCGGAAACAGTGGTGATGGAAGGCGCAGAACATTGGACGCGCTATTAAGCGCGGTCCAGTTCAAGCCTGGAAGAGCCGCTGTTGGAACCAGCCAACATGAACACAAGCCCGCAGCCAAAACTTATAGCGGAATTTTTTCACCATATCGGTAGCGCAGGCCTCTGGCCGCCAGGCCAGTGAAGCCGGAGCGTAGATATGGTAAAAAATGTAGCTAACACAAAATAGCTAACTAGCGGGCCGAACATAATTAACGTCTCTAAGCTAAAAAACTACGAACCAACAGGCACGGCTAACAGGCGGGCAGCACATTATCAGCGTCTTTAAGCTAAAAAAACTACGAACCAACAAGCACGAGCCAACAGTCAAAAGCGTAAAAACACGGCTAAAACAAGTTTGCCAAAGTGACAAGGGCTGGGCGTATCCTAAGCGAAAATGCCGGTATTTTTTATCAATAGTACGGAGTTTGGCAAACGTGAAGAAAACTAGGATCGGAATTTTAGGTGGTACTTTTAATCCTGTGCATTGCGGCCACTTGCGTGTGGGCATAGAAATAAGCGAAAGAACAGGCTTAGACAAAATTATGCTTATGCCAAATTATTTGCCGCCGCATCGCGACGCGCCTAAGGTTTCTGCGCAAGATCGCCTGATGATGTGCTGCTTGGCTGCCAAGAGCAACCCTCTTTTTACTGTCAGCGACATAGAAATAAAGCAGAAAAAGCTATCTTATACTTTATATACTTGCCAGCAATTGGTTGAGCAGCACCCCGAAGCTTCTTTTTCTTTTATTACAGGTTCCGATTCTTTGGTAAAATCCGTTTGGTATCGTTTTGACGATGTTTTGGATTTGCTTGAGCATTTTTATGTTATCCACCGTCCCGGGGTAGATTTAGAAGAGCTTAAAAATAAGCTTAGAGAGATGAACTTAAGAAATGCTTACAAGATAATTTGGTTTGAAGCTCCCGGGTTAGATATTTCTTCAACTTATATAAGGAAGATTCTTTCTGAAGGCCGTTCCGCTCAATATTTGGTTCCCGATAGCGTTTTGGAATATATTAGAGTACGTTCGCTCTTTTAAACTGATAAAAGTTTGTATTATCGTTTTGGCTTATTCAGAGGGTAAATAACTATTTTTCCCGAAAAAATCGGCGTTTTTCGCACTTTCTATGTATGTGAAATTGCTAGGTGGGAAAGGAAATTTATTTATGTCTCGTTATAGCCGTCGGCGTCGGTATGCGTTCACTTTAATAGAAGTAGCTGCAGTCATTGCTATTATGGCTTGTTTGACTGTTGGTATTATCGGTACTTTTAGAAATAGGCGTGAAGCTCAATACCGTCAGGCTTGTCGAGCTAATATTTTGCGTTTGGCCAGTTGGCTTGAAGCTAGCAAAGTTGAGCGCGGATTGTATTTTAACGAGCATGGCGGCAAGGAAGCTTCTTATGCCAACACTAAAAAATTTGAAGAATGGTATAAAACTCCCTGTCCGTTTTATCGTTGCCCATATGGCAATCCCGCCTACGCTCGCAATGATGTTGCCGAAAATGAATATACGTATATGTTTTATACAACATATTCAGCCTACACTATAAAATGTACTTGTAAACATCCCGACGGAGCTTCCCCTCAGTATTCCAGTTTAGCTACCAACGGTTGGGTTGACTGAGCTCGTGACGTCAGCTCAGGAGTGGGCATGAAAGGAAGTAGGGGCGATAGTTATTAGAGCTAATAATAAAGAAGAAGCCACCTTTAAGAAAAATCTTAGGGGTGGCTTTTATAGTTGTTTTAAGTTCGGTTTAGAACTTGAAGTTAAGGTAGGTGCTTACTAAGAAGCCTTGCCAATTGAAGGGGTGAGCGCCTTTTTGTGGGCCGTAGGTTAGATTCATAGCCGGAATACCGGGGCTGGCGAAAATTTCTTCGTCCATGCGGTCTTTAGTGCTGATAAATTCACCCATAGCACCCCAAGACATGCTGTCGGTAATATCCCAATCTAAGCTGATATTGGGAATGCGCTGCTCCAAGTTGATAATATCAAAATCGCTAGAACCAATAGTATTGGCATAATTATTCATTACGCCTAAGTGGTCTAAGTGGCCGAACATATCAACCGATTTGTAACCGGTGTGAATGCGTAAATTATTGGTTATATCGTAATCTAAATTGACTTGCCAAGCGTCTAAATAGAAGTTGACATAGTTTTGGCTTTCGGCTCCGAAACGAGTTGGAGTATTAATCAAACTAGAAAGCTGAGAGTGACGGGTAAAGTGAGTACTGCGAGCGCCGCCGGAGAGAGTAATGCAACGCTTGCTCTTTTTAGGCTCGACCGGATATTTAAAGCCTACGCCCAAAGACCAATTGGTAGCCTTGCCGCGCGGATTTTCTAATACTTTGCCTAGAGCGTTAGTGCCGTCGCTGGCAAATGTTTCGGAAGAGAAACCGCAGAAGACTGGATCCATAAAGCCGGGAGAGAAACCTAAAACTGTTGTATTGGGAGTACCCGGAGCAATAGAGCCGGCTGAATAGCGTATATCTTGGCAAGAAGTTTTAGTTTGCTCCAAATCTTTGTACTCAAAAGTAAATTTACCGGTGCGGCAGAAGCGCCAATCAACTTTGGCACTCCAACCTTTGCGGTTGTGTGTGAAAGTGTTGGTATCGTGTAAAGAATAGAGTGAATTGTAATAGTTGAAACCTGGCACATTCCATAATGTGTTGCCTATACCGTTAATAGTAGGATAATTTAGCACAAAAGGATCGTACGTAGGATCAGTTTTTACATAGGTACCTTGGATATTCAAAGCGTTTTTGAACATTTTGAAATCGGCGCCTAAGCGGTAGGCATTGCCTTCTACAGAATAAGAAGAGTGAATAGAAGGCTTGTAGTTCGTGTGAGCATAATCGGCGAAAATGTCAGGCTTAAAATCGCCTAAGTCAAATTCGTAACTGGCACTAAAACCGTAGTTGAGCATATCCTGAGCACCGATGCCGCCTACATTGGGGACGCCTGCGATACCGGTGATACCGTCATTGCCTGCAGCTCCTACCATAGCAATGGGACGCTCGTCGGTTGTTGAGCCCATGCCAGCTACTGCCGGAGAGCCGGGGCCGCCCAATTGGTTGATATAATAACCGTTGGGATTTACCCAGTTTAAGGTAAAATTGTCCTGGAAGTGCAAGCCTGAGGAAGCTTTGTCATATAAGCCACAATCTCTGGCGTGCAGGATATTAGCTTTAAAATTGCCTTGCCCGTCTCTGAAGACCAATTCTAAGTTGGCACCTGTAGCTCTGGACTGATAACCATCTTGATCGAAAAGGCTATTGGCAATGCCATTAGCTAAGCGAGTGCCCATAAGCTCCCATTTGAAAGTAAAATCTGATGATAAGTCAGTTTCGCCTTTGAGCTGGACGCCGTAAGTGTTTAAATAATAATCGCCCCAAGCGTTGGGATTGCGCTCTGGTACATAAACTAAAGGAGAGAAGTTTTGCTCTTTTAAGCTGCCTACGGTTAAGCGTGTTTTGCTTGGTTTGTGCAAAAGCCAGAAATTGTCTAAAGCTAATTTGGCGTAAGGAGCGTGCTCTAAGCCTTGAGTGCTGCTGTTAGCTCCAATAGTGGAGGTAAATGGATTGCTTAAATAAGCTTGAGGGACTCCCCAGAAAGCGTCCATTACTTTATTGCCACAGCTGGAATAAGCACTAAATTCGGCGCCGCCTTCTAAAGAATTGCCTAAATCAAACTTGGTGCCGAGCATAAGTTGCTGAGAAATACTAGTACCACTTACCATAGGACGACCGGTAGACCAGTCGGTTACGGAAGCTACACCTAAAAAGAAAGTATTAAAAGTTAAACCTGCAGCTACTGAAGGAGAAGGAATAATACCACCGGCGCCTGTGTTGCTGCCTACTGCGGTAGTGTAGTCCAAAATAGGAGGATTACCTAAAGATCCGATACCAACGTTGCGCAGTGAAGAAGTGGTAATGCGGGCTTTATATTCTCCATAGAAACTGATTCGCTCTAAATCGCTTACGCGGGTATCTAGTTTGGCCACTTCCGCTTCCAAACGTTCGGTGCGGGCGCCTAGAATATTTAGCTCATCTTTGAGGCTGGCGGCTAATTTTTGTAATTCATCAAGTTCAGCTTTTGTAGCCAAAGTGGCATGTTGATTTTGCAATTGAGCCAAAAGACGGGCTACAATAATAGCTACTTCCCAGCGTGAAGCTTGACGATCTCCTTTAAAAGTGCCGTCGGGATAACCCTCAACTAGGCCTTTGGCAGCCAGAGTTGCTACGGCGTCGCGAGCCCAAGCGTTTTCCGGGACATCCGGAAATAAAGGAGCAGCCCAAGCTGGAGCAAAAGCGCTCAATCCCAAAAGAGCTCCCAGAATAGGAGTCATATATTTAATAGTCATTACTAATATTACCTTAAGATCGACAATCTTTTTGCAGCCGAAATGTATATGCTAACGGCTTCGATTGAACGATAATGATAGGCTGCCCGTTTACACAGTAAAAAATTGGCTTGCACAAATTAGTGAAAGAAAAAATTCGCTAGTCTTAAAACAGCAGCCCGCTCGCAAAAGCCTTTACAGCTTGTATTGTTATTTTGTGATTCCTGCTTTTTTATTGAATGGCTTTCAATTTTTTTTTGAAGAGTGAAACTTATTATTGCAAAATTTCCATTATTGCAGGAACAAAAGTGATTTGTTAGCATTGAAAGGCAAGAGACATTGACTCTAGCAGTTGGTGTTTTCGTTTAGTTTGTAAATATAGGTGTTTGATACATACATGAAAAAATTTTTTCTTACTTTAGGTTGTTTGTTGGCTGTAGTCGTCGCGCCCGTTTGGGCCAATTTGTCTGAGCGTCTCACTTGGGTAGACAATATTCCTGGTCTTCGCGTGGTAAAGTATGAAGAGTCCATGCATAAAGTAGAAAAAGATTATGTTACTACCAATACTCAGAAAGAGTACAACCAGATAGTCAACGGCTTAAAGAAAAACGGTT
Source organism: uncultured bacterium (assembly GCA_934636825.1). Taxonomy (GTDB): domain Bacteria; phylum Vulcanimicrobiota; class Xenobia; order Xenobiales; family Xenobiaceae; genus Bruticola. The sequence continues at coordinate 28,066 of CAKUBG010000029.1, read as the reverse complement.
GGCGTATTGTTAAAACTGAAATCGAGGACGGTTTGACTAATATGCCTGATGTTACCGCTGTCAAAGATGGTATGAAATTCGAGTTAGAAGTTGACCAGGATGTCAACTTCTCCGGTAAGGTAGTTTACAAATTCGAAGTGAGCTTGAAATCTTACCACTAATAGCGTAAGGTCTCTGGCTTAACCGAAAAAAGCTCCAGAAGTTTGCTACTGCTTGCTTCTGGGGCTTTTTTATTTTTATATTGGGCGTTTACTTAGTTGTACGTAGGCAAAACCGGCTAAAGCGCCGCCTAAGTGGCCCCAGTTGTCCAAGACGGCCAGTCCCATAAAATAAGTCATGGCAAAACCTATAGCTAGCAAAAAGATTGCTCCTTGGCCGTAAGCCTTGGCTCGATCTGCTGAGCCTAAGGCCCAACGTTTGTTGTAAGCCCAGTAGCCGACGAGCAAAGCAAAAATTCCTGTAGAAGCGCCGATGCCGCCGGAATGGAAATTGAGCAAAGAGGAGACAATATTGCCACCTATACAGCCGCTTATAAATAAGGCGGCAAAATGTTTATGGCCGATTAAATCTTCAAGTTCTGGGCCGATAAGATACAAGCAATATAAATTGCATAATAAGTGGAAAAAACCGCCGTGTAAAAAGGTTGCTGTAACTAAACGCCATATTTCCAGAGGAGCGTAAGATGGCATATAAGGCGACAGCCAAGGGAAGAACAGCATACGAAATTGAAGCGGCCAAATAAGTTGTAAAATATATACTAAAGTACAAACTATTATTATAGCGTGAGTAATTGTGGGAGGGCGGTGGGCCGTTCTGTCGCCGGGAGATTGATATTTCTCCAGAATTTTTTGTTGAAAATCGGAAGTGATTTTGCCGCTTCCTCCGCAAGATTCGCATACTTTAGAGCAAGGAACCTTTTTGCTTCCTTTGCAAACTCGGCAGGGGAGAGGAACACCTTGGCTGTTATGTCCATCAGTGCCACGTCCTTCGCAATTGGGGCAAGTCATAAAGCCGCTGCCTTGGCAATCGACGCAAACTCCGCTACCTTTACAACGTGGACAAATACGTCCAGTTTGTGGCGAGTTAGATTGAGTTGCTATAGCATCGGAAAAAGGAGTAGACTTTGCCTCTGTGGCACTAAGGCTGGGGGTGTGATTCTCTTGTGTCATACTCAGTTCTACTACACCAAGTTCGCTTTGCCTTTTGCTTGGCAAATACTTGGCATTATGCCGAGAAAGATGATAAGCTCAATCTATGAATATGATAAAGAACAGCTTTTATAACTTGCGCCTAAGCTGTTCAGGCCAAGAATTTAGCTGGAAGAACAAGTTGAAAAATCGCTTACTAGGCTGGGCTGTAGGTAGCGCTTTGTTAGGCCTTTGGACGTTGGCTCCGGTCTATGCCGACGAAATAAGAGCCGAAGTCCGTACCATAAATGGACAAAAAGAAATTGTCTATACCAATGCCACTAACGATTCTTTTATGCATGGTAGTAGTTATCCCACTTATCAGGGTAAAAAGCGCTCTTCTTCTAAAAAAACGGCATCGACAGCTTCCAAGAAAAAAACTTCAGTTGCTCGCACGTCCGGATCGTCTTCTGCAACCAAAGTCGCTCCTCAAGGCAAACGTCGCCCTGATGGCACTTACGAATTTGCTCCGCCGCAATATCAAGTTTATGAAGTTAAACCCAGATATGCCTACAGAGATAATTGGTCTTTTGCCACTTTCGATTCTAGCAAACGGCAACCGCGCTTAGTCAGCTATTATGGTTGGGATCCCAATGACCCGCAGCAGAAACAACGCGCTTGGGTTGAAGTCGATCTTAACCCCATTATTTTGAAATATGCCAAGATCTGGGGTGTAGATCCTTTGCTGGTAGAAATTGTCATTTGTCATGAGTCCGGCTTTAATCCCAATGCGGTCTCTCCTGTAGGGGCGGTGGGCCTTATGCAACTTATGCCGGCTACAGCTTCCGGCTTAGGTGTTTATGATGCTTTTGATGTTGAGCAAAATATTGCCGGTGGTACTCGTTATATTGCCTCTCAATTGGAACGTTTCAACAGTGTGCCTTTAGCTTTAGCCGCTTACAATGCCGGCCCCGGAGCAGTTATGCAATACGGAGGGGTACCCCCTTATTCCGAAACGCAATACTATGTCGACACTATTTATGGCGAGTATTTAGCTGGCAAGAGAGCTAGAGAGGGCAGATAAAAAAGTTGTTTGCAATAGACTGCATTAAAAATCAAAATTGGCACAAGGTTTGGTTGCTGATTTCGTTTTGTGCGCTTGTCTTTGGACTTATACTTCCGGCTCAGGCTGCGGAAAAAGAAATTATTTGCAGCAAGTGTGGGCAAGTAATCTACGGAACTTATTACCAATTTGGTAAAAAAATTCTCTGCCCTAAAGATCTACCTCGTTGCTCTGTTTGTGGTCGTACTTGCACAAATTACTATACTATGAACGACGGCAAAATCGTTTGTAAAGATGATGCTATCGCCTCTGCTCCAGTTTGTTCCTGTTGTCACAAGCCCATATTGTCCGGAAAATATCTGCGCCTGAGAGACAATCTTTACTCTTGCAGCAAGTGTGAAAAAGCCGGTTTACCACGTTGTTTTCTTTGCAACTTGCCCATAAGCAGCGGAGGTTTGGTCTTTTCGGATGGCCGTCGCCTTTGCGCTTTCCATTCTGCTACTGCCGTCAATGATCAAACTTCCGCACAAGTCTATTTTCGTAAGGCCAAATCTCTAATAAATCAATATGTTTCTCCTTCTATCAACATCAATGATGTGGTAGTAACTATTCATATAGTTGACCAAAAAGTTTTAGCCGCAAAAATGCGTTCAGATTATGATGAAGAGCCTTCTCTGAAATTAACGTGCGGCAAGACTTTGGAATACAATGTTGGAGGAGGCAAGAAAGTTTATCGCATCTATATCTTGCAAGGGCTGCCTTCTGAAGACTTTTTGACTACTATGATCCATGAATGCGGCCATGTTTGGCAAATGTCCCATAGAGTTAGGCGCTTGGGATTGCGTCATCAGGAAGGCTTTTGTGAGTGGTTGAGTTACAAGGTAAATAAGCAATTGCGTCGCCAAACTCAAATCTTTTTATTGGAGAATAAAAAAGACCCTATCTATCATGCTGGTTTAGTAAACTATTTAGAGTTGGAATCGAAAAAAGGCAAAGAGGGAGTGCTGCGCAGTGCCTTAGGGTATTAGGGCAGGTATTGGCCGGATGATATAGAAAAAGCGCCTAATTGAAAGTGTAAATTCAGGGAGATTTTTAGATTATGGCTGAAGAGCGCCGTCCCATTTTGCAAGGCGAATATAAGCTAGTTAGTGTTTTGGAGACTGTTGGAGACAGTATCATCTATCGCAGTCAGTCTGTAAGCCATTCCGAGCGCGTATATGCCATTCGTGAGTTCAAACTTGAGGGATACGAAGCTCCTGAAAAGAGAGCAATGGTATCTTCTTACTTCCAGCCTATTGCTCAAGGATACATGGATTTTATTGATCCCTGTCTTACTTCTCTGCGCGACTTCTTTATTGAGAATGGTTACATTTATTTCGTATTCGATTATGTGCCCGGACGTCGTTTGAGCGAGTATTTCCGAGCTCGTCAACGTCCTTTCCCCGAAAATTTGGCTTTGGATATAGCTTATAAAGTTGCTAAAGCTTTAGAAACGCTCCATTCCAGCAAGCCTGTCAAGTTCTTTGCTGATATGTCCATGTCCAATATCATTTTGGCTTCTAATGGCTACGCTATGTTGACAGACTACGGCTTAGGAAAACTTTTGGTAGATTTGCCTGTTGATGCCCCTCGTATGGGTACTATAGGTTATGCCGCTCCCGAGCAATATGGTTTAGCCGGTATTGTTAGCCAGTCTACCGATATTTATGGCTTAGGCGTACTCATGCATCAGATGGTTACTTACATAGATCCTGTTGACCATCCTGGAAAGTTGGCTCCTATTGCTGATGTAAATCCGGCTATTAGCGATGAGTACATCAAGATTGTACGTACTGCTACTCGCACAGATCCCAAGAAACGCTTCTTATCTGCTGCCGATATGGCTGCGGCTATCCGCTCTATCTCTCCCGGTAGAGGCAAGAGCTATAAAGTTTTGAAACGCGATTTGTGGGGCGAGTTTGTAGCTTCTTTGAAGGCTCCCTTTACAAGCGCCAAGTAGTTTTAGCCGATTGAGTTTTTAGACAAAAGCAGTTACTTTCTTTAGAAAGGCGGCTGCTTTTTTTATGGGCAATAAAAAAGCTTCTGAGCCTTTAAAGGACTATGTCCGCTTTGAGATTCAGAAGCTTTTTTAGCGTGTTCTTGTTTGCAATAGCTAAGAACAGCGAAAAATTAAAGAAGCTTTACTTTTTCGGCCATCTTAATTTTGTCCGGAGGTATTTCGGCCATACCTACACGATATTTACCGTCTACGATACCTTTTTCGTCGATAGTGTGGCCTTGCTGCTTCAGTTGATTGAAGTATTGTTCGGCTACTTTCTCTCTTGGAATAGCTCTGTCGGATTCGATAGCTACGTTGGTATTTTCAACCGGCTTATTGTTCTCGTCTACGAAGAAGAAGCCCCAGTGGATCAAACGGCCTAAAAGGCGCAGGCCTTCACGATGGTGACTGACGGCGGCTCCGAGACGAGCTCTGCTTTCTTCATGGTGGCCCAAAGAATTTTCGATACCGGCTAAGTGACGCAATAAAGAAGCTATTTGTAAGTGTAATTCTCCGCTTTGGGGCAGAGCTTTAATACCTTCTTCAAATACGGCCAAAGCTTTATCAAATTCGTTGCGGCGTACGTAGTAGTGGGCTTTGTGGAACCAAAGTTCTGGACTGTCGGGATCGAGCTCGATAGCTTTTTCGAAAGAAGCGATAGCCTCAGCTTGACGATCTTCAATAAGAGCCAAGGAGATACCGTTAATCACATAAAGCTTAGCCTGGTCGGGATATTTGGCTAAAGCAGGCTCCAAGATCTTAACGGCGGACTCAGGCTCTCCCATACGATCGTAAGTCATGGCCATATTGCCGATAGGAATGTAGTCGTCGGGATTTAACTCCAAAGATTTATCGAAGAATTCCTTCGCCGTTTCGAGTTCTTTTTGGTTGGCTTCCTGATCATCCGAATGGATATTGTTCATGTGAGCTTCACCAATATGGTTGAGAACTCTGGCTCTGTCTACATTGCTGAGATCGGTCTTTAAGGCTTCGGTCAAGCACTCGATAGCTTCGGAGAAGTGACCAAGCTTGAGCAAGCAATTACCTAAAAGAAGTTTCACTTTGGGGTAGTTGGGATCAAGCTGATTGACTTTGTCAAAGCACCCGGCAGCCTGACTGAGATTGTCATGCTCGCTTAAAAAAGCGCCAAGCTCGAAAAGGCAATCCGTATTTTCCGGCATGTCTTTGCAAGCTTTAACGAGAACTTGAAAAGCTTCGTTGGGTTTGTCCATATCTTGAAGCAAACCTGATTTGACGCAGTAAGCTTTGCCGTTTTGAGGGGCAAGTTTAATCGCTTTTTCTACTGCTTTAAGGGCTTCTTCAAGATTGTCGTCGTCTTCTAATTGCTCGGCCAGCTCCAGAAGCTCATCAGCGCTGGAGATGGAATCTATGTCTTTAGTCATAATTTGCGCATATTCCATTGAGATGGGGCTTTTCCTGTTGCAATTGAAAGCGCTGCAGCTTGAGGCAGTGGCAATCGTAAATTTAAGCTTGACAAGTAGTGAATAAATGTGCATAATACCACCCGTGGTCAGCCGGTGACGGTTGGCGTTCGCTTGTATGCGGGAGTGGCGGAACGGTAGACGCACGGGACTTAAAATCCCGAGTCCGCGAGGGCGTGAGGGTTCAAATCCCTCCTCCCGTACCACAAACGGAAGAGGAAAGCAGTGGATTTTGGTCCGCTGCTTTTTTTTTTGCGAAAATTGCTATAAGGACATGTATAGGATGGCTGACAATTTTATAAACAATTATGATAACAAGTCCGGTCGTTCCTTAAGCGAAGAAAAAATGGTCAATTTATGTCAAGATGCACTTTTAACTGAAGTTGGCTCCGGTTTAGCTTTTTTTAAGTTGTCCAAACGGAATGATGGGTTAAAGGAAAAAGTTGGCTCGCTTTCGTCTATTAGCGGCTACAACTTGGATAAACAATTTAGAGCAGCCAGCACTATAAAAATTCCCATTGTGGCGGCTTTATTTTATGAAGCTTTGCATGGCCGTATTAATTTAGCTGACTCAGTTCTAGTCTCAGAATCAGATATTGTAGAGGGAGGCATTCTCTGCGAAGTCGGTGTGGGGCGCAGCTTTAGTTGGCGCGAATTAGCTCGCTTAGCTATCGTTGTTAGCGATAATAGCGCTTCCAATATAATTATTAAAAAATTGGGCTTCAATTTTATCAATTCTTTTCTTAAGGATGTTTTACAAACTCGTCATACCGTATTAAATCGCTATTTTATGGCTTCACCCCAAGAAATGGGCGAGAATTATACTTCGGCTCGAGATTTGGCTTTTATTATGGCTTCTCTTTGGCAAGGCAACATTTTGGATCAAGTCTATAATGATGAGTTTTGGGCCATTTTAAGCAGGCAGCAATTTATTGAAAAATTGCCTTCTCGTATTTTGGGCCAAGTACAAAACTACAATAAAACAGGCGAATTAGATGATGGCGCTCGCCATGATGCTTCTGTCTTTACTTATCAGTCTAAAGTTTGGGGATTGGTAGCTTTAACTGATCAACAAAAATTGTCCGCTTGGCAAATAGATCTAGCTATGGGCGCTTGGTCGGAGCGAGTGTTTCACGCTCTGGTACAAGAGGCAAACTAAAATAGTACCTTTTTCTACCAGCAAACAAAGGAACGCAAGTGAGCAGAGTAAAAACTTTGCTTATATTTTCTGCGGTAAAAGTTTTTATCAAAAGATCGTTTTTTGGAGAATATTACACATTATGCACAGTGCTAAAGAATTTCACAGCGGCTTTGTTGCCTTAGTCGGACGTCCCAATGTGGGTAAGTCTACTTTGCTCAATGCTATTTTGGGTACTAAAGTAGCCATTACTTCCGGCATGCCGCAGACAACGCGCCATAGAGTTTTAGGAGTAAGTCACTCTCGCGATTGCCAAATCGTTTTTGTCGATACTCCCGGATTTCACCCAGCAGAGACTCGTTTGGGCGAATGGATGCTCGATTCTGCCAAAACTGAAGGCAGTGAAGCTGATGTTACTGTCATGGTGGTAGATGCTACTTGCAAGCCCAGCGACGAAGATCGTATGGTGGCCAAATTCTTAGCTGAGGAAGTGCATTCTCCCAAGTTGTTGGTTATAAATAAGGTAGATAAAGTAGTCCCCAAAGAAGCTTTGTTGCCTCGTATGGAAGCCTACCGCAGCTTAGGCGATTTTGTGGATGTTTATCCAGTTTCGGCTAAAGATGGTGACAATTTGCCCGAATTGCTCGAGCATTTGCGTAAGATGATGCCCGTAGGCACTCCTTACTTCCCCGAAGAGCAAATTACCGATCAAGACGACGAGCGTCGAGCTGAAGAGATTATCCGTGAAAAAGTGTTACGTTGCACTTATAAAGAAGTCCCTCACGCTGTAGCTGTCAAAGTTGAAGAGTGCCGTCCTGCTGTAAAAAATGAACATGTGCAATATCTTAGGGCGGTTATTTATGTGGAGCGCGAAGGTCAAAAGCACATTATTTTGGGGCGTAAAGGTGAGAAACTGCGCGATATTGGCGCTGCAGCCCGAGAAGAATTAGAAGAATTGTTCGGTCGAAAAGTCTATCTTGACTTATGGATTAAGGTAAAAGAAGATTGGCGTGATCGTCCCGATTGGTTACGCGCTTTCGGTTACGACTACGAATAAGTAAAGTTTTGTTGGCTGTCTTTAGCTAGGCAGGCTTGGCAAACTTTTTAGCGTAAAATCAAAAAGCTTTTTTTTGTCTGTAGTTAAGCTGCGGATAAAAATACATTTATAGCGTCTCACGAAGGCGCAGGAGGCAGTGTTAAGTGGAAAATAAACAAATTACCGGACGCATGATTGGCGACATGATCGATCATACTCTTCTCAAGGCCGACGCCGTAAAGGATCAGATTATCAAAATTTGTGAAGAAGCCCGCCAATACAAATTCGCTTCCGTGTGTGTCAATCCCGGTTGGGTCAGCACTGCTGCCGAGGCTTTGCGCGGCTCTTCCGTAAAAGTTTGCACCGTAATCGGTTTTCCTTTAGGAGCTACTACCAGCTTCGCCAAAGCTTGCGAAACCAGAGATGCTATCGCCAATGGTGCTGACGAAGTAGATATGGTTATCAATGTCGGCGCTTTGAAAGCCGGTGACGACGAATTTGTCGAAAAAGATGTTCGTGCCGTAGTGGAAGCTGCTGGCGGTCGCTTGGTAAAATGTATTTTGGAAACAGCTATGCTGACCGATGAAGAAGTTGAAAGAGCCTGTCGCTTAGCCGTTAAAGGCGGTACTGATTTCGTTAAGACTTCCACCGGCTTTGGCCCTGGCGGTGCCACTGTGCATCATGTTGCTCTCATGCGCAAAACCGTAGGCAACGACATTGGCGTCAAAGCTTCCGGTGGTATTCACGATTTTGAAAGTGCTGTTGCTTTGGTTGAAGCTGGAGCCAATCGTATCGGCGCTAGCGCTTCTATCAAGATCATGCAAGGCGATCCCAACTTCAAAATGTAAATTTTATTTTTAGTATGGAGCCGAACCTTAAAAATGAGTTAGCTTAACCAGCTTTAAGGTTTGGCTTTTTTTTGTTGGATAAAGCTTATGGGTGAACTTTTTTCCGCTAGAAGTATCGTGCTGCATCGTCGTCACCTCAACGAAAGTTCTGAGGTTGTCTTGTTGCTCAGCTCCGACAAGGGACGTATCGACGCCGTATGCAGCGGAATCAACAAACCGCACAGCTCACTGCGCGGTAAAGTCGAACCTTTTACCGAATTTGAAGGCTTTTTTGTCAAAGGGCGCGGTTCTCTGGCTCGTCTAACTCAAGCCAAAACTATAAAAGTTAGGCCTGCTTTCTATGCCGACTACGAATGTTTGTGCTGGGGTAGCTATTTATTGGAACTTTTTGCCTCGGTAGCTCCTGGTTTGCAAGAAAATGGCTACGTGGCTGAGCCTTCTGAATGTAATCGCTTTTATGGTATTTTAGCTGAAGCTTTAGATAATTTAAGTGCTTACCCACGCAAAGGAGTGGCCGTTTCAGTGTGGGTTCTATGGCATTTACTGCAGCTTCTGGGTTCGGCTCCAGACTTAGATAAATGTACTTTGTGTGGAGCAAATAGTTGTCTAACCAGCTTTAGTTCTACTGCTGGAGGTCTACTTTGCGAGCGTTGTGCCGCCAGACGTTTGGAAGCAGTGGAAATTTGTCCTGAAGTAGTTTCACTCTGGCAGCAATTTCTCGGAGCTTCTTTGACGGAGTCTTTGCAACGGCGTTATATGCCCTCCGTTTATGCTGAAGCTGAATATCTTTTATGGGAACATTTTTATTTGAATTGGCATATAAATTTAAAATCACGCCGTTTATTACAAATAGGGAAGAAAAGTCTTGAGAGTTTTAGGCATTGACTTAGGAGAAAAAAGGGTCGGCTTAGCTATTTCCGATCCTATGGGAATGATTGCCAGTCCGTACGATGTTTGGGATGGCCGCGATCGCGATGGCCTGCCTGGACGCATTCGTCGTTTAGTCGAAGAGCGCTCTATTGGCACCGTGGTAGTGGGATTGCCTAATCGCACCGACCGTCTGGGAGGCGAAAAAGCTGAAGCTTGTGAAGCGTTTGCTCAGCAATTGCGCGAGCGCTTATCGGTGCCAGTTGAAATGATGGATGAACGTTTAACCACTGTTATGGCTCATCAAGCTATGCGTGAAGGCGGAATGAAAGAAAAGAAGCGCCGCCAATCTGTCGATAAAATAGCTGCAGTTATTATTCTGCAGAGTTGGTTGGATAAAAAGAGCAGACCGGGAAATTTTGATCCTCCAGAATGGGATTTTTAGAAAATAGCTTTTCACTTTGGCCATTGATAACAAGGATTGTGAGCTTTACTTCCGCAATAGACTATCCTTTTTTGAAAGAGGGAGCTGCCGATGAAGAAATTTTTGATCTTTTTGCTGATTTGTACAATCGGCTTGGCAGCAGTTGCCGGTTGTTTCTATCAAAAATTTCGAGAATTTGATCAACCTGTAAAAACAAAAGCACAGTATGTTATTTACAAAGTAGAACCGGGAGTTACTTTGCGCAGTTTGGGCACCGACTTGGAAAAGCATGGCTTGCTTCGCTCTGCTCGTGTTTTTGAATTTTGGGGGCGTTATCTTAAGAACGGCCATTTAATTAAAGCTGGTTATTACAATTTAAGTGCTGCCATGAGTCCCAGAGAAATTCTTTCTTTGATTGTAGAGGGGCGCACCGCTTCTAAAACGATCACTTTTCCCGAAGGACTTACACTTAAAGAGTGTGCCGCTATCGTCGAAAAGAACAAGATCGGTACGGCTGCCGAATTTTTGCGTTTAACTACCGCACAGGGCAAAAAGTACGGGGAGATATTTCCCGATAATATGGAAGGTTATTTTTTGCCTGATACTTATACTTTGCCCTTGGATTGCGATGTAGAATTTTTGGTCAAAACGGTTGCCGAGCGCTTCAAAGAATTGGTTTTGCCTTATCACAACGCAAAATCTCCTCTTTCTTTGCACGATACCGTTATTTTGGCTTCTTTGGTGGAAAGGGAAGCTCAAGTCGCTTCTGAGCGTCCGATTATTGCCGGCGTTTACATTAACAGACTCAATGATGGTATGAAGTTGGAATGCGACGCTACGGTGCAATTTGCTCTCGGATACCAAAAAGAGTTTTTGCTTTATAAAGATTTGGAGATAGACTCTCCATATAATACTTATAAATATACCGGTTTGCCGGTTGGCCCTATATGCAATCCCGGCATTGAATCAATTAAGGCGGCTTGTAATCCTACCCCCAGCCATTATTACTATTATGTACGCAACGATGTGAAAGGAGACGGGAGTCATGTCTTTGGACAAAACTTCAGAGAGCACGAAAACAATATCAGGAAATACCAATTGTGAGTGCCCTGATAATGGAGGTGTAAAGGGAGCTGCTCTGATTATCGGTATTGCCGGCGGAACCGGATCCGGTAAGACAACTGTAGCCCGCAAGTTAAAAGAATCTTATCCTCCTCATTTAGTTCAAGTTATTGCTCAAGATTCGTACTACAAAGATCAGTCTGATATTCCCTTAGAGGATCGTCCTAAGACGAATTATGATCATCCTGATGCTTATGATAACGATCTTCTGATTCAACATTTGGATGCTTTGCGTCGTGGTGAAGAAGTAAATCAGCCTGTTTATTCCTTTATTTCTCACACACGTTGCAAAGAGACCAAACTTATAAAGCCGGCTCATATTTTAATAGTAGAAGGCATTTTGGCTTTGGCCGATCCTAGGTTGCGCGAGCGTATGGATGTCAAAATTTTCGTACAAACAGACGCCGATGTGCGTTTTATCCGCCGTTTGCGCCGAGATATTATGGAACGTGGACGCAGCCTCAATGAAGTGATTGAACAATACCAAAAAGTGGTGCGTCCCATGCACATGCTCTACACGGAGCCTACTAAGCGTTATGCCAACATTATTATTCCGGAGGGCGGATCCAACGCTGTAGCTATCGGTATGGTCAGAGCTTGGATTGAACAAGTGGTAGAGCGAGCCAAAGCCGGTTTGCCTCCTAGGGTGAATTATTTTGCCCAAGAAGAAAACGAAGCTTAGTGCTTTTATTTATATTGTTGGCAAAAAAGTTGTCCACTGTGTTCTTGTAAGAATGGGCAGCTTTTTTTTGTTTGATTTAATTATTTGCCCATATAAACAGGATAAAAGCCGATTTTGCTTGAAGCAATCTTACCCAGTTGGCGTGTGATTTTTTTCCGTTTTTGCGAAGAAATGATGTTCGCGTCGAGTGAAATGCTTGCAACGGAGTGAGTTTGGGATGGTTAGCAAGAGTCCAGAAGAAATTGGTGCTATGCTGGTTGAAGAAGGCTTTATTACTCAACGTCAGTTGGAAAAAGCCAAAGCTCAGGCAGAGAGTACTAAAGAACCTTTGCAAAAGGTCTTAGTTGCTAAAGGTTTTGTCACCGATAAGGATATTGTCGAATCTCTAGGTAAAGCTATGAACGTAGCTTTCGTAGATTTAGACGGAAAAGTCCTAGATGCCGAACTAGTAAAATCTATCCCCGAGCACCTAGCTAAACGCTACAACGTCATTCCTGTCGAGCAGCGTGATAATAAACTCACTTTGGCTATGGTCGATCCGCTCAACGTATTGGCTATCGACGACATTCGTTTAATTACCGGTTTCGATATTAAACCAGTAATCGCCACCGAAGATGCTATTAAAAAGGCTATCAGCACTATGTTCGGTACTACCGACATGGTAGCTGTAGATGACGCCGTCAAAAGCTTGGTCGATACTGATTTCGGCGAGGCTATGGAAGTAGAAGATGATATCGAGGAAAATGAAATCGATATCAATAAGCTCAAAGAAATGGTTGATGAAGCGCCTATTGTTCGCGTAGTGAACTTAATTATTTCTCAAGCCATTAACGATAAAGCTTCCGACATTCACATTGAGCCCGAAGCTCGCAATGTAAAAGTGCGTTACCGTGTAGACGGTGTTTTGCACGACGTAATGAGCCCGCCTAAGCACATCCAGGCTCCCATGGTTTCTCGTATCAAGATTATGTCCAATATGGACATCGCCGAGCGCCGTATTCCTCAGGATGGTAAGATTCACTTGCGCCACGACGGACGTGAGTTCGACTTGCGTGTTTCCACTGTGCCTTGTATTCACGGTGAAAAAGTAGTAATGCGTATCTTGGATCGCGGCTCTGTAATGCTTGGTCTGAATAAGCTCGGTTTCTCTGATATAAACCAGCGCATGTTCGAAGACGTAGTGGAAAAACCTTACGGTATGATTTTGGTTACCGGCCCTACAGGATCCGGTAAATCAACCACTCTTTACTCTTGCTTAAATAAGCTCAACACCGGTTTAACCAATATTCTCACTATTGAAGACCCTGTAGAGTATCAGTTGCCCGGTATCAACCAAGTACAAGTAAACAATAAAGCAGATCTCACTTTCGCTTCGGCTTTGCGCGCTTTCCTTCGTCAAGACCCTGATATCATCATGGTCGGTGAGATTCGAGACACCGAAACGGCTCGAATCGCTGTAGAGGCCGCTTTGACCGGTCACTTGGTACTTTCTACTTTGCACACAAACGATGCTTCCGGTGCTATCTCACGTTTGGTAGAAATGGGTGTAGAGCCCTTCTTGGTAGCTTCTTCTGTAATCGGTGTACTTGGTCAGCGCTTGGCCAGAACTATTTGTCCCAATTGCAAAGAACCTTACGAGCCTACCCCTGAAGCTGTGCGCCGTTTCGGACTTTCTATGTACTCCGACACGACAATCAACTTCTATCGCGGTCGAGGTTGCGACAATTGTAAAATGACCGGTTATCGCGGACGTACTGGTATTCACGAAATTCTCACTATTACTGATCGCGTTCGCGCTCTCATTTTGCACCGCAGCTCTACTGCCGAAATTAAGCAAGCCGCTATCGAAGAAGGTATGCGTACTATGCAAGATGACGCTTTGGCTAAGGTGCTTGCCGGCGTTACCTCAATGGAAGAGAGCTTGCGCGTAGTTTACGTAGAAAGTTCCGGCGATTTCTAATAATCATTCTATTGCGCTTTGGGCTTGTGCCTGGATAGATTTTTTCAGGGCAAGCGCTTGGCGCTATTTGTTTATAAATATTTTTTTTGACCGTATTGCAGAGCGCTGGCTGTTCGCTTTAGTCGGATGGGGGAGGAGCGCAGTGCCGGGTTGAATGAATGTAGCTTCATTAGTTCTACTTGGACTGTAAAGCGGTTTTGTTTGGTTCACAGACTAAAGCTCAATATCTGGAGGTCACAATATGTCAGTAGCATCTACGTTCCGCTACACCATGGACGACTTGCTTAAACTTACCGTTGAGAAGGGCGCTTCCGACTTGCATCTGTCTGTAGGTCTGCCTCCTATTCTGCGTATCAGCGGCAAGCTTACTCCCACCGAACTTCCTCGTTTGGTATCAGATGACAGCAAGCGCTTGATTTACAGCATTCTGAACGAGCGTCAGAAAGAAAAGTTCGAAAAGACTTGGGAATTGGATTGCTCTCACGGTGTGCGTGATTATGGTCGTTTCCGTGTCAACGTTTTTAAGCAGCGCGGCAATGTAGGCGCTACTTTGCGTGCAATTTCCAGCGTGATTCCCTCTCGCGCCGAATTGAACTTGCCTCCCGTTATTGAAGATATGGTACGCAGCCCTCAGGGACTCATTTTGGTTACTGGTGCTACCGGCCAGGGTAAATCTACCACTTTGGCTTGCATGTTGGACTTAATCAACTCCGAGCACAATTTCCATATCCTCACCATCGAAGATCCTATCGAATACGTACACTTCCACAAGAAGTCTATGATCAACCAGCGTGAGTTGGGCCAGGATACCATGAGCTGGGCCAACGCTTTACGTTCTTCGTTGCGTGAAGATCCCGATGTCATTTTGGTCGGTGAGATGCGTGACTTGGATACTATGGCTGGTACCTTGACTGCTGCCGAAACCGGACACTTGGTTTTCTCTACTTTGCATACTTGTGATGCTTCTCAGACTGTAGACCGTATTGTCGATGTCTTCCCGCCTCACCAGCAGCAGCAAATCCGTATTCAGTTAGCTTCTGTACTCGAAGGCGTCTTCTCTCAGCAATTGATTCCTCACGCTTCCGGTAAAGGCCGCGTACCTGCCGTAGAAGTTATGATTACCACTTCTGCTGTGCGTAACCTCATCCGCGAAGGTAAGAGCCATCAGATTTACAACGCCATCCAGACCGGCTCTAAGCATGGTATGCAAACAATGGAGCAAGCTCTTCTCGATCTGTACAACACTAAGCAGATCACCATGGAAGAAGCCCTCAACCATACTACCCACGCCGATGATTTGCGCCGCATGATTGAGAGCGCCAATCGCAAGTAATAGCAATAGCCAGTCTCCTTGCTCTCTGTAGGAAGGATTCTGGCTCTCTTATCGAATGAACGGAAATTGTGTAATTGGGACAGCTGTTCTTTTATAAGGGCAGCTGGGAGATAAATAGGAGGTATTCGCTATGTCAGCTATTTGGTGGCTCGTGCCCGTTATGTGCATTCTTGTCGGTTCTTTGTCTCGTATCTAGTTTTTTGTTGAAAAGAGAGTTGTTGCAAGGAGGTTAGGCGCCAATGCCTGTCTTCGTATACGAAGCACGTGATCAAGAGGGTCAGATTAGAAAAGACCAATTGGAAGCTCCCAATATCAGAGCGGCCCAAAAGATCGTCCAACAGGACATGAAGATGACCATCGTAAAGATGGAACAGCGATCTGGAAGCGCTGCTGATGGAGATATCCTTGGCTGGCTCCAGAATATGAAGAAAGTCGACGAGCAGGCGCTTACGGTTTTTAGTAGACAGTTTGCCACGATGATTAACGCTGGCTTGGCAATGGTTCGTTGCCTTGACATTTTGTCTGAGCAAACTGAAGACAAAAAATTGCAGCAAGTTCTCGTCCAAGTTAGACGCGACGTAGAAGGTGGCTCTACTTTATCGAGCGCTCTGCAAAAACATCCCGACGTCTTTTCCACGTTGTATTACAGTATGGTAAAAGCCGGTGAGATGGGTGGTGTGCTCGATGAAGTTTTGGAACGTTTGGCCGGCTTCATGGAAAAAGACTTCGCCTTAAAGAAAAAGGTGAAGGCTGCTTTGACTTATCCTGTGGTTATCTTAGTTATGGCCATGGGTATTGTGTTTTTCTTAGTTACCTATATTTTACCCACGTTCGTATCTCTCTTCGAAGGTATGAACTTACAATTGCCTCTGCCTACCAGAATTTTGATTGGCATAACTAAGTTGGCCCGCAATCCTGTTTTCTTGGCTTGCTTCTTCTTGGGGGGCGGTGTTTGTGTTGTGCTCCTTAAGAAATATATCGAAACTCCGGCCGGACGTAAGCAATTTGACCAACTCAAACTCAATTTGCCTGTTTTTGGTTTGCTGAATAAAAAAGTGGCCATATCACGTTTCTGCCGCACTTTGGGTACCTTGCTCTCTTCCGGTGTACCTATTATGCAATCTTTGGAAATTGTAGGTAAGGCCTCCGGTAACGAAGTAATTGCCGCTACCGTCACTCGAATCAGAGACAGTATCCGTGAAGGTGAAAGTATCGCTTCTCCTTTGGGAGCTTCCGGTATGTTTCCGCCTATGGTCACTCAAATGGTAGCCGTAGGTGAAGAAACTGGTAACTTGGATGCTATGCTTTCCAAGATCGCCGACTTCTATGACACCGAAGTTGACTACTTGCTCTCCTCACTGACTTCCATGTTAGAGCCTATTATGATTGTTGGTATGGGCGGCATTGTAGGTTTTATCGTTATCTCTGTATTCTTGCCTCTGTATCAGTTGGTAGGAAGTATGGCTTAGGCTTTTTACAAAAAATGTATACGTGCCTGTGTATTTCATAGGCATTGTCGAACCCAAAGAAGTTGGGAAAATTCTTTAGGCAAATCGCTGAATTTGTGGGAATTTTCCCAACTTTTGCTTTTTTGTAAAAAATATTAAATTAGAACAACAATCAATTGCACGAGGTTGACAAAGAGAAGGGAGTGCATTAGTATTTGACCATACCTGTAGGGTCGTTGCCATAAAGGTACAGCTCTATTAGGCCTGCATTCGTAAATATTTTGGAGGAAATCATCAGATGATGCATCGCGTCTCTTCTCGTAAGGGTTTCACCCTAATCGAGCTTATGATCGTTATCGCTATTATCGCCATTTTGGCTGCTATCTTGGTACCTAACTTCATCCGCGCTCGTGCTCAGGGTCAGGTCACCTCCTGCAAGTCCAACTTGAAGAACATCGGTACTGCTTGCGAAATGTACGCTACCGACAACGCCGGTCGTTACCCCGAAAAACTCGATATTCTTACAAAAGAAGCCAATGGCCAGCAGCCTTATATGAAGGCTATTCCTAAGTGCCCTTCCCAGGGTACTTCTACCCCTTACACCACGTCTTACAAGAGTGCTACCAACCCCGACGTTTACACCGTATATTGCTCCGGTACCAACCACAGTGCCGCTGGTTGCGACGCTGACTATCCTAAGTTCACTGCCACTCAGGGCTTGATCGAGAACAAGGCTGCTGATCCCGACGCTACTAAGCAGTAAGAGCTAGTTTTTGGCTACTGTTAATTTCTCGTGAGTGAGAAGAGGGAGCCTCCTTTGGGAGGCTCCTTTTTTTTGTTGACACTCAGTCAAGTTTGCTCTATTCTGGGGGGGAATCGCAAAGCAAGGGAGCATCCCGCTTTTTTTATGTTGGAAGAACTATATAGCAGCAATCTTATAGGGGCTGTTATTGTTTTTATTTACGGATCCTTAATTGGCAGCTTTCTCAATGTGGCCATCTATCGTCTTCCTTTGGAACGTTCCGTCGTTTTGCCCGGATCGGCTTGCGGAACGTGTGGTACGCCTTTGCGCTGGTGGGAAAATTTGCCTATAGTAGCCTATTTCTATTTGGGAGGACGCTGCTCGGTTTGCGGCAGCTCTTATTCTTGGCGCTATGCTGCTATAGAAGCTTTCACTGCATGTATGTCAGTTTTTCTGTATTACTTCTATAATGGAGTTAATGCAGAGTTTATTTATGCTTTTATTTTCTTATGTTTGCTCATAGTCGTCTTTTTTACCGATTTTGACCATTGGATTATTTTGGACTCAGTCTCCTACGGTGGTATGATTGTCGGTTTGGTGGGCGCTTTTTTTATTCCCATGCGAGCCGACTTTACTTTTTTCGATTTTTCTCTTTTACCTAATTGCTTAAAAGGTTACGAGGCAGCGGGAAGTTCCTGGCTCAACGGTTTGTCTTCTCTTTATGGTATGGCTTTAGGAGCCGCTTTCTATTGGGCTATACAATCGATAGGCAAGTTTGTTAGCAAACAGGAAGCTATGGGCAGCGGAGATATAAAATTGGCGGCTATGATTGGCTCCTTTTTGGGGTGGAATTTAGGACTTATTTCTTTCTTTTTGAGCTTCGTTTTGGGAGCTGCTTTGGCTGTACTTATGATGTTAGTATCAGGAAAAAGAGGTAAAGATCCCCTGCCGTTAGGGACTTTTATGGCTGTAGGCGCTTTTGTGTGTTTACTTTACAAAAGTCAAATTATTGATTTTATAGTTAATTGGCCATACTATGCGGGAATTGGCTATTAGTTACAAACGGAAGGGGTTTTGTATTTTCGCTCGAACTGCAAAAATTCTTCGTAAGTGTAGTTTTGTCTATGTAAAGGCTGTTCTTGGAGGTTTTTAAGAAGCCAAGAAGAAAACTCCACTTGCGGCGGTCGGCGCAGATATATTTGTGGTGCGGTTTTAGAGAAGGGGTCAGTAATGGACTTTATCAACGGATTGTTGAAGAAGATCTTCAAAAAAGAAGAAGAAGTGTGCGGTATGGACATTGGCAGCAATACCATAAAAGTTGCTGCTATGGTTCGTGGTAAAAAAGGACTTCAACTTACACGTTATGCTTCTTGCCCTACCCCTCCGGCAACTATTAAAGATGGCGCTATTGTCGATGCCCAAACTTTAGGCGAGACTATTAAAGAACTGCTTAAGGAGAACAATTTTCCAGCAGAGTGCCCTATCGTAAGTGCCGTGTCCGGCCAATCGGTGGTGATTAGGCCTATCAGAATGCCTGTCATGACCGAGCGCGAGCTTTCCACTTCTATTCAATATCAGGCTGAGCAATATCTACCTTACGCTGTGTCAGACGCTCAAGTCAGCGGCCTGATCCTTCAAGAATCGATTCCCGACGATCCTAAGATGATGGAAGTTCTGTTGGTAGCTGCTCCCAAAGAGATGATTACCAACACTCGCGAGCTTATCCAAATAGCCGGTGCTATTCCTGAAGCTGTAGACTTGGAGCCTTTTGCCCTCTTGAGAGCTTTGCAAGAGAGTAATCCTGAGTTTTCCGCCGGCGATAAAACTATTGCTCTGATAAATTTGGGGGCTTCATCGGGAAGCATTAACATTTTTAAGGCGGGCTTGCTCCGCCAAAATAGAACTATTTCTGTAGCCGGTAATAGCTTTACGAAAGCTATCGGACAGGAGCTGAACTTATCTTTCGAAGAAGCTGAACGCTTCAAGATTGAAAAGTGCGAAGTTAGGGTCGGTGATGACTCTGCGCCGGTAGCTCCTACTACGATGCGAGTCTTTAAGATTATCGTTCCCGTTTTGAACGATTTGGTTAGAGATATCCAGCTTTCATTCGATTATTATCGGTCTAAAGAAAAAGCAGAGTCGGTAGACTTGGTCGTTCTTTCCGGCGGTACAGCCAGAATGAAGAATATCGATGTCTACTTGGCGAATGAGTTAAGTATCGAGTGTCAGATAGCTAATCCGTTCCGGAGCGCTTCGATTGAGAACGTTCAGGGCATTGAGGCTGATGATCTCGAAGCACTTGCGCCTATGGCTATGGTTGTAGCCGGCTTGGCACTGCGCAAGCAATAAGTGCAGTGAAAAGTTGGTTAACTTAGTCGAGCTGATACTCCAAAGGGAGGTGCACGATGACCATCAAGGTCAACCTATTGCCTACTGAGCGTAAGAGGTTTACTTTCGACCCGCTGGTCGCAGTTTTGTTTGTGTGTGTCTGCGCCGCGCTAGTTGGTTGTATAGTTTGGGGCTCTCGTCTGCAATCAGATGTAGATGCTTCTCAAGCTAGGATCGAGCAACTAGACGAAGAGATCAAAAAGACGGAACAGAGTTTGCCCGTCATTGATGAGATCAAGTCGCAGATTGCCAAACTTAAGAGTGAGATTAAAATCATCACCAGTTTGAAATACGACCCGGTTCGGTATGCAAATCTCTTGACTGAAGTAGGGAAGGTCTTACCAGAAAATGTTTGGCTAACCAGTTTGTCCGTTGAACCTTCGACGACAGCCGTTACTATGAGCGGTATCGCTGCTCATCGCCCCGGCAGACCTCCGTTAGCTACTGTGGCTGAGTTCATTAAGAAGATGGATAATTCTCCTATCTTTACGGAGTCTTCCCTGTCTTCTACCTCTCAGACTAAAATTGAGTCTGGTGTAGGCTTTACTTTCCAAATCGAAGCTCGTTATGATGCTGATGCTGCTGCTGGTATCGCCGCTCAGCAGGCTTCAAAGGCTTCGAAAGACGTTTCATCCAGTGAAACAGAATCTTAGGAGGTACGATGACTATAAATACACCTGTTAAAATCGTCGTAGCCTTCGTAGTAATCGCACTCATTGTTGTTATGTTCTGGTTGTTTGACTGGAAAGAAAAGACAGAACTTGTAGAACAGAACAACGCTAAAGTTGCAGAACTTGAAGTCAAATTAGAAGAACAGCGCAAGCTGGTCGCCGACTTACCTGCTCTTACCAAAGAGAAGACCGAGTTGGAAGCCGAACTGGCCCGCGTCGTACAGACCAACCTCGTTCCCGAGAAAGCTGAGCTCTTCGTAGCCAACTACATCAAAGAGATCGAGAAACTGACCGACGAAGAGGGCTATCGCACCGGCGATGATTCTTTCGAGATCATCTCCATTACCCCCGGTGCTCTGACTTCTCAGACTGCTAAAGGCTCCGATGCCGACAACACTGAAGCTGCTGAAGAGGACGAAGGCGTTGATGCGACTCCCGATGCTCTCAAGCAGTTCCCGACTCGCGTGTTCCAAATGACTATGAAGGGTAGATATTCCACTCTGATTGAGTTCCTCTATCAGTTGGGTGATCTCCGTTTAGAGCGTTTGGTAACTATCGACAAGATCGCTCTGCAGCCCGAAAGTAAAAAAGAGGGCGACAACCGCAGTCCCGTCTTGACGATCCAAATTCCTATTACAGCATACATGAGACAGGGAGGTTAGAAAAAATATGAACCTGCCTGAATTTGGCTCAAAATTTAATAAGGGTTGTAAAGTTTTTGCTCTCTCTCTCGCTATGTTGGCTTGTGCCGCTTGCGGTGGAGGAGAGACTACCGAGGAAACTCCCAACTCTCCCGTCAGCAGTGAAGTAGAGGTCTCCGAGAGTACCAATACTGAAGAAACCGCTTCTGACAATGGCGAAAATACCGAGTCTGCTACCGAAGAAAACACTGAGGTTACAGATGCAGGTACAGCCAGCTCTGGTGAAGGTACCGGAGACGGAACAGCCGTTGAACCCGCGCAGGGTACCGAAGTAGCCGCCGATAAGGCTGCTGCCGAGCAGAAGAAGGCTGCCCCCGTGAGACGTAAAGTTTCCGTTCGCGACCCCTTCATGAATATGGTTGTCGGTCCGGCTTCAATTTCTAATGCGCGTCTCTCTAAGATGTCTGCTGCTCAGAGGGCTGCTCTTCAGAGAAGCCAGAAGAAAGCCGTCGTCAACACTTCTGCCAGCAAAGCCAAGCAAGCTGCCAAGAAGGTTGTAAAAGTCGTCAAGCCCAGCATTACCGTTAACGGTATTCTGCGTGGTGGTCATGGCTATGAGGCTATGATTAGCGACGGAAGACAAACCAGGTTAGTAGCGGTCGGCGAAAAAGTTGATAAGTATCGCATCTTGGACATCAATCCTAAGGCGAAGACTGTGACTATCGGTCTCGGCAAAGAGCATAAGTTCTGCTACACCTTGGAAAAAGAGAAATTCGGAGACGCTAAAAAATAGCGAATTTTTCGAATATAAGTCAGTCTCTTTTGAAAAATTGAAAATAATAAAAAGCACGGCCAGGCCTTCGAGGGTGTCTGTCCGTTTGCAGGAAGGTCTGCTTAGTTGGGAAAGAGCTCAGAAATTTTATTTGGGACTTTCCGGACGGTGGGTCGCACCCTCGGAATGAAACATAAAATGTTTCAAGTAATTAAGTTCTTAATTGAACGTGATGGCCAATAGGAGGTGGGTAAAACCAATGCTCTTGTCCAAGCGTAGAAGCATTCAGCTTCTGTTTGCATGCCTGATGGCCGTGGGACTATTCTTGTCTTCGTCCATGGCAGTAACAGCTCAAGGCAATGCTGCAACCATTAACGGTGTCAATTACAGCCTAGACAATGCTAAAGGTCTTATCAAGGTTGTTGCTGATACCACTGCACCAGTCCAGTACAAACAGTCTAAATCCGATAACGCTATCTGCGTTGAGATTTCTCCCGCTGTTTTAGGTAAAAACGTAAAACGCAACCAGAACATCAATACTGGTTTGCTTCAGAGTATCGTCGTCGCTCAGACTTCCGCCAACGTAGTTTTGGTTCGTATGAATGTTAGCGACACCCCCAAGACCAGCTATTGCACCGCTTTGGCGGAGAACAAAGGCGTAACCGTCGCTTTCTCCAAAAACGAAGTTGCTAGTGCGAAAGTTGCGAAAGCACCAGTTGCTAAGTCTGTCGCTAAAGCTGGAAGCAATGTAGCTCCTCGTAAAGTCGCTGCACCCGCTAAGAAGGCTGTTGCTGCTAAGAAGGCTCGCAAGGCCGCTAAGAGAGTCAAGGTTGTCAATATGGAATTTGTCAACGCTGACCTCGTTTACATCGTAAAATTCTTAGCTAAAGAGATGGGACGCAACGTTTACGTCGGTCCCGACGTACAAGGTTCCGTTACCGTAACTTTGAAGAATGTACAGCCCGAAGGCGCCTTGGCCTTGGTTTTGAAAATGCAGGAAACTCCTTATGACTACAAGATCGTGGACAACACCGTGATCGTAGCCACCACTGAGAAACTGCAGACCATTGCCGACAACATTCTTACTCCCAAGACTAAATCCAGCTCCGTCAGAAGAAACCTCGCCGAGCAGGAATTCGTACTTGAGGCCGCTCCCGCTGCCAATATCGTAGAGTTCTTGAAAGGTCAGTATCCTGACGTAGTCTTCACTCCCCATCCCACTATCAACGGTTTCTATGCTAAAGGCACCCAGCAAGAACTCAAAGAGATCAAGAGCAAATTGCCCAATCTCGACCAGGTTCCCGCTCCCGCTCCTGCCCCCCGCCGCGAGTACATCACTGTAAACTACGGCAAAGCTGACGAAATCCAGGCCCTCTTGGCCACTTTGGTCCCCGATGTAGGTCTCAACTTAGACAAGCGCATGGGTATCCTCATTGTTGAAGGTACCGATGAGCAAATCGAGCAAGTCCAGGAAGTATTGGCTAACATTGACCGCCCCTTAAAGCAAGTCATGTTAGACTTCAAAGTCGTAGAACTCAACGAAACCGGTTCCAAGAACTTAGGTGTGCAGTGGAGTGACGAAGCCGGCGCTATGGGTGTATTTAACACCACTTTCGCCGAAATCGTACCTTCTCTCTTCTACAGTTCCGATCGCCATATGATCACCAACGATGAGTTCAGTATCGGTGAGGATGAAAGTGACCTGACCGCCTTCAACCTCGGTACTTTCGGTCGTTCTCCTCTCTTAATCAAAGCTGCTCTTTCCTTTGTCGTTGAAAACAGCGACTCCAAGACCTTAGCTTCCCCTCGTATCGCTACTCAGAGCGGTGAGAAAGCTGAAGTCTACGTAGGTCAGAGATATCCTATCGTATTCTATGATCCTCGTGCTGGTCAGTTCCAGGTTCAGTATGTTGATATCGGTACTAAGTTAGAAGCTACCCCTGAAGTTAAGGATGATGGCCACGTAGTGGTTGAACTCACTCCTACCACTTCTAGCGCTGGTAACTTGGTGAATAACCAGTATCCTATCACCTACGAGCGTACTGCCAAGTCCAAAGTCCGCGTCAAAGACGGTGACACCATCGTATTGGGTGGCTTGATCAGTGACAGTGAGAAACACTCCGTTTCCAAGTTGCCTCTCTTGGGCGATCTCCCCATCATCGGTGCTTTGTTCCGCTATGAGAGCCACAGCTCCGACAGAAACGAAGTTGTCTTCATGGTAACTCCTCACATCATGGACTAATAGCTTGAGCTAGTAGTTTACCTAGCAAATAGGGAAATAAGCGGTTGAGTAATATCGGCCGCTTATTTTTTTATTTTTAAATAGCTGTGACCTTTCCGGGTGATGCTGCATATCGTAAAGTTTTTATGCAGGAACTGATTCTGCTTAGTTCGAACTTCTAGCCCTCTTTAGACTTCTCCGACTAGAGATGTTCTTGGCTTTTCTTTTGCAGGATAGCTTCTGAGAATGTCGAGTCGGAGAGTCCCTTTGCGGAGTGTGGTCAACCGCTTCGCAGTGCGTTGGTGCTTTTTTTACGCAATTTGCGCTATAAAAAATACAGCGCTTACATCGGACGCCATAATAATGCTGCAGGGATGTACTGAAGGCATAGTGCGTGAAAGTTGACTTCGACAAGATTGGACTAAACGGATTAGTAGATGGCTAACAAGTCGTTTAGAAGGTGGTGTGACTTACGTGGCTGATACCATTGAAGGGTTGATGCAGGAGGCCCGAACATTCGCTGACAGTAGAAGCTGGGACCAGGCCATAGAGAGCTATTCCAAGGTATTGGAACTGGATGCTGACAATGATGAGGCTTGCAGAAATTTAGCTCAAATCTATGCTTTGCGTGGCATGCTTAAGTCGGTGATAAGTACCTATTTGCGGTTGATGCATATCTATGTCGCTCGCAGTGATATGGATAATGCGATGGCTGTAGCTAATTATGTGCTTCTTTTGGAACCGGAGTCTGTTGACGTCCGTTCTGAGCTCATAAATATGTATCGTTATCGTGGCGATACCGCTGAGGTTGTGGCTCGCTCGCTCGATTTGGCTCGCCTTTACACTGAGCTGGACGAGGGAGAACGTTCTATCGAGTTGCTTCAAGCTGTCTTGAAAGATGATCCCAACAATGCAGATGTTTGCCGCGAATTGGCCGAGATGTATATTCAATACGGTCAAGTGGAGCGCGGCGCCAATCAATACCACCAAGTAGCCGACTTGTATCAAGCCAGCGGCCAGCTGGAAAAAGCTTGCGAAGCCTTAGAACGTATTTTAGTTGTCAATAGCAACGACTCCGGAGCCGTTTTCCATCTTGGAGAACTTTACTCCATGTTGGGACGTTGGGAAGACGCTGAAAAACAATTCCGCAGCGCTCTTAAGTTTGACTTTGAAAATCTCGACGTTATGTTTGCGTTGGGTGATGTCTGTCAGCGTAAGGGTGATTTGGATCAAGCCAGTTTGGCTTATCGCAAAATCATTATGACTGCTCCGGACTATGTCTTAGCTCAGGAACGTCTCGGTGAAGTTTACCATTTGCAAAACAATATAGAACTGGCTATCAAGTCTTACTTAACGGCTGCAGGTCTTTATGTAAATAATAGCGACTCCGAACACGCTGTCGCTCTTTATCAGCGTGTTATTTTCCTTGATCCCAACAATCCCACAGCTACTCGCGAGCTTACCAATCTCGGAGCGCCTGTAGTTGGTAATGATGGTGGTATTCAGCCTCTTGTAAAAGCTAAAGCTGCCAAAGGCGCCAAGGGTGAGTCTCGCCGTGAAAAGAAAGATGGCGAGCATAAAACTCGCAGCGGTTTAGTTCCCAAAGGTGGTGGAGGTATGCGTGCCGGCCTTATGGCTAAAGGTAGCGCCACCAAACCCGGCTTGGGTGGCAAACCTATGCTTGGCGGCGACGAAGGGGAGGGAGCGCCCAGGCCTGGCTTGATGCGTGCTGGCCTGAAACCTATGGGTGGAGGCAAACCTACTTTAGGTGGTAAACCCGTGTTGGGTGGCAAGCGTGTTTTAGGCAGCCGTAAGAAGAAAAGCGAGAGCGCACAAGCTGAAGTCAAGGAAGAACATAAGTCTGTAAGTCTCGCTAAAGAGACTGAAGCAGCTATTCCTGCCGAACATGAAATCCAAGAAAACCACGATATTGAGGCTGCGCAAGCTATTGAAGCTCATATTGAGTCCGAACAAGCTCCTGTAGCTGAGGTAGTCGCTGAACAAAATGATATAGTACCTGTTGACGAAAATGCTGTGCTTCCCGTTTCCGAAGAGGACGTACAGCAAGATCCGTCTTTTACCGGCGCTGGAGTAGATAGCGAGCTTCATGCAGAGGCTGCTGCTCAGGATGTTGCATATGACGATTATAGTTTTGCAGCTCCTCAAGCTCCTCAAGTCCCCTCTGGGCTGTCTCATGAAGAGGCTCCTGTTGTTGAGCAACATGAGAACGATAATAGCAATCTTTATGCTTCTGCTGAAGAGACCGCTTCAGTTGGCGGAGAGCAGTTAGGTGCTGCAGAGCCGTCTCCTGAACCTGAAGCATTATCTAACGATGAAGCCAATCAAGTTCCTACCGAACACGCCGAACAGCTTGAATATTATGCAGGAGCTTACGACAATGAAGCTTCTTCCGGCGAGCTTTATGGAGCTGATGTTCCTGAACATACTGAGCAACTTGTAGGTACCGAGCAACTTCAGGACGTTCCTTATTCAGACGTTGATGAACATGGCCAGTTTAGTATAGACGACAGCCACGAAAATGCCCCTTATGTCAGTGGTCAAACTTATACTTATGGACATGAAGAGGGTGTAGAGAATACAGCAGCTGCTAGCTACCCTGAGACTGTTCCTCAGAATTATCCTGAGCAGGAACAGTTCGGCGGAACTGAAGTTCATGATGGCTCTTATGTCGATCCTAATGCTCAGGCTTATGATGGACAGCACGATCAATTCAATGGAACTGACAACTATGAAGGCGCTTATCCAGAGTACTATGAGATGCGTCCGCTTATCATGGTTCCGGAAGGCCAATTAATCGTTCCTACCCCTATACTTTATTTGGAACGCACCGATCTTTATGAAGCTATTTGCCAGGCTGTTACTGAAGCTCCGGATCCTTCTGTTATCCCTTGGGAGCCCCTCAAAGCTGTCGATGAAGTCGCTATCGAAGAAAAAATGGCCCAGCAAAGCGCTGAGGCTGCCAGAGCTGAAGCCGAAGCTGCGGCTGCTGCCCAGGCTCAAACTGAAGCGGCTCACGCGCAGGAAGATTTCCAGTCAGTGGAAGGCTTCGACTTTAACAGCGGCATCAATCTTAAGGGCGTGTCTGAAACCGGTTTGCGTCGCAAACATTCCAAAGGTGAATCCTCTGGCCGTTCTTCCAAGCTCATGGGTAGCCAGTCTCTTTCTGAGCGTATGGCTCGTATGCGTGCCGAGAGTTCCGATTCTGAAGAAGCTCCTGAGCATCGCACAATTAGTGGTATCAGCCGCCACCATCAGGAGAAGCCTCAAAAGAAGGAAAAAGGTCGCTCTATTATGGGTGGCATCTCTCGTCCTCTTAACCAGATTATTGAAGAGGCCAATCAAAATAATGGCGTTGCTGCCGCTCCTCAAGAGACAGCTCCGGAAATGCCCCGTCCAGAACTTACTCCTTCTCGCTCTCGCAGCAGCTTAAGTGAGCGTATCAAGAAAGCCAGACAGTCTAAAGCTGCAGCTAAAGCCCAATCTGAAGAAATGGCAGCTGTTAAGACTGAACAGAGTTTCCAATCAACTGAACATGTAGCCGTGGCCTCTGGCGAACATATTGCTACTCAGGCTGAGGAAGCTACGTTCGCTCCTCCGGCCGGATATGAACAGCCTGCCCAAGATCAACAATTTAATGACTACCAACCTGAAGCTCAGGCTCAGCATGTAGAAGCCCAGCCCGAAGGCGATCAGCTGATGGGCGGTTACGATTATCAGCCTGAAGCTCAAGCTCAGCATGTAGAAGCCCAACCCGAAGGCGATCAGCTGATGGGCGGTTACGATTATCAGCCTGAAGCTCAAGCTCAGCATGTAGAAGCCCAGCCCGAAGGCGATCAGCTGATGGGCGGTTACGATTATCAGCCTGAAGACCAGGCTCAGCATGTAGAAGCCCAGTCCGAAGGCGATCAGCTGATGGGCGGTTACGATTATCAGCCTGAAGCTCAGGCTCAGCATGTAGAAGCCCAGCCCGAAGGCGATCAGCTGGTGGGCGGTTACGATTATCAGCCTGAAGCTCAGGCTCAGCATGTAGAAGCCCAGCCCGAAGGCGATCAGCTGATGGGCGGTTACGATTATCAGCCTGA
>CAKUBG010000028.1 GCA_934636825.1 uncultured bacterium | reverse complement strand
ACTTAAATATCAAACTTCTTAAATAGGAGCGTTAGCTCCTTAGAAGCCCACCACCTTTAGGTGGTGGGTAGTTCACAGATCTGGTGCTCTTGCTTAATTGGTACCAGGAGTAGCTGCTGTTTAGATAAGATTGCGAGTCATGGTAAGAGCGAAGGAGTTGTGCTGTAATGGCCAGATTAGGTTGCTTATGTGGTAACAGCTTATCTAACAGTGATTGTCCATCTGCAAATATTCTTGAAGTATATTATAAAGATGATGTAGCCAAACAAATTGCTGAAGATCCAAGGCTTAGTTTTTGGGATTATTATTGCGAAGATCGTGATTATGATTTTTGGTTTTGTCCAAAATGTAAGCGTGTGTACCAGGTAGATATGAGAGTAATAAAAACCTGGCGTACTTATTGTCTTGAGCAGTTACAAAATGATAAGGCAGAAAAGAAGTTTAGTAATAATTACGACGATTGGCAAGAGATATATGTTATATCTGATGTCGACAGATATGAACTTACTGAGTATGGCTTTGTGCATGGACTTTTGCTATCTGAGTTTGTAAAAAAAGCTAACTTCAAATATACATACTTCGTTAGTCCGGATAAACGCAAAATAGTAGCTTTTGATAAAGACAGCAAAAATGTAGCCTTCGCTTATTCCTTAGAGGTTGAGTATTTTGACGCTATAGACGAGTAGCCAACCGACTATAGCGTACTAAAAATGATTAACTAGAATAAGTTGAATATAAAATAATCAATATATGGAATACTATATATAAAAAAAGAGGTGCAGTTTTTATGAACGATAAGTCTAAATTTGATATATTGTTAGAGAATTTTTCAAAAAGTGAATCGAAGGATATTTTAGAAAGGCTAGAGGTTGTCAAAGAAATGCTTAAAAGGCACGAGGGGAAGCGTTCGGAATGTGTTTATGTAGCTTTGCGTTTTTTAGGTGTTTCTCGTAATGAAGCGCTTTACGTTGCTGCAAAAGAACGTGAGTTTGAATGGGAAAAACAGCTTCCGTTTATAGCGCTTTCTTAAAGGCTTTGACTATAAAAATAAGAGATTATAAAAATAAGAGATACCAATTGGTTTATTAAAACGGAGGTTGTACAGTAACATGGATAAAGAGAATAAGCCTGTCTGGGAAGAGTTTCCACCATCCAAATATAACTGTTCATTGGCTCGTTATGCGTTTCGTCTTATAACAGATCCAGAATTTTATAAAAGGTACCCGACTAAAGAAGAAAGATCTGCTAAGGTAGAAGAAGCTGTCGACTGGATGTATCAATTCCCAGAAGTGAGTATGCTTTGACGTTTAGCATAATATGCCAGGAATGTCCCTTAAAATAGACTTATATACTTATTATAATTTATAATTTGCCTATTCATTAGAGGCTGAATGCTTTATTACAACAGATTAGCAACCAGCTGTAACACATTAAATACATTGATTATGTCCTCTGTCTTTGGTTTATCCTTTTAATGTGAATATTTTATTAACAACGCGATAAATACATTAAATACACTTGTATATATAAGTAATTTTAACCAATATAGGTTGATATTTTAATTTAAGTATGGTTAAATATTATTAACCTGTAAAGGTTAAGATAATTACAAAAGTATTTAATGCAGTAATACTTGTAGTACTTATTAATGCTTCTGTAATTTGTGAAATTAGTGAAGAAAGTACGGAGGCATTGATGAAATTTAATAAGTATAAATGCTTTAAGTGGCGCTATTGTAAAGGGGCTAATTTGGTTGGTCCATATGATATGCCTGAATTATCTCCAGTTCATGATGTAGAAATTGACGAAGTGACTCCATTTCACCTTATTGGCAATAATGACTTGCAAAGTACTAAAAGCTTTCACTTCTATATTGATGATTATAGGTATGAAGGCTTTTGGAAAAATGCAGACTTGTATCTGCCTCGTTTGAGACGTTGTAAGAATGGAATTGGGCCTGATTTTAGCATGTTGCTTGATATGCCAGTTCCTCAACAGATTTACAATAATTGGCGCAATAAGGCTTTGACTTTTTATTTGCAAAGCCAAGGCTTGTTAACGGTTCCCAATGTTGGTTGGAGTGACGAAAGCAGTTTTGAATGGGCTTTTGATGGCATTCCTAGTAATAGTGTCCTTGCAGTTACTAGCCAAGGTTGTATGGGTAGAGACTATATTTGTAAGCACTCATTCTTAAGTGGTATGCATGAATTGGTTAGGAGAAAGCATCCTAGTAAAATATATGTCTATGGTATTTTTCCTGAGCAATGTAAGGAACGTTTCTCTGTTCCTATTGTCACCTTAAAAACTTATTCTTTCGAGCGTTTTGGAGGTAAATGTGGGTAGAGGAAGAGGAGGGCATACCGAAAAACAAGTCTTTTACAAAGACACAGCAGGCCGTAAAGTTACTGATAAGGGAGCAATATTTGTCGCTGAACGTTATATGGACTTAGGGTTGGAGCCTGTTTTTCGTTGTGTTAAAAGTGAGCTTCAACTTAAACAATATGATTTAACTATTAAGACGAGTGATGACCTTAATTATCTGCAGAACGTAGAAGTTAAACAGACAACTAGTCCTAATCCTAGTGCTATTGCTAAAAATATTCAGAAAGGTTTCAAACAGTTTAAATTTTACGATAACGCGACTGTAGCTATTTATTTACCAAACCATATCAACAATGATATTGGCAGGAGACATGCTCAAGCTGTTTTTGATGAAGCAGTAAGGAAGGGACATGTTTTAGGTCATGTTGAGGTTTGGTTTAGCGACAAAAGTAAAATTGGCATGAACGACGGAGGAATATAATATGTCGAGATTTGGTTGCAAGTGTGGCAATGTTTTATCTAATAGCACTTATCCATCTATTAATATTGTTAATATTTATTGTAAGAAGGATATAGATAAAGCTGTAAGCACCAATCCAGAAATAACCTTGTGGGATTGGAGTTTTGAAGCATCAGAAAATTATGAATTTTGGCAATGTAATGAATGTGGACGTATTCTTCAGGAGAGCTATAAAACCTTAAGCTTATGGTATATTTATAAAAAAGTCTGCCATGAATCCTATGTTCCTATGCCGATTGACAATAGTTGGTTTGAAGTTTATTTGATTTCTGATGTTGACCTTTATGAAATAAATGAACGCGATAGAGAATTACTTTTGTCAAACTTTGTTAAGATAGCTGATTTTAAATACAAATATTGGTTTAATTCTGAACAACGTGTCTTGCAAGCTTATGATAAGAACGGTAAGTTTGCTTTCGCTTATGTTTTAGACATGAAATTTGTTAATTAAGCATATTTTCGCTGCATTGATTATTTTGGAGGTATATTGTAAAACTGTAATGGCTAGATTCGGATGTTTATGCGACAAAAATACCATGTCTAATAGTGATTGTCCTTCTGCAAATATTATTGAAGTGTATTACAGACAGGATTTGGAAAACCATATTGCTGCAGATCCCAAACTTAGTTTTTGGGATTACTACTGCGAAGATCGTAATTATCTGTTTTGGTATTGCCAATATTGTAAACGTGTCCATGTACAGGATATGCGTACTCGTAGAATGTGGCGTGTGTATAACATAATCGAACCTAATGAAGTCGATAATGATACACCAACTGATGATTGGCAAGAGATATATGTTATATCTGATATAGACAGGTATGAACTTACTGAGTATGGCTTTGTGCATGGACTTTTGCTATCTGAATTTGTAAAAAAAGCTAACTTCAAATATACGTACTTCGTTAGTCCGGATAAACGCAAAATAGTAGCTTTTGACAAAGACAGCAAAAATGTAGCCTTTGCTTATTCCTTAGAGGTTGAGTACTTCGACGCAATAGACGAGTAGTCAACTGGAACATACCAAATGGTTCGCAAAAATAGAAGATGCTTCAGACTGTTTTTTTCCTCTTTATAAAAATGAGGTGAACAGAATGAAGCATTTTATATTATACCAAATATTGGCTGTAATTGGCTTCAATGCTTCATATAATAGTAAATATATAAACAAAAAATTGACCAAAAGTAGTTGATACTACAGCTCAAGTGTGGTTTAATATTATTAACCTTTACAGGTATGATACATGAATCCAAGCGTCAATTTGCGTAATATTTGCGAGACAATTTGGTACCCTCGATAAATCTGTTTGCGGACGAATTATGGATATTTTTAAGAAGAGGCGCAAAAAAATAAGCAATTATGGAAGAATTTATAGCCGAGTCTACATCTAGGTTAAAACTTAGAAAGTTAGCCAATAAAATTAAAGATAAATTTAATCTACAAGGTAATTTATACTTGGATGTATTAAGGCTTTTAGAGCTTATATGCGTGGTTATTCCTGACACTAATTACGAAATAGTTCCTGACGATACTTTTCCACCAAATATTCACGGCGATACAGATATTATTAAGAAAGAAATACGCATAAAAGAGAGTGTATATGACGGTGCAGTAAATGGTAACGGTAGAGACAGAATGACAGTTGCACATGAAATAGCTCATCTTTTACTTCTTGGTGGCATGTTTGGTATAAAACTACAGCGCAACTTCAAGAAAGACAAAGTACTACCTTATCATTCACCGGAGTGGCAAGCCAAGTGCTTTGCTGCTGAATTGCTAATTCCCGCTGATTTAACAAAAGATATGACTCCAAAAGAAATAGCGCAACAATGTGGTGTTTCTAAAGCTGCAGCCAATTATCAATATAACGTTAACCGCAATTTAAAGGAAGAAGGCATACTCTAATATACAAACACAAGAGTTAACCAAAGGTAGTTGATGCCATAGCTCGAATGTGGTTTAATATTATTAACCTATAAAGGTTAATAATATCTAGATTAGAAAAGAGAGTTAGGCAATGTGAAAAAATTAGCTACTTTTCTTCGCATGTTGAGATTGCAAAATGGTCAAGTATTAAAAGATATGGCCGATTTGCTGGGTGTTTCTTCAGCTTTTTTGTCTGCTGTAGAAAATGGCAAAAAGAAAATGCCATCAGATTGGTATGAGAAGCTGAGGGAATCTTACGGACTTAATGATGAACAATATGATAGTTTAAAACAATTAGCTATGGAATCACAGAAAACTATCTCACTAAATCTTGAAGATACTTCTGACTCTAAGCGTCAGCTTGCCGTAACATTTGCGAGACAGTTTGATGATCTCGATGAATCTGTTTGTGGACGGATTATGGATATTTTGGAGAGGAGGCGCAAAAAGGGTAAGTAATTGTGGAAGAATTTATAGCCTAGTTTTGCGCCTGGGTTAGATGCCTAGAGAAACAGCTAATGAGGCTCCTTTCTTTATTTACCAGCAATGTACTCCAACAATTGCTTTTTATCTATTAAGCGCTGGTTAGACGATCCGCGAAAGTTTAGGCGTAGGTCTTTTTTAGCTTCAACAAAGGGGCCGTCTACCAGCATATCTAGGTGTTGTAAAATATCAGTTGTTATTTCACAATACGCACGGCCAGCTGGGAGTAAATCGTTTATAAGATAACCTGTGTAGCCCCAAATATCTTTTTGTGGCAGCTCTTGCTTAATTCTTTGTATAAGCGGCCAAAGGATGCGCTGATGCTCAATTGTAAAAGGCTCACCGCCTAACAAAGTGAGACCGCGTACATGAGGATGACGCAAGAGCTTAATGATTTCATCTTCTGTATCTTTAGTGTAAGGCTGGCCGTAGCTTTCGTCCCAGGTTTCTTGGTTGAAGCAATTAAAACAATGGTGCGGACAACCAGAGACAAAAAGTGAAACACGGATTCCCGTACCGTTAGCTACATCCAGAGGAACAATTTTTGCATAATTCATATCAACAGCCGACCTTTACTAAAAAAACACAAACAATACGCATCAATTAAACTGGCAGCATAATTACTGTACAATAAATACAATAATTATACTGCCTGATTTTTCAATTGCTATAAATGCATCACGCGATCGTGAATTTCTTGAGTGCGCCCTTGATTCCAATATTGGGAACCGATATAACCGCAAGTACGTCTAGCTACATTCATAGTGCTCTGATCTAAGTTGCCACAATTGGGGCAGCGCCAGACATATTTATGATCTTTATTTTCCACTACTTCAATTTCACCATCAAAGCCGCAGTTTTGGCAATAGTCGCTCTTAGTATTTAATTCAGCATACATAATGTTGTCGTAAATAAAGCGCATAAGTTCCAAAACGGCTTCAATATTGTTTTGTAAATTGGGCACTTCTACATAGCTAATAGCGCCGCCAACTGACAAAGCTTGGAACTGAGCTTCGACAGCTAGTTTACTGAAAGCATCAATAGGTTCAGTTACGTGAACGTGGTAGCTATTGGTAATGTAGCTCTTGTCAGTAACGCCTTCGATAATACCGAAGCGCTGTTGTAAACAGCGAGCAAATTTATAAGTGGTAGACTCCAAAGGCGTACCGTAAATACTAAAGGCGATATTGGTCTCTTCAGTCCACTTTTTACAAGCTTTATTCATATATTTCATGATTTTTAAAGCTAAAGGCATAGCTTCGGGAGTAGTATGACTCTTGCCAGTTAAGTAACGAATACATTCGCATAAACCGGTATAACCCAAAGAAATAGTAGAATAGCCGCCATAAAGCAAGGAGTCGATAACTTCGCCCTTGGGAAGTCTAGCTAAAGCTCCGTCTTGCCACAAAATAGGAGCAGCGTCGGAAAGGGTGCCTTTGAGACGATTGTGACGGCACATTAAAGCCTTATAGCAAAGCTCTAAGCGCTCATCGAAAATTTGCCAGAATTTGTCCATGTCTTTCTGACTGGAAAGAGCAATGTCGACAAGATTTAAAGTAACTACGCCTTGGTTGAAGCGACCGTAGTATTTATACTGTCCACTCTTATCGCGCCAAGGAGAAAGAGCCGAACGACAGCCCATAACCGGGAAGCAACAGCCTTCCTTAAGCTCTTTCATTTTCTTTTCGCTAATGTAATCAGGCACTAAACGTCTAGCAGTACACTGAGCGGCTAACTTAGTTAAATACCAATAGGGAGTATCTTCGCTAATGTTGTCATCTTCCAAAACATAGATAAGCTTGGGGAAAGCCGGCGTAACGTAGACGCCTTGACAATTCTTTACTCCCACATAGCGCTGCTTAAGCACTTCTTCAATAATCATAGCCAAGTCGTGCTTTTCGGCGTCGCTGGAAGCTTCGTTTAAGTACATGAAGATAGTTACAAAGGGAGCTTGACCATTAGTAGTAAGCAAAGTAACGATCTGATATTGAATAGTTTGTACTCCGCGAGCAATTTCGCGGCGCAATCTAGTCTCGGTAAGCTTGGCTAAATCGTCGGCTTCGATAGTTTCGCCAATAGAGTCAAATTCTTCCTGAAGTTCGCGCCTGAGACGTTGGCGAGAAATTTCTACAAAGGGCGCTAAGTGAGTAAGGGAAATACTCTGGCCACCGTATTGGTTGCTAGCTACTTGAGCGATAATCTGGGTAGCGATATTGCAAGCAGTAGAGAAACTGTGCGGCTTTTCGATCATAGTGCCGGAAATAACCGTACCGTTTTGCAACATATCTTCCAAGTTGATTAAGCAACAATTGTGCATATGTTGGGCAAAATAGTCCAAGTCGTGGAAATGGATGATACCTTTGCGATGAGCTTCTACTACATCTTGGGGCAAAAGCAAGCGGCAAGAAATGTCTTTAGAAACTTCGCCGGCCATATAGTCGCGCTGGACACTATTGATGGTAGGGTTCTTGTTGGCGTTTTCTTCTTTAGCTTCTTCGCTGCTGCATTCGATAAGGCTGATAATACGATTATCAGTAGTATTAGCTTGACGCAATAAACTGCGCTTGTAGCGGTAAGTAATGTAATTTTTGGCAACTTCAAAAGCGCCGGCACGCATAATTTGCGTTTCTACTAAGTCTTGTATTTCCTCAACGGTGAGGGAGCGAGCCAACTTTTCGCAAGCGTCGGTAATATAGGCGGCGATGTCTTCGATTTGCTGCTGACTGAGCTTATCTTTGTCTTCAACAGTATTGTTAGCTTTAGTAATGGCAGCCGTAATCTTGGTAACGTCGAAAGGCTGTTCTTCGCCGCTGCGCTTGATAATGTTCATAGCTTCTTCCCTCTAGTATATTTCCCCCAATTTGGCACAGAACGCCGCCATATTTACATTTTGTGCTTGGATAAACAGGCCGCAGAACCGCTCGAGAAGGTTAGCACAGGTACGTAACCCGGCGCAAGACGACCTGTTGTGGTCAAGGGGCAACATATAGTCTTGACAGGCAAGAAGGCATATATATTAGGCGTGTAATATATATACATGATGTATATACAAAACGGCCTAACAAACTATCGCTTGCTAGGCCATTGCATAAAAGCGCATGATCGCCAAATATTATAGTCTAGTTACGCGCTGATCAGGATCGTTGTGCCAGGGGGAATTGGCTTTGAAATAGTCCATAAATATTTCCTGAGCTGAACCCATGGGCTTTTTCTGGCAATGGTCAAACATTTTCTTGTCGGAAAGGGAAACGGAAGTAGCCAAGTCATACATCTTGTCTGGATCGAACTTGGAGCCGTCGTCCATAGTGATAGAAGTTATGCGCTGGCCTTCAGGTTTAGATAAGTCGTAAGTATAGGAAAAACCGGATGGAGAAGCTGGCACAATACGACCGGCCACGCGTTTTTCCAGAGCTTCTTTAAGTAAAGAGCCAGGCAATTTCATAAGCACGGCGTCGTCTTCAGTGTGGGGCAAAGCGTTGAATAAGTCTTCGTAAGTTACGGTGCCTTCTTCAACATTGGCGCGCAAGTTGCGGCCATTTACTAAGCCTATGGGAGCGCCCATAGCTTGGCGCAAAGAGTCAGCGTGAATTTGATCTAGCTTAGCGCATTCGCTGTGAGAGTAGGTCAGCGTCTCTAAGGCTTGGCCCATAGGCTGGTGGGCCAATTCGTTGCTAGAATTGACGTATTTCTCTACAATTTGCGCTACCTCAGGATCGGGCTCGACACTGCTATCTACTTTAATAAGCTCAGCTTTAGCGCTACTAATTTGGCGGGTAGTCATATCGAAATCGAGATCGACTTCGCCGACGAATTGGCCTTTGTAGCCGCTTTGCACAATTAAAGTAGAGCCGAAGTATTCACCTTTGGGCAATTCAGTATGAGTATGGCCGCCTACAATAACATCAATATCTGGACAAGCCTTAGCCAAGAGGCGATCTTGCTCTACGCCAATATGGGAAAGAGCGATAACCAGTTCAGCGCCGTCTTTTTTCATTTGGGGAATATATTGCTGGGCCGTCTCGATAGGATCTTTATATTGCAAGCCTTCTATTTTGTCATCGGTAGTAAAATTGGACACATCAGTGCTTAAACCAAGAATGCCGATTTTTACTCCGTTTACTTCGCGAATTACATAAGGTTGAGCAAATTCGTGGCCTTCAGCTTGTTCTAAATTGGCGCAAACGATAGGAGCGTTTACTTGGCCCAACATAGAACGCATAGTTGGCTGGCCCCAAGCGAAATCGTGGTTGCCAGGCTCAATAGCGTCGCAACCCATTTGAGCCAAGCTTTCGCTGACGACGCCGCCTTTACTTAAGTAAGAAATCATGGTGCCTTCGGCAATGTCGCCGGCGTTAAGTACCAATGAACCTTCGGGCACTTCGGCCTTTTCGCGTTTAACTACGGCAGCTACTTGAGCTAAACCGCCGCGTCCTTCTTCAGGTAAAGCGGCGCCGTGCAAATCGTTTAAGTGCAAAATACGCAGACGGCGTATATCTTGGCCCGGCTCGGTTTTTCCTATACCGTTGGCGCTGTCGGCGTTAGCGGTAGCACTGAGCTGGCAACTATCTTGCGCCACATTTTGCTCGTCGATACTATTTGCGCCAGCATTAGCGTTACCAAAATTGACGTCAACTGCACCAGCTCCAACCGTATTGCCTGGCATAGCAGCTAAAGAAGTATAGGAAAAGCCGTTGATTTGCATTTTTTATTATGTCCAGTTTTTAATAAGTTTTAGCTTGGATATATTATCGTAAATATCTTGCAAAAGAAACAGCCAAAATGTAACAAAGCCGCTAACTATTAAAATAGATAGCGGCCAAGTAAGTTTGTGACAGTTGGAAAGCTATAATACGGCGGCGGTTTGCTTTTGCACAATAGGGGCAATATGCAAAGTGTTGCCGTGTTCTTTAATAATGTCGATTAGATCGGCAGTTTTCATAAGTACGGTAGCGGTATTGTCGTTAGGGTGGACACCAATTAAGCCGGGCTCAATCAGGAAATCGCGGTCGAGGAAGACAGTAACTTTACGTTCAGTATCATTAAGTATGCCTAAAGGCGTAACTGAGCCAGGCGTAAGGTCGAGCAAGCTTTTTAAGTCGGCTGCGGAAGCAAAACTAAGTCGGCGAGTGCAACTGTTTTTACTAAATTCAGTCAAATTTATGTGCTTGTTACCTTTAACGACTATTAAATAATAGTTTTGCTTCTTATCGTCGCGCACAAATAAGTTTTTGGCGTCATTTTCAGGGAAAGGAATGCCAGCTTCGTCTAGTTCATCCATGCTGAAGACAGCTTTATGCTCGGCAATTTCGTGCCAGAGGTGCTTTTGCTGCAAATAGTTGTATATGTCTTGCTTATTCATAGCGGCTATAATAACGCAAAATATAAAGAAAAGGCAGCCCTTAAAGAGAATACTACTGGCTAAGAGAATAAATTTTTATAATAATGGAGCGGATTATAAAAGTGATACGATCAAGAAACGATATAATAGATTTGTTACAAAAATACATAGATGTTCAAAATGATTTTTTTACAAATAACTACTATTTAAATGCTAAATATGCATACGGTGTTGTTCTTGGGCAGTTTTTAGATGAAGCCCCTATGACCATGAAAACGATAGAAAAAGAAGTGCCTGATGCGATCTTATATCATGAGATAAGTTTAAATTATAAATTTCGTGGAAAAAATGAACTTGAATTAAAAGAAAAGACGATTGATGAGTTTATAGAGACTGATTGCCAGTTTATGAAAGATATAGCTTTTCCGTCAAAAAGCTTAGATGCAAAGCAATTAAAACAATTTAAAACATTATTGTATTTACATTACTCTTTTGAAAATTACTGTATTGAAAGTGTAAATTGTTGTAATAGCGATATCAGTCGCTTAAAAGCGCTTTATGTTGGTGTATTAAGCAAAAAAGATCAACTTTTTAAATATGGAATTGTTAGTATAACCGATAGTGTGACTTTTTTGCTAAAAAATCCTCCGCGAATTTATGATAGCTTAGTAGATACAACATTTATTATAAAAAATGTACCTTTGTGTTTGCTAAAAATATTTTCTGAAATGAAGTCTGACGGTATGATAACAGATATTGCAGTGCGACTCGTAAATGAGACTTACTTTAAAGGCAGAATGGACGACGAATTATTAACAGAGGAAGTGGAATTAGGCAGGATATTCGATTTTACAGATCTGGATCTAAATGAATGCCTTATAAACAAGTTGTACTCAAAGCACTATGAGGACTGCTTGTGGATAATGATCGATTGCCATAATATTACCTTCGAAGAATTATGTGAAGATTTTTATGAGTTTAACAATATGATTGTAACTCAAGTTGTTCATTTACAATATAAATGTATAAAAGGCGTTCATTATATTACGCATTTAGATCATGAGTATATTTTTTATTCAATCGATGAGTATGAAAAAAGAATTAATAATATTCATCAAAAGGGTGAGGCGCAAAAAAGGATTAAGTCGTTTAAAATTGACAACTCGATGATTCCATTTCAGTTTAAGATTTGTGTAAAAAATGAAAATACTGAAAAACTTTCTGCAAAGAATGAGCTATTTCTGTACTATGTACTAGATTGTTATTTTAAACATAAAGATTTACTTAGTGAGTATTTCTGCAGTGTACGGGGGAGATAAAACAAGTGAATAACAATGACGGAGCTTGCCTTCGGCAATTATTGAAGGCTGCCTTTTGTTTTTTATGGTAATTAGGGTATAATCATCTTAATTATATAGGTATACACCATAAATGGTATTATATCTTTGAGGGGAGTATAATTTTTGATGAAGCGATAATAGGTTATCAGCGTGTTTTTATCGAGCTAAAAGAGCGCAATATCGATAAAGCCATAAATCATGCAGTTAAAGATAAAACAAAAGTAAATAATATTTATGAGCTATGGAGCTTGCGCCGTCTTGTGGCTATTAAGGATGTCGATAGCAACATTATTGTACAGTTATTAAAATTAAATGATTTTTACCGGGGATTTTTTGGCCGAAAAGAAATTATTTGGAGTCCATTCCTGGGAATACTTGAGGATATATCAAAGCCTTACTTTAAAAAAGGAAAATTCGGCATAAAACCTACTTATAAGCCTGAGAAGACAAAAAGCAAACGAATACCAATGCTCCATGCATGTATGGCCGAAGTTTTCAAAAGACAATGCACACAAAAAAATAAAGTAGAATATTCCTTTGGAGAATTAGGTAAAAACAAGTATGTCGGTATGATTAAAACCATGGCTTTAAAACTATATGAAGCGCACCTTGATAATGAGCGTATGCTTGATTATTGTAAAACCTTGCAATCAGAATTACATAAATTGCCTTTGTCGCTTCACCTTGCAAGTGAAAAAATGGTTAATTTCTTTTTAAGCTATTATAGAAATAAAGTTGATCAAGGTAATAAAAATGTTGATATACAACTTGGTAAACGGTTTCTTCGCGGTTGTTATATTTGTTTTGATGGAGGGCAAGTTGGTTATGAAGACTATGTAGGCTTTCATCGTACTTATATATGCTATGCCGAACTATTAAAAAAGTTTTCCAATTGGCTTAATTCAGCTGAACTACTACAAAAATTCTGTGGCGATACTAAAAGTGCTGTCCATAAGTTTATAATATTTCACCTAAAATTAGGAGCTGATTTCTATAGAGAAAAAATGAATCAGCTTAATCGTTTTCTTTATGATTTGTATGTTTGTATGCGTACTAAGATTGATTGGTATTCATATGATTGCAACAACATTTCGCGCTGTGCCATTGACGATACTATAAATTTCAATTACTGGTTGTGGCAACATGGTATAGACAAAGTCGAAAAAGGTGAATTTGCTATAGGTGAATTTTATGCTTGGTATACCAAAAAGTTATTGCTATGTACAACTAGACAGTATTATCACTCTTCTTTAGATTGTCCATTTTATATGCGCGGTAAATGGAAGAGAGATAAGCTAAAAGTAATTGAGTTTTTCACATCAGATGTACGCCATAAAAGCTTTTTTACCGAGCATTTTGGAGATGTTAGAAAGATGTTTTTGCCAAACTATACAAGATTATACGATATTTTATCTAGAAGATCAGTGAATAGTGAAAGTATTTCTCTTTAGAAGAGTAGATTAGAAAGTAAAGTTAGGAGCGCAAAACGTTTGTAATAATTTGGAAGATTATGATCCAGATGGCAAATTTAATTTACCGATGACCTTCAAAAAAACTTTGGTTGTCTTATCACTGATGACATTGTAAAGAGATTGATAGTAGATTTGCTTAAAAGAAAAAACATAACTCAAGATGAACTTCAGAAGTATGGAATTTGGGAAAGTTCTATCGAGAAATACAGACTTGAGCACCTTGTTGCTGGTGGATATAAAAGGCATTCAAAATAGGTGAAAACTGCTTTTGTTTTTATGGGTGACTGATCATAGTATGGGTGACTGTAAAGGTGACTGATAGGGTGACTGTAAATTATATGATAGTTAATTTATGTTAAAATAGTTCAGATAAAAATCTACAAAGGAGATAAAAAAATAAATGAAGATGACAGTTTCCAGAGCTTTGAAAGAGCGGGCTCGTTTGGCTGGTAAATTAGGGGAAATATTTAAGCTTATAAAAAACGAAAACTCAGTTTTAGCGGGAGCAACTCGCACTTGTGATATTCGGGAAAAATTTGTTGAATATAAAAGTATTGTCAAGAAAATGACCGCAATTAAAGCTGCCGTTACTAAAGCGAATGCCGGCATTGCTACAGAATTAGCTGAGCTAGCGGAAACAAAATCGATGATAACTCAGCTTAAAAGTATCAACGTTGTAGAAGGCAAACAGCGTGAATCTGGCTATAACGGAGCTTCTGAATACGAAATGGAAGCGGCTATTAGTAAAGCAGAGCTCTATCGTGAGCTCGAACTATTGCAAGATAGGGCTAATATGTTGCAAGATAAGATTGATGAATTCAACGCGAAAACTTCAGTCGAAGTTGAGCTTTGAATGTAAATCCTAAATAGTGGAAACTATCCGCTTTATGAAGTAATGAGAAGTAAACCGGTCTTAGGGCCTAACCGAGAAAGTATAGAGATAGCTGACAAAGATAACCCCACAATGTATTGCACGTTGAAAACTTAACTTTCAGTTATTAAACTTTAGGTTAAAAACTTATCTATAAAAACTTAGTATTGGATTAGTTTTGCTATTTAGGTCAAGAGAGCTTCTGCGGAGGCTCTCTTGTTTTTTTATACTTTAGCCGTTACTTTTTTGTGATTAACGTATATCCTCAAGGCAAGAGTTTGAGGGTTAAATATAAAATATATTACGGTTGTATCAAGCAATGGCTTTAACGCTGATAATTAGGCAATTAGCTTAGTAAATGGCAAGTTAAAGCCTAGGTTTTGGCAGCAAAAGTGGGGGAAAATGATACCCTCAAAGTAACCAATAGATGCTTTTGTAGGCCTATTATAAAGAACTTCTCTAATTTGCTTTTGCAATTCTCCCACAAATTCGGCGTAGCTTTCGCTGGCAATAACTGTTAGCACATTAACGTTATGGACGTTATCTTTTAAGACGTCAGCATCCATGCGAGTTCCTTGCTTATTGACACAAAGACGCAAACCTCGGCCAACTTCTTGACGCTTTTGCACAGTACTGTCACTACGTTTTAAAGTGCAAATTTGAAAAATGTTGGGATTATCCCAACCTTCACGCAAAGCTGAATGTGAGAAAATAAAGCGAGTAGGTTCATCAAAAGAAAGCAAACGCTCTTTATTTTTTAAGATCAGATCATAAGCGGAGATGTCGTCAGAAATATCAGTACCGCGCTTTACAGAACTGTTTATACTGCGGCCTTTTTTATCTATACTGAAATAACCGCGATGTACTTTATGAACTTCACTTTGTCTTAAATAATGCAAATATTTTTCATACTTTTTGCCTAAAGTATTGCGCAATTCGTCAATAATTTTAGTGTATTCTTCTTCAAATATTTGACCATATTCTCCTAAAAGTTCTTGGCCGTTTTCATCATACTGGCGATACTTAGCCACCTCATCTATAAAGAAAAGTGAAAGCGTTTTGATACCTTTAGCAAAAAGCTTTTTCTCTTTTTCAATGTGGGAAAGAATAGTTTCTCTAATTTGTACTCGACGC
The DNA here is from genome assembly GCA_934636825.1 of uncultured bacterium. Classification (GTDB taxonomy): domain Bacteria; phylum Vulcanimicrobiota; class Xenobia; order Xenobiales; family Xenobiaceae; genus Bruticola. The sequence goes on along the minus strand of CAKUBG010000028.1, from coordinate 18,720 downwards.
AAAGTCTTTTCGGAAGCGTCGCCAACAACTTCACCTTTATGCAACTTTTCACCATTAGTGAAAATAACTGTGCCAATGTAAGGATCAATATCAGCAATAGCTAACTCTTTATATTGCTCCATATTGTTGGATTCGTAGTAGAGACTGTCGCCGACATCTAAAGTGTGAATTTCACGTTTAATGCCGCTTTTGTGAGCTACTTCAAGTTCTAATTTAACTCTAGGAGCATGATTAGCCGAAAGGACGATACTTTGCAAATATAAGTACTTGTCGGTACCGCGCAAATTTTTAACTTCGAAGCCTTTAACTTCTATTTTTTTGACCAGCTTTTTATTATAAGCGTCTAGAGCGTCGAGGACGTAAATAAGATTGTGACGCTCGGCGTGAGTCGCTGAGTAGTTTATGATAAAAAGTGGATTGAAGTTACGCAGAGCCTTTTGAGTTTTGGAATCTTTTTTGCCCATTTTTTGCGGTTCATCCAAAATAAGGATAGGACGGTTGGCCGCAATAACATCGATAGGACGGCGAGATCCGAAAGAGTCGCGCTTACTATAAATAATACGGGCTATGTTATTACCGCCACGTTCAGCTAAGCCTTTCTCTTCGTTCATAGAAGTATTAAAAGCTTGAGTATTGATAATCATAACGTTGATAGCCGAGCTGCTGGAAAAAGAGTCCAAGGCGGTCAGATTGTCGCTGTCATAGACAAAGAAGCGAGCCTTTTGGCCGTAATATTCATGGAAGTGATCGGCAGTAATTTCGAACGATTTTTTGACGCCTTCGCGGATAGCAATACTAGGTACTACTACGATAAATTTGCTCCAGCCGTAGCGCTTATTAAGCTCAAACATAGTTTTGATATAGACATACGTTTTACCAGTACCAGTTTCCATCTCGATATCGAGAGAGCAACGTCCTAAGCCGGGAGCAGTCACCAAATTATCGGAAATAGCTAAGTTATTTTCCGCTTGCAAAACTTGGATATTATGGAGCAATTGTTCATTAGTTAAGCGTACGGCCGTATTTTTATAGCCATTTTCATTAACTAACTCGCGAAAGTCGATACGGTTTATATCATCTTCTAGCGTATTAGTAGGCAACTCAAATTGTTGCTGGTGGATATTATCGATAATAGTACCTAGATCGCGGCGGTATCTATCATTTTCGCCTTTAGGCTGGCCTTGAAAGATGCGCACTACAGCTTCGACAGCCTCGGTTTGGTATTGCTGAATCTTAAAATGGAACTTCATCTTTTAAAGCACTTTCGTTATCGTAGCGGGGCTGTAAGCTTTGAAAATTTGCTCAAAATTGGTAGCTAAGCTGTCATTTAAAAGGGAGCTATCGCGCAAAACAGCGTAGTAAGGCTTCTCTTTAGCAATAGCGGTAACTACATCTTCAGTAATATTAGGTTCAAAGCAAGCGATTAAATAATTGCCGTCAACTTTAAAAACTTTGTGGCCGACAATATCGACAGTTTCTATAGGCGAAGAAAGCTCCAAGCTAAGTTCTAGCATAACTTGGAAAAGCAAATCTTCAGCGCTGCGATCTTCTTTAACGTTATCGATTAGCTTATCTAATTCCATTTGGCCCAGATCTTCCGGCTTATAGTATACGTCTTTCATATTGCTACTATCTAAACGCAAGCAACGGAAGCCAAAGTCTAAGTCTTGAGCCATAAGGCCAGCTTCTTCTTTAATTTTACGCCCAGCTCGGCGGATGCGCTCTTTGCCAATTTCGCATATATTTTTATAACCAGCTTTATAAGCTTCGCTATTTTCGCTAGTAAGCTCAGGCAATTGCACCATAATATATTTACGCTGACCGCTGTCTTCAACATTAAGTTGCATAACCGCATGAGCTGTAGTAGCTGAACCAGAGAAAAAGTCGAGAACTAGGGAATCTTTATCGCATAAGTAATTTGATAAATACATAATTAAATCAACCGGCTTAGGGTAGCTAAACATGGCTATGCCGTCAAATAACGACGCTAATTCTTTTCCTGCTTGTTCTGTAGTATTTACACCGACATCTTTATTTATAAAATTGGGTGGAACTTCTGGTTCATATTCCAATTTTTCGTATGATGGAGAAAAAGTATCTGTACGTATATGGATTCTTGTTCCACTTTGTATTTCTTGATTTAAATTATTTTGGCTCCATTTAAATTTAGCCTGAAGCCTAAATTTATTATTAAATAAACCTTCTTTTACTTCAACATCATCTAAAAGAACGATTTCATAGCTATTTGTTCCATATATACCAGCCCTATATATTCCGTTTTTAAGACCAGTTTGTACTTTCTTTTCTGGAAAACTCAATATGGAAGTTTTATTTGTTTGATTTAGCAATCCATTGCTGCCGCTCTGCTTTTTTATACCCTTATATCTCACAGAGACATTTATTTTCTTTTCATAGCACAAAATATACTCAATATTTTTCTTTATTTTCTTGGATAAATTTGGCGGAGTACTGCTTTTCATCCAATTCCACTGTCCAACAAAGTTACTTTCACCGAAAATTTCATCGCAAATTTTCTTTAAATTCTCTTGTTCGTTGTCATCAATGGAAATAAAGATAACTCCATCGTCAGCCAGCAAATCTCGAGCTACTTTTAAGCGTGGGTAAATCATATTGAGCCAATCGGTATGGAAGCGACCGTTGGTATTTAAGTTTGTTACCATACGTTGGCCGTACTCATTGAATTGGCCGCTGTTTTCTAAATAGTCGGCTGCCTTTGCGGAAAAATCGTCTTCGTAGACAAAGTCGTTACCAGTATTGTAAGGCGGATCGATATAGATCATTTTTACTTTGCCTAAGTAAGTCTCTCGCAAAAGCTTAAGCACTTCCAGGTTGTCGCCTTCAATATAGAGGTTCTCGCTATCAAAGCCGCCGGGAGTGCCGTCTTTAGCTACGCCATCAGCCACAATTGGACGCAAGGCAGCACTGATTGGCGCGTTGGCAGCTAAAATGGCTTTCTTTTTGTCTGGCCAAGTAAACTGGTAACGCTCTTCGCGACCTTCAACTATAGAATCAGATAATTCTTGACGCAAAATGTCAAAGTCTATGGCTTTTTCCAGCTTTTCGCCGCGTTTTACTTCGGTAATGGCATTGGGAAAAAGCCGGCCAATTAGCTCAATATTTTTAGCCACACCATCTAAACTGCGCATCTTTAACTTGTCCATAGCTTTGCTACACGTCCTTTTATGGTTACTTTGAGGGTAAAATTATTACCAATGAGCGAGGGCAAAAAGTTAAGCTGGATGAGAAGCAAGCTAAGAAAATATACAAATACTTGCTTAAAAATGACTACATTGATGAAGAAGACAACATTACCGAAAAATACCGCGAGGAAGCTGCTGCCGAGTGTTTAGCTCCTTGGCCAGAGGAGTTGCAGCCTGTGCAAGAAGGCGTGCAACAACTTATCCAAGATATTTTTGACGAAAGCAAGTTGCAAGAAATGACTGAAGACGGCAATAAGCCTAAGCTTCAGGAGAACGACCTTAACGAACGTTTTTACAAAAAAGAGTTCCAAACTCTCTGGAATACAATCAATCACCGTTATATTTATACTGTAAATTTCGATTCTCAAGAGCTTATAGACAAAGCTGTCAAAGCTCTTGATGCTGAACTTTATGTTAGTAAATTGCTCTATACGGTAACTTACGCCAGCCAAAAAAGCTCGCTTAGCGCTGATATGTTGCAAGAAGGCAGCAGCTTTAACGCTGCCAAGAACCATACTTCCATAGTAAATACTGTACAGTCAGGCCAAGCAAAATATGACTTAATAGGTAAAATAGTTGAAAATACAACTTTAACAAGGCGTACAGTTGGTAAAATTTTGCAACTTATTAAGCCTGAAACATTTGCTAAATATGCGACTAATCCCGAAGAATTTATTGCTAAAGCTATTAAAATTATCAAAGAGCAAAAAGCTTCAGTAATTGTCGATCATATTACTTATAACACTACGGACTGTACTTTTAATAGCGATATTTTCACTCAAGAGAAAATTCGCACTATGGATAAAGCCTATAAAGCTGCCAAAGCTATCCAAGATTATATTTTTACCGATGGTATGGCCAGCTATGTAGCTGAAGACGGTACCGAGAAAAAAAGCGTAGAGCGCAAGTTTGCTGAAGACTTAGACAACGCTGATGAAGTTTCCATTTACGCTAAGTTGCCGCGCGACTTTTATATTCCCACGCCAGTAGGCAATTATTCTCCCGATTGGGCTATTGTTTTCCAAGAAGGAGCTACTAAACATATCTACTTTATAGCTGAAACTAAAGGCAGCTTGGAGAGTTTACAACTTAGGCCTATTGAGAAAGCTAAGCTTAATTGCGCTGAGCAACTTTTTAGCAAGTTGTCTAACGGTTTAGTTATTTACAAGCAAGTCAGTAACTACCAAGATTTACTAGATAAGGTTATGCAATAGAGTAGGAAAGGGAAGTTGTAAGTAATGAACTCGGCAACTAGTTACATTATAAATAATATTGACGATACGTTATATAACGATTTACTCAAGAGGATAACTCCTGGTAGTAAAATTTCTATAGCGGCAACTAACTTTTCTATATATGCTTACCGAGAACTTAAAAAGCCACTGGAAAAAGTAAGTGAGTTTCGCTTTATCTATACTTCTCCTGATGAAATTGGTTATGAAGTTGATCAAGATAACCGCAAAGAGTTTTATATTCCCAATTTGTATGGCACAGAATTTGAAATTAAATTGCGTAATGAAATGAACCAAAAAGCTATAGCTCAAGAATGTGCCAATTGGATACACAGAAAAGCTAAGTTCAAGGTAAACCAAACTAAAAAGAATATACCAGGCTTTATACTTATCGAATCTAACGACAATAAGGGCAATCTTTCTCAAATTCTGTATCAACCTTTTACTGCCTTTACTACTGTGGATCTAGGTTGCGAAAGTGGTAACGATTTGTATACTTTCATAAATGTATTTACTGAGCAAACCACTCAAACTAGACGCCCTATTGATATTTTTAATAAAATTTGGCCTGATAAAACAGCAACTAAAGATATTACCGCTCAAATGATTGCCCAATTTAGTTGCGCCTACAAAGAAAATTCGCCTGAATTTATCTATTTTATCATGCTTTACCATATTTTTAGCGAATTTTTGCAAGATCTTTCCGAAGATGATTTACCCAACGAAGCTACAGGTTTCAAAAATAGCTTAATTTGGAATAAACTCTATAACTACCAAAAAGATGCAGTGCTGGCTATTATCAACAAGATAGAAAAATACAATGGCTGCATTTTGGCTGATAGTGTAGGTTTAGGCAAAACTTTTACCGCTCTAGCTGTTATCAAATATTACGAAAGCCGCAATAAGTCTGTGCTTGTGCTTTGTCCTAAAAAGCTAGCTGCTAACTGGAATACCTATAAAGATAATTACGTTAATAATCCTATTTCCGGCGATCGTCTCAACTATGATGTGTTGTTCCATACTGATTTATCTAGAATAGATGGTAAATCAAATGGCATTGAGTTATCTCGTTTCAACTGGAGCAATTATGACTTGGTTGTTATTGATGAATCACACAATTTTCGCAACGGTATAGGTACTCGCCAAGGTGAAAATCGCTACCAAAAACTTATAAATAAAGTTCTGCGCAATGGTGTTAAAACTAAAGTGCTGATGCTTTCGGCTACTCCAGTTAATAACAACTTTAGCGATTTAGAAAACCAGCTAGCCTTAGTTTATGATGGCGGCGACTCTTCTAAATTAGATGAAAAGCTCAATACCTCAAAAAGCATCAACAATATTTTTACCCAAGCTCGCAGTGCTTTTAGAGATTGGAGCGGATTGTCTATTGAAAAGCGCACTACTGATACTTTATTGAAGAAACTCGACTTTGATTTTTTCGAGCTTTTAGACAGCTTGACTATCGCACGTTCACGAAAGCATATTGTTAAATATTACAATACAACAGAAATAGGCATTTTCTCCCATAAAAATAGGCCCATTTCTTTGCGTCCGCCTCTTACCAACATAAGCAACTTAAATTCAGCAGCTACTTATAGCAAAATTTATGGACAGCTTATGGATCTTAATTTAGAAATTTATACGCCTTTTAAGTATATTTTGAAAACTAAAAAAGATGAGTATATTAGGAAGCTAGCTCGCAAACAAAGCAGTAAATTATCTGATGATAAAAAGCTAAAATTCTTTGAAGGACGCGATAATGGCGTCATTCGTTTAATGGCTACTAACCTTCTGAAGCGTTTGGAAAGTTCTATCCATTCTTTCAAGATTACTTTAGAAAAAATAATCCTTTTAATTGATAGTACAATTAAAAAGATTGACGATTATGAAAATGAAAGTTTAATTCACCAAGCTGTTAGTAAGGAAATTGACACTTTTGAGCTTTCCGACACCGACAGTGAAGATTTAGATATTAGCGACGAAGAAACAGAGTTTTTCACCGAAAGTAAAAGGGTAAAAATTGCTATTGCTGATATGGATTATATAACTTGGCGTGCTAGTTTGCGAAAAGACGTAGCTATTCTAAAAGATGTAGCTAAAGCGGTACAAAATATTACTCCAGAACATGATGCAAAATTGCAAGAATTATTGCATTTAATTTCTTCTAAAATTGAACATCCTATCAACGTCGACAACAAGAAGATCATCGTTTTTTCGGCTTTTTCCGATACAGCTAGTTATCTTTACGATCATGTTAGTCAGTATGTAAAAGCTAAATATAACCTAAATACTGCGCTCGTTACTGGTGATCGGGAAAAGACTAATCTCAAAATTGAAGGCAACAAAGCGTTTAAATTAAACGATATTTTGACCTATTTTTCACCTATTTCTAAAGATAGAGACAAGATCTTCCCTGGCAGTCGAGATGATATTGATATTTTAATTGCTACCGATTGCATTTCTGAAGGTCAAAACTTGCAAGATTGTGATTATTTAGTCAATTATGATATTCACTGGAATCCTGTGCGCATTATTCAGCGCTTTGGACGTATAGATCGTATTGGCAGCCGAAATGAGTGCATTCAACTTGTCAATTTCTGGCCTGATGTAAATTTAGACGACTATATCAATCTAGAAGATCGCGTCAAAGATCGCATGAAACTTACCGTCATGGTTAGTACGGGTGATGATAATCCCATTAGCGAAGAAAAAGGCGACTTAGAGTATCGCAAGCGTCAGTTGCAACGTTTGCAAAATGAAGTTATTGATATTGACGAAGATTCTGAAGGCGGAATTTCCATTATGAACTTGGGCTTAAATGAATTTCGTCTCGACTTACTCGATTATATAAAAAAACACGGACACTTAGATAAAAAGCCCTTGGGACTTTACGCTGTAGTGCCGGCTAACCAAGATTTGCCCGAAGGTGCCATCTTTATTCTGAAAAATATCAATCCCAACATGAACATCAATGGCAAAAACCGCATCCATCCTTTCTATATGATCTATGTAGGTAAAGATGGCCGTATCCTTTGCAATTATCTCAATCCTAAGAAGTTGTTGGACGACGTACGTTTACTCTGTCGCGGCAAAGCTGAGCCTATAAAAATACTGTGCGATAAGTTTAATGCGGAAACAGATAATGGCAAAAATATGAAAGCTATGTCCAAATTGCTCAATAAAGCTATAAAATCTATTATCGATACTAAAAAAGATGAAGATGTAGATAGCTTATTTAGTCCCGGCGGTACTTCAGCTTTAGAAGGGGATATTTATGGTTTGGAAGATTTCGAGTTAGTTTGTTTCTTTGCTGTTAGGGAGCTATAAAAAATGGCAGAGGAGATTGGCAATATGTGGAATTTTCCACCAGAAACAAAATTAGCTGCCACAAAAGCTAATGTATTTAAGGGAATGTACGAGCGGTTTAATGACAGTTTGTCTACCGCGCAAAGGAGCTTAAAAAGAACTTTTAAGCGACAAATAAAAGATATACTTTGGCTAAATAAATTGGCAGCCAATACTTTACTTTTAAAGCAAGGCCAACAGACTAGGGAAATACAAGTATTTGCGCTTGAGTTGACCGAACCTGAGTTGTGTAGAGATATTCTCCAACAGTTGGATAAAATTGTGCCTTATTATATTTTATTTATCTTACGCTACCAAAATAGGCGTCAAGCCATCATAGCTTATAAAGAATTTGATGAAGAAGGTAACGTCTCTCAAGTTGGCCCTTACTTTGAAACTGGCTGGCGAGCCGAAACGGAGCCTCCATTAGAATTTAAGGCTGCTTCTTCTATAGAAGAACTGTATGCCAACATTATACGCCAAGTAGCTGGGCCAGCTTTAAGTTATTTCGACACTTTACGCTCTTTAAAAGAAAATATCGAAGTCCAAACTCAGCTTGAATCTATACAAGCACAAATGGACAAGTTAAATCAGAAAATACGCAAAGAGAAGCAGCCCAAAGAAAAGCATAGATTGTTCGCTTGCAAAAAAGAATTGGAAGAGCAAAAACAACATTTAATTATCGACTTATAAAAATGGTATATAATATATCCCAAAATAATACCATAAATAAATATATACATATTATAATACTCTATTTTGTAATGTTTTACATATTAAAAATAATAAAAAAGCCCCTAATAGTATTGACTAAAAAGTTTGCTTTTGCTATATTCTGGGTAACAAAACTGCATATACTTACCTCATCCTTTCTTTCTTAAAAATCTATAACAATTAGTGCTGCGTAAATTATGCGACACGTAAATAGCCTCTGAATAGTCGATAACGGAGGCTTATTTATTTCCTGAACATATTAGAGTATAATCTAAGTGTAGTTCTTTGTTATGTACCATAAATAGTATCTTTTTAAGGAGAGTGAATTTTTTTTATTAAAATGAATGCTGACCAGCTTGAGCAAGTATTAGAAATAGGCGAAACAGTTGCCGTTGAATTTAAACGTTGCGGAAACGGCATAGAAGATGATGTTTACGAAACGGTCTGTTCATTTCTAAACAGGTTTGGCGGAGATATTTTTTTGGGCATTTTAGATGACGGCACAGTTTGTGGAGTTTCTGAAAAAGCAGCACCTGATCTTATAAAAAATTTTATCAAACGTATCAGTAACCCTAACAATTTTATTCCAACAGTATACTTAGCTCCTGAAATTCTTGATTGTAATGGTAAAACTGTTATCCATATACACGTTCCGCCTAGCGCTGAGGTACATAAATTTAAGGGTATAATTTATGATTGCATTGATGATTCTGATATAAAAGTAAGTGCGACATCTCAAATTGCGCAGATGTACATTCGTAAGCAAAACATCTTTACTGAACGTAAGGTATACCCTTACGTTGAAATGGCTGATTTGCGCTTAGATTTACTTCCTAAATTACGCCTTATGGCAGCAAATAGTAGTAGCAATAAACAACATCCTTGGATGGGCATGTCCGACAAAGAGCTTTTGAAAAGTTCAAGGTTGTACAGTATGGATCGCGCTACTGGAGAAAAAGGTTTAAATCTGGCAGCAGTTATGTTATTAGGTAAAGATGATGTCATCGCTGACATTGTGCCGACTTACGTTACAGATGCCCTCTTGAAAAGGGTAAATATTGATCGTTATGATGATAGAGAAATTATAAAAACCAATCTAATCGAAAGCTATGAGCAACTTATGGAATTTGGCCGTAAACATTTATCTGACAAATTTTTTCTTGATGGAGATCAAAGGAAAAGTTTGCGTAATATAATTACTCGCGAAATTGTGGCCAATACTCTTATTCATAGGGAGTTTACTAGCTCTTATCAAGCTAAATTTATTATAGAGTCAGATAAAATGTACGTTGAAAACGCTAGTAGAGCTGTGCAAAGTGCTATTATAACCTTGGATAATTTGGAGCCAAATCCTAAAAATCCTATAATTGCCGCTTTTTTCAGAAATATAGGTTATGCCGATCAACTTGGTTCAGGCGTTAGAAATCTATTCAGATATAGTAAATATTATTCAGGCCAAGATCCAGAATTTTTTGAAGGTGATATTTTTAGAATTATAGTGCCTTTAGATGAAGCTACTACCCAAGTTACCCAAGCTACTACCCAAGTTACCCAAGCTACTACCCAAGTTACCCAAACTCAATCTATTGATAGTGAACAAAAAATTGTAAATTTACTTCAGCAAAATCCGAGCGCTTCGCAAGCGGAAGTTGCTGCAAAACTCGGGATCAGCGTTAATGCAGTCAAGTATTATATCAGAAAGTTACGCGATCTTGGGCGTTTAGAACGAGTTGGCTCTCCGCAAAAAGGTAAATGGATAGTAAAATCTTAGCTAGAGCTAGTGTATATATATTGTGCATAAAAGTTGTTGCATATAAATTATGGGAGAATAAAAAAATAGAAAATATAATGTATACAAGCACTTATGATTCTATAATTGGCAGCTTACTGCTAGCTGCTGACGATATAGGTTTAGTTGGTTTATGGCTAAATAGTGACCGCTTTTATGCCAATTTGCTGGCTAACCGTGAATGCATAGCTAAAGAGACGCCAATTTTACAAGCTGCTAAGCGTTGGCTAGATATATATTTTAGCGGACATGAACCGAAAGTTGAGGTGCCATTTCATCTTATTGGCACGCCATTTCGCCAGGAAGTTTGGAAACTGCTTTTGCAAATTCCTTACGGTCAAGTAGTTACTTACGGTGATTTAGCTAGAAAAATGACCGAAAAAAAGGGAATTGCCCATATGTCTGCTCAAGCAATAGGTGGCGCAGTTGGCCACAATGAAATTTCAATTGTTATTCCCTGTCATAGAGTTATTGGCGCTAATGGTAACTTAACCGGTTACGCCGGCGGAATAGAGAAAAAGATCAAATTGCTTGAGCTGGAAGGCATAGATACGAAGAAGTTATTTTTGCCCAAAACTAGAGCTAAAGTTCATGCCCAATAATTGCCAGTTCCTTTTGTAACTAGTTAGTACACGTGTGAATGGCCTCTGTTTAGCTAAAAAACAGAGGCTTTATTGTATATTTGGCGATCATTAAAAGCGATATTCTATTGTAGGTATTTTGCCACTAAGCTCAAAAGGGCAGTTCGCATATTTGTAGTTTAATATTAAAAAAGGAAGCAATAAAAATGGACTTAAATCAACTAACAAGAAAAGTTCTTGATGGCGAACAAATTACCAAAGAAGAGGCGCTTTTCTTGTACGAACAGCCTCTTTTAGAGCTATGTGAAAAGGCTAATCAAATTCGTCAATATTTTTGCGCTAACAAATTTGATATTTGTACAATTATCAATGCTAAAAGTGGAAAATGTTCTGAAAATTGCAAGTATTGCGCACAGTCAGCTCACAATCATACTTCTGCAGCCACTTATCCACTTCTTTCCAAGCAAGAAATTGTAGATCAAGCAAAAGTTGATCATGAACAGGGAGTTCTGCGCTATTCAATTGTAACTTCAGGAAAGCGCTTGTCTGATGCTGAAATAGATGCTGTTTGCGAAGCTGTGCGAGAAATTAAAGAAAAAGTTGGAATCTCTGTTTGCGTTTCTTTAGGGCTGCTAAATGAACAACAATTTCGCAAGTTAAAAGAAGCTGGCGTAACTAGAGTGCACAATAATTTGGAAACTTCTCAGAGAAATTTTCCCAACGTTTGCACTACACACAAATTTGAAGACAAAGTACAAGCTATTAAGGCTGCTCAAAAAGCCGGCCTTTCCGTTTGCAGCGGTGGCATTATGGGACTTGGTGAAACTGTAGAAGATCGTATTGATATGGCTTTTAGTTTGCGTGAATTGGGCGTACTTAGCGTGCCTGTGAATATGTTAAATGCCATTCCCGGTACGCCCTTTGCCAATAATAAGAGATTGACCAGTGAGGATATGCGTCGAATCGTTGCCGTCTATCGTTTCATTTTGCCCAAAGCTTCTATTCGCCTTGCCGGCGGGCGAGGCTTACTGCCAGATAAAGGAAAAAGTTGCTTTACTTCAGGAGCAAACGCTGCAATTTCCGGAGATATGCTAACAACTGCGGGAATCACCACAAAAACAGATATGGCTTTGTTAAAAGAGCTTGGGTATGAGGCAGAAATTTGCAATGAGTAAGAAATTATTTATTACCGGAACCGGAACGGATGTCGGTAAGACTTATGTAACCGGCTTAATTGTCAAAAAGCTCCAAGACAGTGGAATATCTGCAGCTTACTATAAGGCTGCCATGAGTGGTAATCAACGGCGAGTAGATGGCACTCTAATTCCAGGTGATGCCCTACAAGTAAAAAACATGTCTGGAATTAAACAGCCTCTGGAAGAGATGTGTCAATATGTTTATGAGGCGGCAGTTTCTCCGCACTTAGCAGCAAAACTTGAGGGCGATCCTATTGAAATGGAGCGTCTGCTAAAAAGTTTCGACCATGTTTGCCAAAAATATGATTATGTTACTGCTGAAGGCTCAGGTGGAATTGTTTGCCCGCTTCGTTTTGATGAGCAAACAATTCAACTTGAGGATTTTATTAAAGCTTGCAATTTGAGTTGCTTAGTAGTAGCTGACGCGGGACTTGGCACTATCAATGCGGTTGTTTTGACCATTGAATATATGAAAAATCGTCAAATACCGATAAAAGGCATTATTTTCAATCATTACGAGCCTGGTAACCAGTTACATGAAGATAATCGGTTGATGTGTGAAGCTATGACCGGTTTAAATGTAGTCGCTTGTGTAAAAGATGGCGATACAGAGTTGGATATTCCACTTGAACTGTTGGAAAGACTTTACCAAAATGCACCGTAAAGCCCCTGGCTTTAGCCATGGGGAGTGTGTCAACAAGAATAGAGCAGAGGACTTAGGCAATATGATTTGGTACCCATACCAGCAAATGAAAATAATGAAGCCTCCCTATAAAATTGTTAAGGCGGAGGGAGTTTATTTATATACTGAAGATCAGAAGCTAATCGACTCTGTATCTTCGTGGTGGAGCGTAATACACGGTTATAATCATCCGGAACTTAACCAAGCGATTGAAGCGCAGCTAAAGAAATTCGCCCATGTAATGCTGGGTGGTTTAACTCATGATCCGATAGAAAAACTTTCTGCAAAGCTGCAGAGTTGGCTGCCTGGAGATTTAGATTATTGTTTCTTTTCTGATTCTGGCAGCGTTGCGGTAGAAGTTGCCCTCAAAATGGCTTTGCAATATTACATGAACCGGGGAGAAAACCAACGCACCATGGTATTGGCCTTGGAATATGCCTATCATGGAGATACGTTCAAAACTATGGAAGTAGGAGATGATGAAGATTATCACTTTGTTTTGAACGCCTACGGAAAAAGCAATTACGTTGCCCATATTCCCACAGACATAAAAGCTCTTGAACAAGCCTTTGCAAAGTACCATGATCGCTTAAATTGCTTTATCGTCGAGCCTTTATTGCAAGGCGCAGGCGGTATGAGAATGTATGACATTTCCTTCTTAAAGCGTGCACGTGAGCTTTGCGATCAATATAATGTATTGCTTATTTTTGACGAAGTGGCTACAGGTTTTGGGCGTACCGGAAATCGTTTTGTAGCGGATTTAGTTTTGCCAGATATTCTTATTTTAGGCAAAGCTTTAACTGGCGGATATATAGGTCACGCCGTTACAGTAGCCAATCATAAAGTATATGACGGTTTTTATGATGATAATCCTTCTCATGCTCTAATGCATGGGCCTACCTTTATGGGCAACGCTTTAGCCTGTAGCGTAATATTAAAATCTATCGAGCTTTTTGAAAAACAGAACTACATGTATAAAATCCGCAGAATCGAAGAAATTACTCATCGTGAAATGGATAGTTTCTCAGACTCGCGTATTAAGGAAATTCGTATGCTTGGAGGATGTATATGCATTGAAGTATACGAGCCAGATACTATTAAAGGATACCAGCAATTTGCCTATAACCGTGGGGTTTTTAGCCGACCGTTCTTAAATTATCTATATGCCATGGTTCCTTATGTAATAGAAGAAAATGACTTAGTTAAAGTTTTACAAACAATGAAAGATTGGTTCTCTAGATAAGATCGCCAAATATATATTTATACTAAAAAACTGCTAGACCCTAAGTCATAAATATATATTCTGGCGTAAGTTAACTAAAAAGCTGCTGCTTTTGTCTTTTTATAGTTACGCTTTAAATTGGCTTAACTATAGAAGATTTGGCAGCAGTTTTTGTATTAAAAGGCGATAAATACCGCAAAAAAAGGCTATTTTAAGGCTATTTTGGGCAAAATGATTAAAGCTCGCTCATGATAATTTTGCCTAAAATTAAAGCTCACGCATAACGACCTGGCACAAATAGCTGTTAAACTGATTGTATTCAAGCTGAGACAATAAGCTAGGGGAAGACATAACTATCAATTCATGGCCGGCAAAACCGTCGTGGTAGGGTGGATGCACATGTTTAAAAGTGTTGGCTATAAAACCGCAACGCTCATAAAACGCTTTTCTGTGTTTAGCAACTTCATCAACTAAAGGATCTATTTCCAAAATTAACTTTTTAGCAGCATATTTTGTACTTAATAATTGCAAAGCTCTTTGGCCATATCGTCTGTTTCTTAATTGCGAATTTATGGCAAAATGCTCAATATAAATAAAAGATTCAGTTTCCCATAAACAAATAATTCCCAGCCATTGATCATTATCATAAATAAGATTGAAACTATATCTATTGTCTTGCACAATTTTTTTCTGAGCTTCTGAGCGTCTCTGTTCGTAAATTGGAAAACTCTCGGCATACAATTTCATGGCAGCTTCATACATAGAATCAGTGTGAGAAGTTAATCTTTTAAGATGCATAAGTTGAACCTCAAAAATTTAATATCGCAACTGGATATAAGTATAATATCTCGGGCTAAATATTTAACCATATCTATGGCTATAATACTATACATATTTATGATCGCCAAAGAATAGTTTGGCGATCATAAATTAGATCAAAAAAGCAGGGGGGCTTTTTAAAATATGTTTTTTGTGTCTATTCGTTTTACAAAGATTTTAAATTCAACTATGTCTTGTCAATCTGCTCCGGACTGAAAAATTGAACAGCAAAAAAAATAAATAACGTTAACAAGCTCAATGGCTATAATGTTACCTAATTGTATTTATAATTTTATGGCAAAACGAACTAGCTGGCATTCTTGTCGATGTTGTTGTGTTCGAAGTGCGCAACATATAATATACGGCCGCAGCAAACAACCAAAGACAAACTAGAACCGAAAAAGCTTGGCTCTTTTAGTAAGTTAAGTGGCCAAAGCCAAAGCGGCTTAAAATTTTTCATTTTAATTTGTACGATGTGAAAATCTTAGTTGAGATTAAAGTCTCATTCTAAGAAAGTTCAGACAAGCGTATTATCCAGCAGGAAATCAATAACACCAATATTGAGTATGCCATTTTCATCGTACCAACGTTTGCGAATATCGTGACGCACAATAATTTTTGGGAAAAAATCGCCAGTAAGTGCGAAAGGCTTATTTTCAGTAGTTGCCTTCTCCTCTGTTCCTAAGGCGTAAGCTGATTGAATATAAGTCTTCTTGCTGCCAGAAGTAGCAATAAAGTCAATTTCCCGTGCAACTGACACAGCCTTTCCTTTGGTATTTTTCTCATTGCTATAGACGATACCAATGTCAACAGAGCACTCACGGATTAACAAATCATTAAAAATGATGTTTTCCATAATATGAGTCATTTCTTGCTGGCGAAAACCAATACGAGCATTTCTCAGCCCAATATCCTCACAGTAGTATTTATTAGGATAATCAAAATAGCTTTTGCCTTTGACGTCCCAGCGTTTACATTCAGTAAAAAGAAATGAGTCTGCTAAATGATCCATATAGGCTTTTACTGTATTTAGCGCAACGACATTCTCCCCGCTTCGCTTCTGTACTGTATTTATAGTAGCTGCAACTTTTGTCGGATTAGTTAGAGATCCAATAGAAGAACATAATAAATCCAGAATAGCAGACAGCACGTCTTCGCGTTTAATTTTTTTTCGCTCTACGATATCCTTCAAATAAACTTCAGAAAACAACGATTTTAGATAATCCATCTTTGCAGCATCCGTAGAACGGGACAAAATTATCGGCATGCCACCATAGAAAGCAAATTCATCAAAAGCATCCTGTTTATCACCACCAACAGCCGAGTAATATTCAGCAAAAGAAAGCGGATGAACGCGTATTTCGTCACTACGTCCTCTAAACTCGGTCAGTATATCTGAAGACAACATTTTGGAATTGCTGCCAGTTACATAAATGTCTAAATTTGATAAAGACTTCAAATCGTTGAGAGCATCATAGAAAGTGATCTTCTTGCCAGCTGGATTGTATGGATTTGAAACTTCGTCGGACATCTGAATCTCGTCCACAAAGAGATAGTATTTGTCTGCGCTGTTTGCCACAATTTTCCGAATATGAGACGCAAGCTCTAAAGGATTGCGATAGCGAATATCACGGATTAAATCAAGTTCAAAAGATAATATATGATCTTCGGAAACGTCCTTGCTGAGAAGATAACTCTTGAACAACTTGTGAAGCAAATAAGACTTGCCGCATCTGCGAATACCAGTAATTACTTTTACCTGACCGTCCCACATAAAGGAGATGATTTTTTTCAAATAACGATCTCGTTTTATTTCCAAAGCTCAGCCTCCATTGAAAACTTTCTAATATTTACCATGCTACATTTCAATCAATACTATACTCCAACGCAAGATAAAGAAAGTTAACTTAGTGAAAACTTTACGAGTAAACCAGGTAACATTTCAATTCAATAAAATAAGAATATATGTGAAGTCTCTTTTTTTGTACCTTTTTAACATGTCGAAAAGAAACTTTGCTTAAAAAGCGAATGGCTGCCACATTGAAAATTATATTTACAAGCAATGTATCTACAATATTTATAAAAAATAAGGAAAGCGAGAAAAAACATAATGATCAAAGGTGTTATTTTTGATTTTAACGGTACGCTTTTTTATGATACGTCGCAGCAAGAAAAGGCTTGGCGTGAATTTGCTTGGCAAAACTTCAGGCGTAGTATTAGCGATCAAGAGTTTAAAGAGCTTGTTCACGGACGCAATACTGATTTTACTCTAGAATACTTAGCCGGCCGCAAATTAAGTAAAGCTGAAACTGACGCTTACGTAAAAGTTAAAGAAACTGTATATATCGACATTTGCGAAAAAGATCCTCAAAATACTCACTTAAATAGCGGTGCCGAACGCCTTTTAGATGAACTAAAAGAACGCGGCCTTCCTTTAGCTATAGCTACTGCTGCTCCTAAAATTAACGTAGATTATTACATTACAAAGTTTAATTTGGAGCGTTGGTTTCCGCTCGATAAAATTATTTATAATGACGGCACTATTAAAGGCAAGCCGGCGCCAGATTTTTATCTTAAAGCTGCCCAAGCTTTACAATTAGATGCTAAAGATTGTCTTGTTTTTGAAGATGCTATTTCCGGTATTCAGGCAGCTTACAATGCCAATATAGGTAAAATTGTCGCTATTACTACTCCTAATATGATAGAGAAATTTAAACACATGACTGAATTATGTGCAGTTATTGACAGTTTTGATAATTTTGATCGTTCAATTCTTAGTTAAGGAAACAGAGAAAACATGCGCAGAAAAGATCGAGAAGTAATTGACAAGAACGAAATTACCGATATTATCCACTCTTGCTCTTGCTGTCGTTTAGGATTTTATGATAAAGATCAGGACGAAATTTATATTGTACCACTTAGTTTTGGTTATGAAGAAACAAACGGGCAGCGTATTTTTTATTTCCACGGAGCTAAAGTTGGCCGTAAAGTGGAATTATTAAAAGCTTCTCCCAAAGTTGGCTTTGAACTTGATACAGATCATGAATTGGTGCGCGGTACAGCAGCTTGCAATCATTCCATGAAATATAAAAGTATAATCGGTACAGGCATTGCTAAAATTATTGAAAATGACGATGAAAAACGACATGCTTTATTGGCTATTATGCAACAACAAACCGGCCAAAGTGCTTGGGATATTCCCTATCCTATGCTGGCTACCGTTTGTGTTTTTAAGTTGACTGTACATAAGCTTAGTTGCAAAGCACATATTTAAGTGAATACACTGCGGTGGTGTAAGGTTTATCGCGATCAGTCAATTTGAAACAAAAAAGAGCAACATGGACAAAGAATTTATAAAAATTTGTGGTATGCCGGCGATTATTTGGGGAGCTACATCATCTAAAGCTTATCTTTATGTACACGGCAAGGACGTAAATAAAGAAGAAGCTTAGCTTTTTGCCTAAATTGTTTGCCAACATGAATGGCAAGTTATAAGTATTGATTTACCAGAACACGGCGAACACTGGTTCCATACGCCAGAACAAATCAAGTTTTTAAGCCAAGTGATTAGTGAGCAAACTTGTTCGAAATAGCGGCGTACTAGAAAAACGAACAGTATCTATAATACTAGACTATTATAGTCATCATAGTTTATATTGCTAAATCAAGTGGCAGATCGCTAATGTCCTTAATCCTTTTTCCATCGATCAAAACGTTCAACATTTCGGTGGAGTCCTCTGCGCCGGTGGCTTCTACTGCTTTTATCAATTCATAAATATAAATCCTCCCGACTGTAGTAGGCTCCTCCCACTGCCTTTAGGCGGTGGGAGGAGCCTTGTAATTTTTTGAACATTAACCTTGGTTCTCTATGTATTTTTGTATAGTAACTGATGATACCTCGCCTATACTGCACACGAAA
>CAKUBG010000027.1 GCA_934636825.1 uncultured bacterium | reverse complement strand
GCGCTTAAACAAGCGCTTAAACAAGCGCTTAAACAAGCGCTTAAACAAGCGCTTAAACAAGCGCTACAATTCAGCCCCATGCCTTTTTTTCCTGTATTCTAAAAGAACAATAAATATTTTTTATTATCGCATTTTTTTAAGCAATAAGCACACTTTCACGCCTTGTGAAATAGAAGCGTTTTTTACATGCTAATCTATTGGGTGTCTATGCAATAAAAAAAAGCTAGGCTGGCTACTTTTTTAATAAGCAACCAACCTAGCTTTCATTTTATCTGAACTTACCTAGGCTCAGATTCGCCAGCTTCACTTTAGCTGACTTTTTCCGGCTCAAAGTTCAAGCTGTCGCCAGCTTCGTTGACTTTGACTTTAACTTTTTCACCGGGTTTAATCTTGCCTTCCAAAATTTCCAGCGAAAGCGTATCGAGCAAGTAGCGCTGAATAGCTCTCTTGAGCGGACGAGCGCCGAAAGCTTCGTCGCAACCGACATTGGTAAGGAACTCTTTGGCTTTGTCTTCCACGTCTAAAGTGATGTTCTTTTCGACCAGACGTTTACCCACATTGGCCAACTGAATATCGACAATAGCCTTAAGAGCGGTCTTATTCAATCTGTGGAAGTGAATAATTTCGTCAATACGGTTCAAGAACTCAGGTTTGAACTTGCTGGCCAAAGCTTCGTCAATGCGTTTATCAATTTCCGTATCGCTGAGCTTGTCATCCAACAGCCACTGAGAACCGACGTTGGAAGTCATAACCATAATAGTGTTGCGGAAATCGACCGTGCGTCCCTGACCATCAGTCAAACGACCATCATCCATAACCTGGAGCAGAACGTTAAACACATCTGGGTGAGCTTTTTCAATTTCATCGAAGAGCACTACTGAATAAGGACGTCTGCGCACAGCTTCGGTAAGCTGACCACCCTCGTCGTAACCAACGTATCCAGGAGGAGCACCAATCATTCTAGCTACAGTATGTTTCTCTTGATACTCTGACATATCCAGACGTACCATAGCTTTCTCGTCATCGAAGAGGAAGTCGGCTAAAGCGCGAGCCAACTCAGTTTTACCAACACCAGTGGGACCTAAGAAGAGGAATACACCTACAGGACGATTGGGATCAGCTACTCCAGCTCGAGAACGACGCACCGCTTTGGAGACAGCTTCCACAGCTTCATCTTGGCCAACCACGCGTTCATGCAAACGATCTTCCATATGGACCAATTTCTGAATTTCGCCTTCGAGCAAACGAGTAACGGGAATACCAGTCCAACGAGCCACAATAGAAGCCACATCTTCTTCTTCAACTTGCTGCTTGAGGTATTTGCCATTCTTTTGCAGCTCTTGAAGCTTCTTAGTAGCTTCTTCGATTTGCTTCTTCAAAGTGGCAGTAGTACCGTAGCGCAATTCAGCCGCTTTAGCTAAATCACCGCGACGCTCAGCCAATTCGGCATCGTTGGTAGCTTGCTCCAACTTGGCTTTCAAGCTACTGATCTGCTCAATTTGCTCTTTTTCCATGCTCCAGCGAGCTTTCATATGAGCAGACTTTTCTTTGCACTCGGCCAATTCGGCTTCCAGCTTATCTAAGCGCTCCTTAGAAGCTTCGTCTTTCTCTTTAGATAAAGCCTGACGCTCAATTTCCAACTGAGTAATACGACGCTCTACTTCATCTATTTCCATAGGCATAGAGTCGATCTCGATACGCAACTTAGAGGCAGCTTCATCGATAAGGTCGACAGCTTTATCCGGCAAGAAGCGGTCGGAGATATAACGATTGGAAAGAATCACAGCCGCCACGATGGCCGAGTCGGTAATGCGCACGCCGTGGTGTACTTCATACTTTTCTTTCAAACCACGCAGAATAGCAATTGCATCTTCCACAGAAGGTTCGCCGACATAAACAGGCTGGAATCGACGCTCTAAAGCAGCATCTTTTTCAATATATTTACGATACTCGTCCAGCGTAGTAGCACCGACAGTACGCAACTCGCCTCTAGCTAAGGCGGGCTTAAGCATATTAGCGGCATCAACTGCGCCTTCAGCGGCGCCAGCGCCTACCAAAGTATGCAGCTCATCGATAAAGAGGATGATCTGGCCATTAGAAGAGGTAATCTCTTTCAATACAGCTTTGAATCTATCCTCAAATTCGCCTCTGTATTTAGCACCAGCAATTAAAGCGCCTAAGTCGAGAGCAAAGAGCTTGCGTCCTTTTAAGCTTTCCGGAACATCACCAGCTACAATACGACGAGCTAATCCTTCTACAATAGCGGTCTTACCTACGCCAGGTTCACCGATAAGCACAGGATTGTTTTTAGTACGACGAGACAAAACCTGAATGCAACGGCGAATTTCTTCATCACGACCGATCACAGGGTCGAGCTTGCCACGCCTGGCCAACTCAGTAAGATCGCGACCGTAACGAGACAAAGCTTGATATTTAGCTTCAGGGTTTTCGTCAGTAACGCGCTGCGAGCCACGCACTTCTACCAATACGCGCAGCAAGCGGTCGGGAGTTACACCAAACTCACGCAAAATACGACCGGCAGGATCGTTAGCATTGTTGACCATAGCCAAAAGCAAATGCTCAACAGAAAGATATTCATCTTTTAAACGTTCGGCTTCTTTCCAAGCCTGATCGAGCATGGTCTCTACCGACTTGCCCATATAAACGCTGCTTCCGGCTCCCTGAACTTTAGGAAGCTTACTTATAGCTGTCTCTACAGCCTTTTCTATCTGAGCAGCCGGAGCTTCAAGCTTTTGCAAAATTGGCAAAGCCAAGCCGTCATCTTGTTGCTTGAGCATAGCCATTAAAATATGAGGAGTTTCCAGCGACTGCTGTCCATTCTCTTGGGCGATAGACGTAGCCGTGCGGATAGCTTCTTGTGTTTTCAAAGTAAAACGATCTGTACGCATAAATGCAACGCTCGCTCCTTTCAATTCTTCTTTTCTTGAGTATTAGTATAAACAACAGACGTTATTATCAAATATGCACTGCGTTATAAAAACGTTATAGTTTTTTTAGCTTGCATATACAAAAAAAAAGACTGCATTCAATAACCGAATGCAGTCTTTGGTCAACCTATATAAAGGAACTTAACTAAGGAGCTATTGTTAAGCTTTGCACCATTTGGTTAAAATAACTGATATAAGCATCATAATCGCTACCACCTGCACCATAGGCGAACACAACCATTTTGCCATTTCCAAAGACCATTATTTCGGTAATTTGGCAAGCATCTGTCATAAAAGTGAAGCGACGAGCTCTATAACTTTTTACCGGGGTAGCTGATTTTCCAAGCAACTTAAATCCAGGAAGTTTTTTAAACATATATAGCGACATATCAACAATATCGTCAATCGTTTTATTATCCGGATCGGCACCATATATTTGAGTAGCAACTGAAATTGATACCGAGTTATTATCAGGAGCCATAAACCCAATATTAGCTCTAGGTGGCTGAAATTCTTTCCAACCGAAAGGAGGCGTAAAGGATATACCAGTTCCGGGAAGTTCCCAAGACCAACCGACTCCTGTAAAAAAGATAAAAAGTGCACACAAACAAGTACTAAATTTTAGCCAAACAGATGCAGACCTAGCCATAAGTGTCACCCCAATCAGCTATTTTAGATAAAATTGATACTTTTAATCATTTTATCAAATGCTTTTATATGATTATTATAACTATCAGGCTTACTCATGTACAGAAAGCTGTAAGCCCTTTTGCCTTTAATAAACAGCACATTGGTCATTTGCATATGGTGTTCATCTTCTTGAGCTCGAAAAGTAAGGCGATGGCACCAGTGACCATTTACTTTAGTATCAGTTTCGCCGATAAGTTTGAAATGAGTAAAACGCTCTTGCAAAGCGGCCATGTATTTATCGGAAAGTTCGTCAGCCATTTTGCCAGTTGGCTCAGCAGCTTCCAATTCCACTACCTTTAAAGAAATAACGGAGCGATGGCCTACTTCTTCAGGAGCGATAAAAGTAGCTTCGTGTTCACCGTCGTCAATTTGTTTCCAACCGCGCGGAGGCACAAAAGAAACTCCCAAGCGAGAGCTTTTCCAAGCTAAGCAAGGTGCCGCCAAAGTTAGTAACAGCACCAAACTGAGAGCAGCAGCCCATATAGTTTTGCTATTTTTAGTTAAGCTAATCATATTCGCTCCGTTTCTAATGAAAGAACTAAAAAGGAGCCGCGACCTTGAAGCTGCCGCAGCTCCTCTGCTCTATTTCAACGCTTTAAATAAGCACCTTTGTATGCGTTTATAGCTAGATAGTACCGAAAATGCGATCGCCGGCGTCGCCTAAGCCGGGTACAATGTAACCATTTTCGTTGAGCTTTTCGTCTACAGAAGCGGTATAAATTTGTAACTGGGGATAAGCTTCGGTAAGATTTTTGATACCTTCAGGAGCAGACACCAAGCAAAGGAACTTGATAGACTTAATATCGGCTCCGCGCTTAATCAAAGCGCCAATAGCGGCAATAGCTGAACCACCAGTAGCCAACATAGGATCTAAAAGCAAAATTTCACGCTCAGCTAAGTCGGCTGGCATTTTGCAAAAATATTCTACCGGTTCCAAAGTTTTTTCGTTGCGGTACATACCGATATGGCCGATCCTAGCGGCGGGGATCAATCTTTCGATACCGGAAACCATACCTAAGCCGGCGCGCAAAATAGGTACCAAGGCCAATTTTTTACCACCCAAAGTTTTACCTATGGTAGTAGTAATAGGAGTTTTGACAGTGACATCTTGCACAGGTAAATCACGGCAAGCTTCATAGGCCATTAAAGCGGCTATTTCCGAAACTAACTCACGGAAATCTTTAGAACCGGTGCGCTCGTCTCTCAATAAAGTAATTTTATGCTGAATGAGAGGGTGATTTAAGATATTCACAGACACTGTAAGTAACCTCCTTATGCATCTACTCTGGCCTTTATACAAATTACAGAGCTGCGATACATAAAAAAAGCTTAAGAGAAACTCTCAAGCCTTACTTTTTCTTAATATAATTAGCAAAAACTTGTCTAAAAGTTTTCGATTGAACTAAGCCAACTAAATCGAAACAGCCGCCCACGCGCTTACCATCAATTAAAACCTGAGGAACGGTAACATGACCTTCACAATGTTTAGCCATATCGGCCCTTTCCTCGGCCAAACCGTCTATTTTATGTTCGGTATACTCTACATACTCGCCATCTTCCAAAGAAGCTTCACCGGGATCGCCTTCCAAAATGTGTTTAGCACGCTGGCAATAAGGACAATGTTCCCAAGTGTAGATCTCTACGCCTTTGCCGGTAAACATAAATTTAGACACGCAAGCCGCCTTTCTACCCGCCCAAGCGGGGATCTGGAAGATTATGCAAACTAAGCCATTTTTCCTGCTTTGCCGATTTTGCCATCAGGTCTTGGCCATAGAGCTCATGACTTTCTATCTAATCCACACCATAAAGCATCTATTTTGTTAACAATTGTTATTATAAGCTTTTTTATAAAAAATAAAGACAAATTATGGACATAGGGCCGGATAATACTTTTTTTTTTATAATATTCAGTTATAATGGAGGTGGCGACTTACCCAAAAATTACATATTAGAAAGCGCTTTTCTGTGTTTTCTTTATTTTTGGGTTATGGTCGACCTTTTATGGTTGACCTTTTTTACAAATAAAGGAGACTAATATGTTAAAGCGTTTTAATTACGCAGCTATCCTTTTAGGCAGCTTGGCCCTAGGCGTCACTATGTCTGTAACAGGCTGTGGCGACAGCGGCGACACAACCCCTTCTTCCTCAGTAAGTAACAACAAAACGGCAGGCCCGGTAACTGTCCAGTTGGATAGCAAAGCCCAGGAAATTATCACTGCCAACAACATTACTAATGCTGAGTATCTCTTTACCGATAAAGACGGCAAGCAAGTAAAGTTAACTAGCCAGCAAATAACCCCAACCAACAGTAGCAAAAAATTGGGCAAAGCTGAGGCTAAAGACGGTCGCGTAGACACAAAGACCACGACTATAACTATTGAAGGCGTACCCACAGTTTCTACCGAGGTGGTGGCTGTTTACTATAGCGACAATGGCGAAATTGCCGCTTTACAGTGCAGTAAGTTAGACTGGACTAGTACAGTTACTATTTCTTCCGGTGCACTTTACGACGCAAGAAATGCCAATTACACCTTTGACGCTTCTGCCGAGCTTATCAAAAAAGGCGACTACACCGATTTACATGTAGGTGCTATTCCCAAGGATTACGTCCCCAGCGTTACCGGTCAGCCCGATATCGATTTAACTGGCTTAATTGAAGTCAAGATCGACAATAAATACTTCGAGACCAAAGGCAACAGCGATATTATCGGTCGCTACTATGGCAAAGAGTACACTACCTACGATGGCAGCGTCGCTTCTGTCAATTTTAAGACCATTGACGGAGAGCAAAAGCTCAGTACCAACCCTATTTTTGTAACTGACCGTGTTTTAGAAAAAGTTACTGTCCACCCTGACAATTACTCTGGCGTATTGCCACTTGACACACCGAGTACTAACTTAAACGAAGCAGGCGAATGTGTAGTCTTATGTCCTTTAAAAACGGATAAAGTAGACTACGCCTCTGGTAAAAAATTGGTTAAAGTTAGCAGTTATTACCAAACTCCTCCTGTAAGAGGATATGCTGCAGTGCGTGAGCTGCCTATCAGCATAAGCGTAGATTATCCTTACCACGAAGGCAAGGGAGACATTCCTGATGTAGATCTCTATGATATAGAGTATACCGTGACAGATCGTAACGGAAATCCTTTGAATAGAAACGCCACTAAAGTCGAAAGCAGAGAAGGCGATTGGCCCGGCTTCGCTACTATTTTCGCTGAATGTAGTAAAAATGAAAAAGTACTTTACTTCTCTGTAAAAGCTACTTTTAAACCTAATGCCAAAAACAAAGTAGACAAAGAATTTACCAGTGAACCTTTTAATGTACGAGCCGTCTATGTCGAGCCAGATGTAGATTTGGCTGTTAAAGATGAATCTGGTAATTATGAGTTTACTATTCCTGGATATTTTGACGCCACTCCCGGCGCCGAGCGTAATTTCTACTTAACATTCAATTTATGCAATGCTGGTATAGTCGAAGGCTCACAAGACTACTACGAGTCAGAGCAATTTGATCTTCCTGAAGCTATTGCTTACTATCCAAGTTACATGATTGATAAAGAACTTGAAAAGAAGGTTCCTGGCTTAGAAATTGTTCATGAAGCCAACACTCCACTTTATACCATAAAGTGTACTCAATCACTCACTTCTTCGTATTGGTTTGAAGTGAATAAGGATGAATCCGGCTTCGAATTGTTTAAAGACTTCTGCGACAACGGACTTTCTATAAATCCGCAGAACATGTAAAAAGTTCATTGCCGTAGCCATAAACAGCACTAACACCTAACGAAAAATGTTCCGTAAGCTTTCATGCTTGCGGAGCATTTTTTTCAATCACCTTTTTGAATAATCTTATACATTATCAACTAAAATTTTCCAATATCCATTTCTAGCCGAACCAACTCTTTCTATTATCTTCATATCTTTTAATTTTTTCTGATAACTAGCTATTGTTTTACGACTAATGTTCATTTTTTGAGAAAGTTGAGCCATAGTATATTTAGGATTTTCTAAGAACAAGGCCAAAATTTGCAATTCCCTTTCAGATAGTTGACCATTTATACTTCTGTTTATCTTATCGTCTATTACTTTTCTAGAATTGTGCATACGCACTACCTGCTTTTCAGATGCGGAAAACTCAATCATTATATCAGAGGGATTTATAGTATATGTTGGCAACTTTATGCCTTCACTTTTACATGAAGAACAAATTTTTTCAATGCCGCGTCCCCAGCTTTCAATAAGCCCAGCTAAATAAAAAACATGGGCTAAACTTGGATTGTAAGGGATAGACGCATGCTTATTCATTAAATTTTCAACAGTCCAAGTATCTGGCAAGTATCCACAATTAGCTATATATAGTTTATCTTCATACACGCTTATTTGAATAGGTATACCAGACTGATAAGACTTATGACAAATGGCATTTAAAATTGCTTCACGCAAAGCTTCTTCCGGAACAAAATAACGTTCAACTCTTTGTACTCCATGATAAAATATCTTTGCTCTGATATACTTAGCTTTTATTAGTTCGACTACTTTATCTACTTGTTCTAATAACGAACCATGAACTTCATCTTGATACAACAAATCAGCATTATTCGAAAAATATCCAACTTTTATATACGCACCAAGTTGCCAACGCTCAGGATCTTTACTAAAAAGCAACATAGCAGCATTAGTCAGATAATCACCATTAACAAGATGTAACTTATTTAATAAAGTCACATTAGATTCACTGAGTATACTGGCATCAACTCGGCCTTTTTGCAAAGCTCTATTTTTAAAGGATTCGACAGCATCGTCATATATATCATCGATAGAAAAAACCGGTAAAGGAAGGTTATCCCATGTAGCACCACGCTTGCGCAACAAAAAGGTCTCTAAAGCAGGCCCGCTAAGAATTTGTTTTGTACTCCCGCTTCTATAGTAATATATGCCCTTACAAGAAATTCCTATAGGATAAGCAGGAACGTCTATTTCTAGATAGTCAACGCCATTGTTATCCTTTATAAGATTTACTCCCACAATAATCCCCATAGTGTCTCGCACTTTATTGGGTATATCTTCTAAAAGTTTAGCAGGGTTAACTACACCAATAACTTGACCATTATCATCACAACCTATATATATTTTTCCTCCCTGAGCATTAGCGAAACCACAGATCCATTCTAAATATTTATCGTCCCATTTCGCCTTCCACTCAATATTTTGTTGCTCTGGCATTTTGATATTCTCCAATAAACATCTTTAACAGAAGCGCTTTACAAGCTGTGTGTCAATAAATTATTCCTTGCAATTTTTATGCTTTCAGTCACCTTTTCAGTCACCTTTTCAGTCACCTTCGATGCTTTTTTTTGCCAATTTTTCGGTATTTTTCAGTCACCATATCAGTCACCTTTTCAGTCACCTAATAGCCGGGCGGTACAACCTCTTCATCGGTAACGTTGGCGTTACTGTCGGCGGCGGGTGCGTTGGCTGAAGGCGCAGCTTCACTTTCCGGCGGCGGTACCTCTCCGTAAAGTGAAGAATTGCCCTCTACCGGAGGCACGGCGCTCATGTTGCCGCTATTGTCATTGCTAGGCGCAGGCGCAGCTGCGCCACTCTCGGCGGCAGGCGTTTGAGTGTTAGCCTCCGGCGCAGTTGCGTTGGCCGGAGCATTGTTGCCAGTATCGGCGCCTTCATTTTTAGGGCTCAGCGGAATATTAAAATCGCCGTCGCCGCTATTGGCGTTGCCTTCAGGCATGCTTTCTACTGCTTGTTCGTCAGATTCGTCACCTTGAGGTAAAGCGCTGCCATCAGTTACGCCCTCCACAATAGCTCTTCCGTCTGGGCCCACGATATTGATTTGCGTCTGTCCATCGGTACTGCCGCCTTTATTAATTTTCAACTTTATACGCGGCTTAACATACTTAGTGGGATTATCGGCAAAAGCACGCATATTTTCTTCATTTTCAAAGACAAAGGTCGTGCCATAAACCTCTAACCTATATGGCGAATTATTAGGCACAGCTTGCTTGCTAACCGGATCTTTGGAAGTATATTCCTCAATTAAGGCAGGCGGAATTTCGTATTGCTGTTGTTCTTTGGCTTGAGGCATGTTTTCGCCCACCACAGCTTGGTGATTTTCCATAAGCAAAAATACGGCTATCGCCAAGAACAAAATACCCGCTACCAATACCCAAGTAACCTTGGGAATGGCGCCATCCGTCTCCTTGCGCTTATCCTTGCCCTCCGGCGGAGGCACAGTGCTGCCACCTTCCAAAACTGGTGCTTTGCGAGCATATTTAGCAGACATGGCGCTGCCCCACTCCGCCGAAGCGCTCTTTTCCGAGGCTGCGCTGCCATTAGCTGGCGCAGAGCCCAAGCCTGCTCCGGGCGCCGCATCGGAGCCGTCGCCAATTTCTACAGAAAACGGCCCACTAAGCGGCGCCCGGCCGTCAGGCGAGCCGCCTGCCAAAGGCTGCCCCTGCCCTTGGATAGGTGCACCTGGCATAGGAGGAACTGGCGCTCCCGGAACGGAGCCATGAGAAGGGTTAGGGCCTTGCCCCATAGGCGCAACTTCGGGCCTTCCGGGTACAGCCGAACCTGGCGCACCCGGAGCAGGCATAGGTTGAGGGGGCTGCCCGGGAGAAGGCGGCATACCAGGACGCGGCGGCCCACCAGGAACTGTGGGCCGCTGCCCAGGAGCGGGCCTGCTAGCAAGCTCTGCGCTTGGAGCAGCGCCTTTAGGCTGCGGCTGCCCTACTGCAGGGGCCCGGCCGACAATAGTTTGCTGCTCAGCCATTTCTGGCAAAGGAGAAGCAGCCACCTTGGCCTCCGCGCCGAGCCTAGGCGAACTCTGGACAGGCTCGGCGCCTTCAGGCGCACGGTTGCCGGGCCCCACAGGCGCTGGGGCAGCCGCTGGCCTACGCTCAGCCTGCGCCTTAGAGACAGCCTGCTGGGACACAGCATTGGACACAACATTGGTAGCACCACCGCCGCCAATTAAACCATCAGCCACAGCCGCCGCCTGAGCGGCCGTTTTTAATGAAGAATTGGCGGCCACTAAATCTTGGCCAAATTTTGGGCCAGCCTGTTTAAAACTTAAATCGAGCGGCCCTTGTCCAGCCGCAGCGTGAGGCCTGTTGTAATATTGCGGCTGGCCATAACCGGGCGCAGGCTGGCCATAACCGGGAGCAGGCTGACCGTAACCAGGAGCAGGCTGGCCATAACCGGGAGCAGGCTGACCGTAGCCAAGCGCAGGCTGGCCATAACCAGGCGCAGGCTGACCGTAACCAGGCGCAGGCTGACCGTAACCAGGCGCAGGCTGACCATAGCCGGGAGCAAGTTGACCATAACCAGGCGCAGGCTGACCATAGCCGGGAGCAAGTTGACCATAACCAGGCGCAGGCTGACCGTAGCCGGGCGCAGGCTGACCGTAGCCGGGCGCAGGCTGACCATAGCCGGGAGCAGGCTGGCCATAGCCGGGAGCAGGCTGACCGTAACCGGGCGCAGGCTGACCGTAGCCAGGCGCAGGCTGACCATAACCAGGCGCAGGCTGGCCATAGCCGGGAGCAGGCTGGCCATAGCCAGGCGCAGGCTGACCGTAGCCAGGCGCAGGCTGACCGTAACCGGGAGCAGGTTGACGCTGCGTCTCATCAGCGGGCATAAACCGCGTTTTATTTAAATCAAAGCCGACGGGAACTTGTTCATCATAACGAGCGCCGTTATTGTTGGCATTGCCGCCTGTATATTGCTCTTTACTCACGTTTTTTTAGCCTGCCCATTTCCTAAGCAAAATTTACTTTTTTTAATCTTTGACAGCACGAATGCTGTCGTTCAATATGCGTATATTATCATGTTCTGTATCTTGAGTAGTATCTACTAAATGAGCTATATCACTACCAAGTATGCTATAGGCGTTATTGTTTTTCTCTTTAATGCACCTTTGTACACTTTCAATCACTTTGTTCAAACTGCTAAATTCTCGTAAAAGATTCTTTTTTAAGCTCAGCGATTCTTTAGAAGCGACAGTTCTTTCACACTTATTTATCAAAAGATTTACTTTGGCAGACAGAGGCGCAGTAGTAACAATTTTTCCTTGGGCCATATCTCTTAGAATTATGTTCAATTCTTCAGCGCACTTAATTTCTTCAAGTTGCCAATTTATTACATTTGTCTGGTACCTATAATAATTTACCAAATCAGCACAAGCTCCACGCGAGTTAGCCGCAATTACAGTAGGAAGAAAAGAGCGAATAAAACTGAGACGTGAGCGCAAATATCTTTCCTGAGCGCGGTATACATAGGTATTCCTCTGTTGCAAAGACAAAATATCAGAACGATCAATCTTTTTAGTCTTTGTAAGCCTAGCTACAACTTTAGCTTGATCACGATAAACTGCACTGAGGTTGGCCGCACTCGCTTTATAACTCTGATCTAAAGGCATATCCAATTTTTTTATGTGATCGCAATCATCTGCTAAGCTTTTAACAGCACTATCCATAAACCAAGAGACATCTTCTCTTTTAAGCCATCCTCCGGTATAGCCATTAAATTTTCTGCTGAGATAATGAGTCATAATCTTATCGCTTGAGTCTATCCATATTAATATCTTATGATCGGCTTTAGCTCTGTCTTTCCATTGATTTTTTCCATTGGCAGCCAAAACTGCATTGCAGCAACAAAATATTGCCAATAAAGCGCAACTAACAGCAACAAGAAGACGTTTATTCAACCTATCTCAACCGGCCTTTCCTCAGACTTATAACTACTTCTTTCCATTGTCAAGACAATTTTGCAAAACGACAATATTAGTATTTTCAAACTCTTTACTGTTTTTTTGCAAATTGGCGCTGCAACGGTATAAGCGACTGAGCGAATCGGGACTTTTGTCGTTTTCAATAATAGCCACAGCTTCGGCAAAGCGGGAAAAGCTGTTAAGTTCTTGGCTATAAGCCTCTTTTAATTTATCAACTCCGGCAGGAGCAGTGCTTTGTGCACACTTTTTCCGTAAATTTTTAACTTGACTGAGAATAGCAGAGCAATTAGCTTTTTTACCCTGCGACAAATTATTTAAGGCTGCTGTCAATTTCTCGGCGCAGCTCAACTCTTCAAGTTGCCAATTGAGTAAATTGAGCTGGTATTGATAATAAGCCATAAGCAACGAGTTAAATGACGAAGCTTTAGCCAAGCGGCGACTTTTAGCGGCTTCTTGTTGCTGCGCAGCTTGCATATTTTGCACCAATAAGCGCACAGACTTGCAGCGAGCCCTGAAATAGCGATTTTGCGAACGATAGACACCAGCTTCACCATTTTGCAAAGCCAATAAATCTAAACGTTCTATCTTGTCTCTTTTAAGCACACTGCCGGCCGCTTTAATTTGCTTGAGCTGAGAACGCATTAAGTCGGTACCGCAAGCTTTTAAATTCTGATCGGTAGGAAAATCAACTTTTAAAAAGCGACTAAAATTAACTGAAGCCGAAGCGCATATTTTTTCCAAACTTTGAGCGGCTGCAACTTGACTCAAACGTCCCTGAGAAAAATCTTTGATAACTTGGCCACTGCTAATAACTTCATTATGCTGATTCTTCAGTAATTGCAACGTCTCTAAATCGGACTGGGCCCAGCTTCTCCAATCTTTACCACCAGGCAAAGCCCAAACAGCATTACATAAGCAAAGCATTGCCAATAAAAAGCCACTCAATATATAAGCAAATTTTCTTCCCATTATTGTTGGAACCATCGCCCTTTCTTGTCGGCACACTGCCTACTTATCGTATTATTCGCCATGCCTTAGTGAAATTTTGCTAAACTCAAAAAAAAGGGCAGAACCTCTCCTCTTCAGGCAGGCTCTGCCCTCATTTTGGGCAAGCGAACTTTTTTGCCAATCATCAATAAAAACAACTAACAAAAAGTCCTATTTAACCGAACTACTCACGAATGCTGGCTTTAAACTCACGCTCGGCGATCTTTTGCATTTTGGTCATAAGCTTAGAAATATCGTCGTCGGTAAGAGTCTTTTCCATAGATTGTAAAGTAAAGCGGAAAGCCATGCTCTTGTAACCGGCGGCAATATGCGAACCGGTATAAACGTCGAAACATTCTACCTGTGAAACTAAAGCGCCACCAACTTGCTTGAAGCGAGCACAAACTTCGCCGGCAGTAATATTTTCAGCCATCACTAAAGCCAAGTCGCGCTCTACGGAAGGATAGCGAGAAGCCTTTACATATTGAGAAAGCTTTTTAGCTGCTCCTAAAGCATCGATATCGAGTTCGGCCCAAATAAGCGGCTGCTCAATATCAAGCTCTTTAGCCAAAACGGGATGAATGGCGCCAATCCAGCCTACTTCTTTCTTGTCTAAGCAAACGGAAGCGCAGCAACCGGAATGAACCCAAGGCAACTCGGCGCTCTTGTAAGTAAGCTCTACGCCCAAAGCAGCGGCTAAATATTCGACAATGCCTTTAACATTGAAGAAATCGGCACCCTCGAAACTCAAAGCGATGCCCATACGCATAGGTTCTTTGACGCCGTCGCCGTCTTTTTCATAAACGTGGCTAATTTCAAATAAGCGCAAGTCGTTATTGCGCAAACGCAAATTGCGAATTACCACATTGGTCATGAAGGGGAAAAGACGAGTACGCAACACGCGCTGATCTTCGCTTAAAGGATTCATAATTTGAGCGGCATCATCTTCGATACGATATTTCTTCATCATATCGACACTGTACAAGGAAGGAGTGATAATTTCACTCAAACCTAAGCGCACAGCCATATCGCGGAAGAACTCTTCATTGGCGTCATTGTGGAAAACTACGCTGCCTTGGCTGACTTCAGGCACAGTATTGGGCAAGTTGTCGTAACCGGCGTGACGAGCAATTTCTTCCACTAAGTCAATTTCTTCAGGGATGTCGATACGGAAGCTAGGCACAGTCACTTTTAAGGACTTGTCGTCGATAACTTCTACACCAAACTCCAAAGACTTGAGAATTTCGCTGATTTGCTCAATGGGGAATTCAACGCCTAAAACACGCTTGATAGTATGTAAACGCAAAGTGATGGCAGTAGGTTCGGGAGTAGCAATGCTCTTAACCACGATCTTGGGTTGAACCTGGCCAGCCAATTCGCCCAGCAAATAGGCGGCACGCTGACTTCCGAAAATAACGCGCTCAATATCGATGCCTTTTTCAAAACGCTTGGAAGCTTCGGTGCGCAAACCTAAACGCAAAGAAGTGCGGCGCACATCGCCATTATCAAAAGCGGCTGACTCTAAAAGCAACTCGGCAGTATCTTCTTCTACTTCGGTATTTAAACCACCCATTACACCAGCTACACCGATACCTTTTTCGGCATCAGCAATAACTATAGCGGTAGAAGGCAATTTTTGCTCAGTTCCGTCCAAAGTAGTCAAAGTCTCTTCGGGCTTAGCTTTACGGACAATAATGCGTCCGCCAGCCAAGTGACGACGATCATAAGCATGTAAAGGTTGTCCAGTCTCCAACATTACATAGTTGGTAATATCAACTACATTGTTGATAGGACGCATGCCAGCCAATTCCAGGCGATGGGCCATCCACATAGGAGAAGGAGCAATTTTTACATTGTCGATTAAGCGAGCCATAAAGCGAGGGCAAGCTTGGTAATCTTCAATAGTAACTAAATCTTCACCCTCGGCATTGATAATTTCAGGCTTGAAGTCTTGCATAGTGGGAGGCAAGAGCAAAGGACGACGCAACTTGGCAGCTAATTCGCGAGCGACACCCAAAATGCTGAGCTGATCGGCACGATTGGCGAAAGATTCAACAATCAAAACAGCTTCAATGATAGGCACGGCCTTCTGAATAGGAATGCCTACTTCGGTATGGCTATCGAGATCCAACACGCCATCAACACGCTTTTCTTCAGGAAGGAATTCAATGTTGAGTCCTACCTCTTCGGCGCCACAGAACATACCTTCGGAAACGACACCACGCAACTTGCCTTTTTTAATCTTGGTACCATCGGCTAAAACGGAACCATGCAAAGCTACGGCAGTAATCATGCCTTCATAGACATTGGTAGCTGCAGTGACGATTTGGATAGTGGAATTGCCAATATTGACGGAGCAAACGCGCAAACGTTCGGCATCGGGATGGGGCTCGATCTTTTCAATGCGGCAAGTAACTACATTGCTCACCTGGGCGCCTTCATACTCGATATTTTCTACCGGTACACCTACGGATTGCAAAATTTCGGCTACTTCTTCGGCAGATTCATGTAATTCTACGTAATCTTTTAACCAACAAAAAGGAACTCTCATTTTTTTCCTCGTTTAAAAAACTCTCCCCCCGCCGTTATTGTTTACAGCTCAACTTTTGATTAGAACTGACGCAAGAAGCGCAAATCGTCCTCGTAGAATTGACGAATATCATCAATAGCACAGCTGAGCATGGCAATACGTTCTACCCCCATACCGAAAGCGAAACCGGTATAACGCTCGGGATCGTAACCAACGCCTTTAAGTACGCGAGGATGTACCATACCGGCGCCCATAATTTCGATCCAGCCGCTGTTCTTACAAACACGACAGCCCTTACCATCACAAACGAAGCAATCTACCATTACCTCGGCAGAAGGTTCGGTGAAGGGGAAATAAGAGGGATTGAAACGAGCTTTGCGGCGAGAACCGAACATGCCCTTGGCAAACAGTTCTAATGTGCCTTTTAAGTCGGAGAAAGTGACCTTCTCGTCTACCAAGAGACCTTCTACCTGGTGGAACTCCCAGAAGTGAGTGGCGTCAACGGCGTCGCGACGATAGCATTTGCCAGGGCAAATAACACGCACCGGCGGCTCTTGTTTTTCCATAACGCGAACTTGGTTGGGAGAAGTGTGACTGCGCATAAGCAAACCTTCGCGCAAGAAGAAAGAGTCCCACATTTCACGACTGGGGTGATTGGCGGGAATGTTTAAAGCTTCGAAGTTGTAATAGTCGGTCTCAACTTCGGGGCCGGACATAACGCTGTAGCCTAAGCCCTTAAAAATTTCTTTAATGCGGCGCAAAGTAGCGCTCAATAAATGGATGCGTCCAGGCTCAGCCCAGCGACCGGGCAAAGTAACATCGAGACGCTCAGCGTTTAATTTTTGGGTAATTTCTTCCTGATAGAGGCTCTCGCGACGATCGGCAAAAGCTTTTTCTATAGCGGCTTTTACTTCGTTGGCAACACGACCGAATTCGGGGCGCTCTTCCGCGGGAATATCCTTAACACCGCGCAGAATGGTAGTCAATTCGCCACCTTTACGGCCAAAAATTTTAGTCCAAAGCTCATCGATAGCTTGCTGATTAGAAGCTTCGGCAATCTTCTGTTCAGCTAAAGTTCTAAGCTGAGTTAACTGTTCAAGAGTAGACATATAAAACTCCAATACCAACTAACACTATTTTCACAATTATGTTATTTTTCACAGCAAACCGCCTCAGTACCGCTGCAACTAAAGGCGCTCTCTGCGGAGAAGCTGCATTCTGGCAGCCCTTCAAACCGACTTTTTACGCCGCCGTCCATAAAAATCCTGGCTAACAACTGTAGCCATACGATATTGACTAAAGAGCTTATTATTGACCTATTGGAAAAACTATATAAAAAGTTATACTAAAAAGGGAACGGCCATTCTGCTATGGAAAGGCGCCGCCCAAAATTAACAGTAAATGAGCCGCATTTTTCGGCACTTTTGCCACAATTTAGAAACAGTTAAGGAGAGTTTGACATGCGCGATCATTATTTAGTTCTTGGAGTAAGCCCCAGTGCCAATACGGATATGATAAAAAGTGCATATCGCAAACTCTCAAAAATTTACCATCCTGACATTTATGAAGGAGATCCCGAGAAAGCTCAGGAGATGATGGTAGCTATTACAAAAGCTTACGAAGTGCTTTCCGATCCCAAGTTGCGCCACGAATACGATAACGCCGGCCTATTTAAGATGCGCGTGCCCAAAGACTTCGACGGTGACGTCGACGTAGAAGCTATGGTTATGAGCTCAGCCGAACTTAAAAAGCACCAACCTAAGCCTACTTTCTGGCAAAAACTTATGGCCTTTTTCGGCAAGAAGCCCGCTCCTAAGCGCGACAGTGCCAGAGCTAGAGGCATACTGGCTATGGTAATGGGTATGGCCGAGCAGCCGGAATTGCGTGAAGAGTGTCGTTTACAATTGCAACAAGCCCTAGCTGCCGATCCGGAGTCGCTGGAAATTTGTTACGATTTAGCCATTATGTGCTACAAACTCGGCAAGTTTGAGGAAGCCAAACAAGCTTTGCAAACTTGTTTACAGCTCAGGCCCAATGACAAACACAGCCAACGTTTTCTTTCTATCTTGCAATAAAAAAGCAAGCCTAAACGGCTCGGCCGCCACAGATGTTTAGCCCCAAGACCACCATCAATACAGCCCACGCTTTGCAATTTAAAAGCTTTAAATTGAGCGCTTTGGCCGTACAAAACGGTTGCCGCCATCCTCACGGAGCCGTGGGCTGGCTCTTTCATACTGAGTTGGGCTCCTGGAAAGCGGCCGACCCTCTGGAGCTTATACTCTTCCGACAATTGCGTACGCCGCTCAGTTGGTCGGAATTGCTCAGCTTAAATAACACGCAGCCACCGTTTGTGCTCGAGCACAAATTGCAAATTTGGTACAATTTAGGCTTTATAACTTTAAACGGTAGATTATGCGCCGACGCTTTCCGCCAAGTTGACGCCAACACCTTAGGAGCACATTTTCTAGCTTTACACATGACAAGCGCGTGTAGTTTGCGTTGCGCTTATTGTTACAATGCTTCAGGCCGTTCCGATTCGTCAGCCCCAGAACAATTTTTATCGGCGAATTTAGCTTGCCGCTTTATTGAAAAAGCTTGCCGCGACTTTAATTCGCCGATTTTACAAATAGGCTTTATGGGCGGCGAGCCAATGTTGGCTTTTGCTCAAATACAGCACATTATCGAACACTCTCTGCCCATAGCTCGCCGTTATCGCAAAGAATTGCATTTTTCTCTACAAACGAACGGCCTGCATTTTGATGACAATAAGCTCGACTTCTTGCGCGACTACAGAGTAGGCGTAGGTGTCTCTTTAGATGGGCCGGCCACTTGGCACGACAAATACCGCCGCACCTCTAACGGCCAGCCAACCCATAAGCAAGCCGCGCAAAGTTTTATCCAAGCCAGACGTCACGGTCTAGCTGTCTCTCCTTTAGCCGTAATTACGGCGCCCGAACAAATGTTGGAAGCTTTGCGTTATTTTGTCAGAGAATTGCAAGCCTTCAATATCGGTTTCAATATTTGTTGCCCTATAGGACGAGGGCGCGACCACTTTACGCAAACTTCAGACGGCTTGGATAAAATGCACCAAGCTTACATAAAGGCTGTGTTGGAAACAGAGCTTCTTTCTAAAGAATGCGGTCACAGCGTTACCGTTTCAGACTTTCAGAACAGATTGCGCGGCTTGGTCGATTTCCGTCAAGAGCATATGTGTCTACGCTCCCCTTGCGGTTTGGGCACTAGCATTTTGGCTTTAGACAGTCGAGGCCTTATTTATGCTTGCGAAGAATACGAGCCAGCCACCCAAGAAGCCATGTGCTTGGGCCATTTGGACAATCTGGGCAATTTGGCTCACCTGGCTAACAGCAATAATCAATTGCGTTATTTACTCAATCGCAGCGTAAATACTATCCCCAATTGCAAACGTTGTTGGTTACGTGCCCAATGTGGAGGCGGCTGCACCCACAGGGCTTTAGCCCAAACTGGACACATTTTAGGCTTAGATCCTATGTGCAAATTTTATAAAAAAATATATCCCGATTTAATGTGGTTTTTAGCTTTTAAGCAAAAACTGGATAATTAAGGGCAAAAATGGAAGAACCATCATAAGGTAGGCAACATAATGTGTGAAAATCAAGCAAATTCGCCAAATTGGCTAAGTCCTCAAACTTTAATTTCCAAAAATAGAAATATTCGCACTAAACGTCGAGATAATTTGTGCCTCCTAATCGAGCCGGAAAGCGCTTCTTGGGCGGTATTGCCTCCGGATAGCCTAAGTTTTTGGAGCGCTTTGCCCAAAGTATGCACTTGGGAGCAAGCTATGCATCTTGATCACCCCTTCCCCAGCACTAAGCGCAGCCAAATCTTGCTCGAATTTTACCGGCGCAACTTTATCAATGCCAACGGACGCTATTATCTTAACGCTGACAAAATTTTTGCCCGCTCTACTACTTATCCTCACTTTATCTGTTTCCATATTACTGAAGCTTGCAACTTAGCGTGCCGTTATTGCATGGCCGATTCTCTGCCTGGCAAAGCGGCTATGCCTCTAGATACTTATAAATTTATTATCGGCAAGGTGTTACGCGAATTGCCTAATCAAGGTTTTACCATCGACTTCCACGGCGGCGAACCGATGCTGACTTTTGACAAAATTGTTGCAGCAATTAACTATACTGAACAACTAAATCGCCAAGAAAACTTAGGCAAAGAGTTATACTACTCTTTTCAAACTAACGGCACTTTACTTAACAAAGAAAATATTAAACGGCTTTTAGAGCTTCCTAACTTGCGTATCGGCTTAAGTTTGGACGGTCCCCAAGAAGTTCAAGACAAAAATCGCGTCTTTGCTGGCCCAGATCCCAAATGGGGCAGTTTTCAAAAAGTAATCGAAAATTTCCATCTTGCCAGAGAAATGGGCTTATATCTGGGAGTTTTAGGCGTTATTCACCAGCCTCAAGATTACTTAAAGTCCTGCAAATTTTTTGTCGAAACGCTAAAAATCGATAGCTTCCGCCTCAACTACTCTTCCTATATAGGACGCAGCGCCAAACTTTTGGACTTTCCCTTAGACAGAGCGGAAGAATTTGCCAAATATTGGTTAGAAATGATCGATTATGCTTACAACTACGCCAAAGAGCATGATATTCGTTTTAATATCAGCGATGTTAATAACCAAATCAATAATTTGATTCGCAAAGAGCGCAATTTTATGTGTTACCGCTCCCCTTGCGGTGCAGGCAACTCAGTCTTCGGCTTCGCTATTGACGGTGGCATACACGCTTGCGAAGAAATGGCTTCCAGTGGAGCCTGCTGTCTGGGCAATATTTTCGATCCCCAACTCAATTTAAAAGATCTAATCGATAACAGTCCATTAGTTCACGAACTAAATGAAAGAAATGTCAATAATATCCCCAAATGCAGCCGCTGTCCCTATAGGCGCTTCTGTACCGGCGGCTGTACTTCCAAAGCGTTGGCCTTTTTTGGCACTTTTAAACGCGAATCTCCTATGTGCGGCTATTACCAGAAAGTATTTGAAGGCTTGATGTGGCGCCTTTATAAGCACCCAGACTTAGTTCATTACTTGGGAGGATACGAATTACAGCAAGTAAACTTCCGCCCCTTTGCCTAATTTTTAGTTTACCACGAGCGCCTTTATCCACTCTACAGAGCGGAAAAGGCGCTTTTTTTATGCCTCGTCACCCTAC
This sequence comes from uncultured bacterium, assembly GCA_934636825.1. Classification (GTDB taxonomy): domain Bacteria; phylum Vulcanimicrobiota; class Xenobia; order Xenobiales; family Xenobiaceae; genus Bruticola. Next base: position 13,824 of record CAKUBG010000027.1, on the reverse strand, counting down.
ATAAAATTGAACAAAAACAGACTCAACATGGAAATATTATCTAAAACAAAAAAAAAGAGCTGAACTCAATCAACTCTTTTGTGGTATACCCGGAGGGACTCGAACCCCCAGCCTATTGGTCCGTAGCCAATCGCTCTATCCGTTAAGCCACGGGTACATATATACGTGAGAGGCGTCGCTTCAATCGTCCAAGCGGCTCAACTCAACGGCATTTTTATACCACACCGCACCGGACAAGTCAATAGATTATCTCTTTATTTTGAAGATATTTTCAAAACTCACTTATGGTCCGTTGCCAAGTTAGCTAAAAAAGCAGAACTTATGCAATTAAGGAAAAATCGCTATACAACAAAAAAAAGAGCTGAACTAAATCAACTCTTTTGTGGTATACCCGGAGGGACTCGAACCCCCAGCCTATTGGTCCGTAGCCAATCGCTCTATCCGTTAAGCCACGGGTACATATCAACTTGTTCATAAGCTCATCGCTTACGCCAAGTTTTATACCACACGGTGAAGATCAAGTCAAGCTCTTCTAGCCCAAAAACTCTACTTTTTTAGTTTTAATAAATCAATGCTTTATTGTTGACTGTCAATAGAAAGACCGACTTGTTCAACTTCGTTTTTTTCCTCACTATCAGCTTTATCAGTCACTTGTTCAGCAGCATTTTCTCCTTGTTCATGCTCACGCAAGCGGCGACGTACATCCCAAATTAAATAACAAATAGCCCAGCCGCCAATAAAATAGACCATATAAGAATACCAAAAAGGCAAATTTTCTCCGCAAATCCAAATATAAACCCAAGGAGAGACATTGGTGGAAACGTTTAGAAAAACCCAACCGGGAATGGTATTCCATTTTTTAGCTAAAGCCAATTTTACTATGTAGATAATAGTCCACCAGAAGATCACGCTTTTTATGGAATACATAGTAATAAAAATTACTGGATTTACCTTATAGTAATTTAAACATAAATCCCACCAATGGGCGACAAAACCGCTTATAAAATCCATAAATACTTAACAACCTAAAGAAAATTTTTACTTGCGAACAGAAAATAGCTGGGCTAATTCACGAATTTGCTCTAGCTACCCTTTCTACTTTCTAGATTATCGGTCAAGTTAAAAATCTTTCTGCAACAAAAATAAACCAGTCCCGGTAATAGGCTCTTGACTTAACAAATTAACTTTCCAGCCGTCCCAAAGTTCCAAATTGTAATTATCAGTTTTGTCTTTGTAGAGACAAACAACCATAATTCGACAATCTTCAGGCCAACTTGAACGCCATTTTTTTAATTTCTGACTATTATAGTCAGCCAAGCCCTCCACAACATAAGCTTGTCCTCCCAAACGATAAACAACCGGACAAAATAGATGACTATCGGGAAGCACTAGAGGTACGCCGTTATAGGCAGCAGTTTGCACGGCATTTTGCAAAAAAAATTCGTAATCAGTTTGCATAGGACTGTCAAAAGAAGCGGTCTTTAGAAAATACGGTGTAAGAGCAAGTATAGCTAAAAAGCAAGCCACAAGACGCAATTTCCGACTTTTGTGCCAAAGCAAAGTGAAACCTCCAGCGGCTAAGCTAGCTAGAGGCACAACAACTACATACGCAAAACGCCAAGAATCAAAAGAATAGACACAAGCATAATCTCCAAAAGGATACCAAGCTAAAAATAAAGTGATCAACAATAACCAGAGAGCAGCTCCACAAGCAGCCTTAGCCTGAAAATTATCAGAGCCAGCGGCAGTTTTCCCTTGGTCAAAGGACGTAAGCTTTAATATATCAAGCTTTAGCGCAGCTAGCAGCGCTATTGCAGCCAACAAGGTAAGAGTCAGCGGCCAGCCTTGGTTTTTTATAAAATATAATCCATCATTTAGTAAGTTTAAGGCTCTATTTTGCCAAATGGTTAAGCCAGGCCGCGCTAAAGCTATAAAATGATGCTCAAGTTGCGGCGGATGCACAAAAACGGCCCACAAAGCCGACCAACTGAAAACGACAAAAATAAAAAAGGCCACGCCTATTTTCTTCCAAGTATCCGAGGCAGCTTGGCTAAAGCAATTGCCCTTAGTCAAATAGACGTAAACAAAAAAGACCAATGCCAAAGCTACAGCACCTTCAGGGCGCATTTGGGTCAACCACGCAGCGCTTAAAGCTAGCCACAGAACATTAAGCCAAGTAAAAGAGCGAGCGCAACTGGCCCAAGCCAAAGCGAACAGAATTAGAGCATTCAAAGCTGCCAACTCAGCAGAAGCTCCTTGCGCCAAATGGAGTAAAAATGGCAAAAAGGCCACAGTCACACTGATAGTCCAAGCGCCGGGCAAAGAATACCAAAAACGCAAAAAGATAAATAATGCGACTACGCTGCCAACTAAAAGCAATTTATTTAATAAGGCAGCCTGATACCAAATAGGCAAATGGCTGACTCCAAGTTTGGCACTAAAAAATATTTTGTGAAAAATATTGATTAAATAAGGCCACCCTTGTGGATAAGGCGGCTGAAAGTGGTCAAATATTTTCGCTTCGCTAAAATTATTGACATAAACTAAAGGACAAGCCCGTCCACTAAGGGCCATATTTTGCCCTATGGAAGCATAATAAAATTCATCATTATAAACATGAGCCTGAAAGTAAGGCTGTATATTTAGTAAAAAAACTACCAAAACAAATAATGAAGCTAAAGCCAGCCAATCTTTGACAGCCCACTTCTGAAGAATAGGCACCAAAGCTATCGCCGAAACAAGCAACAAAAATATCCAATGAACGTTCAATATTAGGACATATCCACACTCGATTAACCACTGAGAAATGTTCATATCAACTGTTTTTTCCACATTTTATCTGCGACTGTTCGTATCGCCTTGGCTTGAGCCTGCCTTCTTGGTTTACCTCTCAAATATACGAATACAAAGATTGGCTAAAAGCCTAAAAGTCCCCAAAACAACCTAATTTTGCGACCTACTCGCAAAAGGTCAAAATCTATAATCTAGAGAAGGCCTAAGCCGTTTTTGAGAACGTTATTTGCATCCGTATATTAAACAAAAATTGTGAGGGTATATATGAGCCAAGATCGTATGCCGCCTGAACTGCTGAATAATTTTCCGCAGCGCGAAAGAAGGCAGGATAAGCCGAACTTTGACGATTATGATTATCAGCCGCCTTCTCAAGAGCTGAGTCAAACTTATTATGTCAGCCCCTACGTAGTGGCAGGCTTTGCTCTTTTGCTTTTCATCATATTGGTTGTGTGCGGCTGTGTTTACTTTTTTGGTCAAAGCAACAAAGTCACCGAAATACCCTTACAAGCCACTTTGACTCTGGGCAAAGACGCCAAAGCGAATATCAGTCCCTCACAATGGATAACCCTTTCCGTTCCCAGCACGCTGGCTAAGGATAATATTATCAGGACTGGCTCAGATAGAATTTATGTTGTTGAACTTCCCGAAGGAGCTACATTACGCGCTGATAACGATACCAGCTTTAAATTTTATGAAGTAAAAAAAGAAAACAACAAAACTTTTATTGGCGTAACTTTATACAAAGGTACACTGTTTGCTGCAGATACTCTCAATACGAAAATTTCTATATCTACAAAATATTGTGACATAAAACCTTTAGCCACAAAATATGCAGTAAGTCAGCAAGAATCTGAAGATCTTACTGAGCAGACCCAAGTTCGGGTTTGCGAAGGCAGTGTCGAAGTTGTCCACTCCTTGGATGCCAATATGAAATTTGCTATCAATGCCGGACAGCAATTAGAATTGACTGAAAGCACTGTCAATAAACCTCACCAAGCGGAAAAAGACGCTTGGATCACCTGGAATAGCAAATGGAACGCAGTATCTGATATCAAAACTGATCGCGGAGTAAAAATCAGTGATAGTGTTTTAAAGCAAAAAGCTAAAAAGAAGAAAAAAGCTATTCCTACTCAAGCTTACCAAACTGAAGAAGATTCAGATAGTCTCGCTGAAGACGCGGATTTTCAACGTTTCCGCGACAGCAAAGCCATGCGAAAAAATGCTATTTCCAATAGCAACAATGCTCCGCAAACTCAGCCTGCCGAGCATAACAATGGCGGCTCCACTCCTTATGTACCTCACAATCCGGAACCGGACAGGCAGCCTCAGTACGCTCCTCCTCAAGCAGTGCCCGCCCCTCCTCCAATTCCTAATCCGCCCAAACGAGAACAATTTAATCCTCGCTACGGAGGGGAAAACTATGCTCAGCCCACCCGTCGCGGCGATCGTAAACAGACGCCTGCAGCTCCCAAAGCGCATCGCAATATACCCCATGAAAATGTTCCTCCGATCCAAGTAGCCCCTCCTCCGGACGTACCCGAGCCACCCAAAGTGGGGGGAAATAACAGAAGGAACGATTATATGCACGAATTTGATCCGGTAGAAAATAATCAAAGTGAGAAGAAAAAAGATCGTGATCCCAATATGCGACTGGATGCCAATGGTTTTATGTATCCGGAGCACGATTTTGAAGGTGCAGCTACCAGCAAGAGCGGCGATCCTTTAGATGCCATTACCGATACCAGTAAAGATGTGCTCAAAGCCAAACCGCCTTCAAGTAAAGCTCTAGATGCGGCTACTTACCGCTAAATAAGCCAATTTATCAAGCAAAACAAGCGATTCACCTTTACGTGGGTGCAATCGCTTGTCTTGTGAATATGCACAAACTGTTTTACAACTCAAAGGCTTTTTTTTAACGTGAAAATTCTCCTAATCAACCCTCCTCTATCTGCTGAAGAACAACACAACCCAGTAGTAGCCAATTTATTTTCCAATGCCATGCCCTTGGGAATTTTATATATTGCCTCTTATTCTATAGAACGCGGCCTCAATGTCAGAGCCATTGACGCTCCAGCCGAGCGCCTAAGTTTAGACGAAACTATGGCCAGAATAAAAAAATTCAATCCGGATCTTATCGGCATAACCACTACGACTCCGGTCTTTCATCGCGCCATAGCTTTGGCTAGAGCTATAAAAATGTGGGCTCCCAAGCTGCCGATAGTAGTAGGTGGCCCCCATATCAATGCCGCTCCTATTACTTCTATGTTGCACGATTGCTTTGACATAGGTTGCATAGGTGAAGGCGAAGAGACTTTCTACGAATTGGCTAACGCTTTAGGCCGAGGAGAATCGCCGGATCATATTCATGGCTTAATTTTCCGCCACTCATCCGGCTCCATTCGTTTTTCTCCACCTCGAGCACCGCTCATGAATTTGGATTTGCTGCCTTTCCCGGCCCGCCACCTTCTCAATAGTAAACTTTACACATCGCTGCCCACCGACGTGCAATATTTGCCTAAATTTACGGTTTTGGCCACTCGCGGCTGTCCTTTCCGCTGTACCTACTGCGACCACGCTTCCGAAGGCGAAAAATATCGTACCGCTTCTCCTACATACATGGTAAACGAACTGGAGATGTTGGAAAAGCAATATGGTGCCCGCGAAGTAGCCTTTGTAGGTAGCACCTTTACAGCCAAACGCGAAAAAGCTATCGAGTTATGCAACTTAATTTTGGAGCGCGGCTTGAAGCTGAAATGGACATGTTCAACTCGCGTCGATGTAGTCAATGAAGAATTGCTCCGCCTTATGAAGCGGGCCGGCTGTTGGTCTATTCGTTTTGGCGTAGAGAGCGGTAACCAAAAGATTTTAAACTTTATCCAAAAAGGCATTACCAAAGAACAAGTCACTGAAGCGATCAACCTTTGTGAAAAAGTAGGAATTTGCACTAAAGCTTTCTTTATGGTGGGGCATCCGGGAGAGACGATCCAAACTATGGAAGAAACTATAGACTTTGCTTGCTCTTTGCCTTTAACCGACATTACTGTGCAAATCAACACACCTTTGCCCAACACTCACCAATACGCCATTGCCAAAGATTACGGCACTATTCCTTCAGTAGATTACTCCAAATATTCTTTCTTCTCGCCAGTTTTTATACCTCACGGTCTTACCAAAGAAGACTTGGCCTATTACCATAAAGAATTTTACCGCCGCTTTTTCTGGAGAGTTCCCACTATCAAGAGACAACTCAAAAAAGTAGCCCACTTTGCTACTCTAATGAACTATTTGCGCTGCTTGGATTTGATCTTCTATCTGACTTTAGACGTTTTCAAACGTCCCAGTCGCCATCAAGCTGTCAATGACAAGCAATTATCTTCACCTGTAGGCGAAACTTCCGATCTTAAAGGCTAAAAAGGGACTATTCACGATGACTATTATCAGAAAAATGCTTTATACTGACGCACCTATTTTGGCAGCTTATCACAGCCAAATTTGCCATTTACCCGCTCAATTAGGTAAAACTGCCGTAAAAATTTACCAAGCCATCTACGAATGTCCAAGCGTACAAGTCTTTGTAGCTGCCGACGCTCAAAATCAAATTGAAGGTTTTTGTTTAGCTATTGCAGAGCGCGGACGTGTCGTTTCAGAGCTTTTTTCCTATATTCCCTTGGCGATTATTGATTGCTTAAGAAAGAACAAAACTGAAACGAGGACCTTATTGAAGCTTCTGGGCTTGCCTTTATACGAAGCTAAAAGTCAAGCGGAAATAGCTGTTCTTTACGATCACAATGGCAATCAGCAAAATTTGGAAAGTTTATTAAGCCAAGCTTTAGGCTTCTTGGCTTCCCGTGGCAAAAAGGAAGTTTATTTTGCCTCTTCCGAACATGTTTCCCTAAACATTTTGCGAAATCAGGGTTTCCAAGAAGTAAGCGTAGTCGAATTAGCTAACAGCAAACTAAAGCCCGAGGGCATTTTATATAAAGCCATTATCGCTGATCCGGCTAATTTTGTGCCCGGCCCCTTTAGCATGCGAGATCGTTTGCGTTGCTTCTTCCGCTTTGAACAAATGGTTGTTTACCCTATCTATTGTGGGTGTTTAATTCCTTTTGCTTCTTATTTAGCCTATCTAGCCAAAACACATCTCGATCCTTGGTTAGGCTTAGAAAATTTTACTCTTATTAGCTCTCCTTGGAATTGGCTGGCTTTTGCTATTTGTTTGTTGATAGGCGGCCTTATTTTAGTCTATAGCTATTCCTATTTAATTCTGGAAGGAGAAGGCGGCCCTGTGCCCCCTTGGTCTTCTCAAACGCGCCGTTTAGTTATTACCGGCCCTTACACTTATATTCGCCATCCTTCAATTTGGGCTAAACTTATCGGAGTTTGTGGTCTGGGCTTAGCTTTCAATTCGGTTTCTTTTTTGGCAATCGTTATTCCCTTGCTTATGGTTTGGTCTGTACTTTGGAATAGGCACCGTCAAGACGAAGGGCTCATCTTAGCTTTTGGCGACGAATATTTGGCCTATAAAAACAAAACTCCCATGCTAATTCCCAATTGCCTCTTAAATTTGTTAGGCTGCAAAAAAAAGCCTTAGTCAATAAGTAGGAACTATGCAACCTAAGTCTAAAGCAAGAGATACTGCCTCTTCTGTGTGCAAATTTGCAGCGACTTTGGCTCTTTTTTATCTGACCTTTCGTTTAGTAGGCAAACCTTTAGCTCAGTGGCCTTTGCTTATAGAATCTTTACATATTTCTTTAAGCGAATTGGCTATTGCTCTTGCATTGTTACTTTTAACCGTTTTAGTAAACAGTGGCAAATGGATACTCACACTAAAGACACCTTTGCGGGTTCCCATAAGTCTGGGCAGAGCTTTATATTATTATTGCGTCGGTTATTTTTTTAATTCTTTTATAACTGGCAGCGGAGATATAAAGCGAGCTTTTGATTTAGGTAAAGAAAGCAGACGAATTTCTCAAGCTTGGGCTTCGGTTACGTTAGATCGCTGGTCCGGAGTTATTGGCCAATTGGTCGTAACTTTTATTTCTTTGCAAATGGCCGCCAATTTAGTACCAGCTTTGCGCTTTTTAAGTTGGCTTTGTGCCCTGGGAATTGTATTCTTACTAATTGGCTTCTATGCCGTAGCTTCTTTGCCACTACACCATCGCCCTACAGCTAAACTTTGGTTGACATGCTGGCGCTTACAACGTGCTTTTGCTGCCTATAAAAAACGCCCCTTACTTTTAGTAGCTTGTTTACTTTTAAGTCTAATTAGTCCGTTACTTCTGGTAGCAGCCCATTTAGCTTTGGCTAAAGGTCTCAATATTGGCGTATCGGCCCAAACTTTGTTTTATTACGTACCAACAGTTTCAGTATTTGCCCAAATGCCCATAACCATCAACGGATTTGGCTTACAAGACTATTGTATGGTTTCTCTTTTGCAAAATAAAATGGATTCAGCCCAAGCTCTGACTCTTTCCATAGCCTTCCACATTACCAGACTGGCAACCGGAGCTCTGTGCGGTTTAGTTTATTCACTCTTACCCAATTTAGGTTTAGCCGGTTTTTCGCTATTTTCTCAAAAAGCTGACATTATAAAAAAAGTATCTTTGCAACAAGAGGATCTAAATTGAAAAAGACTAGGTTGCCTAACAATATAACCGGATTTTGCTGGCCTAGTTTAGGATTACTTATTCTTCTAGCTATCTTGGGAATACTTAATATGTGGGCTGCCTTAGGCTTTGCTCAAATTAGCCCTCTAAGTTCAGAAAGTGCCAAACATCTCTCCAAAGCTTACCAGATGTTTGGGCAAATAAATTGCCATTGGCCTTGGCCAGATATACTTAATACTATTACTTATCCACCTTGTTTTTATTTAAATACGGTCTGTTGGTTTCAACTTTTTAAGCACCAAAGTGAAGCTCTGGCTTTACTTTCTGTTACACCTTATTTAATTATCAGCGCTTGGTCTACTTATAGTTTAATTAAAAAAGCCACTAAGCCTACAAACAACACCTTTTTATCATTTGTCGGCGCCTTCACTTGTTTAGCTCTACTTAGTTCCTCGTTACTCGTCGAAGGATACTTAATAGAATATGCTCTAATGGCCTGGCTTAGCGCTTCTTTTTGCTTATTTACTGCCCTTTGTGAACAAAAATTATCTTTAGGTAAACTCTCCGCCTTAGTTATCGTATGCAGCTTAGGTATGCTTACCAAATGGACTTTTTTAAGCTATCTAATTCCGTTGTTAGCCTGTGTCTTTGCAAATATATTACTAAATATTTCCAAAAAACGTTACACAAAAATCGAGCTTGGTTCACTGCTCCTCAAAGCCGTATTAGTGTTCACTATAACATTTTTTTTCTGTGGTCTTTGGTACGGCGCTCGCCACGGAGAAAACAGCAATTTAGACGAACTATTGGCCCATTTTACGCGTAGTCAAAATAGCGAAACGATTATTCAAACTGATGATCCTGTTTTTTTGCATGGTTTTAGAGCTCATACTCCCCACCTCTACAAGTTTGGCCCTCTAAATTTTGCTATTTATATGGCGATTCACGTTATCCCACCACACTTGACTATAATGCTGCTTATTGGCTTCCTTATCGCCATTGGCCACTTCTACATGCGCTTGCATTCATTAGATATTTTTAATAGCTCTAAAAATAGCGCCCCATTGGAATCACACTCTGTAGCCAATTTAACCAAGTTACAAATTTTCACTACAGAGGAAACTGTTATTGCCTCGTCATTATTATTTGCCTTAATTTTTTATTCTCTTTATCCAACACCTGATTTATTCGTTCCGGAAAAATCGGTACGTCACTTAGCCCCTTTGGCTCCAGCGGCCATAGCTTTAGCTTTTATATGGATTTATCGCTTAGGGCGTCGCCAAGCATGGATACTAATTCCTTGCCTAATTATCAGTGCCGCTACTATGTTTCATTGGGCTATTCCTCAACATTCTGCTTTACGTGGCCATATTTTACTGGGACCAAGTTTGCCAACAACCATACCACACCAACTTGGCGATCCTCTAGGAATATTTACTGCTCCATATAGCAGCCCTTTAGAAAAATTGTGTTACCAAATTGCCCAAAAAGCCGAAAATAAAGAATTATTGGTCAGCTTAGTCAATAAAGAAGATTTCGATCCTTTTTTTACTGAGCTTTATGCTCATTGGGGCTCTAAGCCTGTATTGTTACGACAAAAAAATAATCAACTGGTTCAGCTTGATCCTTTAACTCAAGTTCCTCTTGCCCAAACGTTCACAAAAAATAAATCGCCACAATTTATCGTACAGCGCTATCAAGTTACCTGGTTAGGTTATCCACAAATTCAAACTGTGCCAGAATTGCCTGACACTTTTTATCAAGTACCCATATCAGCAAATATTCCTAATAATACATATTGCTTTTACATAGTAAGAGCCGGCCAAATAGACGCTTACCTTATCAGCGAATTTTACAATAACAAAAATTAAAGAATCTTAAGAAAGTTTTTTGCAAAGGAACTAATTGGCAGGAGAGAGCTTTAAGCTTCTAACAAAAGAATCTAATCGGATGTTTTTAGATTCGTTTCCTTTGTTTTATTAAAGGAGAAGAGAGATATGAGAAAACAGATTAAAAACTTACTTATAAGCTTATCTATCATCGGTTTAGCTCTTTTTATAGCTGCCCCAGCTCGAGCTGATGAAGAAGTTGATAAGATTTTTAGTAAAGTAAAAGCTATCAATCACGGCCTCAAAGATTATCAGGCCAATATCGACATTTCTTTGCGTGCTAAAGTAGCTTTTATTCCCTACAATCCTAGCATGAGCGGAAAATATTACTATAAAGCTCCCGATAAGCACAAGCTTGTTTTGGAAAAAGCTCCCAGCTATGTAAAAAAATATCCCAATATCTTCGGTTGGAATCTTCCCAAATTGGAGAAATTCAATAGCAGAGTAAAAGAAACTACCACTTTAAATAACCAAAAAGTTTGGCACTTACTTTTACTTCCCAAGCAAGGCATGGGCGACATTATTAGCGTAGAAATGTGGGTCAATTGCGAAGACTACACTGTGCCGCGCCAAGTAACCAATTACAAAAATGATGGCAAACTCAGCGTCGATGTAAATTACGTTACCAAAGACAACTACAAAGTATTTGACTCCATGAACGCCCAATTTTCTTTCCCCAAAGTATCAGTTAACGCTCATGCTACTGCCAAATACTCCAACTACGTATTTAACAAGAATTTACCCGATTCTTTCTTCAAAAAAGAAGATAAGTAAATCTCATAATTTTAGGAGAAGCTAGGAATTATTTATGAAATATACCTACGTAACTAAAGGAACTTGCTCTCGAGCTATCCACTTCGATATTGACGGCGACAAAATTAGCAACGTCAGTTTCGACGGCGGATGCAACGGCAACCTTAAGGGTATTGCCAAGCTTGTAGAAGGACGCAGCGTTGATGAAATCGAGTCACTTTTGCAAGGTATTACTTGTGGCCCCAAGCCAACTTCTTGCCCTGACCAATTGGCTAAAGCCGTCCGCCAAGCTCAACAAGAGACCAAAGGAGCCACAATTTTAAGTTAGACTCTTTGGCAACAGTTAACCTTTCCGGCCTCTTTTACCAAAGCGGTTACGTTCAACGCCGAAACCTTCGGAAGTTCGCTTCCGCCCCTGGTTTCGGCGTTCTTCTTGTAAAGAAGTGCTTCTTCTTCCTTTACCTTCGATTGTACCATGCTCGGCACGGCGGCTCCCGTTAGCAACTCGCTCGCCTCTTCGTTCGTTAAACCGATTATTTTCTCGACGGACATCGCCTTTGGAAGGCTCATGAGCGGAAATTTTTCGATTTTCTCGTCCACTAACATGGCGCTCTTCTTTGTTGAAGCCTAACAAAATGTAATGCTGCCTCATCCTTTCCGCATCAGTTCTAGCAACATATATAGGGTTGCCCTCAGTATCTTTTTTAGCATAATACATAGCCGTAGCTACGGTACCAGGAGTAGGAATAAAACATTGTACTTGTTGCGGCGACCAATGACGCTTTTGCAACCACTGCGCCAATTCACGCATATCACTTTCCGTGCATCCGGGAAAAGCACTCATCAAGTAAGGAACGATATATTGTTCTTTATTGACATCTTGAGAATATTTTAAGAAATAGCCAATAAATTCATCCATAAGTTGAATGCTAGGCTTACGCATATAGTTTAGAACTTTAGCATTACAATGCTCGGGAGCAATTTTTAATTGTCCTCCAGTAAATTCAGCCACATAAGCGCGACAAGCATTTTTATTTTTTAAAGCTAAATCAAAACGAACGCCACTAGCAATGCGCACATGCTTTACCTTAGGATGAGCTAAAACTTTGCGCAATAAAGAGACATAGTTATCTTGCTGATCCTTAAAATTGGGACAAACTTTAGGGAACATACAACTGGAACGCTTACATTTAGAAGGATCAGCCCCACATTTAGCTTGCCACATATTAGCAGTAGGCCCACCAACATCGGAAATAGAGCCTTTAAAATCTTCAGATTTAGCTACTTTTTCTAACTCAATTAAAATTGAACGTTCGCTGCGAGAAGCTATACGTCGCCCTTGGTGCAAGGCTAAAGAGCAAAAAGAGCAGCCTCCGCCGCAACCGCGATGGCTATTTATGCTAGTTTTTATCATTTCTAAAGCTGGAATGGACTCTTTATAACTGGGATGAGCCTTTCTAGTAAAAGGCAAGTCATAAATTTTGTCCATTTCAACTTGACTTAAACTTGGCGTAGGCGGAGTGGCAACTAAATAGCGATTGCCTACTTGCTGAACACAAGCACAATTGGCAGCTTGAATATGGCGCTCAGCTAAAAGAGAAGCTTTCACAAGCTGTTCAGAATCAGCCATGATCTCTTCATGACTTGGCAAGACTATCGCATTTTCTAAGCGCTCTACATCTTCGGCTTTAGCCATATAACAAAGGCCATTGAGCCCTTCAAAAGATACTGGACGATTGCGTTCCCAAGCTTCTTCAACTCTTTTTACTACATTCCAAAGCGAATATTCGCCCATACCATAAATAAGAGCATCAGCTTTCGAATCCAACAAAATAGATCGACGCAAATTATCCGACCAAAAATCATAGTGAGTATAACGACGCAAAGAAGCTTCAATGCCACCAATAACTACAGGCAACCCAGGAAAGGCCTGTCTAACTAAATTAGTATAAACAATAATAGCTCGATTAGGACGAGCTCCAGCTTTACCTCCAGGAGTAAAAGCGTCATCATGGCGCTTCTTTCTAAAAGCAGTATAATGAGCCAACATGGAGTCTAAAGCGCCACCGCTAACTCCAACCAATAAACGAGGACGCCCCATAACTAAAAAATCGTCAGGACGATCCCAGCGAGGCTGACACACTAAACCTACTCGGTAACCTTTAGAAACTAAGAAGCGCCCCAATAAAGCAGCCGCAAAAGATGGATGGTCAATATAAGCGTCACCGGAAACGAGCAAAACATCCAGTTCACTCCAACCCAACTTTTTCATATCCGATGCACAAATAGGCAACATATTATTTCCACTATAACTCATTATTGACCACCTGTTTACACTGTCTACACTGTCTTTTCAGCGGCGCACCTTCTCGAAAAATCATGTCATAACCTACAAGTTTTTGGTCCGTTGGCTCGTGCCTGTTAGTTGCGTAGTTTTTCAGTTTAGAGACGCTAATAGTGTGCCGCTCGCCAGTTAGCTATTTCGTGTTAGCCGTGCTTTTACGCTTTTGCCTGTTGGCTCGTAGTTTTTTTAATCTAGAGACGCTGATCGTGTGCCGCCCGCCAGTTAACTATTTGGTGTTAGCTGCATTTTTTACCATATCTACGCTCCGGCTGACTGGCCTAACGGCCAGAGGCCTGCGCTACCGATATGGTGAAAAAATTCCGCTATAAGTTTTGGCTGCGGGCTCGTATTCATGTTGGCTGGCTCCAACAGCGGCTCTTCCAGGCTTGAACTGGACCGCGCTTAACAGCGCGTCCAATGTTCTGCGCCTTCCATCGCC
>CAKUBG010000026.1 GCA_934636825.1 uncultured bacterium | reverse complement strand
CTAGAGCGCTTTCCTATTTTGTATTGCTTTTTTATCAATTCTCTGCTAATTTTTTCTGCTTCCGACTCTTAGCTGTCAAAGAGACGGTAAAGACGCCAGCCATAACTAAAACAACTCCCAAATAACCTCGACCAGACATCGTTTCATGCAAAAAAATAAAGGCAAATAGAGCCGCAAATACAGGTTCCAAAGAGAAAAGTACTCCAGTATGCTCCGGAGTGGTATATTTTTGAGCCACTGGCTGAGCCACAAAAGCAAAAGCGCTACCTAATACAGCCAACCCTAAAACGGCCACCCAACCAATAGTACTGGAAGGTAAAGACGGAGTTTCAAACATTAAAGCACTTATAGAAGAATAGAGTCCGGCAAAACCAATTTGCCAAATTCCCAAAAGCAAACCGTCATCTTGTTTGCTAAGCTTATCGGTCAGAATAATATAAATAGCATAAATAACAGCTCCAACAAAACAGAGTATATCTCCGCTATGAAAAACTAATGATTGCTGCAAAGTCAAGCAACTAATTCCCACAGTTGTCAGAATTGTACCAACTATTACTGAAATATCGGGCAATTTTCTCACAAGAAAAGCGTGGAAAATCGGCACCATAACTACAGCAGTACTAGTTAAAAAGCCAGCATTGGAAGCTGTAGTCGTTTTTAAGCCCAAAATAAGCAAAGCACACATACCGTAAGTGAGCACTCCAAGTAAAGCTCCGTTTCCGATAGTACGCCAAGTGTGATTAAGTTGCTTAAAAAATATTGAAGCTACAATTAAAAAAGCGATACAAAAGCGCAAGGCCAATACAGTAAAGGGTGGAAGCACCCCTAAACCAAGCTTCATAAATAAATATGAAGTTCCCCAAGCCATGGCTATACAAACCATAGTTAAATCAGCGGTTCTTTGGTTCCAGAAACTATTTATTTTTGGTTTATCAATACAATGTTGCTTAGTGTCAGAAATCATAAATAAAATATAAAATCATTCAAGATTAAGAAGCGGCCACAATTATAGCCAAACTTAACAAAAAGGCAAGCTAAAATAGAAAAATCAATTGGCCAGGGGGACAAACGTTTATCCTAACGAAAAAGCGGCGCGTTATGACAATAAATTCCCATAAACCTTTTAAAGCTTGTATTTTTGATATGGATGGAGTCCTTTTAGACTCCGAACCTTTTTGGCGCCAAGCCGAACGCGAAATTTTTGCTACCGTCGGTCTCAATCTTACTGAAGAAGATTGCATGGAAACTATGGGAGTGCGCATAGATGAATTAGTTGTTTATCGCCATAGTCAGAAGCCGTGGGACAGTCCAAGTTGTGCTGAAATAGCTGAAAAGATTCAATTACGCGTAGCTGAATTAGTTAAAGAAAAAGGCACTAGGTTGCCAGGAGTACTGGAAGCTTTGCACTTTTTAAAAGAAGAACAAAATTTGCGTTTAGCTTTAGCCTCATCTTCTTCGCGCATGCTTATTGAAGCCGTTTTGGAAGCTCTCAAGCTTCAAGGCTTCTTTGAAATAACATGTTCAGCCGAAAAAGAACCCTATGGCAAGCCTCACCCAGCAGTGTATATCAATACTGCCAAATTGCTTAATGTCGAGCCTATCGATTGCTTGGCTATTGAAGATTCCATTAATGGCGTTATTGCTGCCAAAGCTGCGCGTATGGCTTGTGTGGCAATCCCTGAAAAAGCCTTACGCAACAATAAAAAATTTGCTATTGCCGATTTGCAATTAGATAGCCTCTTACAATTGCCGGAGCATTACCAGCAACTTTTGCAAGAACGTTGAATTTAGGCTACGACCAAAGACAATGATCTTCTAAGCCATTAACTACAATAGCTGGATAGGGACGCGCCGGACACACATGCTCGCAAGCTCCACAGCCAACGCATAATTTAGGATCTACCACAATCTGTCTAGAGCCAGAATCACTCTCATCTATGCTCAAAGCACCATGTGGGCAAGCATTAACACACGCTCCACAAAAGCGTCCTTGGCTATTTTGGCAATTCATGCCATTCCAAGTAGCTAGACCTATGCGAATAGAAGCTTTTTGCTTTGCAGAAATAGGATAAATAGCTCCTGTAGGACATACTTGCGAACATTTTGTACAATTGGGCTGGCAATACCCTTTCGCAAAAGACATAGCCGGTTGACTAAAATTTAGCCCTCCATAACTTTTATCGATAATTTTGTGGCTAGCTTTTACATTTAAAACCCGGCTGGGACAGTTGCTCACACAGAGCATACAACCTATACAATGGTGGTGAAAATTGTCATACCCCTGGGCCCCAGCAGGCAGCACATAATTTTCACGTTCTGGATCAAGGCGAAGTTTTTCTTCTTGCCCTTGTTGCTCTGTCCCAGCTTGAGCCGATTTTGTTAGCTCCAGCAATTTGCCGCCAATTCCGCAACCCGATAGTAAAAAAAAGCCCAACCAAGAAAGAAAAGTGCGTCGTTCCATTATTCTCCCTCTTATTCTTTCACTTCAGATAATGTTTTTGCTTAATTCTACATCTACAAGTGAAGCCAATTGCTTCCTTATGACAAGTTTCTAAACAATTAAAGCATTTTACGCAACGGCTATTATCTACACTACCACTTTTTACATCGATACATTCAGCTTTACAATTGCGAGCACATAATCCACATTTTATGCATTTATCTCGATCAATTTTTATTCGGTAAAGCGCTTGGCTACTTATTAAACCTAAAGCCGTCCCTATAGGGCAAATACTATTACAATATAAACGGCCGAAGAAAAATGCCGTCGCTGCAATAATTGTTCCCCATAAAACAGAAATAGTAAAATTTAACCAATCCACAACAAAATATTGAGCTTGACTGATGCTGAAGCTGCCAGTCGTTGCCAACCAAGGAGCGATCATATTATTAAGCCAAACTGCTGTAGGATTGGCTAAATTAGTCGCTAAACGGCCGAATGAAGCGTATGGAGAAAGTAAATTTACAATAAATCCTAAGTTAAAAATAAAGGCTATTACATAAAGCAATAAAAAAACATAGCGACATTTAGAGTAAGGATAACGAAAAGTGAATTTAGGCTGGCCACGAAGTTTTGCTCCCCAATGAGAAAAAACGTCTTGCATAATGCCCAAAGGACAAATAATAGAACAATAAAGACGACCAAATAAACAAGTCAATATCAACCAGAAAAACAGAACAAAAAGATTAAACCTTAAGAGAAGATTAAAACTTAATAGAGTCGGTATTAGTTGTAATTTTGCTAAAAAAGATAATTTGCCAATTTCAGCGCCAAAATTGGCAAACAATCCCAACATACAGCCTAGCACAATGACGGCCAGCCAAACGCGTACTTTTTTCAGCACAACTTATCCTCTGCTCAAAAATATCGATAATTACTTTAATAGCTAGATACAAAAATTGGTTCGATTTACTTGTGAAAATCGAACCAATTTCTGCACAACTATTGACGTTCTTAAAAACTATGCGAATTAATCGGCAGTTTGTTTAGGAGGCTCTATAGCCATATAATCTTGGCGCATACGCTCCATATAAGAATTAGTCAGTTCGGTAATGCGAT
The DNA here is from genome assembly GCA_934636825.1 of uncultured bacterium. Lineage (GTDB taxonomy): Bacteria > Vulcanimicrobiota > Xenobia > Xenobiales > Xenobiaceae > Bruticola. The sequence continues at coordinate 33,618 of CAKUBG010000026.1, read as the reverse complement.
TAAAGCTGGGGCTCTTAAGTACCATGCCAACGTGATGATCTTTATCCATACGCCAAGCGACTTCAGGATCATTATAAGCTGAAGTATCAGGCTTGGCCTGGCGAGAGAGCGAAACCATTAAAGAGGCGCTGTCGTAACGACGCTCGGGCACAGTATATTCTTCGCCGCGAGCACAAGCCAGCTCTAAGCGAGCCCATTCTTGCCACAAATTGATGCCGGTAGCTGCTTCTACCATCATATCAATATTGGCTCCACCTACACGGGCGGCTATTTCTAAGAAATAGACCTGACCATCTTTAGAAGAGCGAATAAATTCGGCATGAGTAACGCCGCGCACCAATTTCATAGCTTTAACGATCTTGCGATTCATTTCTGCTACTTCCGGCTCTTCTTCAAAGCCTTGTGGCAAAGTGCGAGTACAAAATACACCGCCGAAATTCCAAATATCGAAGGGAGGTTTTACATAACGGGAGACGTTAGAAAAAACGATCTTGCCATCCCAAACGATAGAATCGACATGATAAACAGAACCAGGAATATATTCTTCCAACAAACGATGACTCTGTTCGTCGCCTAACTGACTGATAATATCCCAAAATTCTTGAGGATTGTTAATTTTTTTTATTCCCACTGCGCCAGCTTCGGAACGAGGCTTCAAGAACCAAGGGCCGGGAACTTCTTTCATGAACTTGTCAAGTTTGCCATAATTTAAGACATGCTCGAAACGAGGGCAGCGAATGTGTTCGTCGCGAGCTTGTACACGCATGGCTAACTTATCACGGAAATAGCGAGCGGTGGTATCTCCCATACCGGGAATGCGCAAATGTTCGCGTAAAGAAGCTACCAGCTCCACATCATAATCGTCCATAGGAATAATACGATCAAAGACGATATTGCGAGCCAAGTAAGAAACTGCATTCATTACTTCTTGGCGGCTGGTAAATTCGGGCATATAAAACACGTCTTTTAAGTATTGACGCGCCCAAGGCTCATCTTTAAAGCTAAGTTTAGTTAATAAATAAACTTGGCATCCTTCTTTATAGCATTCTTCTATAAAGCGATTGCCTTTAAAATAGCTGGCAACTACTAAAATGGTAACGGGCTTTTTATCCAAAACAAACTCCTCGGCGAGTTCAAAAATGAACTCGCCTTAGTGCAATTATAATTGAGACAAAACTAGATTAGATACAATGACCCATATATTTTATCACGAGTTGAGAAGCTCTTCAAATGCCGCAAAATCGCGGTTTATTATGCTTAAAGAGCTTTCCCAAAATTCGCTTCCAGTTAAGTCGGCACCTAATCCGAGACGAGCTGTATCTTCACAAGAAGCACTGCCAGTTAAACGCAAAAGCTTGGCAAAGATAGGCAAGAATGCAGAGCCTTGTTTAAGCGCTTGAGCGTAAATCCCCATACTGAAAAGATAGCCAAAAATATAAGGGAAGTTGTAAAAACTAATTTCTGTAATATAGAAATGGCCTTTAGAAGCCCAGAACCAAGGATCGAGCTCTTTTTCATTCAAAGCGTCGCCATAAACTTGCTTTTGGGTTTCTTCCATAAGTTGGCAAAGCTCAGAAGCAGAGAACAATTTTTGAGGACGTTTCTCGTAAAAAGAGCGTTCAAATAAATAGCGCATAACAATATTGAGTAAGTAGCTGGCTGCGTCGTCAAGACGGCGTTGGTACATACTCAATTTTTCCAGACGATTCAATCCCGGCTGGGCCAATAAATAGTCGCTAAGCAAAGCTTCGGCAAAGGTTGAGGCTGTTTCGGCTAACGTCATAGGATAATTGTGAGCGCAAGGACGCAAACCATCCATTAAATGCTCATGGTAAGCGTGCCCCAATTCGTGAGCTAAAGTAAAGACGTCGCCTAAATTGCCTTGGAAAGTCATAAAAATGCGCGACTGTCCCAACAAAATAGAAGAAGTACAGAAGCCGCCGGGCCGTTTGCCCTCACGCACTTCCGATTCTACCCAATGCTTATCCAAAGCTTCGCGAGCAAATTTTCCAAAGGCGGGATCAAAGCGGTTAAAAGCTTTGACTATAAGCTCCCCAGCTTCTTGCCAAGTATAAGTTTTGCTTTTAACAGGTTTAGTTTCATGCAAATATGCGGCAAAGTCTACTGGAGCTCCCAAGTCTTGGAAACCTAGACGCTCTAAACCGAGCAATTTGGCTTTTAAACGCAAGTAGCGACGTGGTAATTCGGCATGTTTAAGAACAGTATCGATCATTTTTTCTAAGGTCGAACGCTGTAAGCCGGAATCGAACGAAGCTTCTTCTAAAAAGTGCTTGTAGCCACGGCGAGCTTGCAACTTTAAACGACAACCGGCAATATTATTTAAAGCGGCGCTGACAGAATGGGATGCTCCTTTCCAAGCTTTATTTGATTCAGCTAAAGTGCTGGTTCTAACTTGGCGATCCGGATCTTCCATTAAGCTTACTTTCAGACTCATAGGAGCCTGGCGTTTTTGGCCTTTGCTATCGGTAATTTCAAAATTGAGCGATCCGGCTATATTTTCGTATAGATTTTCCCAAGCTTTAAAACCTGTCAAATCTAACTCGGCAGCCAAATTTTCCAATTCAGCATCCATGCTGTGCAAAGCACTGTGGCGCAAACGTTCCAACTGATATTCGGCCCCAGCCATTTTGGGATCGGAGCACAGTTGCTTAAATTGCTCTTCGTTAAGCTGACGCAAAGAAGCTAAGAGACGCACTTCAATCTGACGGAAACGAGCTCCCAATTCTTCCAACTGACTCTGAGCCTGCGCACTAACTTCATTAGCAATATCTTCAGAGCGCACACATTCCATATAAACAATCATATGTTGCAAACGCGCCTGGAGCTCTTCAAATTCCAGTAAAAAAGCGCTCAGCTCTTCTAAACTCTGAGGAACTTGCTTACAGCTAATCAGTTCCTCTACTCGTTCTTTAACGGCAGCAAAATAGGCCAAATAATCTTCTTGATCCGGGCCTTGGAAAAACGGCTTCAGATCCCAATTGTCAAAACCGAAATTAGTCATATTGTCAGTATACCTTCTAAAAAAACTGGTTCAAACGTCTTCGAAAAAGAATCGGGCCGCCCCTTCCCTAAAGGAAGAAGCGGCCCGACCGATTAGCTTAAGCTATATACTTACGATTTGTGTAGTACCTTAGCAATTATAAATCACTGATAGCACCCTTATCCTCGTAAGCGGTAATCATATAATCACCGAAAATACCTCTTTCGGCAAACTTACCGATATTCCATCTCGGGAAGCAAGGAGGTAAATTGTAACGCAAGTTTTCATCATGGCTGAATTTCTGAATGTAATAGCCACGACCGTTGGTGTCTCCCTCTGTATCGAGGAAACCGCTAATTATAGCGCCGTTTAATTTAAAAACTCTACAATCACTTTCCTTTTTGATATCACGATTTTTGATCAACTCTTGGTAATTGCTAGCAGAGTTGTAAGCCATATTGTTCCAGTCAAACTGGACAGAGTGATCCATGCTCATCAATACAGCATCGATACGCAGTTGATTCTTTTTCTCTGTAGTATTCTTGACTCTGCCATTGATAGACTTGTCATTTAACAAGACATAGTTTTTAGCAACGACACCAAGGCTGGGAAGTTTGCTAGTTCCGGCATTGGAAGAATCGTAAGCTATATCACTAGCTAAAATGACATTCCCTTCACGCTCAATAGCACTATTAGCAGGAGTAGGCCAAATACTCTTTACGCTAGAGCCGCTACCGTACAACTGTTGCTGACTGAAAGGAGGAACGTTGACATAGGGATTCTCTTCATACAATTCGCGAGCTTTATCGCTATATAAAGCAGAACCATTGCCTTCCCTATTTAAACTATTATCACGCGCTTTATTTACATTGGAAACAACAGTCAAAGCGCCATTGAGAAGTCCATTGCCAGTAGTTTTGCTACTGTCGATGTAGTCACTGCTCAAGCCATCTCCACTGAAGTTTCGAACATTTACAACTTCTACATTTCCACCCTCAACGCTAATAACACCACCTCTAATTTTATCTATAGAAGTGCTAGGCTGCAGAACTTCTACATAATTTTGGTCAATGGGAGCACCAGGTTCCATGCCTTCAGTAATAGCGGAATTGTATTTCAGAACCTTAACTTCATTGCCTTTAATTTCCACACGCACAGTAGCAAATGTGGGAGTAGCTGAAGGAACTTTTACATTCTCTCCATTTCTAACGACAGTAGTTTTAGCTTGAGCGATATCAGGACACTTTCCTTTAGTTTTGGTAGCGTTTATATCGCTAGCCTGATTCACATTATTCTTGTCAGCTATCTTAAACTCTAATTTTTTCTTACCATCATATCTATCCAGAGTATCTTTTACATCATCAAAGTACGTCTCAATTTGTGGCAATCCAAGTGAAGGCACACCGTCACGCAAAGATCCATTAAATAAGTTCTTGGTACTCTTGCCACCTTGATCAAAACTTTTTACTTCTCCGCCTTTCGAATCTCTATATTCATAGTTTTTGCTCGACTGGGCAGTAGTTACATCACCTTGGAAAATATAGTGATTATCCTTAAAACCATCAGGAGAGAAGAAACCAAGCTTACCATCAAGAGTAGTACCTTTATAATTATGAAGGTATCTCTTAACAGCATTATTTTCGGGATCGTCGTCTGCATAGCCATCTACGCGCAAGCGGCCAGCCTCAATATACCCTTCAGGAAGGAACACAGCCGACCTCGCGATATTGGCCCCCTCAGAAGTACCGCCAGGTCCTAAATCGACACCAGTAGCATCCCAAGAGCGTGCATTTTGAATAAAGTGCATAAAGTCACAAGCTACGCTCTCACGAACTCTAGCTTCTACGACACGCGTTGCCAGAGGAACTCGCCGCTCCTTACTAGAGTTATTACCAGTATTTGCAAAAACTCTCGCAACAGATAATAACTGATATTGGCTAGGTTGATTGCTGCTAGGATAACGGAATTCTGTGCAAACAACCTCTACTTCGGCGTAATTGCCTCCATTACCAAGCAACAACTTATAGACACTGCTACGGTCATTCGCATCCAGAAAAGTGATCAAACGACTATCGCTACCATCACGCTGATTAAAAGTGTCAGGATCCGTACCGCCATGAGCAGCTTTCCAAGTATCTTCTCCAAGAATTTTACCACTATAATCAAGCCCATAATCTTTCTTGAGTTGACTAGCGCTTAATGAGCTAACCTGAACATTGACTTGATTATTTAAAGCTAAATTGTTTCCACTAGTAAGAACTAAATTTCTACCGCTACCGAATGAAGTGGAAACCAAATTTACCCACTGAGAAGTAGCGCCAGCATTGGACTTGTCTGGTCTAAAATTGAGACCAGGCTGTCCCATGTAGTTGATTGCCGCCTCTATTCCCCAGTTAGCAGCATGCAAAGCAGCATCGTTATAGTTTGCAACTTTAGTAGCTCTGCTGTCATGTAAAGACAGAGCGACTACTGTAGTGCTAATAGAAAACAAGATAGCGATTGTAAAGAGAGCAAAGATAAGGGCCACACCCTTTTTTACTCTCGGCTTTCGGGTAATATTCATTTATTTCACTCTCCCTTCTAAGTACCGGCCTGTAAGCGTACTTGAGTTTCAAATTTTATCTCGGTAGCCTCTCCAGCAATACCAGACTCTTTACCTTTATGAACAGTCGTTTTAAAAGCGATATTAAACAAATTACGGTTATAAGTTGTGTAATAAAGCGGATCTTTATCGCCGCCATGACTGTTTAAGATGATAGGATGGGATACTGTAAATTCCATTGTAGCTTTAGAACGAACAAAAGTTTCACCTCTGCTCTTATTCTTTAGCTTGCCATTGCTAAAGTCACTGCTCTTAGTTTCACTATTGAGAGCGCAAACAAGCCAGTTAGACTCATCGTTTTGCTTACTACCTGTAGGGCAGAAAATATGACTCGTAGTGAAAAAAGTAGTATTCAACATCCAAATCACGCCCGATACACTACGTCCAAGTCCTATGTTAATACCATTCTGGGTTCTGGCACTATGGCCAATATCATCTCCAGTAGCTTCATCTTTAATGGTGTACACACGTCTCCATAATCTATCTGGAGTAGATTTGGGAACCATCCATTCAACGTATACATAATTGCTAAGTTGAGAGGGATTAAACTGATATGAGGATTGCGTAGCATTCGACATGCTAATTCCCAACTTCGGCCTAGTAAATATTAAATGGTTGGCAATACTGCATTTACCATTTGTCCCCTTTGTTTTGCTGACTGCATACTCACTGCCGTTGTTAGTATATACTTTGCCAACATCAGTTCCGTAACTATCGGGAAGAAGTACGCCAGAAGGAAGAGTATTGGCACCCATAAAGCTAACGCCGGTGGCTCCGACAGCAGGCAATGCAACAGCTAAACGCAACTCGTCAGCCATGCGATTCATAGCTTCACGAGTAGCCGTAGTGGCAGTACGCACGCTGCGCTCAAATTCTTGTGCTCTCAAGCTAGAAATGAGCAAGTAGGCTATAAATGCGACCATTACAGTCAGCAACCCAGCACCGACTAAAACTTCAATCAGGGTAAAACCGCTTGTTTTTTTGAGTTTAGAAACGTTCATTAGCGATTACCGGTCCTTGCACTAACTAAAGAAGCGGAACGTACAACTGTTCTACCGTTAATTGTTTCTGGCCAATAAACGTTTACAAAAATTTCCCAAAAACGAGAGTCGTTATTTCCCCCATTGCCAAGGTGATAGAAGGAAACTCCTGGAAGGCCATTCTTGCCTCCAAACCTAGTATAATCTAAGCTAAATCCGTCTTCGGTCAGTTCCTGAACAGCAGTTAAACCACTATAATAATTATCAAAATTGCCACTTACTGAGTGGGACGAATACCCTTCCAAATAGTGCTGTTTTCCACCGGAAACCAAACCAGAAATAAGAGACGAATTGCAAGCGATAGGCATAGCTCTAAGTTCTTCAGCTACAGCAGCAGCATGCTTAGCAGCCTTGACTGAATTTTGCGATTGTCTATTAAGCTTAAATGCAGCAGGAAATACGGAAGCAAAAGCCACTAGAGTAGAGGTCAAAACTGCTATCGCAACCATAATTTCCAACAAGGTCAAACCTCGCTGTCCCTTTCTTCTAAATTTTAACTTCATATGATGACAAACCTCTCTTCCATCCTACGTACCTATAGTATAAAATAAAAGTACATACGAAGTCCATTACATTAGAGTTAATAAATGCTAATATACTAATCTAATGTGCTTCGAAATGATAACAATATCATAAAGGCAGTGAATACAGTTGGTTAAACGATTTTTTTTTCTATCAGTTATATTGGCAATAGTATTTTACGGATTTACCACTGTTTCTCCATCAGCTCTAGCTGCTGTGGTTGAGGGAGATCAAGTCGTTAGATATGTAGACACCCCCACCGGGACAATACTGTACAAGGGAACAGCTATAGATACAGCGCCTGTCCCAGAAAAGCAAGCAGAAAATAGTTATATACCACAAGGCTCTAGCAATCTGTCGGAACGGCCTCGTAAAGAGAAGGCTGCTGCTTCAGCCATTCCCGAAGCTCCTAATTTCGATTCCGAGGTCGAGACGCCAGCTCCGAAGCCCAAGAAAAACAATAGCACTCTATTTATTGTCATTGGAGCCATTGCCATTATAATAGGCTTAGGTGTTATCCTATATATTGCAAAATCGCGGGAGAAGGAATAGGTATGAAATTATTTACATCACCGCACTGCCGGAGAAAGCTGTTTGGTTTTTCCCTTATCGAACTAATGGTAGTCATTGCCATCATAGGTATATTGGCGGCCATAGGCATAGGCAACCACCGGCGTAATATTGCCAGGACGAATATAAATCAAGAGATGGAACGATTTTGCGGAGCGATTCGCGAACTTCCACCTACAGCACAAGCCGCTGGACAGCTTGTCTTAAGTGATGGTACTCGCCCTCAAGCCTCCCAAAGTGACTTTAACAGAACCGACAACTATACGCGAATTAACGGTGGCAAATGCTTCGTCTGGCGCATTTATAACGGGAAGACTTTAGTTAATCAGGGCTTTGTTGGTTCCTCCGATGAAGTGGCTATATCTGTAACTAACGGCTTAAAAAATTCAGATTTGGCCTCTAAAGCTGACAAAATTTCCCAGGGTGCTTGGTTGGGAATCTACGAAGGCAACCAAAGCACACAAGGTATTGGCAATAATACCAAGCCTTTAGTTGCTTTAGCTTTCAGACCCAACGGAACTCCATTCGTAAATGGTAAAATCAAAGTTCTCCATTACGAAGATAAGGGCATTCATAATGGTGTTGAAATTAGCCTGGATAGAATGGGTAACATAAGCGAAAAACAATGCAAAACTAATTAGCACCAATATGTAATTATTTTTCTACATCATTATGTAGTATCACGTGTAAAAAACGGAATGCCAGTTTCACGCTAGCGTTCCGTTTTTTATTTGCGTGTTTTGCCTTTTTATTCTTTTGAGCGTCGCCTCGCTTGCCAGAGACGCTCAAACTCTACGGCTTTAGCTTCTCGCTGAGCGCGTTCAGTTGCAGGTAATAAGTCTTTTATATCACTTTTGCTTAAAGAAGCTATTTCGCTTTCGCGACGCAAGGACACAGCTTCTGCAGAAACCGTTGCCACTGCTTCATTCAAGATAGCTTCGGCTTGATTTTGTTGCTCACTCATAAGCTAAGCCTCTTTCTTGGGCACATCGCCGGCAAATACATGAAGTACAAAGCCTTTATTCTTTTCGTTATACTCAACGCCCATTACGGTCATCTTGGTATCGGGAGCTAATAAATACTCTTCTTCCTCGGGGAAAGGAGACAGCTTCTTATCAGCAGCTACATAAATGCCTTTAACGTTTTCGCCAATATAAAGCTTGGTGGCAACTTTAGGCTTATCTTGAAAATCGAATTTGGGGTTAATCGTAGTAGATAAGAAAGTTTTGCGGTTAGTTTGCGTACCGGCAATCTTAGCTTCCAAGTAAGGAGCAAGCTCTTTAGTAGTGCAATCAACTTGCATTTGGGCAAACTTATCGTAATCTTCCGAGCTCATATAATTGCGCAACTCAGCTAAACTAGCCGTGCGATAAAGAATGGAACCCTGAGGCACTTCATGACGCTCTAAAGCTCCACTCATACACTCGGTAGCCCGACGTACTACTCCCAATGGGCTCTTCTTGTTGCCAAGTAAATAGCCATTCATCTGTAAGTAGGCCACACTACAATAAGCTTTTATGCAACCGCGTTCGACAATATTTAAATCAGGCTTTACATTAGTTTCATAATTTTCGACTGCGTCATCCGGTTTAATATAGTCATAATCTTTGACCATATCCAGCGAAGGCACACGATTTGTTTTTAAGTTTTTTATGCAAAAAATACCTAAGCCGGCAGCCTGGAATTCATCTTGATCCATCAGAGCTGTTTCAGCAGTATTGGCAGAAGCCGGAGAAGCTTTTACTTCGTCACCTTGAGAGACAATTTGTCCCAAAATCTCTCCTACAGTTTCGTCAGAAAGTTGCATTTTATGCTTATCAGACGAAGCAGAGGGCAAAGACGTACTTTTCATCACGCCTTGTTGACTTAAATTTTCTAAAGAGCTTTCAAAAATATCGGCGGCCGGTTGCTGAGCAGCAACATTTTCAACTGCTTTGGAGTTACTCTCTATTTTTACATTGTAAGACGGCACGGAATGCATGCCTATAGAACTAATATTCATGGCACCCAACACTAAAACAATTTTCTATAGGCCCTAGAATAGCACATACAAAGTCAATTATGTGGCATAAATATTACTTTTTGGCTACTTTTGTTTATTTTTTGCCAAGTTCTCTTGGCCTAACAGGACACAATTTCCTTGAGAATACGGGAACTTTAATTAAATAATGTTTAATATTTTTATCACTAAAAGCGGCCACATATTAACATTTAATTAACTTTACTCTCTTCCAAAGCGTTACAATTGCAGTGAGGGAAAGTCGATACTTTTTTTGTTGTACCGCAAGGGTATGCGGAAACATGAAGAACGCTTGTGGAGATCGCTAATAACCTAGCTCCTCTGAATAGGTTCGGCGGTCGTTGAAACAAGAATCCGGCAGCCTTGCTCACCGGAATACCTACACTTCTAAACGAGGTCTTTTACTATGATCGGTTCAATCAATAGTGTAAACTACACTACCTACTCAGCTCCGGCCGATAAGCTCGAAGCTACTTCTTCCAATAACGCCACCCAAACCAGGGAGATGGAGTTTTCCTACAATCCCCAGGACGAGACCGTTATGGATCCTATTACCATAGACCTCAATACCGAGCATGGAAGAACCGCTAAGGCTCCCCGTACCGAAAACGTAAAGTTCGTAAAAGGCGAGCGCCTCAAGCCAAATTCCGACGGTTCTTACGTCTTCGATAAAGGCACCAAAAATTATGTAGCCGCCAACAGTATGGCCACTATTCAGCATACTATCGACAGCATGGAGAAGATCCTCGGCTACGACATTACTTTCGCTTTTGGCGATAAGCAAATCGGTTTGGCTCCCGACGCTGGCGTCGATTTAAACGCTTATTATTCTCGTGACGAAGAGTCTTTAAACTTCTTCCACGATTTCGACCCTGTGAAGAAAGAGACAGTCTACTCCGGCGCTTCTGGCGAAGTTATTTCCCACGAAGTAGGTCATGCTATTTTGGACTCCGTACGCCCTGGCTTCCTCACTTCCTGGAGTGCCGACACTAACGGTTTACACGAAGCTTTCGGCGACTTAACCGCTCTTTATATGTCCACTCAGAATGATGAAGTTTGCCAATTAGCCGCTCAGCAGACTGGCGGCGACTTGAGCAAGCCCAGCCTTCTTTCCGATACCGGTGAGCACATGGGACGAGCCATCAACAACAAATATGGCATTCACGATGCCGACAGAGACTACGTCCGTTGCATGATTAATGATTGCAAATGGGAAGATCCCAACAATATCGAAGGCGAAGATCCTACTCCCGAGCACCCCGTTTCTACCGAGATGCACGATTGGTCCCGCATTTTCAGCGGCGCCCAGTATGATGTGATGGCCGCCATTACCAAGCGCAATATGGCTGACGGTATGGATGCTGCTCAGGCTATCAAAGCTGCCGGCCAAGAGAGCATGGAACTCCTCACCAAAGCCGTTAGCATTTCTCCCAGCCACGACGCTTCTTATCGCGACATTGCCCTTTGCATGCTCAAGATTGACGCTCGCAGCAACGAAGGCAAAGCCCACGACATCATTCTCAACACCTTCAAAGAGAGAAACATCCTTGAAGAGGGCGACGATACTCCCGCCGAAACTATGGGCATCACCGCTGAGCCTCGCGATTTGACTATCACCTTGGACGGCCCCGAATATGGTAAGTTTGCCGGTGCTGAAGTGAGCGGCAAAGCTTCCAGTGGTATAGGTATGATGAGCAACCCTGGCGACAAGTTAGCCAAAGATATGAAGCGCTTGATCCAAAATGGTTCCATCCTCTACACCGAGCCCAACCAAGTTGTCGAGAAGAAAGACCTCTTCGATAAGAACGGCAACCCTTACGTCGGCGTAGTGCGCTGGACCGATGGCAAGATGGTTATCGAGCGCAACAAGATGATCAGCTAATCTTTCTCTATCTTTTGAGCGCAAAAGCGTCTAGATTCTGAAAGTAAAAAGCTCTCCAACACAAGCGCAAGATTTGATAATTTGCCAGAGTGTAGGAGAGCTTTTCTCATTTTGTCAATTTAGCAAAAGGTTTTGCTCGATTCACTAAAAATACACACTTTTGTAACTTGAAGTAATGCTCTTAATCTTAGAATGAAACTTAAGATAAGGGGTAGGAGAACTCCAGATACATTTTCACGAGAGGTTGTTGAAAAATGTTAAATTCTATTAGTAGTGTGAGTCCTATGGCTTACACGGCTCCGACCAGCGGCGTAAGCGCCACCAAGGTTGATACTGAAGTAAGAGGGCCGGAGTTTTCTTATAATCCTCAAGATGAGTTGGTGATGGATCCTATTACCATCCAAGTGCCCAACATTAAGACCAGCAGTAAAAAAGCTCCCGAAGGTGAGCACGTGCGTTTAGCCGACAAAGACGGATTGCGCCCCAATAAAGATGGCGAATATGTCTTCCAGCCCGGCACCCGTCAGTACATCGCTGCCAATACCATGGCCACTATTCAATCCACAGTTAATGCCATGAGCGAAAAATTCGGTCAGGACATCAATTGGGCTTTCGGCGAAAAGCAAATTAAGCTTATTCCCGACGGTGGCGTCATGCTCAACGCTTACTATTCTCGTCAGGATGAGTCCTTAAATTTCTTCCATGCCAAAGATCCCGTCACTCAACAGCAAGTCTATACCGGAAGCTCTGGTGAAGTAGTTTCTCACGAAGCTGGCCATGCTATTTTGGACGCTATCCGTCCCGGTTTCTTATCCTCTTGGCATGCCGATACCAACGGTTTCCACGAAGCTTTCGGTGATTTGACCGCTCTTTATATGTCCAGCCAAAACGATCAGGTGTGCGAATTGGCAGCTAGAGAGTGCGGCGGCGACTTACACAAGCCCAATTGCTTATCAGCTACCGGCGAACTTTTAGGTCGCACCATCAATAACGAAGCCGGACGTAACGTCACTGGTGGCGATCACGTGCGCAGTTTAATTAACGACTTTAAATGGCAAGCTCCTCACACTGTAGATCGCAATCCTTCCGGCACCGATCCTTTAACCACTGAAGTGCACAGTTGGTCCCGCATTTTCAGCGGTGCTCAGTATGACGTGATGGCTGCCATGACTCAGCGCAACATGGCTGATGGTATGGATGCTGCTGCCGCCATTAAGGCTGCCGGCAGCGAGAGCATGGATGTTTTAGCCAAAGCTATCAACATTTCTCCCAAAGAGAATGCTACCTACCGCGACATCGCTCTTTGCATGCTTAAAGCTGACGAAGAGATGGGCGGCAAGAACCATGACATCATTTTGAACTGCATGCAAGAGCGCAACATCCTCTTTGAGGGTGACGATACTCCTTCAGGCGTATCCATGGCTTCTGTTCCCGCTCACGATATGACTGTCACTTTAGAAGGCCCCGAGTTTGGTAAATTCTCCGGTGCTGAAGTTACGGCAAAAGTTTCTAGCGGCATTGGCGCTATGAATGACAATCCCGGCCAGGATCTCATCAACGATATGAAGATGCACATCCAGAACGGCTCCATCCTCTACACTGAGCCCAACCAAGTTGTCGAAAAGAAAGATCTTTTCGACAAAAACGGCAACGCTTACATTGGTGTAGTGCGCTGGACTGATGGCAAAATGACCATCGAAAGAAATACCATGATCAGCTAGTACGCTCGGCTGATTTTGCCATCATAAAAAGATAAGGCTGTCGGAAAAATGCTTCCGACAGCCTTATCTTTTTATAGGTCTTTTGAGCTTTGCACTTTCTAAAAAACGGCGAAAGCTCAAAAGACCAAGTCCAGCGCTACTTCAAGGGCACATCAGCACCCATGACGGCGTCGACAGGAATTATTTCCATACGCCAGCCGGGCTCGTCTTTAAGTTGCTCGGCAATAGCTTTAGCGTCACCTACAGCCACCATGACCATTTGCTCGGGGCGGAAGAAAGAAAGACGAGGAATATTCATGCTTTCGCCGTCAACTTTTCTGATGTTGCCAACATAGGTAGCATAGTAATCATCGGGCAAATTATAAAGTTGCATTTCCATGAGACGCTGAGCCAGCTTGAGACTAGTTTCAAAAGACTCAGGATAACCGTAACAAATATAATTTTCTGTGCGCTTCAATTCGTCGGCAGCCATCTTTTTGCTCATGCCGCCAATTTCATTAAGAATTTCACGCAAAGCGGGCACAGTTTTGTCAGCTTGCACATCGGTAGCTACTAAAAACGGCCCGGCTTCTTTGCGGAAAACAAACATAGAGCGAGCGCCGTAAGTATAGCCGTTCTTTTCACGCAAATTTTGATTTAAGCGAGACATAAAAGAGCCACCCAGAGCGGTATTCATAACTTGCAAAGAGAAGAAATGCTCGTTATCTCTGGCAAAACCTACTCTACCTACACGCAATACCGATTGATGGGCTCCGGGGCGGTCGACAACATAAATAACCTTACCAATGCCGGAATCTGTCTTAGGCAAAGCTGATAAAGGAGCGCTGTGCTTACCTTCAGCTTTTTTATTTAGACCTGCTTTAAATTCAGCAGCGACCTCACTATCGGTAAGTTTGGCTTTATGCCATTTAGCAAAGCGTTTTTCCAGCTCTTGCATTACTTGATCGATATCGACAGCTCCGGTTACAGAGAAGAAAGCATTTTGCGGAACATAGTAATGCTTATAGTAGCTAACTACATCTTGACGAGTTAAGCCAGCGTAAGTAGAAGCTAAACCGTTTAAGCCATAGCCTTGCCTATTGTTGGGTTCATTTCTATAAATGAGTCTGCTAAAAGCGTAACTAGCCAAAGAAGCCGGATCTTCACGCTGTTGCATAAAGTTGGTCAAACGCAACTTTTTCAAGCGCTCAATTTCTTTTTCCGGAAAAGTAGGATGAATTACGGCTTCCGCCATAAGATCGAGTCCCTTGTCAAAGCGCTTGCCGGGCACAGTAAAAGAAATAGTAGAGCCGAAGTAAGACTGATCTATGCCAAAGTAAGAGCCGATACTTTCATTTTGCTCAGCAAATTGTAAAGCATCATATTTGGCGGTGCCTTCATCTAAACATTCGGCAGTTAAAGCGGCCAAGCCCATTTTGTCAAGAGGCTCGTTGACAGCTCCGGCTTTAACAAAAAGGCAAGCAGTTACCAGCGGAGTGGTGCGTCTTTCCATAAACCAAACGGGAATGCCGTTAGATAATTGACGCTTTTCTATTTTGGGAATAGCTATAGAAGCCGGTTCGCTAATAGGCGGAGGCGCCAGACGGTTGGGAGCTTGCACATTAGAAGTAGTTTTTACCGGAGTTTCAGCATGAGCCATAAGAGACATTCCTAACACAAAGATACAAGAAGTAAGCCAAAATTTCATATTTACTTGGCCTCCTTCTTTTCGGGTACAACAGTTATTTCCACATATTTATTAAGATCAAGATACTTCTTGGCGCAAGCGGAAACAGACTGAGGAGTTACTTTGCGATAGCGCTCCAAGTCAACTGAGAAAGAATCTGGCTTGCCAAAGTGCCAATAGTAATTGTTGAGCATATCGGCCTTTTCAGAAACCAATTCAGCATTGGCATAGAAAGCCGACTCAGTCATATTAACTACGCGATCAATTTCTTGCTGGCTGGGCGGATTGTTTTGAATTTTGCTAATCTCTTCATTGACAATTTTCTGTACTTCGTCGAGACTGACGCCGGGTTTGGGAATATAGCTAATAGTAAAGCAAGATCCTAAGTCTGAACTGGATTGCTCGGCCTGAATACTTTGTACAATTTGCAATTCATAAACCAAACGTTTGTAAAGACGGGAATTTTTACTATTAGTCAAAATGGAGGCCAAAACATCCATATCGGCATCGCCCTGAGCATAAAGAGCCGGAGTAGGCCAACTTTGAGAGCGCAAAGGTAAAGCGACTTTGTCTTCTATAGTCTTTTTGACTATACCATTAAGCTCCACAGGCTTAGCTTGAACGTGCTCTACCTTGGGACCGGGTTTAACGTCGGAGAACCACTTTTCAACCAAACGCTTAGTTTCTGCTGGATTAATATCTCCAGCTACTACTAAACTGGCATTGCTCGGAACATAGTATTTTTTAAAGAAGTTGACCACATCGTCGTAACCGGCTGCGCTCAAATCTTCCATGGAGCCTATGATAGGCCAATTGTAAGGATGATCTTTAGGATAAAGTAAACGAGGTAACTCTAACCACATGCGAGCATAAGGACGATTTAGGTAGCTTTGACGCATCTCGTTCTTCACTACGTCGCGCTGACTATCGACCACATTGGGAGACATAGAATCGAGCAAATAGCCCATGCGATCCGATTCCAAGAATAAAGGCAATTCCAGAGCGCAAGAAGGAACCGAGCAATAATAGTTGGTGCGATCTGTGCTAGTAGACGCATTGTTGCTGCCGCCTACTCCCTCTAATAAGCGATCAAACTCGCCCTCTTTAACGTGGCCGGATCCTTCAAACATTAAATGCTCAAATAAGTGAGCGAATCCAGTGCGACCAACTTGCTCGTTGCTGGAACCAACCTTATACCAAATATTGGTATAAACCATGGGAATAGTGTGATCTTCGTGCAAAATCACATGCAATCCGTTAGGCAAATCAAACTCTGTGTACGGTACTTGCATATCTCCCCCGCCAGATTCCTGAGCTGAAGCAGGAGCAGCAGCCATGCAAAGGGCCATAGCCAAACCGCATAACGCTTTGCGCATATGTATAATTCCTCCAAAAAGATCGGCCTCCGGCAGCTATAAAGCCGCAGAGATTCTTTTGTATACTAATTTATTTTAGCAAAAAAAACTAATATGTGCTCAAATTAAGCCGCGCTGTTCACTTTGGGCGGCAATTTCCGAATCAGAAACAGGCTTGGTCATAATACCGAGCATACGACACAAAGCCCAAGTCAATTCAGATCTATTCATAGTGAAAAAGTGAAAAGATTCAATGCCAGCTTTGCGCAAAATTAGCAACATACCAGCGGCCACTTGCATAGCCAACATATTGCGTATACCAGGCACATCATCTAAACCGTCAAAGAGTTTAACGATCCAATCCGGCAACTTGGCGCCACAAGTACGACTAAATTGCAAAAGACTTTTGGCATTGGTGACAGGCATAATACCGGGAACAATAGGGATATCAATATGATGTTTTTCGGCTCTATCCAAAAGGCGGAAATAATCATCCGCATCAAAGAAATACTGGGTTATAGCTCTGGTAGCGCCGGCGTCGATTTTTCTTTTTAAAACTTCCATATCAAAATCGAGGGATTTTGACTCAGGATGACCTTCTGGGAAAGCGGCCACACTAATTTCGAAGTCGCCAATTTTACGTAAACCGGCTACTAAATCACAACAATAGCGGTATCCTTGAGGGTGAGGTTCATAAACGGAAGTACCTTTAGGAGGATCTCCTCGCAAAGCTACAATATGGCGTATGCCAGCTTCCCAATATCGCTTAGCTATTTCATCAATTTCGGCGCGGCTAGCTCCAGCACAAGTTAAGTGAGAAGCCGGAACTAGAGAAGTTTCTTTGGCAATACGAGTCACAATATTGTGGGTACGCTCTCTGGTAGAGCCGCCTGCTCCGTAAGTTACTCCAACAAATTCTGGACGCAAAGGCTCGAGGCGCACAATAGTGTGCCACAAGGTTTGCTCAGCTTCGGGAGTTTTGGGAGGAAAGAACTCAAAAGAAACTTTAGGTGGATTAGTGCAGAAAAAGTCCTTGAGCTCGGAAATTTCTATCAGCTTTTTCAAGGCGTACTCCTAAATTGCGAAAGGGAAAAATACACAAAAAAAGCGGCACTTATACTGAAATAGAGAACGGCAAACCGCTCCCCACCTCAGTGTAGACCGCTTTTTACATCCTTAGAAAGGATGATTTAACTTACTAAATTACTTGTAGAACTCAGCGTTGATCTGGATGAATTGCTCTTTGTCGGCGGGAATTTCGTCGTCGGCATAAATGGCGTCAGCGCCACAGCAGCTCTTGCAAGCTCCACAGTCGATGCATACTTCGGGGTTGATGAAGTACTGGGATTCGCTGTCAGAAGTGTGAATAGCTTCTACGGGGCAATTCTCAGCGCAGGAACCGCAAGTGATACAAGAATCGGTAATTACATGAGGCATGTTCTCTAAATTCCTCTACTTTAAGTGTTGCGATGTCTAGATCGCATTGGCCCTTTGGTTCACGTTGAAACGTTTTTTTCCTACTTATCAGAAATGTTTTTCACGAAAAGCCCGAAACCATAGCGCCATAAGTACATTTTTTTTGAGTTACTTACCCAAAATATCGCCTACAGCCAAGCGACGACCAGCCATGAAAGCTGTTCCATCCATCCAACCTTTGCCAGCAGGCTTAACTAATTGCAATACTACGTTTCCTTCACCTGTAGCGACAACGTAGCCTTGCCCTTTTATTTGACCTAAAACTTGTCCTGGTACAGCATTACTGGGAGTATCATAGGCTACGGCGGAAGACTTACCTATTTTTAATACTTGTCCATTGTGTAAAGTAGCCGCTTCCGGCTCGCTGTAGAGAGCTCTTACAAAGTTGGCTACCTCTTCGGCTGTCTTATGCCAATCTATAAAAAGATCTTCACGCTTAAAAGGTTTAGTATAATTAAACTCACCTTGTTGCGGCTGAGCTTGCAAAGTACCTGACTCCAGACCTTCAGCCGTTTCCACTAACATATCGGCGCCGATTTTAGCCAAGCGATCCATAAGCTCTGAGCCGCTTTCCTGCGAGTCTATTTCGACTTTCTGACGCATAAGCACAGCTCCGGTATCATAACCTTCTTCCATAATAAAAGTCGAAACACCGGTAACTTTATCTCCAGCCATAATAGCCGCTTGCACAGGAATAGCGCCGCGGTGGCGAGGCAAAAGCGAAGGATGCAAATTGACGCAGCCCAAACGAGGCATTTCCAAAAGAGCCTTGGGAATAAGTTTTGCATAAGCAGCTACCAAAACGATGTCCGGCTTAAGCTCTTCAACTAATTTCAAAAACTCTGGATCACGCACTTTTAAAGGTTGATAAACCGGTAAGCCCAAATCTAAAGCTGCTATCTTAACCGGAGGTGGCGTCAGCTTATTGCCTCTCCCCTTGGGCTTATCCGGCTGAGTAACAACAGCCACAACTTCAAAGCGCTCAGCCAATTTTTTTAAGGAAGGAACAGCAAATTCTGGAGTTCCCATATATAATACACGCATGTATTCTTTCCTCAATTAAGCTTTTTCATTTTCTTCAGCAGGAACAGCTTCTTCGTTTCCTTCTTCAGCAGGCTTCTTGGACTCAGGCTCTTCTTCAGTTGTAGTTACCTCTTCTTGTCCTTCTTCGGACTCCTCTTCTTCAGGATGAGCTGTTACCGGACGCACATTTTCAGCAATATCAATATAGACACGTCCATCTAAGTGATCGCATTCATGTTGAGCGCAACGAGCAAAGAGTCCCTCTCCCTCGTAGCTTACTCTCTGGTTATTTTCATCTAAGCCGCTCAAACGCACCTTAGAACAGCGCCATACTTCTCCCTCTAATCCGGGGTAAGAAAGGCAACCTTCCAAGCCCAATTCTTCTTCATCACTCAAAAAAGTAACTTTGGGATTGGCCAACTTAATAGGGCCGTCACCTACATCTATAACAATTAAACGACGGGAAATTCCTACCTGAGGAGCAGCCAAACCTACGCCAGGTGCAGCATACATTGTTTCCAACATGCGATCAAAAATATCGCGAATTTTTTGATCAACCCTCTCTACAGGCTTGCATTTGCGGCGCAAGATAGGATCGCCGTTAGTTCTAATTTTGAATGTAGACATAATATTTTTCCTTAAATAACAAGACCGAATGCCGATAGGCAGACCACTTTCTCTTAAAAAGATCTGTCGCTGCTAATCAACACTCGGTCGGCGCTTTCTCGGCGCCGCTCCAGAGCAACAAGCGGAGATATTATACCGAAAGCTTAAGAACCGACGCCGACAAAATTCTTCTTAGAAAGAAGGAGCAAATTCATCCATAGGATCGGGCTCTTTATTTTCAGCAGGAGCCGCAGGCTTAGCCTGAGTATCGGCAGCAGCAGGAGCAGCTTCAACCTTGGGTTGCTCGGCAGGCTTGTCAACTTTGGGCGGATCATGAATAATGAGAGCTTTGCATTCGACCGGAACCCTGTTGTAGTTAAACCAAATAGGGTTGTCGGGAGTGAAAGTATAGCTCTTACCGGCTTCCAGAATGCCTACATCTTTGCTCCAAGTATTAACTACTGTACCGTCATAAAGAACAGCATTTACATTGAATTGGACGCCACTCAAAGGGGTACTGCCAGTGTTGGTAATTTTTGCACTGTTAAAGTGAATTTCAGCAGTATAGGCACCGCCGGCGTCATTATTAAACCAATCAATGCTGTTGACGGCAATAGGAGACTGAGTATTGCTACCATCGGTTTCAATTTTGCCCTGAGCATTGAGCTTGTACTTTACTTCACCACTGCTCTTTTTAGCTGAATCGCCGCTCTTACCAGCACTTTTGGAAACACTGGAGCGCGGAGTAGAAGCAGCCACTTGAGCTTTGGTGACCGGAACAATTAAGTCGATACTGCCAATAGCGGAAGAAACAGTATATTTTAAGCCAAATTGTTTAGCAAAAGTTTGCACATCTACAGTTAAACGACCGGCTTTAAGAGCAGTAGGCAAAGTAAATTCTTTACCACCAAAAACTACACTGGTAATATTTGAATCAAGGAGAGGGCCATTAGCCGATCCCTTAACGGCGTTCTTAGATTCGGCTGCAGTGTAGACATATAATTTGCTACCATCTAAATTCCAAGTATAATTCAAGGAATCGAGCAAATCATCTAAATTGGCTTTGACAGTCTCTCCGGAAATAACGGCACTGCCTTTAAATGGACGGTTACGCACATAGAAATCATAATCAGCGGCATTTACTGAAGCGGCAGAGCCCAACAAAATGGCCGCCGTCAAAAAGCCATAGAAAAATTTATTCATTCTTAGTCCTCCAAAAATATGAGAAACTTTTTCTTGCCGAATTGCACTTTTGAGCGAGCAGCCTTTGCTTTAAAAGCAACAAAACCAACCACCTAGGGATACGCCCAGTGTGTAGGATGCCGTTGCCTTCTTTATCACTTGAGCCAAACCGCCTCAGCGCCTATTAGGCTCGGGATTCAACACAAAAACAGAATATCCGCCCATGGCAACTTATAAAAAGAAACCCTATTCGGCAGTAGGTTAAAAACACAACTGAAAAATAGGGCTACAGGCAAGCGAACTATTTCACGAATTTCAAGTCTATAGGCGTACCTACAAAACCGAAAGCTTCGCGCAACTGGTTTTCCAAATAGCGTTTGTAAGAGAAGTGAACCAAATCTGGAGAATTGCACTTAAAGGTAAAGCGAGGCGGAGCACTGGGTCTCTGACTAACATACTTTATCTTTAAACGCTCGCCCTTGTAACTTGGCGGCGGCCTTAAAGCTACAGCTTCTTTAATAACTTGGTTGAGCACTGGAGTAGGAACGCGACGACAAGACTCATCGTATGAATCTAAAGCCGCTTCCAAAATTTCGTCAACTCCGTCGCCAGTCAGAGCTGAAGAGAAAATGACTGGGGCGTAAGCCATAAATTCAAGGTCTTTGCCCAACTTTTTAACAAAGCGCTGTTTCCATTCCTCAACCTTGGCTCCGCTAGCTAAACCTTCACCATCTTCTCCAGCTAATTCACGCACTAAGTCCCATTTATTAACTACAATAACAGAAGGTTTTCCAGATTCGTGAATATCTCCAGCGACACGTTTATCTTGAGCAACCACACCATCTCTGGCGTCAATGACTAAAATAGCTACATCAGCTTTTTCCAAAGACTGGGAAGCTCTAACGCTAGAATAAAATTCGACACTTTCATCGACTTTGGCTTGGCGACGCAAACCGGCAGTGTCAATTAAGCGCACTACTCTGTCACCATATTCGACTACTGTCTCTACGGAATCACGCGTTGTTCCAGCCTGATCGTGAACGATACTGCGCTCTTGACCTATCAAACGATTCATAGTGGAGGACTTGCCAACATTGGGACGTCCTACCAAAGCGATAGAAACTTCTTGTTCTTCGCTGGGCTTAACCTCGGCAGGCAATCTTTCCAAAATGGCATCTAAAAGATCTCCGGTGGAAATGCCGTGAATTGCCGAAACTGGATAAGGATCGCCCATGCCTAAAGCGTAGAACTCAACCGCATGAGTTTCAATATCTAAAGTTTCGGCTTTGTTGGCAATAAGCAATACCGGCTTTTTGGAACGGCGCAAAATATTGGCTACTTCCTCGTCCAAAGGCTGAACACCAGCTCGAATATCGACAACAAAAAGCACTAAATCAGATTCATCAACAGCAGTTTGAGCTTGCTGATGAATATCGCGGCGCAGAATATCGGGGTCGTTAGGATCGATACCTCCGGTATCACAAACGGTAAAAGTACGTCCGTTCCACTCACAAGTACCGTAAATACGATCGCGAGTAATGCCGGGCGTATCTTCTACAATAGCTTTGCGCTCGCCAGTCAAACGATTAAACAGCGCCGATTTCCCCACATTGGGACGACCGACTATAGCAACCATGGCGTTGCTGTTTAAACGCGGCTTAGCTTGATTGTTCATTTGTCTTTATTTCCTATAGTTTTATACAGACAACTCCGCAGAAGAGCCGCCTTCAAGGTAAATATCTGTCTTACGGTTTTAAACCGATAGAATCAGGTTAAGAGCGAGATACCGGCCCCAAAGCTTGCAATTGAGCGATAGAAGTCATTACTTGATTGCAAACTTCTTTCATAGCTTTAGGATCAGGACGCTCATTTAAGGCCACAGGTATGGGCGTACCGAAGCGAACGCTCAAACGACGTCCGCAAGGTATACCGTGATTGTGTCCTATTTCATAAGTGTTAAAAACACAAGCCGGAACTACAGGCACACCACTTTTTAGAGCCATTACCGAAACTCCGAGCTTGCCTCTTTGCAATTTTCCGTCTTTGGAACGCGTCCCCTCAGGAAAAATGCCCACTACTCTGCCACTTTTCAGAAGATCTATAGCCTGATTGACTGAACTGCCATCTTTAGAACTTCGATCTACCCAAACACAACCACAACCAGCCAAGATCTTGCCTAAAACAGGAATCATAAAAAGCTCTTTTTTAGCTACAAAATGCACCTGTCTAAAATTGATAGCAATGCTAACTAAAGGCGGATCAAAAAGAGAAACATGATTGGAAGCGATTAAACAACCACCCTCTTTAGGAATATTTTCCAATCCCTCAGCATCGACTCCAAATAAAGCGTTGCAATATAGATATACAGCACTGCGAGCAACTTTATATAAAGTTTGTTTAAAATCGGGCGGCTTAAGACAAACCTTTCCCAGCGGATTATTGCGCAAACTTTCTGGAATAAAACGCAATGGAGAGGACATTGAATCGCTTGCAATAGCCTTACCACCTGAAAGTGGCAAACCCTCAGCAAGTTTTTCAGCGCCAGCCGACTCAGCTAAAAAGGCGTCGGTGCTCTGAGTGGAGTTTTGCTCATTCATGGGCTAAGACAGCTTCCGCATAATCGTGGCAAATAATATCAGCCACTTGTTCAGCACTAAGAGAGCTGCAATCTATATAAGACGCTCCCGGCGCTTTTACCAAAGGCGAATCAGCTCGATGAGTATCTTCGTAGTCTCGCTCAGCCAGTTGCTTATATATATCATCATAAGTGAGAGTGTTGCCAGGACGATTTTGCATATCTAACAGGCGCCGACGACTTCTCTCCTCTAAACTAGCGTCGAGGAAATACTTCAATTTAGCGTCAGGCAATACAACAGTGCAAATATCACGACCGGCCATGACTATACCGCCCTCGTCGGCAATTTGCTTTTGCCTCTTGACCATATCGGCTCTGACAGCTGAGCAACTGGCTACTTTAGAAACAGAACCACTCACTCTAGGACTATGCAACTCTGAAGTAATGTCACGTCCGTCGACAAAGACTTTACAACCAGCGGCACTATCTGCATCAGGTTCAAGGCGCAAGTCTAAATTTTGAGATAGCGTCCCCAGTGCCTGAGCATCATCTAAAGCACAGCCCTTTTCCAAAGCTTGCCAAGTCGCGGCTCTATACATCATTCCGGTATCTAAATATAGCAACCCCAAGCGAGCAGCGACTATACGGGCTACGGTAGTCTTGCCTCCGGCAGCCGGCCCATCGATAGCGATATTGATATTGCGATTACACATGAATTTGGAGCCCCTCATATATGCACGTCAATTTAATTCAACCTGTTTTACAAGAGCAAAAGCTCCTTGCTTACGCAAGAACAGCATTGCAGTAAAAAATGCCGCCACTCAAGCTACCTTCGCAGGCCTAAATTTACGCACATCCCACGATATTTTCGCCCGGCAAGTTCGCCGCCCCAACCTTTATCCCCTACCTAGTGGGCGGAGGACTTACGGCTAAAGCGAGCTAAACTGGCCTAAAAGACCCAAGAACTTCATCTTTAGATAACAGGAAAAGAAGTCAATCTTGGCCTAAGAGCCAATCTGAATTTCTGACTATATCAGAACAAAGGGATTTTTTATGAATAAAGCTATTTTTTTAGATCGAGACGGTACTCTAATTGAGGAAGTAAACTTCTTGCACAAACCTGAGCAAGTACGTTGGATAGAGGGAGTGCCGGAAAGATTATCCGCTTTATATAAGCAAGGCTGGCGCCTAATTATGGTAACTAACCAATCTGGAGTAGCTCGCGGCTACTTTACTATGGATGACGTCAATAAAGTATACAAATATATGCAAGACAGCTTGCGCCCCTATGGTGCTCAATTTCAGGCGATGTATTGTTGTCCACACCATCCTGTCTTTTCTCAAACCGAAGCTGAACGCCATTGCTCTTGCCGCAAGCCCAAACCAGGTATGTATTTGCAAGCTCAAAAAGATTGGAATTTGGACTTATCTCAGTCTTTGGCTTTCGGTGATAAGCTGACTGATATTGAAGCTCCCCTGTCTTTAGGCTGTCGCAGTTTCTTGGTTGGCACCGGTTACGGCGCCACTGAAGCGGCAAAATTGTCAGATAGTCGTTATGCTAAAGTGGAAACATGCTCCAACTTGGCTTCCGGATTAGATCTGTTTCTTTAGATAAGTGATTGAGGCTCAGGATCTACGGAAATGCGCACTTCAGAATATTTTTTGCCAAGCTTTTCAGCCATCTGAGCGCATCCGGCCACAAATTTACCCAAACCATAATTGGGATGGCTTTTGGCCAATAGATGCCAACGATATTGGCCTTGGATGCGCTCAACTGGACAAGGAGCCGGCCCCACTATTTCTCCTTCCGTAAAAGAGCTCCGTATAGCTTCTGCAACCTCTAGGGCAGCCAGCTGAACCTTTTGCGGTTCAGTACCAGAAAAAATAAAACGCAATAAACGACGAAAAGGCGGATAAAGTAACTGGCGACGTACTTCTATTTCGCTATCATACATAGCTTGATAGTCGTGCTTCACCACAGCTTCGAGAATGGGATGATCTACATTCCAAGCTTGAATAATTACTTCTCCGCCTAGTTGGCCACGTCCGGCCCGTCCTGCGGCTTGAGAAAGTAATTGGAAAGTACGCTCTCCGGCTCTGAAATCTGGTTGGTTTAACTCGGCATCGGCTCGTAAAATGCCCACTAAAGTGATTTTTGGATAATCTAGTCCTTTAGCTATCATTTTTGTACCGAGCAAAATTTGGGTCTTACCACTGCCAAATTCTTCTAAAATAGCCTGGTGAGCCCCTTTGCGTCCAACGGTGTCTCGATCTAAACGAGAAATGCCTACTCCGGGGAAAAGTTCTGCAATTTCGGCTGCTAAACGCTCTGAGCCAGGAGCACCTATTTTAAAATTGAGCGCTTTACAATTGGGACAGCAATTGCTAACAGGTTGGCGATAATCGCAATAATGGCACAACATGCTTTTAGAGCTGCGATGCCAAGTCAGACTTATACTGCAATGTGGGCACATGGGCACATAACCACATTTGCTACATTGCAAACTGCCAGCAAAACCTCGCCTATTGAGTAAAAGAACAGATTGTTCTCCTCTAGCTAAGCGAAGTTTTAAAGCTTCGTACAATGCCTTGGAGATCAAACTATTATTTTTTTCTTGGCGCATATCTACTAAACGCACTGGTGGCAAAGCTCGACCTCCGGGGCGAGATTCCAGCTTAGCCAAACGATAGACACCTTTTTGCGCCAAATAAAAGCTTTCAATTGAAGGCGTAGCACTACCCAACACTAAAGCAGCTTTATGCTTTTGAGCTCGCATAAAAGCTACTTGGCGAGCGTGGTAACGTGGTTGATTTTCTTGCTTATAAGAAGATTCGTGCTCCTCATCTACACAAATAAAACCGATATTATCAAAGGGAGCAAAAATGGCCGACCTAGTCCCCAGAGCGACACTTAGTTCGCCACGCCGCATAGCCCACCAATAATCACGGCGAGCAGCTTCAGTTAAAGCTGAATGCAAAACGCCTACTCTATCTCCCAAACGCCCCTTATAACGCTCTACTGCTTGTGGAGTTAAAGAAAGCTCCGGAACTAAAACAATCCCTTGCCTACCTTGTTCCAAAATACGGTGCAAAGCTTGCAAATAGACTTCAGTTTTGCCACTTCCAGTTACTCCGTAAAGCAATACAGGTTTGCCATCTTGAGCCGATTGACAAATCATATTGACAGCCGCTTCCTGGGCTGAAGTAAGAGGAATTAGTGGGTAAGCGGCTGTAGCTGGTACTTCTGCCTCCACTTTACGCTTAGACAAAACTCGCTTTTTAGCCCACATAGCCCGCATACGTTTCATTACTGGAGCCGGAACAACAGTTTGAAAGCTGTCATACCAAGAGCCGGCATAATATCGGCGCATGATATTAACTAATTGCATAAGCTCACCGCCCCAAAAGGGAGCGATTTCCAGCACTTGAGAAATAGGACGCAGAGAGTATTGTCGTTCTTCTTCAGAAAGTTCGTTATAAACCTCGACAACAACCCCATTGAGATTACGTGAACCTAAAGGTACTTCAACTACACAACCGACAGCCAAGCTCTTTTGATATTCTTGGGGGATTTCATAGGTAAAAAGACGATTTAAAGCCCGCGCCGAAGACTCAACTACAACGCGGGCGTATTTATGCTCAAAAGAATCCACGGACTCTTAAGCTCGTTTATTTATCTAAAGTTACCAAGATAGCCTTGTCGAAGCCATGATCTTTCAAACGTTGTAAAGCAGCTTCGGCGTCGGCTCTGGTAGAGAACGAACCAGAATAGACTCTGTAGAAGAAGCTGCCTCCGGAGCGTTCGAACTTACGATAGGCGGCCTCATAGCCTTTAGCTTTGAGAGAGTCTACCAGCTCTTTGGCATTAACTTCGTTAGAGAAAGCACCGACTTGGCAACTGAGATATTTGCCCTCGGGAACAGGAGCATATTTCTTATTGGAAGTAGGAGCTTGGCTGGAAGACACAGCGGGAGTTTTGACAGAAGTGTTGGAACGGACAGTTGAGGAAGCCGGAGCAGAAGTAGCAGGGGCTTTAACAGAAGGCTTTACAGTAGGAGCCTTGGTGCTGCTAGTCTGAGTGGTAGAAGATGTTTCAGTTTTGGTTACTGTCTGAGCCTTGCTGACGGACGGAACAGGAAGGGAGCCACCAGCCAAAAGGTTCTCAGCATAACCGAACACATCGGCGGCAGCCCTTTTCTCGTTGACTATACGATCTATACGATAGATAACTTTGCTGGGCAAACGATCATTAAGTGCAATTACACCCAAGAAAAGTAAATCTTCACCTAAAATATTGAGTTTTTTCTCACAAAACTGTTTTTCACGGTCGTGATTGATATGATAAGAAAAAACTTGCATACCGGAACGGGCGCGATTGTATTTATAAGCGCCTTTTTCATCTTTTTCTGCTAAAAGCTTAGTAATTTCCGAAATTAACTCTTTTTCGGAACGTACCATATCCGGTTTTGACTCATCACCGACAATAAGAACAGCATAACCACTGTTTTTTGTCTCCGGCTCTGCAGCCAGAGCTGCTTTATGGAAAGATCCGAAACCGCATAAAAGCGCAAATACCAGAGTAATAATCGCTGCGACATTGAAGCGAATACTTCTGAACAAGTTTGTATTCAAGGTGAAACCTCCGATCAGTCTATCACAAACTCTCAAAATAGCCTGGAATAAACCGGTCACATAAACTACAAAATATCGAGGGGCAGACTTTTTTGCAAATCAGTCTGCTAATCCTTCCCCCTCACTTTTTCCTAACGACGCAGTCTGCTCAAGAGAGATCTTATTTGTTTCTTTTCTTCAGCAGGAGCAAAACGTTCGGCATTTCTATAAGCGTTGGCCGCTTCGTCAAGCTGTTGCAAACTACTGTAAGCCTTGCCTAAATCTATATAGATACGCCAATCTTCAGGATCGGCTTCCGCAGCTTGGCGATAAGCCCAAGAAGCAGCTTCGTATTGCCCTTGACGATAAAGCACACGTCCTTTAAGCCAGCCAAAGTGGCCTGACAATTCGGGGAAATCTTCCATAGCTTTACTAAAGACGTCAACAGCATCTTGCAAACGGCCACACTTGCGATAAGCTCGCCCTAATTGCTCGATAATGCGATGATTGCGCGGAGCTTCCTGGCTAGCTTCAAGTAAAACAGATACGGCACTACTCCAACGATCTTGAGCTCCCAAAATATCGGCTTTAACCAGCAATAAAGGAGCATAATGAGGAGCAGACTTAAGTCCATCTTCTACATTGGCTAAGGCTTTAACATAATTTTTCTTGCTCAACCATACTTTAGCTAAACCTATGCAAACTTCAGCGTTGTAAGGATCGCGCACCAAAATGGAAGAAAGCATTTCTAAAGCTGCCACTGTGTGTCCTTGCGCCAAAAGATTGCGACCAGCACCCACATAAGCATCGTAAACTATGGCAAATCCGCTGCTATCAGGAACAACGCTGAGGAAACGACGGAAACAAAGTACAGCTTCATCGTGGCGTCCCTGAGTATAATAAGCTCTAGCTAAAGGCAAATTAAACAAATACATATCAGGATCGCTATCGATAGCGTTCTTAAATTCGATAATAGCCAAATTGCTAAGCCCTTGACCAGCTAAAGCTCGACCCAACATACCTCTAGCCTGAGCATCGTTGGGACGTAAAGCCAAACTACTTTGTAACTGACGCACCGCATCTTCGTAGTAGCCAAGTTCCAAAAGCATTATACCTAAAGACTTAGGATAATCGGGATTGGTATAATCCAGACGACAAGCTTTTACCAATTCGTTGATCGCAGGCTGGTATTGGCCGGTGCAATAGTAAGCCATGGCCAAATCTTCGCGATAAGACGGATTGACCGGGTGAGCCTCTACAGCCTTTTGATACTGAGCTACAGAGTCGGCATCGTAATGTTTTTTGAGATAGAGACGGCCCAAACGATTGTAATTTTCGGCACAAGCCGGCTCAAGTTTGACTATTTGCTCGAAGTGATCCATAGCCTTTTCCAGAGAATTGCCTAGGATAAAAACTTCGCCTAAACGTCGATGTAAACTTAGACTGTTGGGATGGAACTTTAAGGATTGCTCCAAAGTTTTTACAGCTTCATTCAACTGATTGTGGTGGCAGAATAAGGTAGACAACCTTATGGAAGCCTCTATATGGCCTGGCTCATCTTCCAGAGCTTCACTTAATTCGTTAACAGCTTGGTTCTCTTTGTTTTGAGCCATATAAAGCGCCGCCCAATCGGTATGTACTCCCGCATCGACGCGTATTCCAACTTGCAGAGCTTTTTCCAAAACTGCTTGTGCTTGGGAATTTTCTCCCAATTGCAAACACACGTTGGCCCAAAAACTATAAACGCCACCATTTTGCGGCTGAGATGCGCAAGCTCTCTCCAAACAAGCCAAAGCTTCATTGCAGCGATTTTGAGTAACTAGGAATAAAGCCAATTGGTAATTGACTTGGAAGTCTTGCGGAGTTTGCTCTAAAGCTACACAATATTGCTCAAAGGCAACTTCAGGACGATTCTGCGCGAAGTATAAGAAAGCTAATCTACAGCGCAAAACATTGTCATATTCGCAACGATCTAAAGCTTTATGTAAAGCTGAAATGACTAAATCTGGTTGTTCTGTCCGAGAGAAGAAATCGGCTAAAGCTACATAAGGTTCGTGGCTATCGGGAGCAGCCTGGATGGCTTGCTCGATAAGCGAACGGGCGTTACCATAATCGCCAAGTTCTAAGCGAGCGCGACCTAAACCGAGAAGTCCGGGCACATTATTGGGCTCACGAGCCAAAACTAAGCTAAACTCCGAAACGGCTTCTTGGAAACGGGCTTCTTTTAAAGCATTCAATCCAGATTGGATTATGGTTTCACTGTCGCGCTCGCTCGCTTCTTCGGCGATTTTAGGTGCAGGCGCAGGAACGCGCTCTGCTGCCGAAGGGACTTTGTCTTCTACGTTGGCCATCCAGGCATTGGAAGCCACCGCTGCGCCGCTGCCTCCTACAAAACGTCTGGAATTTAAAGAGCCACCATCTGTGGTTTCGGCAGCTTGAGCATGTTGTTCCGTCTCGCCCCAAGAAGCCGAAACAGGTTGAGTGGCAGTCTGAGGAGCAGGAGCCGGTTTTACTTCCGGTTTTATTTCAGGAATAGGAATCTTAACCGGCTCAGAAGCTACAGTTTTTACAGAAGTGTCGGGCAGCGGCGCGGCTACGCTTGTTTCATTGATAACTTTGCGCAAAGCAGGCCCGGGAGGCGGCATAACTGGTTTTGTAGGCGCTTCCGCTTGAACGGCCTTAGCCTGTTCCTGCGATTCGTAGGAGGCAACCGAAGTGCGAAAAGCCGCTTCTCCTCCTATGGTAACTACTCCAGCAGGCCTCTTTCTAATTTGTTCATGCTGACGAGCCACATCGGCTTCATAATCGGCAGCAGAGTTGACGACTACGGCAGATCTGGGCTGCCCGGAGCGCAGTACACGGGAAGAAGCGGCTGTTTGAAAAGCAGGGCGTCTTTCAGTAGATGCGACAGGAACAGGTTGCGCTGCGACAGGAGCATCTTGAGCAGGCGCAGCTTGTACAGTTTCGGCCAAATGGCTCTGCCCTATAGGGAGTCTTCTAATGCTCGAAGGATCGGGCAAACGCTTGTTGCGCACTTCGGTTGAAGCGGAAGCGCCTGCGGCAGGCTCGGCGTTGCTGACTTTAGAAACGTTAAAACGCGCCGAAGAAGGTGCGGGCAAGCGAGAAGGTGTTTTGCTTCCACTCAATTTGTTGGCAGAAGGTACGCTGACGCCGACAGGAGCACCAGAAGGTATGGCTTCATGTTTGAGACAAGCGTCGAAGCTTTCGATCATGTCAGCAACGCTAGCAAAGCGATCTTCAACTTTTTTGCGCAAAGAGCGCAACACCAAAGTTTCTAAGCCGGGAGAAATATTTTTGTTGTAAATGCGTGGCGAAGGCGCCGGCTCTTCGGCTACTTTGCGGAACATTTCCAAAGGATTGCTGGCACTAAAGGGCCAGCGACCGGTAATAAGTTCAAAGAGGATAACGCCTAAAGAGTATATATCGGTACGCTCGTCGGTCAGTTTACCTACAGCTTGTTCAGGGGAAACATAAGCTGCAGTGCCCATAACTTGACCGACTTCTGTCAAAGAGTGCTGGCCAGCAAAGAAAGCCAAACCGAAGTCCATTACTTTTACTTGTCCGGTTTTGCTAACCATAATATTGTCAGGCTTCAAATCGCGGTGAATGACGCCATTTTCATGTGCGTAACGCACAGCTTCCAATACTTGACGAAAAATTTTTAGGCGCTGGCGTAATTGTTCGTTGGTAGGGACTTCTTCATATTCAATCATATCGCTCAGGGAACTGCCTTCGACATATTCCATAACGATAAAATGAATATCATCAACTTGACCTATATCGTGAATCTTGACAATATAAGGGCTATCTAAGCGGGCGGCCGTTTTGGCTTCACGCAAAAAACGCTCGATAGATTTGGGGTTCATCTTTTTGGGAGGAAGAACTTTTATAGCTACTTGACGTTCCAGAACCGGATCTTCACCGCGGTAGACTACGCCCATACCGCCTCTGCCCAATTCTTCGATAACTTTATAGCGCCCAATATAGATGGTACCCATTAGGTCAGCAACCTCATAATATAATCGAAGCGTCAGCTAAAACGCCATATCTTGTGAAAGCCGATCTTTCACCCAAGAAAGAGCCTCTTCCTCGGACAGACCACGCAAACTGCACTCTTCAGCCAACTCGCGCAATACTTTTCCCAGCACAGGGCCCGGCCCTATCCCTATTTTTTTTTGCAGCACACAGCCGTCTATAGGAACAAGAGGCTTAGAAAGCATCCCACCCTTTAAATAATCAAGCAACAGACAGTCCAAGTAAAGGGCCCAAGAAGTGTATTCGCCAACCGGAAAAGCTCCTTGTACAGTATTCTCCGCTTGTGCCTTCTTGCCTGCCCCGACAGGATCGACCTTAACAGGCTGACATTTAACAACAGCAGAAGTTTTAAGTAAGTATGAAAGCCAAATTCCATTTACAGCTGCAATTACAAAAAAGTAACGCACTTTACAAAAAAAATGATAAAAGGCACGCCTGTCGAGCGGTTTAACCAAAAGATTGGCCAATTCGTCGGCAGCAGCTCCTATTTCCTGAATAACTTGCAATTCGGCTACAGACAATTTGAAGCGATTATTTTGAAGAGTAAGTAAATTGGCTCCGCTTAAAAAAGCCAACTTCAAAAGAGACAAGTAAGTACGCCCTCCCTTAGGACTTTGTTCAAGTTTTTTTTGCAAAAGGCGTCCACTGTGCTTAAAGACTGGCCAGCCACACTTTTGCTGTTCTTCTAAGCCGGTAAGCAATTTCCAAAACGATAATTCTATTTGTGGGAAAATTCGCTTCAAGTCCCAATTCTGTTGTAAAAAAATATCTAAAGCCGTACTTTGTAGCAGTAACTTGTGACCGTCCAAGGGGAAATTTAGTATAGAAGCTAATTCGGCAGCCATTCGCTCTCCGGCTATATTCGGCAGCCCACTGCGCAAAAAAAAGGCAATTTTGCTATTTAGTTGGTTGTCAGAAAGCAAAGAATATACCAAACAAAAGCGAACAGCCCGCAGCGCTCTCAAGCTATCACTTGCTAAACTATGTGAAGAAACAGCAACCAGCCTTCTATTATAAAGATCGACAAGTCCGGAGCTAACGTCATATAAAATGCCCTCCTTTAAACTGTAGGCCAACGCATTAACTGTAAAATCGCGCTCTTGCAAGTCTTCAAAAATATTTTTTCCTTGTCTGGTACAAAAATCAATTTCAATATTTTTCTGAGTAAAAACAGCTCTATAAAAACCGCGCTCTTTATCTAAAACTACCCAAGATGCTTTGGCGAAATTGCAAAATTGAAGTGCAAGTGAATGTACTTCGCTAGGATCAGCGCAATCTACCACTAAATCCCAATCTTTGATTGGCTTGCCTAAAGCTAAGTTACGTAAAGCTCCTCCAACTATAAAAATATTTTTATTTGTAGAAGTGCGCAAATATTCCCAATATGGAGAACTTTTGGCCTCCAAGCAGCCTTTTATAGCTTGAAATAAATGTCTACCAAATTGATGTAAGTCGTCGCTAAAATAATCTGGCCGACTATCAGAAAGAAAATCTGTTTCGCAATACTTAACCATTTAGTTTTTTTATCGCAAGTGCCGTAAAGCCCCTGCCTTCAGGCATGGGGATGTGAGACACGTCCACCGAATTTGCGCAAGCAATTGAAAGTGGACGGTTGTTGCGTAATTGCTATTTGTATAGTTTTAGGCAGGAATTCCCTTGGCTGCATTCTCGTATTTCTACTTTATGGACAAATAGCTATTTCTGTTCTAT
>CAKUBG010000025.1 GCA_934636825.1 uncultured bacterium | reverse complement strand
ACCTTCCACCACCAGATAACAACTTGACTTGCCTAAAGTAAAGCTGCTGGCACCGTCGGCCTCTATACGATCCTTACCGTATTTGTCTTGGCTGTGCTTGGTCTTTAACTTACCGTCTTTGGAGGCTGTGTAGACTTTAGTTGGAGTTGTATTAAAAAGATTATTTACGGAAACGTAAGGAGATCTTATGCACTCGGAGTCAGAGCTGTCGCTCATACCGTCAAAGCCTTTGTCTCCATCTTCGTAGTTGAATTTAATACGGAAAAAAGACTTGTTACCATTGGCGGTAGTAATCATACCAACTACGTTGCCATTGCGTTCGCGAACACTGATACCTTCGGTGTTGTTGGTAAAAGTATTGTCAGATTTGTCGCCGCGCCAAGTAATGTCGCTTTGCAAACAAGTAATGGCATATTGTACGCCGGACTGGG
Source organism: uncultured bacterium (assembly GCA_934636825.1). Taxonomy (GTDB): domain Bacteria; phylum Vulcanimicrobiota; class Xenobia; order Xenobiales; family Xenobiaceae; genus Bruticola. The sequence goes on along the minus strand of CAKUBG010000025.1, from coordinate 36,895 downwards.
CGGCCATGAGAGCTTCTTCACGACCGTAAAAGTTGGAAGCTAGGCGCATACTGCCCAAATTGGAATATACTACGGAGCTGAGCAGCATAATTACTAAAACGACTGTAAGCATCGTGGTTATAAGAACTATGCCGCGCTTGTTTTTTAACATATACTGCCCTCCTTTATAGGATCTTATTTGCACTGGTTACCAGTTTCCATTTCTAATAAAATTTTATAATCAATCGTGATTTTTTGATACTGTCGGCTTCTGTCCTTCGTCATTTTTTATAAAAAAATTACTTATTGGCTGTTAGAGGAACATTTTTTTAACTGACTGCTTTTGATTCAAAACAAATAAAAAATTAGATTGTTACAAAGGAGTGAGCTTTTCGAAAAAATGCAAAAATAAGTAAAAAAATGCTTGTTTATGCCTAAAAAACTTCGTATATTTGGGATAATGAATGGTAGGACTTTTTTCGTTGGTTTGGCGATCTGTTCGCTCACTTGGGCCGGTGGCTCAAGAGTAGCGGCAGTCGGCGGTGAGCTCGCCTATGGCGAAGCCGTTTCGGCTGAAGTGAAGTCTAAAGCGTCAAAAGTTCTAGGGTTAGGTTGTTTAGAACAAAACATTTTCGTCACCTACATAGAAAAGAGTAAGGAATTGATGAATATAAATATAGAACGCTCTTCCGACTTATTCCGGGCTGGCTCCGTAGCACAAAATAACGCTACTGCTGCATCCAAGCAAACTGCTCCTCAGGCGTCTGCGCCAGCTATTCCTGTAGACAGTTTCTCTTTAAACAGTACCGAAAGTAAAGAAGTCGCTGCCGGTGCCCCCAAAGTGCAAACTGCTCAAGTAAAAGCCGAAACTGCTTCCGTACAACCTGAAGGCAGTGACAAAAAGCAAGTTCTCTTCCAGTTTGACAGTCGCGGTTGTCCGCAAGTCGATCTTAGTAATATCGGCCTTAAAGGGTCTTTCAACGATCAGACCGGTCTTTATGATCAGCATTGGAATGGCGACAAGATTATTCCTATGCATGATGATGGTAAAAATGGCGACGCTGTAGCCGGAGACGGCATTTTTACCGCTGCTGTAGATCTGAAAACTGGCCAAAACCAGCAGTTTAGCTGGGGCGTAGTAGGTGACATAGCCGGTAAAGACGGTAAGGTGCAAAACGCTCAGTGGCTGGTTATGAGCGAAACAAATCCCAATTTCAACTTGGAAGATTCCTCCGTTCAAACTTACGCTCCCGTCCAGACTCATCTTTTTGGTGTACACAAAGAAGGTGAAGACGGCGTCCGTTTCCAGACTTGGTCTCCGGAAATGGGCAAAGGTGATTTGGCCGATTACAAGCTTTATGTAGAAATAAGCAACCCACAAACCGGCGAAATTGAAGAACGCTTGCCCATGGAAAAAAATGAGCAAAATGGCGTTTGGACGCTCACTCAAAACGACGGTTGGAGTAAGCTCAAAGGTAAAACTTACCAGTATGCTGCTTTGAATGAAAAAGGCGAGGTTCTAAAGAACAGCTGGGGCGGAGAAGTTCGCTATTCCGATCCTCACGCTCGTTATTTGCAAGGTGAGCAGCGCGGCTTAGAGCGCATCTTTGTCGATCCCGTTATGGGCTTCGAAGTTGGTTGGTACGATGATAGCGGCAAAGGCGGCCCCAACTATGCTGACGATCCTCAATGGGGACGTTTTACAGTCGATTCTCACCCCAATGCCGACAGCGTGCGTTTAGTTCTGCGTGACGAAAATGGCAAGCAACTCAATAAACAAGAGTTGTTAGATCGTTTGGGTAAACCTGAGCGTATTCCCTACGATCAAGCTTCACCCGCCGATAAACACGATGTAGACGTATTGCGCAATTGGAAATTAGATCAGACCGAACCTATCGACAAATACTCTTGGATCAATAGCGTCAACGAAGACGGCTCTATCGATATGAATCGCGTAGATAGCCCTGGCGCCGGCACAGCTTGGGTGACCGCTGTTAACAATTTCCCCAAACTGATCGGTATGCAATACGAATACCAAGTTGTAGAAGACGGCAAGTTGGTCGGTGATGTCAATGGAGATGGCAAACTCAGCAATCAAGAGCGTATAGCTACTCCTTTCAACGATCCTTACACAAACGTTATCCAACCCAAGCCCGGATCTGCTCGCAAGTCTTTAATTCGTGAGTCTAGCTTTGAATTCCAATACGATAACGTTCCCAGACGTCAGACCAATCACAACAACTTCGTAATTTACGAAGCCCACGTCGGTTCATTCATGAGCTCCAAGGATAATGCTGTTCCGGCTACCTTTGAAGACATGATCAACAACCTCGACTACTTTGCTTCTTTAGGCATTGATACTATCGAGCTTATGCCTACTAACGAATTTGGAGCCAAGCGCGACTGGGGTTATACTCCCGACTATTACTACGCCGGCGCGGCTAGCTATGGCTTTGAAATGGATCGTCAGGAAGCTCTGGATCGCAAGCTTATTACCGACGACGAACAGCCTGGCGCTAAGAGCGTTTGGATTTCCGGTACCGACGCTATGAAGCTCTTTGTAGATGAGAGTCACAAACGCGGCTTCAATGTTATGGCCGACGTGGTTTACAACCACACTTCTGGTAAGCCAGATGCCGACGATCCTTTAGGGCGTATCGACGGTGGCAAGCGTTCCTTCTTCAATTGGTGGCAGCAAGGCGAGTCTTGCACTCCTTGGGGCGCTAAGCCCAATTTCGCCAACCAGAGCGTCAAAGATTTCTATTCTGACAACGCTGTACAGCAAGTAGCTGAATTCGGTTTCGATGGTATCCGCTTTGACTTTACCCAAGTATTGCACTCCACGGGCAACTCTGCCGAGCAAATTGAGGGTATGAATACCCTGCGTCAGATTAACCGCTCTTTGCGTTTAATTAAACCTGATGTATATACCGTAGCCGAAGACTTTAGCGGCAGTTGGTTAGTGGCTGCCGATATGGATAAGTCAGAAACTCAGGGCTCTGGTCAGGGCAGCTGGGAAAAGAAAGGCATGGGCTTTAGCGGTGTTTGGAACGATCGTTTCCATGATGACTTGCTGGAAATGGCTCAAGGTATAGGTAGCGCCGATCGTTTGATGGAAGCTATCACTTGCCACGTAGGCGTAACCGATTGGAGCAGAGCTGTAACTTACGCTCATAGTCACGATGAAGTTGGTAATACTGGCAACTGGATCCACCGCGGTGCTGCTGCTTCCAAAGATGACGAAGCTGTCAAACAGCCTTTCCCTCGCGCTATCGCTCGTACCGCTTCAGCTATCACTTTAACCGGCCCTGGTGTGCCTATGCTCTTCCAAGGCGAAGAATTTTTGGCCAATAACGACTTTAAGCACGGCTTAACTTCCACTTGGGGAGCCGACATGAGCTGGATTAAATTCCCAGTTACTCCCGATAAGTTGGACAACTTTGCTAAGTGCGCCGCTATGGACAATTCTTCTCGCGAAGTAGAACGCTCTCGTATGAGTGCCGACGAGCAAAAGTTGTTTGATCGTTATTGTGAGATGAATCCTGAGCAAAGAAAGTCTGCTGAAGATCTGGCCAATCAAGTTGGCCAATTCGCCTTAACTCGCGATTTGGTCGCTTTGCGTCGCACCTCTTCCGCTTTTAACGCTACTGGCAATACTAGCCGAGTTTATACTCATAACGATGATAAAGTTTTGGCTTGGAAACGCGACAATGGTGGATCTGATGAATTTGTAGTAGTTTCCAATTTTGCCAATACTGATCGCTCCGGTTATCGCATGGAATTGCCTCCCGGTCAGTGGAAGGAAGTATTTAATACCAATGCCCGTTGTTATGGCGGCACTGGTACTGGCAATGGCGGCGCCACTGTCAGCTCCGGAAATGGTATTTTCCTCCCTGCAGGCGCTACTATTGTTTTGAAAAAACAGTAGAATGTAAAAAGAAATTGGCCGTTGGCTGACAACAAAGGCACCAAAAAAAGTTGTTAGCTGGCGGCATTTATTAGCTAAAAAAATAACGGTTGTTTTTTATAACGACCGTTATTTTTTTAGCTTTAATTCGGGAGCAAATTAAGCTCTAACAAAAGGATTATGTTTTTTCTCATAGCCGACGCTGCTTTGAGAACCGTGACCGGGATAGAGAATCGTATTGTCTGGCAAAGCGTAAACTTTGTTTTTAATAGAATCTATTAAGGCAGTATGATCTCCATCGTGGAAGTCTGTGCGTCCTATTGAGCCGTGGAAAATAGTATCACCGCAAAAAGCGTGTTTGTCACAAACTAAGACCTGGCCACCGGGAGTGTGACCGGGAGTGTGAAGTATATTAAATACCAGTTCTCCGGCCTTAAAAGTTTGACCGTCTTCTAAAGTTCCCGTAATTTGGGGAATTTCTTGACATACTAAGCCCAGTTCTACAGCGTCACTTTTACATCTGTTGACAGCTTTTACATCTTGACTGTGTACATAGAGAGGCAAATGCAAATCCTTTTCCAATTGGGCCGCTCCAATAAGGTGATCGCAATGGCCGTGAGTAAGCAAAATAGCTTTAATATCCAGTCCGTAAGCTTTGATAGTGCGCTCGAGCTCAGGAGCGTCGTCGCCTGGATCAATAATGACACCGACTTTATGATCATCATATACCAAATAACAATTGGTGCCAAAGGCCCCCACTGTTTTGGTGATAATGTTTACTGACATAATATTTTTAAGCTCCTTAAGCTAAGTGAATTTCAACTCTGGGAAGGGAGCCAGTTCTTCGAAACGCTTGGCTACTTCCAATACGAAACGATCGCTGCCACGAGGGCCAACAATTTGTAAGCCGATAGGCATGCCGTCAGAACTTAAGCCTGCAGGAACGGTAATGGCAGGTTGACCGGTTAAGTTAAATGGATACGTAAAAGGAGTCCAGCCAAACAGAGTGGAGATCTTGCGACCATTGACGCTTTCAGGACGCTCCAATTTGCTATCAAATGCTTCTACTGGCATAGTGGGGGTAATCATTAAGTCGTAGCGTTCAAAGAATTTGTCCATAGTATAATAAAGCTTGGTGCGCTTAATGGAGTCTTTACTATACATGTAAGCGGGGAGCTTCATGCCTTCTTCGATAATATCGACCATTTCAGGAGTGAGCAAAGCCTTGGTCTCTTCACTTAAGGGAGCATAACGAGAAGCATATACTGTATTCCAAATATTCAGCTCCAAAGGTTCGGGATCTTCTTCGATAGGCGGATTCTCTTCGCTAATTGTATAGCCGAGCTCTGTGAACTTTTGAGCCGCCTGGCTGACGATTTTAGCTACTTCTTCTTCTACAGGCGCATAGTTTAAATTGGGACTGTAAGCTATATGTAATTTGTCCATAGTTGACTTAGGCCAATTGTAAGGGCTCATGCTCAAGTTGTCGTGAGAGCTGGCTCCGGCCAAAACTTCAAAGAGAAGGGCCGCTTCATCTACGTGACGAGCAATTGGGCCAGTGTGGCTTAAGGTGTAATACAAATCGGGAATAGGATAGCGCGGAACCATAGCAAAACTTGGTTTAAAACCGACTACACCACAAAAAGAAGCCGGAATGCGGATAGAGCCGGCTCCATCAGTACCTTCGGCAATAGGTACCAAATTGGCTGCTACGGCACTGGCTGACCCACCGCTGGAGCCGCCGGCGTGGCGCTCTAAGTTCCAAGGATTGAGAGTTGGACCAAACACTCTATTATTAGTTATTCCCTTATAACCAAATTCTGGAGTGTTGGTTTTGCCTAAAATAATAGCTCCAGCTTGGCGTATACGAGTAACGGAAATAGAGTCGAAGTCAGGGATATTATCTTTCAAAGTGAGGGAGCCGCAAGTTGTGCGCATTCCTTTTGTGTAAGAAAGATCTTTTATGGCTACAGGAACGCCATGTAAAGGGCCCTTAGCTTCTTCTTTTTCGGCGCGACGGGCTTGCTCTAAAGCTCCTTCGGCATCTAAAGTAATGAAGGCATTTACTTTAGAATTTAATTTGTCTATGCGCTCAAGGTAAGCCTTGGTGACTTCTACAGGGGATAATTTCTTTTCTTTAATAAGTTGGGCCAACTCGGTGGCTCTGAGATCGCAAATATTCATAGGTGGATATTTGCCGAATTGAACTTGCTCTTCCTGCCTAGAAAATAATTAGGGAGCGGTAGTGACAATTTAGCTAAGTTTTGAGCAAAATGGGCACTCGCTGCTGTTGTGGCCTAAGGCTTTGCAATAAGTTCGGCCGCAATCGATAAACTGAAGATGACGTTTTCCCCATTCTTCGGGTGGAAATAATTGTTTAAGATCGGTTTCAACTTGCTTGGGAGTTTGGCCCTGAGAAAGTCCCCAGCGCCTGGCTAAGCGAAAAATATGCGTATCCACAGGAAAAGCTGGTAAATTAAAAGCTTGCAACCTGACTACTGAAGCCGTTTTGTGGCCTACGCCGGAGAGGCTTTCCAAACTTTTAAAATCTTGTGGAACTTGGCCGGAAAAATTCTCCAGAAGTTGATGGCACATAGTCTTTAAATATTTAGCTTTGTTTTTAGCTAAACCCAAGCCGTAAATATATTGATAAATCTCTTCTTGGCTGAGCTTATCCATCTTTTCCGGCGTATCGGCTGCGGCAAATAAGTTAGCTGTAGCTTTATTTACTCTTTCATCCGTGCACTGAGCAGAAAACATAACTGCTACCAACAATGTAAAGGGACTGTAAAAATTTAGACTTGGTTTGGAGTTGGGAAATAATTCATCGAGTTTGGCGCTGACGAAAGCTATTCTTTGGGCAACAGTCAACATATAGTCCCTTTCTTCACATCTACTTTATATCGACAATTTTAAGGCCGTCATTATCGGCAGAGGCTGTTTTGGGTTCCGAGGAAGAATCGTCGTCTCCATCGGAAACGAATTCTGCGTCGATAATTTTTCCTTCACCGGGAAAATTGGGACGTTGGCTATGGCGCACTGAACCTTCAGTAATGATGTATTCGGGAGCTTCATTGGAAGTGCGCTCAGCATTATATGGTGAATTTTCGGTAGTGCTAAAATTGATTGGATTGTTGGGATTGAGGCCGCTCATACCAAGAATATGGCTCATGACATTCCCCATAGTGCCTAAGCCTAAACCGAAAAGATCGGCGATACTGGCTGTACCTTCTTTTACTCGGCGCATTCGTTCCAGCATAATGGCTTGATTGAGTTCTTGAGTGCCGCTCCACCAGATAAAAATGGCAATTACAATCAACATATGATCATAACCGGCGCCGTAGATGCCCATAACTATGGCACAAGCTCTGCCTATGCTAACCGCTTTATCTGTAGCAGTCAGGAAATCGTACTTTCTGGATAAAAAACCGCGAAGTACACGGCCTCCGTCCATGGGAAAAGCTGGAATTAAGTTAAAAGCCATCAAAACAATGTTGCTCCACATAAACCAATAGAGCGTTTCTACAGCATATACTTGTACTATAGGAATAAAATGGGATGCTAAATGGGGAATAAAGAGAAAATCGGTAAAAAGATAAGTTGCTAGAGCTAAAACAAAGTTGACTGCTGGGCCTGCTAAAGCCACCAAAATTTCTTGGCGGGGAGTTTTAGGCAGACCTTGCAAAGTGGCTACACCGCCAAAAGGCCACAAAGTTATGTCGCGTGTAGAAATACCAAAATGTCTAGCTGTCAACGCATGACCGTACTCATGTAAGGTTACGATACTGAAAACGATTAAAGTGAAAAATACGCTGATTAAGCTAGTGGCCCAATCATTTTTGGCGCCGCGTGAGAGAAATATCCAAATTAGCAACAGCATGAAGGTATAATGAACATAGATATCAATCCCCCACAGTTTTGCTAATTTAAATGACCAACGCATAAGTTTAGTGTTTCCTGTTCTTTTTGGCTGAAGCTAAGCGAAATGAAAAAGCGGCCCAAGGCCTATGATTATTCTAGCATAGAAGTATTAGCAGTTAGTTTGCATTATATTGGAATTGAAGGCACGCGAAAGCCTCGCCAGCTTTTACCATTGGGCGAGGCTGTTTTTATGCATTAAGTTTAAGCAATGGACTAGAAATAATCAGTCAGCTCCGTTTGTAATTCGTTTAATTCCAAAGCTGCCGCTGAAGCTTGATCGAGGCCGTTGTATAAGTAGTCGATTTGTGGATCCTCTACAAAATTGCGACAAATTTCCAGGCCTTCGATATAAGAACTCATGCCAATTTCAAAACGCTCGGCTATAGAAGGATCGGCTTGCTCTCTTTCTAAGGCGGGACGCACTCTGTTAAGGTATAGCTTGCGATAGGCATAAGCGCTGCTTAGTAATTTGTCTAGCACTTCGGCAGCTTCTTGGGTATAAGCTTGACCATTTTCCACCGAGCGCACTAATTGTTCCAGTTTTAAAATATTGCCAGGCAGAGGAGAATCAAAGTCGTTATCGCTTAGACCAGTCTCTAAATCGGTATATTCTACTGGCGGTGCTTGTACTAATTGCATAAGTACAGCAGAACACTTAGAACAGTAGCGAGCTGAGGCCGGATTTTGTTGGCCACAGCGCATACAAGTGAGCTTTTTAGAAGATTCTTCGCCCAATCCTAAGCTTTTTTTCATTTGGGCGCAAATTCGTTTGGTGGAGGGCAAACTGGCACTAATGCGCCGCCAGCCATTTTTGAGCAATTGTTTATCGCCAGTTTCACACCAGGAAGCCAGTTCACGGCAGCCTAGAGCCTGGCAATCTAAACAGTGGGCTAAAAGCTCCAAATCTTCGGCGCTAAGTTGCTCAAGAGCACCATCAAGATTATTTTGGGTTTCTTCAATCTTTTCTAAAGTATCTTGGAGAATAATTTTGAAAGCTTCAGGCTCGATCTTGCCATCCATGGCTAAACCGACTGTTACTAGCAATTCTTCAAAATTGGGAGCTCCTGATACTAAGCGACATTCGATATTTATATGGGTCAAATCGTTGTGAATTAAACGATCCAAATTGAGCAACATAATATCAAATTCTGGTAAATTTAATTCATCTAAGCTCTTTTTTTCGCCCTCTTGAACTATATACATAACGCGGGCCATGCCAGCTTTAAGGGCTTGGCTATGAACGTCGCAAAGGGAAGCCAAGGGATGGTTGAGTAAAGTTTGTACTTGAGTAAGCTCTAATTTCAAGGCATGTCTAACGGCTTGCCAAAGGAAAGAGAGATCTTCTCCTTGTAATTTTGCTTCTCTGGCACGATAGAGCTCTTCTACCAAAGGATGGCGGGCATATTTTCTCTCGGCAGCGGTCCATTGGCCCATATCATTCATAACCGTATACATAGTTACGGTAGTAGTTACTAAAAGATGCAAGGCGTCATCTAAAGCTTTAGTTTCACCACTTTGCAAAAATTTGTCTAAAGCGCCCATACCGGCTTCGATGTTGGTCATAACTTTTTGAGCGCATTTAGACAGGGAAGACTCACCGTAAAAAATGACAAAGCGCTTGACCGCTGCGCGAAGGCGGAAAGTAAAATCGGCAGCCGGAGTGAAGAAAGCCGCCAATACGGAAGGATCGATGTGACCTTGTAAAATATTTTGACCAACTTTAAGCAAATGGTCGTAAACTGGATAGGGAGACATAACCATTTGCTCTCCGGTTTCGGCATTAAGTTCATCCCACAGAGCGGCTACAGCTTCGGCGCTATATTTTAAATCGCGCCCTGCTTTTTCAAGGGCAAAAGTTTCTGTGTCGTTTAAGGAATTTTCTAAGTCTTGTAAAGCCTTTTCGTGCGCTTCCAATTCCGACTGCAGCTTTTTTACTAGATTTTTAAATTTGTCAGTCCAAATGGCATCCCAAGTAAAACGTTCCAGGCCGGTACGTTCAAAAGCAATCACCTGTCTGGCTTTGACAAATAATTCATTTAAAGCGTCCGGTTTGGCCTCACCGACGGATATCTTTTCACATATTTTAATTATTTGTTGTAAGGAAGCAGGAATTTCAGGCAATTTTCTTTCTCCGTATTGTGTAAATCTGTAGCGCAAAAATTAGAACAAAATTTTCAAATTCCGACGTCTGCGAAACTTCGTTAATAGCGTAGGTAGCACCTTTGAAGACAGTTAGCCATTTTTGCCAAGCAAAAAGGCCACCCGAAAGAAAACGGGGTGGCCTTTTATGCCCTTTATTTTATTGGTGACAAATCAGTCCAATTGGAATTTATTGCCAATCGGGAGTGATGTTTACCCATGAAGAAGATTTTATGCTGTCGGAAGTAATTGCTCCCATGTTGCCTGTCAGCGACTTAGGAAGCAAAGTAGCATTGGAATCGGTAGAAGAACCCTGAATTTGGAAGAGCATAGTGCCTGCTTCGCCCATGTCTAAATTGTTTAAAGCTTCCAAATTGGCATTTACTTGTTGTAAGGCTTCTTCTTTATCAGGACGTTTGCCCTTCTCTAATTTGCGCATCTCCGACTGAAGTTGCTTGCGAGTATCAGCTTTATAGCTCTCGAACTGATCGCGCATGGCAGTGCATTGAGAGGAAATAGAAGCGGTACGTCGCCAAGCTTGATATAAGCATTCCATGGCTTTGGCATATTGTTTGCGGGAAGCTTCTATTTCGGCTAAAGAATTGAAAGCGCAGCGCTGTACAAACATAGCATCTGGACCGGAATAGAGCAATGCTTCACGACAGGCCTTTTCGCGCAAGGCACTTTGACTCTCGGCGTAGGCTGTGTAAAGCAAGCTCATGGGGCTGTTGGAACCTCTCAAAGTTTGTAAATCTTCGGGGGATACGCAAGCCATAGCCTTTTTATTATCACCGCGCTCGAAGTGAATGAGAGCCATACCTACTTTTGCGGAAGCTGTCTGGATGGGAGTGAAAGCAGCCGAAGAAGCTATAGCATTGTAGGCGCCGAGAGCTTCATCGAGGCGGCCTGCTTCTTTGAGAAGGCAAGCTTTCTGATAGTAGACATTAAAATCACCGGGATTTTGGCTTATTTGTTCATCGTAGGCAGTTAAGCCCTCATCGACTTGGTTGGCACATAAATAGAGAACACGCAAGGCGACAGGGATACGATGGTCGGTAGGGCGCAAATCTTTGGCGGCGGTATATTCTTGGCGAGAAGTAGCAAAATCGCCGGTTTGCTTAGCAATATCACCTTTATAAAGGTGCAAAACGGGATTGCGTCTGAAAAGGGAGGCCAAATCGTTGAGCTGACCTATAGCGCGGTTTGTTTCGCCTACGGAGGCGTTGGCAAAAGCATCCCACAATTGTAAATATTTGTTATCTTTACGAACGGTCAAGCCTTCGTCAAAGTACTTTTTGGCTAAGGAGTAGTTGCCGCTGACAAAAGAATTGATACCGTTAACCAATTGTTGGGTAGCAGAAGTAGGATCGAGATCGCGAGTTTTTTCCCAACTTTCCATAGCTATGCGGGAGTCTTCGGGATCGTTACTCAAACACCAACGCTCAAAGTAAGCTGTACCCTTAGCAAAGTAGCAACCGGCTTGAGCAACACGGAATTCCATGGTGTTCCACTTGGGCATAATATCAACGCTATGGTTGGCCAAAGCGATAGCGTCTTCATTTTTGCCTTGATTGAGGTGGTAGACAGCTTGTTGATTGATGCGAGCATAAGCTGTGGCTGCATTGTGGTTCTTAGGAGAAAGCTTCAACACTATTTCCAAGCGCTGCAGAGCTTTTATATAATGGCCCATGCGATACAAGATCATAGCCTTGGCGTATTGAGCGTTGGCGTCTTTGGGATTTTTAGCCAAGTGCTGATCTATCAGGGTGTTGGCTTTGGTGTAATTTTTGGTGTTGAAATACTTTAAAGCCTCGCCGACGAGTTTGTCATCAGCTTGAGCAGGAGAAAGCCCGGCAACGGACAGGCCGGCAGTGAGAGCGCATAAAAGCAAAAACTTAGAAAAATTCACGATAGCCAAAAAACCTTTCAACTGATAGTAAAATAAGCGATAAAAAGACTATTTTTCGCATTTTCGCTCTTTTCAAGCTTTTTACCTGCGCCTAATTTTGAGGCTTACTGTCAGCGATTTCTTTTGAATTTGTAGAAACTTGCGGCTTTTGTTCAGCTTGTTGCAATTGCTTTAAAAGTTGAGCTTCCAATTCTGGATTGCAATAGTGGATAACCAGTATTCTTACGGCGGCTACAATGGGAGAAGCTAAGACTACTCCCCAAAAGCCGAATACATTGGCAAAAACCATCATGCCAATCATTAAACTGAGCGGGTGTAAGCCAAGGCTGTCTCCCATTATTTTGGGTACTAAGAAATTATTTTCGGCTTGTTGAATCAGAGTGTATACGGCTATTACAATCAGCGCTAAAGTAATACCACCGGTTTCAGGCAAGGCTAAAGCTAAAAATACAGCTGGTATAGCTCCTAATATAGGGCCAACAATCGGTATAGCTTCAGTAATACCAGCAATAATTCCTAAAGCTATGCAATATTTAGGCATAACTAAAGCCATAAGCAACGTAGTTAGACCGCCGACTGCGCAGCAAAGCAATACCTGGCCTTTTATAAAGCTTTGCATAGCACTATGCAATTGCAATAAGATATCTTTGGCCGGTTTACGCTTGCGAATTGGCAACAAGTTGATCCAAAAATCAACTAGTCCTTGACCGTCACTGAGCATATAAAAGGAAATGAAGGGAACCATGACTATAGCGGTAGCTACCCAAATGACGGCTGAAGAGAAAGCGCCAGCATATTGTAATCCGCTATTGATCAACTGACCGGCTAAACTGCCGGCTTGATTCATTAAGTCGGTAATATTGTTTTGGACGCTGCTAGGCAAAACTCCCAGATGTGACTGGCGGAAATGTGTTAGAATTGCTACCGCTTTTTGGGTGATAGTAGGAAAATTTTCCGCTAAATTTTTTATTTCCCCAAATAGCTGAGGCGCAGTAAAAGCGAATAACCCCAAAACTAGTACTAGCAGCAAAACATAGGTTACGATTAATGATTTTGTGTAAGAAAAATATTGAGCGCCCGGTATTTTTCTGATTTGTACCATCAGAAATTCGACTATTGGATTTACTACATAAACAAAGATTAGTACCAGCAAAAGTAGAGGAGTGATACTTAAAGTCTCTTCGATAGCTTGTTTTGTCCAAGGGTGGAAGCAAGCGATAATTAGGCTGAGCACCAGCATAACAGTACCCAATCCCTTAATGCTGCTTACTAAGCGGCGCCCGGTTTGCTCACTTAGCGGCATTGAATTAAATGCAGCAGACGTAGAAACCTTGCTTGTTGAGGCAATGATCGTCTCTGCGGGCGCCGTGTCACTCGCTTGTAGAGGTGTAGGAGAAGGAGCAGCGGTTTGGGGTGGGGCAGAGTCGGTTCGGTGAGGATTCACTTTTAAGATTAGGCTCCGTTTCTCGGTCATTTTAAGACATGTAAGTATAGCTGGCTAAGCTGCGCTCGAAGTTGTTGAGCAACTTTTGTGACATTTCCAAAGTTAAGGAATTTTCGCTCAAGGCATCTTCGCATTGTTGGCGCATGCGCTCAAGTAAATCTTCCGGATTGTACTGGAAATAAGAGAGTACTTTACTCATTGTATCGCCACGTACAATATGTTCAAGCTTGTAGCCTGAAGGAGTGAGTTTTACTTGTACAGCGTGGGTGTCGCCAAAAAGATTGTGCAAATTGCCCATAGTCTCTTGATAGGCTCCGATCAAGAACATGCCTAAATAATAAGGCTCGTGGCTTAAACGCTCAGGGACTTTACCTTCTTCTTCAGTGCCATAAAAGTTTGTTTCGGAGTTAAAGCGCAAAGAATGGACGTCTAATAAAGAATTGACATCTTCTTTTATATCGATAAATTTATCTATTTTGCCATCGGAGTCACAAGTGAGATCAGCCAGAGTGACCTTTTCATCGGGAGCTGTGTCTAGACGATGAATAGGCAAAATAGGGAACAACTGATCGAGAGCCCAAGAGTCGGGGGCTGATTGGAATACTGACAAATTTACGTAATAAGTAGTAGAAAGTAATTTCTCTAACGTAAAGAAATCGTCGCTGGAGGATTTCGCTTCGCGCAAGACTTCATAAATTTTACGGCAGGATTGCCAATACAACTTTTCTGCCAGAGCGCGATCTTTTAGGGAGAGAATGCCCAATTGGAAAGCGCTCAGGGCTTCATCTTTGAATTGGACAGCGTCGTGGAACGATTCTTGCGCGTTTTCCGGAGTAATGCCTTCGTAAATTTCGCGCAGAGTCTTTATAATATAATCTTCGTCGCCAACAGCAGGGGGAATATTAAAGTTGCCGACTTTATTCTGGCCCAATACATCAAAAACTAAGATCGATTGATGAGAAGCTAAAGCTCGACCGCTTTCGCTAATAATGGTGGGGGCGTCGATTTTGGCTTGTTTGCAAGCGTCGTTTATTTCAGCTACTACGTCATTGGCGTAACTTTGCATATTGTAATTTTTGGAAGCATAGAAGTCGCTTTTGGAACCGTCGTAGTCTACGGCCAAGCCTCCGCCTACGTCTAAATAACCCATAGGAGCGCCTAATTTTACCAACTCGGCATAGATGCGACCTGCTTCACGCAAAGCTCCTTTAATTACGCTGATAGCAGAAATTTGTGAGCCGATATGGAAGTGGAGCAACTTCAAATTCTCCAACATGCCATTATTGATAAGAATTTGCACAGCTTGATAAATTTCATAAGCTGACATGCCGAATTTGGCTCTTTCACCTACGCTGCTACCCCAATGGCCCTGACTTTTACGATTAAGCTTTACTCTGAAGCCGAAAGAAGCTGGCAAATTTAGGGCTTTGGCTACGCGTACGGCCAAACATACCTCGTCCAGTTGCTCCAAGATAATGATAACTTTTTTACCAAGTTTAGAGGCTAAAATGGCTGTTTCCAAATATTCGCGATCTTTATAGCCATTGCAAGTGATGAGACACTCTGTGGAATTCATTGCCGAGAGAGCAATAAGTAATTCCGGCTTTGAACCTGCTTCTAAGCCAAAATGATGAGGTGTACCACATTTCACTAATTCTTCAATAATGTGACGCTGTTGATTGACCTTGACAGGAAAAACGCCGCGATAGACGCCGGGATAATTATATTTGGCTATAGCTCTGGCAAAAGCCGAATTTAAGCGCTCGATACGATCTTGGAGAATATCTGGAAAGCGAAGTAAAATTGGCAAGCTCAGACCGCGCCCTTTTAAAGCTTCGATTAAAGCATAAAGATCGATAGAGCCGCCGCGCTCACCTTGGGGAGAGACGACCAAGTGGCCGTTGGAATTGATGGAAAAATATGGAGCTCCCCAACGTTTGATGGAATAGAGTTCGTCACTTTTGTCTATGTTCCAGTTAGCAGAATCCATATGAGCATTCCTTTGCAGCATTTATTGACATACTCCCCATGGCTAAAGCCAGGAGATTCTGAGATATTAACGAGCCTTGCCTATTGAGAATCAACAGGTCTTACTGGCTCTCTCTACAATGGACAATGCCCTGCCCATACACTACTTATATACTAACTATGCGAAGAGAATACGATTACCTTCACGTTCTATATTTATTGAAGCATTTTCTATCTAAAACTATACAAATAGCAATTACGCAACAACCGTCCACTTTCAATTGCTTGCGCAAATTCGGTGGACGTGCCTCATATCCCCATACCTGAAGGCAGGGGCTTTACGGCACTTGCGGTAAAAAGGCAGGAGCTTGCTTGTTGAGTTGATGGAAAGCTGCTGCCTGCCCGATAATTTTAGGCTGAGGAAATTTCCCTGCCCGGTTATATAACAAAATCGCTTTCAAATTGGAAAATAGAAAACCAATTTGACAACATAAGCTTCACTTTAGCGTTTGTAAGTAGAATGATCAATACGCTCTCCCTTTTCTATCCAATAGGGAGAATGGCGCAAAGCAGTGGTGTATTTTTGAGCTGCTTCCAAAAGGGCGGGATGAATTTTTCCATTGGAAGCCATTAAGTCGCGATACAACATGTTGTGGGGTTTACCCAAGAAATCGCTCATCTTGCCACCTGCTTCTTTCACGATAAGAGAGCCGGCAGCAATATCCCAGGGAGAAAGGCCCAATTCCCAGTACCCATCGAAGCGACCACAAGCTATATAGCAAAGGTCTAAAGCGGCAGATCCGTCACGACGCACACCTCTGGCCTTGATAATTAAATCGTGGAACATGCCTAAATGAATATCTGGTGAGCTGCTTACGTCGTAAGGGAAACCAGTTACTAAAAGAGCGTCTTCCAAGATAGAGTTGTCGCTGACATGGATAGGTTGACCGTTTAAGTAGGCGCCTTCGCCCAAGACGGCATAGAAAGTCTCTTCATGACAGGGATCATGAACGACACCAACGACTACTTGCCCATTTAATTCAAAAGCTATAGAGACGGCAAAAAAAGGATATCCTGAAGCAAAATTGGTGGTGCCATCTAGAGGATCGACAATCCAGCGGCATTGGCTATCATTGCCTATCACTTGGCCTTGCTCTTCTCCCAAAATGCTATGATCGGGGAATGTGTTCTTAATTAAAGAAAAAATAAGTTTTTCGCTGGCTTTGTCTACTTCGGTAACTAAATTTATGCGGCCTTTTTTATCGATATGGTGAGAAACACCAACGGCCTTTCTAATAAGTTCGCCGGCTTGCTTGGCAGCTTTAAGAGCTAAGTCTAAATAGGGTTGATACTGGCTGTGCATGGATAATTTCCTATAAAAACAATTTTTGGACGCACAGAGGGCGTCTCTTTAAGCTAAGCTTTTGAAGAGACGCCCTCTGTAGTTTGTCAATTGACGAAAACCTAACCCATTTGGGTTGGCTTCCTAAAATAGTAGGCTTACTTGACTTCTTGGCCTTGGTAGTCGTACTTCATAGCGCCCTCAATGTTGAGGCGAGCGCCGCTGCCTACTTTGCCTTGCAAGCTTTCCAATTGGTCACCACCCTTGGTAAGGCGAGTTACCAATTCGTCGTTGCTCATTTCCGGATCCATGGCTAAGAGCAAGCCGGCAGCGCCGGTTACGTGAGGAGTAGCCATAGAAGTACCGCTGAAGACGGCGTAGCCTCCGCCAGGAACGGTGGAAAGGATGTCTTTACCAGGAGCGGCGATATCGACATTTTTCTCTCCGTAGCAAGAGAACTTAGCCAACTGGTCGTTGCGGTCGGTAGCGGCTACGGCGACATTGTTGGGTAAATCGTAGTCGGAAGGATAGTGAGGATGAACGTCATTGTTGGTTCCGGAGTTGCCGGCTGACATCATGTGTAAAGCGTCGGGTGAATTGCGGAAAGCTTCCTGAATAGCAGGGTTCGCCGGGCCGCCACCCCAAGAGTTGGAGGTTAAGCGAGCGCCTACTGAAGTGGCATAGTTGATGCCGCGGATAATGGAAGCTGCGTCAGCACCACCGTCATCGCTGAAGATCTTGACGGGCAAGATAGTGGCCGACCAGTTGATGCCTGATACACCTTCGCCGTTATTTCCTACAGCGCCGATAGTGCCGGCAACGTGGGTACCGTGACCCTGGCGATCCATAACGTCGCCGTTTTGTAAGCAAGCATTCCAGCCCTGGTAATCGTCTACGAAACCGTTCCCATCATCATCTATGCCATTGCCGGGAATCTCTTTGGTGTTGGTGTAGATATTTCCAGCTAAGTCGGGGTGGGTAATATCAATACCGGTATCAATAACGGCAATCAGAGGGCCCTGTCCGTTGGGCAAGCCGGTGGTAATTTGCCAAGCTTCGGGAGCGTGAATATCGGCGCGAGCGGTGCCGTTGTTGCTTCCGTCGTTGTACATATCCCACTGCTGGCCGAATTTGGCGTCGTTGGGAACTTTGCCTTCGGCTAATTGCTCGCGGGTAAATTCTTGACCTTTGGCAATATCTTCAGCGTGATAAATAGTGTTGGGAACAGCAAACTCGATGCTGGGATCTTGCTGCATTTGGGCCAAAGCTTCTTCGGTGGTCATGCCTTCGGGAAGCTGAAGTTGCATCATTTGGCCCGCGCCGGCAGCTTTCATGCGACCGGGGATCTGGAAGTTGTCCAGCACTTTGGCACCGTATTTCTCGACGACGCTCTCGTTGTTGAGGCTGGCCATCATAGAGCCGCGAGTTTTAATGATAACTTGACCGGGAACAAATTCGCCTAAAGAGCTTTTTTCTGAGCCCAAACTTACAGAGTCAGAACCAACTTGAGGGTTGGAATTTTCGGCTTTGGCTTCAGATTTAGCGGCTGCTTGGGGAGTATAAGTGCTTTGTAATTGATTTATACTGTTGGGGCCGATATTAGAAATCATCTTGCCTCCTAGAACGTTTTTTTTGAACGGAAATGTATTATCCGGTTGATTCTATTGAAGACGGGCCGAGCCTCCTTGCTTTTTACAATTAAAGTTAGGAAAGATCGGCCACTTTTTGCTTCCATTGGGCTTAATAGCTAAATAGAGTCATTGTTTACAGACAAAATATAACTTAAGCCTTGGGGGATTGGTAATTGTATTCCATGGCGCCATTGACGTTTAAGCGAGCGCCAGTAGAAACAACACCTTTTAAGCCTTCGACTTTGTCGGCTCCCTCAAAGAGGCGGGTCTTTATTTCGTCATTGCTCATGGTCGGATCCATGGCTAAAAGCAAACCTGCCGCGCCGCTGACATGAGGGGTAGCCATGGAAGTACCGCTCTTATTGCCGTAGCCTCCGCCGGGGATAGTAGAATATATATCCTCACCGGGAGCGGCAATATCTACCGATTTTTCGCCGTAACAAGAGAAATAGCACAGCTCATCGTTGCGGTCGGTGGCTGCTACAGCTATTGAATTTGGCAAATCGTAACTGCTGGGGAAGTGAGGGGTTTCGTCGTTATTGTCGGAGGAGTTGCCCGCAGCCATAATGTGTAAGGCGCTAGAACGAGCAAAGGCCTCTTTAATGGCGGGATTGGCTTCACCACCGCCCCACGAATTGGAAGTGATGCGGGCGCCGTTTTTCGAAGCGTAATTGATGCCACGAATAATGGCTGCGGCGTTGGTACGTCCGTTATTGTCAAAGATTTTAATAGGCATAATAGTGGCATGCCAATTGACGCCTACTACGCCCTGACCGTTGTCACCTTCAGCAGCAATGGTACCGGCGCAGTGGGTACCGTGTGAGTGGACGTCCATAGGATCGCCGTTATCGTCGAAAGCGTTGTAACCGTGTACGTCATCGACAACGCCGTTTCCGTCGTCGTCAATGCCATTGCCGGGAATTTCGCCGGTATTGGTCCAAATGTTGTTGACCAAATCGGGATGATTGTAATCTACTCCGGTATCGATAACGGCAATAATAGGGCCTTGGCCGTTGGGAAGGCCGGTAGTCTTTTGCCAAGCTAAAGAAGCGTCGATATCTACTCCGGCGGTGCCGCCGTCTTGACCGTCATTTTTTAAGCCCCAAAGTTTAGAGTCTAAGTCGTTGGGAACTTTTCCTTGATCGGCTTTTACTGTAGTGCTGCCACTTTCGGCAGGAGCCTGGGAAGGCACATCATCTTCTAAAGTATAGATGGAGTTGGGTACGGCATATTCTATTTCAGGATCTTCTTGCATAGCAGCCATGGCTTGAGCCGTGGTCATGCCTTCAGGCAGCTGAATATGGAGCATCTCGCCCTGCATACCCTTGAAAACACTGGTTTCGTTACTGAACTTTTCCAAAACGGTGGCGCCGTATTTTTTGGCAATATTGCCGGTGCTCTGCATAAGAGAGCCCTTGGTTTTTACAATAACCTGACCGGGTACGTGCGGCTCGAGATCTTGCTCTAATTGGGCTGCTTTGGCACTGGTGGCGGCCAGAACTTTTTCAAGCTTGGTTTGAGGGCGGATGTCTACTTGGTCGGAAACTGCGGCCTGACAGTAGAGCTTTTCCTCTTGAGGAGCTTGAACTTTGCTTTTGGAAGCAGCTAAACTGCCCGGTTGCAAAGTGGATATGGAAGCAGAGCCAATACTATTGATCATGGAACCTCCGTCGAGATTGTCAAACTGATTATTTTTAATCAGCTTGATAATCAACAAACAATTCTACATTGTTGAATATAGGATAAAATGGATCGATTCGTGTGAGCAGGAAGTTAACGTCTCGACATTTGCTTACCTGTTTGATTGCGAAAAGTTTGCGGTAAAGATGTAAAGCAATGTACCTAAAATAACGAAAGCCCCGCCTTTCTTTCTTGCAAAAAAGCGGGGCTCTCGTGAAAATAGCTTGCAACCACAATTGGATTACAAACTTGAAGAAAACAAATTATTTATTTGTTCTCTTGCTCTTTATTGTATTTTTCAATGATGGAGTCGTAATAGTTGAGCACTTGGCGGACGTACTTGCGTCTCTCGGTGTAGGGACCGGAGAAGAAGCTACGTTTGAAGCCATAAACAATGGTATCACGCAACTGTCTGGGAGTAAGATCGAAGGTCTTGAGAGCCAACTCAACTTCGTCGGTTACGGTGGTATGGCTGACTAAACGATTGTCTGTGCACAGTGTAGCTGACAAATTGTTGGCTAACATTTTGCCAAAGGCGTGGTTCTTGACGTCGCCTATAGCAGGATTGGTTTGCATATTGCTGGTGATGCAAACTTCGATAGTAGTACGGCTGTCGGCAATGTGGCGAATTAAGCGCTCAATATATTGCTGAGGATCTTTGACGCTGGGGCCGCAGAGCTCAGGTGAGAAGAGGTGGTAGCCGTGGCCAATACGGTCAGCATGTAAGTCTGTAATAGCTTGGAAAATGCTCTCAGGGCCGTAAGCTTCGCCGGCATGCACGGTTTTGTGCATAAAGTTCTTGTGCACGTAGTGGTAGGCGGCCTCGTGATCGCTGGCGGGGTGGCCGGCTTCGGCTCCGGCTAAGTCGAAACCGACAATAGGAATGCCCTCTTCGTCGCGCAAACGCACTACAGCTCTGGCTAATTCCAAAGAAGCCATGGAATAAATCTCTTTAAGGGGAGCTTCTCTGAATACTTCCATCAATTTTGCATAGTAAGGAGAGCTAGCGGCCACAAAGAAGCGCATAGCGCAAGTAATTAAGCCGTAGTGGAAAGGAGGCTCTCCATTTTCGGTTACGGCGGGAGAGGAGTTATATTCAGCTTCGGCTTTAGCAAAACCTCTGTTGACGGCGCGGATAATTTGATCTAAGGAAAGGTTTTCGTTGATGTGAAGTTGGGGGGCGAAGCGTGTTTCGATATAGCGTACACCTTCGTTGATATTATCCCAGGCTAATTCGTAAGCTGTTCTCTCTAAAGCTTCCTCGTCGACAAGAACTGCGCAAGTGTAGTTGAAGCCTTCCAGATACTCAACTAAGTTGTTGTAGTGAGGGCGAAATACGAGTTCGTTCATGCCTTCTTCCGTGTAGGAAGGGAGCTTGACATTGCGCTCCTTGGCCATTTCGATAAGGGAGCTCAAACGCAGTGAGCCGTCAAGATGCAAGTGTAAGTCAGTTTTGGGCAGAGCGCTGATTATCTCGCGAGGTAATATCATATATTTATCTTTTATCCTCCGTTTTAACCCCCCGACTTCGGTTGTAAAACACGCTTTTCCTGCCTAAATAATCTGCTGATTTGTGGGGTATTTTTGTATTTTGTTCTCACGCTAAGTCCTCAGTTTGTTAAGTAGGGTATGAAGGAAAATATGGAGAACCTAGCTCGGCATAGTACCGTGGAGCGCACGGGAATAGTTGCCTACGGATAGGGTATAAGCAATTGCGCCTTTCAGGGGTGCAGTGATATGCTCGCGGAAATAGGAAATTCCCACCTTTTACAGGAGGGAGTACGCTTTTATAGCGCTTTAGTAGGTTTGTTTTGTTAAAAAAGGCAGTATGCTTTTGGGAAAATAATAGACAAATAAGATTGAAAAAGCGTAAATTCGCCGACATGGGAGCCGTTTTGCATTGTTGTATGCGGCTTGTGTTGAATATATTTATAAATGCTTCAGCTGAGGAAAGTGAGGTTTTTTACCTGACAGGAGATTTAGTTTCTGCTATACGCTTGCAGGGAATAATTTGATGAAAAAAACTGGTGAAGTAGACGGCTCTCTTTGCTCCGACCTTCGTTCTCTGTCTAGGGCTATGACGCGTCTTTACAATACGCTGATGCCAAAAATATCTGTCGAACGCACCCGCAAGAGCAGTAACAATACAGCGACTGCTTTTCGTGTGGAGTTACCTATCAGAGTTACTCAAGTAGCCGTTTTGGAAGCTCTTGAAGATCTGAGTTGGTGCAGTTCCGAAGACTCTCAAGAGATAAAAGAAGGTGTCTCTCAAGTAGAGCTGGCCAAACATTTAGGGGTTGATACAGCCACTATGTGCCGTAATATGAGAGTTTTGGTTCAGGAAAACAGCTGGGCTGAAGAAAAGAAAAACGGCAAATCTGAGCGAGGCAAACTTCTGAAAATAAGCGATTCCGGGCGTCAGGCACTCCAAGAAGCCAGGCCTGCTATTAGGAAATTAAATTCCGAAATAATCGACCGAATTTCCCAACAGGGTATCGATGTACAGAAATTGTCCGCCGATTTGAAAGTAGTGGCTGATATTATTGCTTCTATGGAAGAAGCGGTCCAAAACTAAAAGAGGCGAAGTTCGCCTTATCTGACTTTTGAAATTCTGAAAATTTCAGAATATTCGGGAAGGTAATAAAGCCTGCTAGGCAATTTATTTGCTTCGCAGGCTTTATTCTTTTATGGTTCACTTTTTGTCAGGTAGATTTTTTAAATCGATTTTGACCTTGGATTTATTTACGCCTGATTTCTTCTGTACAGGTGAAGGTGTAACCTGAACTTTTGAAGGAGATGTTGGCCTTACTGCTTTTACTTGTGGAACAGCGGGTTTAGGATTGGCAGGAATTACTGCTCGAGGTTCCTGAGGTTTTACAGGAAGTGGTGCGGCGGGAGTAACTGCGGCTGGATCGGTCGGTTGGCCGGGGGTGGGGGCGCTTGGAACACCTGGCTTAGGAGGCTCGGGAATACCGCTTTGGGGTGCTTGAGGCTTGCCAGGAGCAGTTGGAGGAAGAGGCTTTCCGGCTTTGGGAGGTTGACCGGGAATGACATTTTTGGCACTGCCATCTTTCTCATAGGGCTCTTTTATGCGAGAAGCCTGCACAGCCGGATCTGGTTGTCCCGGAGTGAGATCTGGGGCCGGTTGCTTATTTTTGCTCTCTGCAACATCTTGCTTGGCTGCAGAAGTTTCAGGGGCTGTATTGGGAATGGGAGTAGCTTCAATGTATGATTGAGGTGTTGGAGAGGCTGTAGTGGAAAGGCTGGGAGAGGAAGAAGCCGTTGGCAGCCGATTTCCATCTAGAGATGAAGTAGGGGCGGCGCAAGAAACTGTACTAAGGCCAATTAGAAGCGAACTTAGCGCAATTTGTAATAAAGAACTTCTTTTCATTTTTGGGCTTGCTCCTTAGTCCTTATAACTGTTATGGCGTTGGCAACCGTCGGGCTTTTTATAAAGCCCGACGGCGTTATCCTTTTTGCCGTATTTTCGCTATTTTAAGAAAAGTTTAGCGAAGGCTTTTGGGCTTAAAGGCTCGCCGGTAGCCTCTTGGCACATTTGTCTCCAGTCTGTGCGACTGCCTCTGGCAAAAATTTGCTCGCGCAAGTATTGTCCGGCTTTGGGATCGCCATACAGAGAAGTTTGTAAAGGATCGTCTACATGCATGATATTTTTAGTCATGTATGCATAAACTTGAGAAGCGAATAAATCGCCCATCATGTAGTTGTGGTAATAGACAGGGGCGCCCACAATGTGCATTTTTGCACCATAATCTTGGCCACTCATATCGGTAGGAGGAGCCTGGAGCTGATATTTAGCTTTGAGATCCCACCATAACTTATTTAAATCTTGATCCGGATTGGCATACATTTCTTTTTCGAAGTGGAGCATAGTTTGAGTCCAACGACTGAAGATCAGACGTTCGGAACGGAGCAAACGCCAGGAAGCGTGGGAATATTTCTCCAGATTTTCGCCTTTTAAACCTACCACTTTAGCCAGAAAATCGGGAGTGCGGGTCATTTCTCCCATAAACATGGCAAAGCCTTCGGTAGTTAAAATGTGAGCAGGAGTGCGCAATAAATAAGGCAAAGATGGATCGATGTATTGATCGTAAAGTCCATGGCCGAGCTCGTGATTTACCGTATCCATCCAAGCGCCGTTGGGTTTAACATTGCATAAAACGCGTATGTCTTGCTCTCTATCTATACAAGTTTCGAAAGCGTGTGGACTTTTGCCACTGCGTTCGTAAAGATCGCTGCGGGCAATAATCTTTTCCGGGTTCATGTTCAGGCTGTTGTAATATTTTGTGGAAAGAACTACCGGATCTGAATCTTTGTAAATGTCGTCTAAATTGACTCCGTCTTCTTTTAATTCTGGAGCTTCTTGGAAGAAGAGATCGCCCAAATGCCACGGGCGTACGGCTTCATCTTTGCCAAGGTTGAAACGCTGACGCTGATAAGAGTCAATTTCTTGTTTCAATTCAGCAAAAGGAGCGGCGGTCAATTTATCCAGCTCGTCGAAGGTGGCAAAGAGTTCTTGCTCATTAAACTCTTGCAAGTCCAATTGCATGGCAAAGAAGTCGCGATAACCGAGCTGGCGGGCCATTTTATTGCGCAATTTGACTAAGTCTTTTAAAGGTATGGCTACTTTGCGCCCAACTTCCATGTATCCTAGCCAGGCTTGACGAACTTTGCTGCTGTCGTTACTTTCAGCTATGACTTTGCGCACATCATTTTCGGTTAATTTCTGACCATCTACGGTGCTGCGGTGAGTATTGAAAATTTTATCTACTTCGGCTTCGCGGGAGATAATTTTGGAAGTAATAGCTGCGTCGGCCTGATACGGTAAGTAGGCGTAATACATCAAATCAAGCTGGCGAGCTTGCATAGGATCGGTTATTTTTCCTGAATTGCGCAAGGCCTTAAGTTGGCGAAATACTTTTTTATCTTGGTGGAGCTTGGCTGCAGCGTTATCCGCTTTCTCGCGTCTTTGGTAGGCTTGATCGGAACCGGTGGTTGCCGATTCCCACCAAGCTTCGTTGGCCTCTTTTTCTAAAGGCTGAATTTGAGCTACATACTTGTCACGCAAGGCTGAAAATTGCTGTTGAGGAGTTTGCGGAACGGCTTGAACTAGAGAACTGCCTAAAACGGCTGCTCCCAAAATGGCAGCTGCAGCTGTAAAACGGAATTTTCTGAACATAAATTTTCCTCGAATATTGTTGATTTTTGCGCTGAATTAGAACAAAGTGAAGCTTTAATAAAAGGCCGCTTATTGCCTGCTTTTTTTACTTTGTCCTTGACAAAAAAGTTAACTATTGAGATAGTGTATATACTGAGCGGCGATTTGATAGTATAAATATAACAGGTGTAAGTACAATGCCTGAACCGGAATCGCTTAGTCGGCAGCGGATAAGGTAGCTGCGGCCGATAATTCGCCGAAACTTGGCAATAATGTTAAAATAAGGTCATTTTTAGTGCTATTTCCGCTTAGTGCAGTTCACAATCTTAACTCGATCAGTTAAGCTACTAAGTAGGTTTTTAGGGCAATAGACTGCGTGTGCCGACTGAGTATAATAGAATTACTGCACACAGTATGCGTTTTTATAGGTAGATTTTTGGCTTATCGGAGTTATTTCCCAAAAACTTGGCGGAAGGGCTACTAATTTTCTCTTATTACAGCACGGAGGTAAGTGTATGACAGTAAATGGGTGGTCTTTTGAAAAGGAATCAGCGAGTTATGAACCACTTCCGGGCAAATATTTGCAAATAAAGCGCCGATCTGAATTTGATGAAAGAGTGAGGAAGCTTTCTGAGTATTTACCGGAAGCTCAGCGTCGTTTTTTTATAGAGAAAGTCTATCCTTTTACTTACTATTTCCATGACGGACAATTCCGTAAAAGCGGTGAGCCTTACATTATCCATCCCATTGCTGTGGCCGAAATTTTGGCAAAATATCATGTAGATTGCGATACCCTTTGTGCCGGCCTTATGCACGATACCTATGAAGACAATGCCGAAAGAGTATCTTTAGATGAAATCGCTCGCTATTTCGGGCCGGAAATTCGCTTGTTAGTCGATGGAATGACAAAAATAGGTATAGTCACTTCGCAAAACCGAAGGCAAACGGCTGCTCTGAGAAAAGAAATATCTGAGAGTGGCTACAGTACAATTTCCAATCAAAAAGTATATAGATCTCTAGTTGGGCAAGAAAATAATGAAGTTAGACAACTTAGTCCCGGTGTTGACAAACAAGTTGAAGCTAAACGTATAAAAATTGCCAACAAGAATGCCTCTCTGGCCAAATTACTTTTGGGTATAGCTGAAGATCCGAGAATTATTTTAATTAAATTAGCAGATAGATTACACAATCTCAGAACTTTAGGCAGTTTAAGGCCTGATAAGCAAAAGAGAATAGCCCGAGAAACTTTGGAATTTTTCTGTCCTATTGCCGATCGTTTCGGCGTTTGGGAAATAAAAAAAGAATTAGAAGAACTTTGCTTCCGCTATTTGTACGACAATATATACGATATTTTCTGCAAAAAAGTCGAAACTGTGCGTCAAGAGCGGCGGCCCATTATTGAAGCCACAATTAAACAAATAAAGGAAGCTTTTTGTCGCAAATCATTGCAGGCTGATATCAAAATTGATGATAGCGGTTTTTATACTATTTTCAAAAGGATGGAAAGCAGCGGCATTACTTCTTTGGAAGAAGTCAACGGCTTAAGTTCAGTTATGATTACGGTGCCGGACAAAGATGCTTGCTACGATGCTGAAAGTACTATTAAAAGAAATTTCCATCTATGTGGCACTCGTCTCTACTTTGACTATATTTCAACTCCTAAAGCCAATAAGTACCAGGCGATCCATTTAGCTATACGTGGTTGCGGAAGGCGAGTAATAAAAATTCGTATTAACTCAGCAGAACATCAAATTACTAATAATATTGGCGTTTTTGCTGAATTTAAAGACTTTGACTATGGTTTAGAAGGGCGCAATGTCGGTTCGGCTTTGCGCAGCAAATGGGCTTCTTGGGTAAGCTCTATTAGAGCTTTACATGACGTAGCTGCAGAGAATACCGACTTCTTGGACTGGGCTTTGAGTGGAAGTTTAGCTCACTCCATTACTTGTTTTACTCCTCATGGCGATTCTGTGGATTTGCCTGTAGGTTCTACACCTTTAGACTTCGCTTTTGCCATTCGTGATGACTTAGGGTTGGCTTGCGAAGGAGCTTTGGTAAACGACCATTCTGTGTCTTGCCTGGAATATAAACTTAAGGATAATGATTTTGTTACTATTGTCAGCTCTGATAATGTTATTCCTCAACGCAGCTGGTTCGACTATTGTTGCACACCTCAAGCCAGAACAGCTTTAAGCAATTGGTATCAAGAAAATTACAGCGCCGATTCCAACAGAGCTTATGGTCAGAAGCTGTTGACGGCAGCTCTTTTGCGGGCTGATTTGCCGGGCATGCAAAAAAATGAAGAATTTATGTCTATTTTGGTTGGCAAATGCGGTTGCCGATCAGTGGCAGATTTATTGAGCATGATCGGCACACGTAGAATTAGCCTCAAATTTGTAAGCGCTCAATTTGAAGAGTGTAAGCTGGGCTACGGTACTGAGAATAAAGCTACGGCTATGGTAAATCTGTGCGAAGTGTCGGCTTGGATACATATACCGGGGCTGAGCAATTGTAATGTATATCTTTGTCAAGAGTGCTGTCCGATAGTTGGTGATGATATTTCGGTTATCGGCATCGATTACGAACATCTAACTCTTCACCGTAATGGCTGCCAAAAAGCTGAAAGTGTTGAACAAGCGGAGCTTGGGCAGGCTCTTATCGAGGAAAAGGCTTTTTGGCTGGACAATGCTCACCCTGTTGGCGTCAATTCGGCTCTGAGAGCCAAAATTGAGCTCAAGGCTGTTTACAATTACGCTTTGGCCATAGAAACTATTGTGCGTTGCCATGATAGCGAACATAAAATTTATGACCTTCAATTGCAAAATAATTTTGTCGGTAGCGCCGCACATATTGTCCTGACTGTTGGCGTTTCTGATATTAACGAACTTAACGGCTTAATAGAAAACTTGCGGAAAATAGACGGCGCTGCCGAAGTCCGTCGACTTTAAAAGCAACTGATAAACGCGAAAGCTGTAGGGAGAGGGAAAATATGTCGCTGTTGCTTGGCGACTGTAAAAACAAAGAAAAGGGAGCTGACTATGACTTATATTCCTGAAGGCTGTAATCCACAATTAAAATTTGAAGCGAATATCCCCACATACCCGGATCTTGAAGAAATTGTCAAGCAGAGCATAGCTCATCTTCCGCCGGAGCAGCAAGAGTTTATTTTGCAAAAAGTTTACCCTTATGCTTGTTATTGGCACCAGTTCCAAAAGCCGCGCATCAATGGCAAACCGTATATCTCTCATCCTGTAGCTGTAGCTCAAATTTTGGCTCCGTTTAAACTGGACGTTTCCAGTGTGGCTGCAGCTTATCTTCACGACGTGTATGAAGATAACGAAGATAAAGTCAGCTTAGACGATATTAAAAACTATTTCGGAACCGATATACGCAATATAGTTGACGGATTAACCAAGATAGGTAAAGCTAGCGCTAGACAGCGTCGTGATGCTGTTAAAGCGGCTGTCTCGGAAGCTTCTGTAAGTCTAGCCGCTTCTTTGCAAGCATCTTTAGGCATCAATTTGTTTTTGGGACGCAGTTTGGCCGCTCCTCTCACTCCAGCTCAACTTAGGGAAAGGGCTCGCCAAGCCAAAATAGACGATAAAGCGGCCAGTTTGACTAAACTGGTGACGGAAATGTCTAAAGATATTCGTGTCATTATTATTAAATTGGCCGATAGATTGCACAATATGCGCACTTTAGATGGTTTGCGCCAGGATAAACAAATTCGCATAGCTCAGGAAACGCTCAATTTCTTTGCTCCTTTGGCCACCCGTTTGGGCATGTGGCCTTTCAAAACCGAATTGGAAGATTTGTGCTTCTTCTATCTCGAGCCGCAGCAATACGCTTGCCTAAAAGAATCTTTGGCCAAAGAACGTCAAAAACGCTGCCAAGCTGTGTCTGCCGCTCTTAAAGCTATCCAAGATGCCTTGGCTGAGGAGTCTATCAAAGCCAAAGTGGAGTTGCGTACTAAAGCTTTATATTCAGTTTTTGCCAAAATGCGTCGCCAGCATAAAACTTTGGGTCAAATTTTTGACCTCGATCCTATTTCCATAGTGGTCGATGATAAGAATACTTGCTACCAAGTATTGCGGGTAATTCACCAACGCTTCGGTTTTATGCAAGGCAAATTCCGTGATTATATTGCCAATCCCAAAGGTAACAACTACCAGGCTTTACATACTACTATTCCTGGCATCTGTTCTCAGCCTGTGGAAGTGCAAATTTGTACTGAAGATGAAGAAGTCGAAAATAATTTGGGTGTTCTCAATGTTTTTGTCTCAGGACGTTACAATGCCGATATAAAGAGCGGTGAGGTTAATAAACTTTTCCGTCCTTTGGCTCCTTGGTTGGCTTCGCTTAGCCATATCAAAGAAGGATGCAAAGAAGATCAAGACTTTTTGGATGTTCTTTGCCAAGACGAGCTTAGCGTTGGGGTCGTTTGTCTTACTCCGGAAGGACGCAGTATTGAATTGCCGCAAGGCTCTACGCCTTTAGACTTTGCTTTTAAGATTCATACCCACTTGGGCTTGCGCTGTACTGGCGCTGTAGTCAATGATGCGGAAGTATCGCTTACCGGTTACGAGTTACGCGATAATGATGTCGTTTTAATCTTGGCTGCTGATCAGGAGAATCCCTCACGCTCTTGGTATTCACACTGTCGCACTAGACAAGCTCGCTCCAGCATCAGCAAATGGTTTTACAATCATCAGACTCCTGAGCCCAATCGCAGTATCGGTTATAAAATGATCTGTGCGGAGCTTATCCGCCAGGGAGCGGCTGGTGCTCAGACCAACGCCGAAATTATGCGAGCTATCGTAAAATCTCTCAATTTTCAATCTCTGGACGATTTGTATATTGCAGTGGGAAGTTATCGTACTCCCTTGGCTAGCTTTGTAAAATGTTTGAAAAATTACCGCGAGAATAATCCGCAAAAATTCGAGAATTTGGATGCTGATCCTCAGCGTTTGCGTGATGTTTCGCTCTCTATCCGCATTCCGCAAGTGCCTAAGGCGCGTTGTTTTATTTGTCGCCTTTGTACACCGGTTTTTGGCGATACTATAAAAGCTTCGCGTGATCCCAAAAGCAAGGGTTACTTTATACATCGTGAAGGATGTTCTGCTTTGGCTGACGGAGCTGAAGTCCATGAGGCTGAATGGATTAGCGATATCGATCCCAAGTTGTTTATGCTTAGGGCCACTATTTCTGTGTCTGCTCTAGTTTGCCATGGCTTATCCAATTCTATTATCAGTGTTTTTGATAATAAAAATGTGCTGATCTACAGCTATCAATTTACCAATGATTATGCCAAAAACGTGACCAATATCAGAATAGAAGTTGGCGCCGCTTCAGTAGACGAATTGGAAATGCTTATGGATGAAATACGCTCTATAGACAGTGTGGTAACTGTGGATAGAGCCTAAATTGTGATTCTCCTTGGATAGAAAAAGTAGGAGAAAAATATTTTTTATAAGGACTAGTTAAAATAAAAATGGGTGAAGATAAGAAAGCGCCGGATAAAAAAGCGGAGCTGGTTTTAAATAAAAAAGAGGCCGAATTGAGTGAAAGCTTGCCTCCTATGAAGCAAGAGTTGGAAGACAAATACTGGCAAGAGTTGGCTCAATGTACTTCTTATATCGACGATAAAGGACAAGAAAGGCTCAAAAAAGCGCTAGATTTGGCTTTTAAAGCTCATGATGGACAAGTTAGACTTTCTGGCGATCCCTATATCGATCACTTAGTGGAAGTTACCAAAATTTTAGCTTCCTATAGATTAGATTGCACGACTCTTTGCACTGGTTTACTCCACGACTTAATTGAAGAAAATACCGGAGTGCGTTTAGAGTATGTTACTGAGCACTTTGGTAAAGAACTGAGCGACCTTATCGGAGACGTTACCAACCTCACTAAGCGATTTGCCAGAGAAGAAACTAAGCAAGAACAAGATAAAGAAGAGGGTAAGAAAAACGGGAAAAAGGGAGCGAAAAAAAACGAAATTAAAGCTTCCGCTAAGCCTGAAGAGACCGCGAGAAAATTTACTCGTTTGGGTGGAAAAGAAGCTGCTGACGAAAATTTGCGCAAAATTTTCTTAGTTATGGCTCGTGATTTACGTGCTATTTTGGTTAAGTTTGCCGACCGTTTGCACAACTTGCGCACTTTAGAATTTTGCGCTCCGGAAATTCAAACCAACATCGCTAATGAAACTTTGGATATTTTTGCCCCTATCGCTTCGCGTTTGGGTGTCTGGGAATTTAAGGCCGAGTTGGAAAATTTGGCTTTTAAGTATGCTCGTCCGGAAGAGTATCGCGAGTTGAGCCAAGAGCTGGAAGCAGTGCGACCTACTTTTGTAGCGGTTATGGACAAAATTGTGGCCACTTTGAAAGAAAAGCTGGCCGAGCTTCATGTTGAAAATGAGCTTGAATATCGCTTCAAACATTTGTACAGCATCTATCGCAAAAAAGTGCGCTCCCATAAGAGTTTGGCCGAAATTTACGATTTGGCAGCTATTCGCGTTTTGGTGCCCACAGTTGAAGATTGTTATATGATTTTCGGCTTGGTTCATTCTCTTTGGTCGCCTATGAATGGGCGTATTAAAGATTATATTGCTCACCCCAAACCCAACAACTATCGCTGTTTGCATACGACTGTAATTGGCCCTGATGAAGTTCCGGTGGAAATTCAGATTCGCACTTTCGAAATGCATAAAGTAAATGAAGTTGGTGTGGCCGCTCACTGGGCCTATAAAGAAGGTAAAGTCAGCGCTGATAAGAGCAGACGCGATGTCTTTGCTGAGCTTTATCCCTGGATTAGGGCTCTGTTTGATTGTAGTGGTGAGAGTAGCGAATCTTCCGAAGTAGGCGAGCACGTTAAGTTTAGTGTGCCCTCTAACGAAGTGTTTGCTTTTACGCCTTTGGGTGATGTCGTCAATTTACCCATGGGCTCTACGCCTATAGATTTTGCTTATAGGGTGCACAGTGAGGTGGGAAATCGCTGTGTGGGTGCTTTGGTAAATGATCGTATGGTGCCCTTAACTTACAAACTCTCTACCGGCGATAGAGTGGAAATTAAAACCGCTAAAAACGGTACGCCTTCGCGTGATTGGTTGAGAATTTGTGCTAGCCACCAGGCTTTAAGCAAGATTCGCGCTTGGTTCAAAAGAGAAAGGCGTGAAGAAAATATTGTTTGTGGCCGCGAAGCTGTCAAGGCTGAGCTTAAACGTTTGCGTTTGGCCGATTTACTCAACAATGAAGAAGTTATGCTTCAAGCGGCCAACCAGTTGAGCTTCTTAACTGGCGACGATCTGCTGGCCAGCGTCGGCTATGGCGAAACTTCAGCTTTACAAGCAGTAAGCCGCATTCAAAGTGTGTTGCCCAAGAATGAAGCTTTGCCAGAAATTCCCCTGCCGGAAAATTCCCAACCGATCACTAAACGTACCGGGCCAGGTCATGAAGTAATTGTCGAAAATGTTGATACTATCCTGACCAAAATGGCTCGCTGCTGTATGCCTGTGCCTGGTGATGAAATTATTGGCTACATTACTGTGGGCAGCGGAGTTTCTGTGCATAGGCGAGATTGTTTAAATTTCGCTCATTTGTCGGCTGTGCACCCGGAGCGTATTGTTAAATGCACCTGGAACAGTTGCGCCATGCAAGCTGCCAGCAAAACTTATTGGGTGCATATTGTCATCGAGGCTTGGGATCGCAGCGGTTTAGTGGGCGATTTGTTGGCTTGCCTAACCGAAATAAGAGTAAATGTGAAATCGTGCCAAGCCCTTACTTCTGGAGAAAAAGCCAAGGTAAAGCTTTCTGTTGAAGTGACCGGGAACAAGCAATTGGAAGAAGCCCTCAAGCGATTGCGCGGCGTTAAAGGTGTATTTTCGGCCATTCGTTCCAGAAATAGATAAGAAAGGCAAATCTGGTGGGGGGAAGGTTTGACTATTTTTCACCAGAAATAACTAAACGATATGCGTGCTGTTATTCAGAGAGTTCTCAACTCAAAAGTAGAAGTAGATAATGAAATTGTCGGCCAAATCGGTCGAGGCTTATTAGTGCTGGTGGCCGTCCATTGTGACGATACAGAAGCCGAAGCCGATTGGTTGGCCAGTAAGATCGCTCGTTTGCGCATTTTTTCTGACGACGAGGGGAAAATGAATTTGAGCGTTACCGACATTGGGGGGCAAATTTTAGTCGTGTCGCAATTTACACTTTATGGAGATTGCCGTAAAGGGTTGCGTCCCAGCTACAGCCACTCAGCTCCTCCGGCGGAAGCTTCCCGCTTGTACGCCTATTTTGTTGAACAAATAAAGCGTTCCGGTTTAACGATTCAAGAGGGGCAGTTCCAAGCTCACATGCAAGTCAGTTTAATAAACGACGGCCCCGTTACTGTTATCATCGATACTCCAAACAAAAATTAGCGAGGTTTACGGGCTGTGGCTTATAAAGTTTTTGTTGTCGACGATTCTAAATTTATGCGCATGATGCTAGGAGAAGTTATCACTTCTATGGGTTGCGAAGTTATAGAAGTGGACGGAGGCAGACGCGCCGTGACAATGTACGAGCACTATAAGCCGGATTTGGTCACTTTGGATATTCTTATGCCTGAACAAGACGGCATTGAAACTTTAAAGCAAATTTTTGATCTGGATCCCTTAGCTAAGGTGGTTATGGTAACGGCTTTAGGCATGGAAGATTACATAAAACAAGCCATGGAGCTGGGAGCTTGTGGCTTTATAATTAAACCTTTTTCTTCGGAACAAGTGGAAACCGTAGTGGCTCAAGTGTTGGGAGACGAATCTTTGCACATAAATTGCGAAGACGAATAAAAAATATTATTCTTTATTTTTCGGTGTCGCTCAGCAAAACAATAATGCGACCGCAGTGGCATTCCAGCGTAACTTCATCGGCCACGACAACATTAGATAAGCCCCTGGTAGAGGAGCGACGCAATTTGCTGTGATCTAATGGCCATTTGGCTCCTTGTAAGCTCACTTCGGCTTCGTCGTCCAGAGGAATAATGGAAAGTAATGTGTCTTTGCGTCCTTCCCAAGAGCATTTTTTTTGTTTTAATTGAAATATTTGGCAATCGGGAGCAATTAAAGAAGCTTCCAGCCCCAATTCGTCGGCCAGTTGTAAGATAGAAATGATATTAAAAAGGCAATGATCTAGGCGTCCGTAAAGAGCGGCGGCTATCACGATTTGCTTTAGCCCCAAATGGTGGGCAGCTCTCAAAGCCAATTCAAGATCGCTATAATCTTTATCGCAAGGAAAGGTAAGGCATTGACGACATTCTTTTTGTAAAGTATGCAACATTTCTGGCGGCAGCGAATCAAAATCTCCCAATAACAGATCTGGCATCAAACCATCAGCTTGAAGATAAGAGGCACCGCGATCGGCAGCCATAAGACAATCGCCGGGAAGGATCTGGCGGCGCAGCCAACCGACAGCAGGCGCAGGGCCGCCGCCTACAATAAAAGCGCGTTTAAATTGGGCAAATAGACTACTTTGTAAAGATTCCATAATTTTGCATGGCTTTTTTTAGAGGTGGAATGATTACACATAAAGCCAGTACTGAAGGTAACAAGAAGGTACAATTATAACTTGCTGACCAAAGCCAGGGAGAAGCGGGCAAACTATGCTGCCCTAGAAAAGCGTCGATAAAAATCACTCCCGAAACGGTATGACATAAAAAACGCAAGGTTACGCTGCCAACAATCGCTAAAAAAGTACGCTCTCTTAAAAAAGGCAAACCGGCCAATCCCAAAGATGCATAGGCTAAAGGGTAATCCAGTAAAAATTGTAGCGGATGAATAACAAATGGCTCTTGTAAGGCGTGCAAACAACCATATATAAGGCCTGCGGCTGCGCCTTGGCTGCTGCCTCTCATGATGGCCAGAAATATTATAGGCAGCATATCTAAAGAGACTTGCCCTCCGTTGGGCAAGAGCGGTAGGTTAAAAAAGGCCAATAAAAGCGACAGGGCGACGGCAATGCCAACTTCGGCTATGCCTCGCCCCGACTTATGCAACGGCCCGGCTAAACACTCAGCCATAGTGCCGAATTTCCAAAAAACGAAGAGCGCGTCAGCTTATTCAGCCTGACTGTTTTTCCAAGAACGCAAGCAACGAGTGCAAACTCTGATTGCCTTGGGGGCGCCATTAACCATAACGACTACCTTCTGAAGGTTGGGAAGCCAACGACGACGAGTACGACGGTTGGAGTGGCTTACCATATTGCCGCTGGAAGGGCCTTTGCCACAATGAGCGCAAACTCTGGACATGTTTTGTTCCTCCTGTATGTCCGTGCTCTTCTCTGCGCACGGTTCCGGGGAGCCGGACGAACGAGAAAGACTTTCTAAAAAACTATTGAGTTAAGAAGATGCACAATAGCGGGGGTATTCTAGCATAACTTTAGCCCTTTGTCCAGAGTGAAAAGCCGGGAAGGGAAAGAGAGCTAATAAGGCTTTTCTATCTTTTGTTATGCTTAAATTTAGCGGGATCTGTTACATATCGTTGAAAAAGAATTTGTGATTATATGTGAAGGTGAGGAAGACTTTGTGGATTATACAGCGCATGTGAGCTGGCCTTACAAAAGGCCGGATTTTTGGAAAACCTGGGGCTTGCTCAGTTGCTTGGCCTTTACTATGTTTGGTCCTTTGTGTTATGCCTCTGTCATAACTGAATCTGTGGCTAAAAATGGCTTTGCAGAAGCAAAATTTCCAGAGTTTACTTTACAAAATTGCTGCTCCAAAAATATCCTGCTTTGGCTTTGCTATATATGTATTGGCATTCCTTTGGCTTTAGTAGGCTTATTTTTCGTTTTGCTGGATTGGCAATTTATTGGACGCTTTTTTTGTTCTCTGGCTACCTTAAGCTACTTTGTTTATTTACCGGCTTTTCTTATTTGTGGAGCTTCTGACAACGATCATCCTTCGCTTTACAGCTCATTTTTTAAGTTACCTTTCAGCAAGTTAACTGGGTACTACAAGTTGGTGTTCATCTACATGCTTTGGCAAGGATTTGCTAGTGCCATTGTCTTTCCGCCTGCTGTTTTTATAGGTATCGGTATAGGCTTGGCTATAAAGTCACTCACTTTAGGTATCATTATAATATGTGTGTCAGTTTTGTTAGTATTTTTGGTAATTTTCGCTGCTCAGTCTTATATTCTTATGGCTATAAGTTCTTTAGTCGGAGAATATATGCGCATTAATAAAGGTGAACTGATTGAGAAAGATATTTTGGATGAAAAAACTTTTTTAATGTCGGGTAGTTTAGAAGAGTAAACTACTATTTTGGCATAGGACTTTAAACTGATAGTTTCTAATAAGTAGTGTTCTGTCACGCTTTTTCGGCATAGGCGCTAGGGAGGTAGATTATGACATTTTTAGGGCCAATAAATTACATTTTAAAATCCGCTGATATTTTTAAAAAGCTTATTATCTTAATTATTTTCTCTGTCTTTATTATTACCGGCCCGGCTGTAGCCGGCTACTGCATAAGAGCCATTAGGGCTATCCGTGACGGAAATGACGAATTGCCTAATTTAGAATTTGGCGATTTCGGAGAATTGTTTGTGGACGGACTTCGTCTGGGCGTACAAATGCTGTTGCTTATGTTGCCTACATTGATCATTTCTTTGATATCTTTTACCGCTATGTTTACTGGCAAGGATGGAGCTATTGTTGCGGCTGTAGCTGTCATTTTAATTGTAGGTTTACTTAATGCCTTGATCTTTGTCTATTATGGCACTGCTGTTACTTGCTTAGCTATTGAAGACAGCAGTTGGCTGTTAGCCTTCAAATTTT
>CAKUBG010000024.1 GCA_934636825.1 uncultured bacterium | reverse complement strand
GCCTTACGGCATCGGCGCTTAATATTTGAAAAAGAGAGCGATTAGCTCTACTTAACATTGACAATTTTAAGTGTCATCTATTTCGGTATCTTATCTTGTAAGATACACAGGGCACTTACACAAGCTTCATAGTTAAAAGCTGCTATTCTATTTTCAAAACTTTGCTTAGTTGCTCGTCGCAACTGCTCGAGTATATTACCGCTAAGTGCCTCCCCTGTCAAGCACTTCTAGGCAAAAATGTGCTAAATTTTTACGCCATGCATGTTAGTGCTAAATTTATAGCCTCATTGATTAGTTCGTTATATCCCTCCTCGAAAACATCGCTGACGCGATAAAGTTTTCTCCGGTGGGTATAACGAACATTTTTGCGGCTATAAATTTCATTTACGCCTACACTTTTTTGCTGTAGCTCGTTCATTTCATAGCAAGCGATCATTTTGGAAGCGGTTGCGAAAGTAAGGTATAGGTGCTCAAAGTCTCCGTTTCTAGGGTTTAATTGGCTGCGTTTAGCCTATAGCAAGCTGCAGGCATAGAAAAGCCTTTCGCTTTGCTATAGGCAAAACGCAGCTTACTTGTTCTGAGACGGAAACTTTTAATGTTTGCAGGTTGCGTCCAAGGCTTTCGGCGTAAATGGGCCGCTATGGCCTCTTACAGGAAATAAGTAGCCACACGGCCTCCCGCCAAAGCCAAGGACTACACCGAGTTCGTTTGTGTTTAGCATGTTTGCGCTACATCTAGTATATTTTGCTGTACAGCATGAAAAAACACACTTAAACTAGAAGCGATCCAGTAGTTGGACATATTCACTAATATTTGTACATGCATATCAGGAGACAAAAAAGTGAAAATAGTTGTATTAAATGCCAGTCCACATCAAAACGGCACATCTTCGCTATTGGCAGAAAAATTTATTGAAGGTGCCCAAGAAGCAAGCCATGAGATTTACCGCTTTGACGCTTCGTTCAAAAAAGTACATCATTGCATAGCCTGCGACAGATGTAAGCGAAGTGACAATTTATGCGTTTTTGACGATGATATGAGCGAACTGGCTCCTAAACTTATTGAAGCAGACGCTGTAGTGTACGTTACTCCACTGTATTATCACGATTTTCCTTCACAGCTTAAAGCCATCATTGATAGATATTATCGGATTAACGATAAGCTGCGCCAGCCCAAAAAAACTGTTTTGTTAGTGGCTGCCGCCGACAATACAGAATGGCTCTTTGATGGTATAAAAGCTTCTTACTTAACAAACAATTGCTATATGCACTGGCAAGATGTGGGTATGCTATTAGCCTCTTCTTGTCCTACTCGTGAAGCGATTGAAAAGACTGATTATCCGCAAAAAGCCTATGAAATAGGCAAAAATTTACAATAAGTGAGGTAAAAAGATGAACGAATTTATCGAAACTTTGAAAAATCGCCGCAGTGTCAGAAAATATCAAGCTGATAAGAGCGTTCCGCAAGAGTTAGTTGATCAAATAATCGAAGCTGGTCTTTATGCAGCTAGCGGTATGAACAAACAGCCCACACTCATTGTCGAAGTGGCCGATAAAGAAGTGCGCGATCAACTTTCCGACTTAAATAGACGCATTGGTGGTTGGAAAGAGGGCTTTGATCCTTTTTACGGCGCTCCTATGATGCTGATCGTGTTTGCTGACAAGGAAAACAGCAACCATGTATACGATGGCAGTTTGGTTATGGGCAACTTGATGGCAGCCACCCACGCTTTGGGATTGGGCAGTTGCTGGATCAATCGTGCTAAAGAAGAGTCGGAATGTGAAGAAGGCCGGGCTATTTTCCGTAAATTGGGAGTACCTGATAACTATGAAGGTATAGGCCATTGTATTTTAGGATATGCAGCCGAAACTCCTCAAGCTCATCCTATCCGTGAAGGTCGTGTTATAAAACACTAATTTTGCACAACAAAAGGCCAACCTGAAGTAGAAAAAATCGAGTTGGCCTATTTTTAACTAAGGTTACTTAACTAAATGTGGAGCGCGGCTAGCTTGAAAAGCTTTCCACTCTTGATAGAGCTTAGCTAAATTGCTATCGAGGTAGCTTATAGCTTTTTTCTCAATTTCCGGCGGAACGCCATAGAAAGCTTCGGCTATAGAACCGGTTATAGCAGCAATAGTATCGCTATCTCCTCCCAAAGATACCGCTAAACGTATAGCATTTTCAAAATCAGACGATTCTAAAAAAGCTTCGATAGCTTGAGGCACAGAGCCCATACAAGAAGCGTTAAATTTATAGGTAGGACGCAACTCAGCAATAGTAAAATTCAAACGATAATAACAATAATGTATATATTGTCTTATTTCGTCCTTACTTTTACCTTGCCTAGCCATAAAAATAGCCGCCGTAACAGCTTGGGCTCCTCTAATACCTTCAGGATGATCGTGAGTGACAGCGGTTACTACTTTGGCTAACTCTAAAGCTTCTTCCAAAGTAGAAGCAGCCCAAGCTGCGCCACTAACACGCATAGCCGCTCCATTACCAAAGCTGCTATACGGCTTGGGCACATTGCTATACATCCATACTCTAAACTTTCCCCCATATCCGCAATTGCGATAAGGTTGCCCAATTTCTCGCATATAGCGCACACTTAGAGAAGATAAAGTCTTTTTACCACGCTCATCTAATTTTATACCTTTTCTGTAAAATTCCATAATAGCTTTTCCTATAGCTATACTCATTACAGAATCATCGGTAAATTTGCATTTAGGATCAAATAAAGTAAAATTAGTACTGCGGTGATTATGCCATTCAAATCTCGATCCTACGATATCTCCAGTAATAGCTCCAATCATAATTTCCTCCAAAAATACAAAGAAACAAAATATTACCCCACCAATAGGAAAAATTTTACTATGACCTGTACTGTAAAAAGTAACACAAATGTTAAAAGCATGTAAGATCGCAGTTTATTGTTTACTCTTTTTGGTACAACAAATAGAATAGGCCAACCAGAAGTAAAAAAAATCTAGTTGACCTATTTTTTAACTAAGTCTACTTAACTAAATATGGAGCGCGACTGGCTTGAAAAGCTTTCCACTCTTGATAGAGCTTAGCTAAATTGCTATCGAGGTAGCTTATAGCTTTTTTCTCAATTTCCAGCGGAACGCCATAAAAAGCTTCGGCTATAGAACCGGTTATAGCAGCAAGAGTATCGCTATCTCCTCCTAAAGATATAGCTAAACGTATAGCATTTTCAAAATCGGACGATTCTAAAAAAACTTCGATAGCTTGAGGCACAGTTTCCATACAAGTTTCGTTAAATTGGTAGTGAGGGCGAATCTCTTCAACGGTAAAGTTTAATTTATAATAGTTATCGTTAATATGTTTTCTTATGTCGTCTTGGCTTTTGCCTTGCCTAGCCATAAAAATAGCCGCCGTGGTAGCTTGGGCTCCTCTAATACCTTCAGGATGATCATGAGTGACAGAAGTTACTATTTTAGCTAATTCTAAAGCTTCTTCCAAAGTAGAAGCAGCCCAGGCTGCACCGCTAACGCGCATAGCCGATCCATTGCCAAAGCTATTGTATGGTTGCGGATTAGTGCAATACATCCAATGCAAAAAACGACCACCATAGCCGCAATCAGGATAAGGCTGCCCTATTTTACGCATATAATGTACAGTTAAATCAAAAAGTATTTGTTTACCCTTCTCGTTGAGTTCTAGATCTTGTTTATAAAATTCGGTAATAGCTTTGCCTACCGCTAAACTCATAATTGAATCATCGGTAGCAAAACAATCATTATCAAAAAGGGGAAATTTAACACTGCGATGATTGGCAAATTCGTAGCGTGAACCAACAATATCACCGACAATAGCTCCTAACATATCCGCCCTCCAGGTCAATTTGCTTTCATGTGTAGCCGACGCCATTTCAGCCTAGAGAGACTTACTTCCTATTTTGCTTTAAAAACAAAAAAAAGCCCGAGTTATAAACCCGAACTTGTCTTTGTGGTGGGCACGAAAGGATTCGAACCTCTGTAGCGCGTCGCGCGTCAGATTTACAGTCTGATGCAATTGTCCACTCTGCCACGTACCCGTAACGGAAAGTATATTACCTAAACAACAAACAATTGTCAAGAGTTTCTTCCCGACAAATTGACATACTCCTCATGGCTATAACCAAGGGCTTTACGGCACTCATGGTAATATTTTTTATTAGCTAAAGGTTTACGGCTCTGTTTTGGGAACTTCACTTATGTTGACTTTTACGTTAGGAGCGCATTTACATGAATAAACAAAGCGGCAACCTTTTTGCTTCTCCTTTCCGTAGCTTCACTTGGCGTACTGCGTGTTTTTCTTTCATAATTTGCGCAGCGCTTATGCCTTGTGCCCAAGCTGAGCCCAAAAATCATGTTCAACCTTCCGTACCAGCACCGCCAACTGTCAACAACTCTGCCTCTACTTCTAAAGATATATCAAAACAAAAAGAGCAAAATATTGCTCCCAATAAGACTACCGAAACAACTAAGCAAACGAACGCTCAACAAACCAATGAGCAACAACCTTCAGAAGAAGCTGAAAGTCTTTTTAAGCGTGGCAAAAAACTTATTCAACAAGACGATGTGGCTCAAGGCTTAGATTTACTGAAAAAAGCAGCCTCTTTAGGCCACGGCGGTGCGGCCTATATGGCTGCCGATTGTCTTTACAACGCTAAAGGCTGTCCGCGCAATGTTCAATCAGCCATTACTTTATATAGGACAGCTGCCGACTTAGGCAATACGGCCGCTCAATTAGCTATAGGTAATATTTATCGCTTCGGCAATGGCATCAACAAAAATTTCGGTCAAGCTATAGCTTTTTTATCAAAAGCGGCCGGCCTTGGCGATCCTAGAGCCAAAAATGCTTTAGCAGAAATGATCGCCGCCGGTCAAGGTACAGATAAAGATTACCAAAAAGCCTTTAAGCTTTTTAGTGAAGCTGCCCAAGCTGGTAATACTGACGCTATGGTCAATTTAGGCGACTTATATGCTTTAGGCCACGGTGTCAAACAAGATCACCTTAAAGCTGTACAGTGGTACAAAAAAGCAGCCGCTAAAAAAAATAGCCGCGCCCACTATAGATTGGGCTATTGTTTGGAAGCAGGCTTGGGACTTAAACAAAATCGTTCTCAAGCTATTAAAACTTACGACAAAGCCGGTCAATTAGGTTTTCCTTTAGGTTGGACGCGCATAGGTAGACTTTACGATCTCGGCTTGGGTGTTAAAGCTGATTTTAAGCAAGCTTTAAAGTATTACAAAAAAGCGGCCGACTTTAAAGATGGAACAGCACTGACAGTTCTTGGCCTTTACTGTGAACAAGGACTTAAAGTAAAACAAAATCAAGCCAAGGCGTTAAAATATTATATACAAGCCGCAGACGCGAAATACGGAGAGGGCGCCAATATGCTGGGCCGCCTTTATACAGAAGGTCTATTTGTACCTAAAAATAGTGAAACTGCCGCCAATCTTTTTTATCAAGCCGGAGAAAACGGTAGTTTGAATGGTTTGTGCAATTCGGGTAATTGCTACTATTATGGCATTTCTCGCGGTCAAGATTATCGAACTGCTTGCGAAAGTTACAAAATTGCCGCCGATTTAAATAATCCCATAGGTTTATATAATTATGCTATTTGTCAAGGACGCGGTTTCGGTACGGCTAAAGACACACAGGGAGCTATTGATAACTTTACCAAGTCGGCCCAATTAGGTTGCGTTCCGGCTATGTACAAACTCAGTGAAATTTATCAAAAAGGCACTTTAACAGACGCAGATCCAGCTAAAGCCAAATATTGGCAAGAACAAGCCGAATCTAAGAGCCGCACCTCTGAATCTAAAACTAATAATTTATATTGTCAGCAAGATAAAAACAGCTCCAGACCGCCAGTTTTAAAGGCATATTACTATACGCCTACCGATATAATAGTTTATAACTACTAGCAGAGAAAAATGGTACGAAGATATTCATATTTAAGCTTTTGCCTTATAGGCGCCCTACTTGTCTGGCTCGGAATATACCTTTATAACTATTTGCCAAATTTTGATTCCGCCTTGCTTAAATATATATGTTCGCCACGTTCAGATTTTTTGAGCACATTGTCTTTTACTTGCAGTTTTGTAGGCAACTATTGTGTAGCTCCCCTAACCATAATTGCATCTGCGATTTGTAGCATCAAAAAGCGATGGTGTTCTTTCGCGGAAATAGTTGTTCCCATTATTTTGGCTTCTTTAAGTTGCACTTTGCTAAAAGCTTTTATTATGCGTCCTCGCCCTATGTGTTTAGGATTTAAGGCATTAGTCGATGAGCCGTATTTTAGTTTTCCTTCTGGCCACACAACTGGTAGCAGCGCACTTATTTTGGCTTTCCTTACCGTGCTTTGGTAAACGTCTATAAAACTTACTTATAAAATAACTTGCACAATACTAGGTATTATTTTCGCTGTGTCGGTAGCCTGGAGCCGTCTTTATAACGCTGTTCATTTTCCTAGCGATATTATCGGCAGTTTGGGCTTGGTAGTCTTTTTCAACTTTGCCACTTTATATATAATTGAAAGTTTGCGGAAGCCAAACTAGCAAAAAAAAAGCCCTCCAAGATGAGCTTATAGACTCGCCCGAAGGGACCGCTTTTGGAGCCTCGAACCGGACTCGAACCGGTGACCTTCCGCTTACAAGGCGGGAGCTCTACCAACTGAGCTATTGAGGCATGTATTAAGTTGACCGTGAAATAATACTTAATAAATAGAATTTTGTCAAGTTTTAACTTTTTATCAAGAGGCCGCCTCAAGAAGTATGCTCTTGGAGGCGGCCTCTTGGATCTCTTTCCTTCATTACTGTCG
Organism: uncultured bacterium; assembly: GCA_934636825.1. Classification (GTDB taxonomy): domain Bacteria; phylum Vulcanimicrobiota; class Xenobia; order Xenobiales; family Xenobiaceae; genus Bruticola. The sequence continues at coordinate 31,724 of CAKUBG010000024.1, read as the reverse complement.
GCACGGCAACACCGGCAGAAGCTGAGCTAATGGTTCATAGGAGCCTTTAAAGTTCTCTCAATTTTACGTTTAACTCTCTGTAAAGCATTATCAATAGACTTTACATGGCGGTTGAGCTCTTTAGCCATTTCTTGATAGGATTTACCTTCAAGATATGATTGTAAAACCTGAGACTCCAACTCGCTCAAGTTTTGCTTAATTTTTTCTCTTAAATCACTGGAAAGCTCTGTACTGATAAATACTTCTTCCGGATCGGACACTTTATTGGAAGAAAGAACATCCAACATAGTGCGATCGGAGTCTTCATCGTAAATAGGCTTATTGAGCGACACGTAAGAGTTTAACGGTATATGTTTTTGACGAGTGGCAGTTTTAATTGCGGTAATAATCTGCCTCGTAATACATAACTCAGCGAATGCTCTGAAAGAAGATAATTTGTCAGCGCGGAAGTCGCGAATCGACTTGTACAGGCCAATCATTCCCTCTTGAATAATATCTTCGCGATCGGCACCTACCAAAAAGTAGGACTTTGCTTTCACGCGCACAAAATTTTTGTACTTGGAGATAAGGTACTCGGTAGCAAACTCATCGCCGTCTTTGGCTAGCTTGACAACTTCCTCATCCTGGCGCTCGTCTAAGCTGGCGCTATAGTTGCTGCCCGTACTTGGCACTGACATCAAGTTGGTATTTGGCATTCAAATAACCTCGTGTTCTTCCAATGTGAGCCTCTGCAGTTTACTGATTAAGTGCGTGATCGTTTCCCTGAGCAGGATTCATTAGATTTCCCGAAATGGCGCAAACAGCACAGACTTTACCGCAAGTCTTCTTGCGCAGCCATCAACAAAAATAGAGAAACAAAAAACTAGCTATCTGTAATTACCCAAGGGAACTAAGCAGACAACTAATTTAGTACACACATCCTCCACTGCAAAAAATATAACTGAAAGAAGATGAAACTGAACTTCTCTTACAACTGTTGCATTGCAGAGTTCCTAGCAAAATATCTGTTAAGATATAGCATTGCCAGGCCATCCCCGCAGTTCCTACGGTTCTGTGGTACGCTGACTAATCTAAAAGAGTCGACATCCCGACCGAAGCTACCAAACACGTGTCCTGAAAAAAAATCAGTTCAAAACTAATTTCTTAAGAGCAGGAAACCCGAGCTTTGGCAAGGAAAGAAAGCATGTGATCTTATGATCTTAACTCTCCTTCCATTAGCTTACTTGTGAAGGATACCACAAACAGACCCTTTTGGCAATTATTGATAGTTGCCTTTGCTGTCGTTTCTCCTACTTGTTCCCCAGCCTCTGTCTGACGACTTCATACATCATAATGCCGCCAGCGACAGACACATTCAGTGATTCAATCTTGCCTAACATGGGGATTTTTACCAAATTTGTGCACAGTTCTTTTACGCTGGGACGCAAGCCTTTGCCTTCAGCTCCCATTACTACTACAGTGGGACCGTTGTAATCGACTTGAGTATAATCATAATCGGTATTGGAATCGGCACCTAAAATAGTGTAATTTTCAGAACGAAGTTGACGCAAAACCGAACCCAACTTAGGAACGCGAGCTACCAGCATATGCTGATCGGCTCCGGCACTGGCTCTAGTTACTGCAGAAGTAAAGCTACATGAATTGGAACTGGTAACAATTACGCCATCTACGCCACTAGCTTCGGCAGTACGCAATAAAGCTCCGAAATTACCAGGATCCTGCACTTCGTCGAGCACCAATAAAAACGGAGCGTAGTCGCTCTGGCGGCACTTGTCCATAATTTCTTCCAAGGTATTAAAATTGCGAGCCGCCTTAATAGCTGCTACACCTTGGTGATTGGCATGATTGCACATAAAGTCCAGGCGATTGCGATCACAATGAACGACAGCAATACCCTCATCGCGAGCCATAGTAAATACTTCTTTAGGCACGCCTACAGCCTGTTTTAACACATAAATACGCTGCAAAGGTACGCCGCTACGCAAAGCTTCAACCACGGGACGGCGCCCATAAATCGTCTCTTGCTCGGCTTTAGGACTTTGAGTAGCTTGATTTTCCTGTTCGGAAACGGGATTTTCGCTATATGCCTTGGCATTGCCATTGCGTAAATGGTCTTCTTGGCGATCTTTAGAGCGAACTCGAGGAGCCCCTTCGGAGCCCCCCCTCCTCTCTTCAAAGCGACGTTCTCTCTGCCAATTGTGTCTATGTTCGGCAGAACGGCCGTAAGAGCGACCGCTTTTTATCTCTTGCTTGGATCGATTTTCCATCTTAACCCCTTAGGAGTATCTTCTAAAATAATACCGCGCTCTAAAAGTTGATCACGGATACAATCGGCTTTTTGGAAATTGCGCTCTTTGCGAGCTTGCTGGCGAGCTTCAATTAAAGCTTTCTCTTCGTCAGTAATTTCCTCACTGACTGATTTTTGAGCTTCTTTGACAATGTCTAAAGCCAAAACTCTGTCAAATTCATTTACTAAACCTAAAATAAGCTGAGCGGCTTCTTTACCAATATCTCCACCTTCATCGATAGCCTTGTTGACATCGCGACGCAAAGCAAAAAATACGGCCAAAGCTTCCGGAGTATTGAGATCATTGTCCATAGCCTCAATAAACTTACGGCGACTGTCTTCGACAAGTTGCTTCAACTCGGAAGTAACTTCTTTATTGCTCTCTTGTTCGGTAAGACGGCGAGCAAAAGCAATAAGATTATCTCTCGTGTCTTGAGCAGTTTGCAAACCGCTGAAAGTAAAATCTAAACGTGTGCGATAATGGGTAGAAAGCAACAAATAGCGTACAGATAAAGCGTTCCAAGCTTTGCCGGAAGCATTTTTGGAAGCATCAAGTAAATCACGCAACTTATAGAAATTGCCCAAAGATTTACTCATCTTTTTGCCTTCAACTTGCAAATGCTCAGAATGCAACCAATAGTTTACAAAAGTCTCACCGGTACAAGGCTCAGTTTGAGCTATTTCATTTTGATGGTGAGGGAAGATATTGTCTACACCGCCAGTGTGGAGATCGAAATGGTTGCCCAAATATTCAGTACTCATAGCCGAGCACTCTATGTGCCAACCGGGACGGCCTTTACCTAAATCGGGATATTGATCCCAATAAACATCGCCATCGTTTTCGTCCCAAGCTTTCCACAGAGCGAAATCGGCTGCAGTGCCCTTTTCGTATTCATCTTGAGAAACGCGAGCGCCGCTTTGCAATTCATCAACTTTGATATGGGCTAATTTACCATAGTTGGCAAATTTAGAAATATCGTAATAAATAGAGCCGTCTTCAGAGCGGTAAGCATAGCCTTTTTTTATAAGGTCGCGAATCATAGCCACCATACGATCTACGTGCTGGGTAGCTCTAGGATAGTGGGTAGCCGGCTCTATGTTTAAGCTTTTTAAATCGGCGAAAAAAGCTTCAATAAAAGGATCGGTAATGGAGCTAAGCGGAACTTGTTGAGTTCTGGCTTTGCGAATAGTTTTATCTTCCACGTCAGTGATATTCATGACGTGAGTTACTTCGTAGCCGCGATATTCTAAGTAGCGGCGCAAAATATCTTCAAAGACATAAGTGCGGAAATTGCCGATATGAGCAAAATCGTGAACAGTAGGGCCGCAAGTGTAAAGCCCAACTTTGCAAGGCTTGCCAACCTCAGTTTCTGCAATAGGATGAAACTCTTCCAGAGAGCGGCTCATGGTATTAAAAAAACGAATAGCCATATCGTAAAAGACCTTACCTTCTCCTCTATTTTTCTGCTTTATAGGGTAAGCGATCAAACTCATCCCAACAGTTTAAATGTGTTTATCTATATCGATTAGTGAGTTTACACTGTTTTCACGTTTTACTCAAGAAGCGCAGCCAAAACTGTAGACAGAGTTAAAAATGCCCCCATTTTAGTGGCAGAAGCCAGAGAAACTGGGGGCAATATATAGAATGGAATATTTTTTACAGCAAACTTTAAGCCATCAGGAATCCTTCATCTGAAGGAGCGGAATCTTTGGCTTCTGCTTGAGAAGAAGCTTCGCTTTTAGGAGTATTTTTAGCTAAAGCTTCAATATCATGAGAAGTATCCCAAGTAAGGGCCAACTCCAAAGCTTTTTTGGCATTGATTAAGCCGGCACCTTGCACATACTTAGGTTCATCTAAGTAGTTGTCGCAGCTCTTTACCAAAATTTCTTTAACATCTTTGTGAGTAAGATTGGGATTGGCTTGCTTCAAGCACGCAGCCACACCGGCGACCATAGGTGTAGCCATGGAAGTGCCGGAAATAGCCACATAATCTTTGCCTACATGAGGCAAACTATCATCGTCAATACCAGCTTCAGGAGCCAGAGGGCCGTAAATATTTACGCCGGGAGCCACTAAGTCCGGCTTATTGATACCATCAATATTCGTCGGACCACGGCTGGAGAAATCGGCCACTTTGTCATCGGAACGATCTAAAGTGCCGTTATCATCTAAAGCGCCTACGGTAATAATATCAGGGTGAATACCTGGCGTAGAGATATTGCGCTCCGAAGGGCCATCGTTGCCAGCAGCCACACAAACTACCAAACCGGCTTCCATAGCTTTTTCGGCTGCTTGAGCCCAAGGATCGTCTTTATAAGAGCGCATAGCAAAATCGCCTAAGGACATATTGATAACTCCAATACCCAAGCGATCTTTATTTTCTATTACCCATTGGATGCCCTTAATGGCTTCAGAAACGTTACTTATACGCACGCCTACAACGTTGGCGTCGGGAGCTACACCTTTGTGAACTCCGGCAGACTTGGTACCATTTCCGGCAGCGATACCAGCCACATGAGTACCGTGACCATAAGTATCGGTAGGTTTAAGAGTACCTTCTTGCATATCTACCCAACCGGTAATTTTGCCCTCTAAGTCTGGGTGAGGATAGATACCGGAGTCGATAATGGCAATTGTCTGGCCCTTACCGGTGTAGCCCATATCCCACACTTCATCTATACCTATAAGAGCATCAGCTATATCGGCAGGAGCTTTGCTTTCACCGGCAGCTCCAGGCTCGGCACTCTTCATGATGGTAGGATTGTCAAAAGCCAACGGACGGTCGATGGCTATTTGAGTGCCGACAGGTAAATTTTTCAACATATTGTCGACATTTTCCGGTTTTACATCTACAGAACAACCATTTATTAAGGGCAAATTATTGGAAATAGTGCTGCCGGATTTTTCTTGAGCCTTGAGAAAAGCCGCAGTATCAGACGCTTTAGCATCTTTGCTAAAACTAAGGATAAAGCGCACATTGCCATCATCGCCAACAGTTAAATCTGAACTTTGAAAAGCATCGACAGGAGCACTTGCGGCGCTGCTATCATTTTTTACTTCCGTTCCACCTTTAGGGGCAGAATTACTTACCGAATCGGTGTAGGCTCTGTTGACATTGATTGAAGAACCACCAATACAATCTGCTCTCACGACTCAAAAACCTCCTTTCAAGAGCCACTAAAGGCCCTTGCCCCCCGACCAACCGGGAGCCGAACTTCAAAAGGAAACCGACTCCAATTCTCTATAGTGGAGCATATCACTTAGGCAGATAGCAGTGCAACAGTCAACTGTTGCAAAAATTTTGCTAATCGTCACTCAACAAAATATTTGTATGTAAATGGATAAAAAAAAGACTAAGTCTTTTTTATCAAAAAGCTTTAGTCCTTTAAAAATTCAACCAGTACGCACAAAATGCTAGTCGACTATACATAAAGCATCCTCGACATCTCCTTTGCCGTAGCGAATAACGGTAGGAGCAGCCCCGCTGAGATCTATAACTGAAGATTGCGATAATTCTACAGGGCCACAATCTATAAGCATATCGGCATCACGATAATAAGTTTTTATTAATTCAGGCTCGTTTAACTCTTCGTCGGTTTCATAATCGGCAGAAGTATTCATCAACGGGTTGCCCAACTCGCGAATAATACCCAAACATATTTCGTTATTGGGTACACGAATACCAACTTTGCGTTGCTTATTAACAACAACACGAGGCACAAGCTTGGTAGCCGGTAAAATAAAAGTATAAGGGCCAGGTAAGAGGCGTTTCAACAGAGTGTATGCTTGCTCGTTTATATGAGCATACTTGGCAATCTGTTCTAAGTCGGAACAAAGCAAAGAGAGTGGCTTGCGCTTATTGAGTTTCTTTATATTGTAAACTCTGTTGATGGCCTGGGGATTGAGTGCATCACAGCCCATGCCATAAAGTGTGTCGGTAGGATAGATAACTACGCCGCCGGAGCGAAGCCTCTGAGCCGCTTGTTCAATAATAGTCTCGGGGTCCTGCTCGTATTGTACAACGATCACTGCCGGAACCTCCTAATAATGTGTGAGTTTAACCATTTCCCTTACCTAAAAGCAAGAACTTAAAAGGCTAAGGAAAGAACGTTCTTTAACGCATTCGATCCTGCTTCAAGAAAAAAGCCTTCACTCCTTTTAGGCTTATTTGACAAAAAAAAAGGATACCGTCAATTCTGAAATGAGAATCAACGGTATCTCTCTAAGCTACAGTTAAAATAGCAGGATTAAGCTTTTTTAATCTTGGGTACCAAACGCTCTTGACCACCCATGTAAGGACGAAGAGCTTCGGGAATAATAACTGAGCCGTCAGCTTGTTGGAAGTTTTCCAAAATAGCTACCATAGTACGACCTACAGCTAAACCAGAGCCGTTTAAAGTATGGACATATTCTGTAGGAGCGGAAGGCTCACGACGGAAGCGCATATTGGCACGTCTGGCTTGATAATCCCAGCAGTTGGAGCAAGAAGAAATCTCAATAAAACGCTTTTGAGCCGGAGACCAGAACTCTAAATCGTAAGTCTTTGAAGAAGAAAGGCCCATATCGCCAGCGCAAAGCAATACTACACGATAAGGAATGCCCAAACCTTTAAGTACATCTTCAGCGTTGTCAACCATCTTTTCCAACTCATCATTGGAAGTATCGGGGTTAACAATCTTAACCATTTCAACTTTGTTGAACTGATGGACGCGCACTAAACCACGAGAATCACGACCGGCAGCTCCGGCTTCAGAGCGGAAGCAAGCGGTGCAAGCGGTATAATAGATGGGCAAATCTTTACCATCAAGCACTTCTTCGCGGTGGATATTAGTTAAAGGCACTTCAGCAGTGGGAATTAAATACAAATCGTTAGGAGAACAGTGGAAAAGATCATCCTTAAATTTGGGAAGCTGACCTGTAGCATATAAGGTATCGCCGCTAACCAATACTGGAGGAAGCATCTCTTTGTAGCCATGCTTCTGAGTGTGCAAATCGAGCATGTAAGTATAGATAGCGCGTTCTAAACGGGCACCGTCTCCACAAAGTAACCAGAAACGGGATCCGGAAAGTTTAATAGCTCTCTTGCTATCCAAGATACCTAAGTCTTCACCAATATCCCAGTGAGGCTTTACTTCAAAATCGTATTCTTTAAAATCACCTACACGGCGTACTTCTTTATTGTAATCAGAATCGGGGCCGTCTGGAATATCATCTTGAGGCAAGTTGGGCAAAACTTCCACTAAATGGACTTGTTCTTCCTCGATAGCAGCCTTTTCGGCGTCGATAGCGGCAATTTGAGCGCCGACTTCACGCATACGAGCTGAATCGGTAGTAATATCTTCACCGGCTTTTTTACGTTTGCCTAAGTCGGCAGAAACGCTATTGCGTTCTTTTTTGAGCTCGTCGGCTTTGGTGATAAGATCACGACGCTTAACGTCGAGAGCTAAAATAGCGTCAATAGTTTCGGGCTTAACTCCGCGTCTTCCTAAAGCTTTCTTTACGCGATCGGTATCGCGGCGGATAAGTTTTACATCTAACATACTGTTCTAGAAACCTCCAATTGTTTCTAAAATTACATTACAATCCCAAAAATGCAGTATAGACTTTCCCTCTTTTTCTAAAGCGGCAAAAGTCTACACTTAATTTAATTACTTGGCAAGCTTTTATTAGTAAGGCAAGCTCATAATCTTCTTGAAATCTTCCGGACGGCTACTTTGACGCACAGCTTCTTCCATAGTGACAATATTTTTACGCACTAAGAAACGCAAAGCCATTTCCTGAGTTTGCATACCGTGATCGCGAGCCGATGCAGACATGTAGGGGCCGATTTGGGAAATTTTATTCTCGCGCAACAGTTCTTTCAATTTTCCTGTCGATACGAGCAACTCGAAAGCCGGTACCAAACCTTCACCAGAAGCCTTGCGCAGCAAAACCTGACTGATAATAGCTTTTAAGCCTAAAGCTAAATTATTGCGGCAAGACTGAGACAAGTGAGGCGGATAAGAGTCGATAATCTTTTCCAGCATTACTTGAACACTAGCTGCTGTGGAAGAAGCTATAACCAAAGTGCCGGCCGCAGCCAAATTGAGCACTTGCTGAATAGACTCTTGACCTTCCAAGTTGGAAACGACTACTACATCGGCACCTTGGCGGGAAAGAGAAGCAAAAGCTTCTTTATAACTGGCTACATCGGTACCGATCTCACGCTGACAGATCACACCTTTTTGATTGCGATGTAAGAAGTCTAAAGGATCTTCCAGGGAGATAATCTGGCAGCAACGAGTTTCCAAAATGTAATTTACCAAAGCGGCTACAGTATTGCTCTTTCCCGATTGTTTGGGGCCGCAAACTAAAACCAAACCGGAGCTAGATTCAGAAACTTGATTCTTGATAAGCTCGGGAATGCCCAAACTTTCCAAAGTAGGAGCTGAAGGAGGATTGGTAGCGACTACGCAAGCCACTGAACCACGTTGACGATAAACGTTGACACGGAATCGGGATAAACCAGGTACGGAGAAAGCGAAATCGCATTCCATGCGATCCTCAAATTCGTCCAATAAATCATCATTCATGACGGCACGGCTAAAAGCTTCCGTGTCGGCTGGACTCAAAATAGGCCCATCCATACTTACCAATTGGTTATTGATACGCATTAAAATAGGGCTGCCGGGAACTAAGTGGAGGTGAGACGCCCTGCGTTCAACCATACTGGTAAATAATTCTTCAACGTTCATTTATAACTTATACCTTTCCTTAATTCTCAGCCAATCCTCAAGAATTGCTTCCTTTTTTGGTAGTCTATCGGATTTGCTTTTCTATAGCGATATCAGCAACTAATTACGATTCAGACGCAGGCGCCGGAGTACTTACAGCATTGGGGTTGGTAATTAAGCGGTTGAACTCTTCCGGACTGTGAGCTTTAGAGAGACCTTCCTCATAAGTGATCAGTCCTTGCTGATAGAGATTGCGCAGCGACATATCAAAACTCATCATGCCGAACTGTCTTCCGGTTTGGATGGCACTGGGAATTTGGTGAGTCTTGCCTTCACGAATTAAGTTACGTACAGCCGGAATCATAGGCATAAGTTCCATGGCCATAACACGACCGCCACCCTTGGCCTTAGGCAACAAACTTTGGCACATAACACCTTCCAGGCATACGGACAATTGCATGCGCACTTGCTGCTGCTGGTGAGGAGGGAAAATGTCGATGACACGGTCTACGGTTGAAGCGGCAGAGTTGGTGTGCAAAGTGGCTAGCACTAAGTGACCGGTTTCAGCAGCGGAGATAGCGATCTGGGTTGTTTCCAGATCTCGCATTTCACCGATGAGAATAACGTCAGGGTCTTGACGCAACACATGTTTCAAAGCCATAGCGAAACTGTGCGTATCAGCGCCGACTTCACGCTGACAGATAACGGAGTTTTTATCTTTGTGCAAAAACTCGATAGGATCTTCACAAGTTACAATATGACAACGACGCGATTCATTTATATGATCGATCATGGCAGCCAAAGTAGTAGATTTACCGGAACCTGTAGGGCCTGTAACTAATACCAAACCGCGAGGGCGCATAGCTAAATCGGCCACAGTTTGCGGCATTTTCAACTCTTCCAAAGTGAGAGGGCGCGAAGGAATTACACGCAAAGCAGCGCCCCAAGTTCCACGCTGTAGGTAAATATTGACACGAAAACGAGACAAACCGGGAATACTATAGGCTAGGTCCAGTTCTTTATCGGCAATAAACTTTGCCTTTTGCTCATCTGTCAGAATACTTTCGCAAAGCCGACGCACAGTAGTAGCATCGAGTATTTCATAAGTAGCGGGAGTTAATTCTCCGTCAACACGGATCATGGGGGCGCTGCCAACTTTTATATGCAAGTCTGAGGCTCCGCGCTCCACCATAGTAGCCAGCAAATCGTCTAATGCAAGTTCATGCGAGTCAAGAAGACTGTCCATCTATTCACCTTTACAGCAAGACTGAAAGCAGCTAACCGACTCCAGTCTCAAATTACGAACAAAAAACCGTCTCTGTATTCGAGAATTTCAGCCTTTTGCCTGCCGGTAAACGGTAAATGGAAATATAGTTAAGGCAGGGCCGCTTATAAAGGGCACGAAGGAGGCGGCGTGTCTGAATTAACTGATTTACAAGAGTTTTTAAAAAGCGATTTACCCGTTTTAGAGTTTAACAACGCCGGCTTCCCTACTACAGCTTCCCAGAATCGCCAAGAGCATTGGCTTCGTTTGGCAGCTGCCAATTTGCGCGGTTTTGATAAGCAGCCTTGCGTGATCAGGCGTTGTACAAAATATAACGATGTACAAACCGAAATTAGGCGCTGGAGTGAAGAAAATTTTCTACCTATAAAAGATAAAAATGACTCTTCCGGTAACCTTTTTATGGGAGAAGATGCTTGTCTTTATAAAAGCATCTTGGACGGACAACGCGTTTTGCGTCACGATCCCGGCGATGAAATAGTCGAAGACATTTATATATACAGCAAGATAGACAATCCATTGGGCATGCAATTGGAGTCGGTTCGCTGCGGAGTAATCGACGTGCTATATGCAATAGGTTATCTCAATTGGCCCTGTCTTAGTACGGCTGAGCGTTTGGCTTTAGTATCCCATAAAAGTGGCAGTGTGGAGGCTAAGCAAGCTTTGGACTCACTTTATGACGGTGACCAAACTTCAACTTTGGAAATGTTTTTGGGCCACGCCGCCAACGAAAAAATTAGACAAGAGATTTGGGAAGCTGGAAAACGTGGCAAATTCCGCCTTAATACTAAAGCTATGCTATGGCTTTTAAAACGTCCGGACTGGAATACAAATAATTGCGTTACCTTTATGGCTCTGGGCATTGCAGCAGAGCACCCTCAGGAAGTTTCTCGACTTATGCTTCACCCCAACAATTTAGTTCGTCTCCATTTAGCCGATATTATAGATAATACGGAAGTGCTATTAGAATGGCTGAGTTGGGAAAATAATCCGGCCGTTCGCCTTCGCATCTTGCTTAGTTTGCAAAGAACGACCTCGCCTACAGCTTTAGTTGCCAAGATAAAACAAATCCAAAACGGAAAATCTACTGCAGATAAATCGGAAAATAACCAAGTAAAATCAGAAATTGTCGGCTGGGTGTTGGCCAATTGGCGCCAAGGTTTCACAGACGAAAGTATAAAAACGGCTTTACAAGAAGCTGCCAACTTGCCTATAGGTGAAAATAATCAGAAAAAAATAAAGGATTTAATAAAGCAATATGCTTTCATTAAATCCTAAAAATCGATAAAAAGAGCAAATTATTTAACCAAGAGCTCGGTCGACAATTTTAGCTTCCGCTACTTGAGCAACAAGCTTAGGAGAGTGAGAAGCTAAAATTAGGCTGCCATAAGCATCTTCTAATTTAGGCATCAGGCTACGCACTTTAACAGCATGCTCCAACAAGCTTTCGCGATCTTCATCATAATCGATAAGTTCTTTGGCGCCATTAATAACTTCTTCTTGCAACTTACTAACTTGCTCTTCTAAAGATGTAAAAGTTTTTTCCAACTCTTGTAAAGAAGCGGCAAATTGCTCGGCGCTCTCGCCATTTTGCAAAGCAGCCGAACCCAAAGCGCAAATAATATCTTGGCTATTGTAAAGATCGTCTCCGGAAGCTACAGCTTGAACACGAGCTGTAATATCGTTAAAGGCATCGATACCGCTCATGATAAGCTGTATGCCTACTCTTAATCCCAGCTCTTCTTCACTATTGACAAAAGCCTCAAATTGCATAAGCCCCAAGTGAATTATGTAATAGGTATCATCTATACTTGAAGCCAAAGAAGCGAGATAACTTTTTTCAGCTTCATTGCCAGGGATGGCTTCTAACTCATTTTTTACCTGAGCATAAGCATCTTCTATAGTTTTAAATATATCATATACGCTCTGTAAAAAAGCTTCTGGTTTAATTTCATGTTTGCTGACTTGAACAACCAATTTAAGTAAACCGCTATACTTTGATGTATCAGCTGCACTGGCAGCGGGAGAGGTCAATTCTTTTTCCGGTTGCTGACCGGAAGCTAAAGAATCCATAGAAACTCCTCCAATAGTGTCAGTTGTTGCCAGCCAAGTCCCCACCGACAACACCTTGGCGGCTGCCCGTAATAGTACGAGCTAATTACCCTACTTTGCCCTTCCCTTTTTCTGCTCTAATAGGGGCTGCCCCTTGTGCCTCTATTCCTAAAATAGCTATCTTTAGTTTGATAGCTATCTTCATCCGGAAATGCCCTACATTTCACTTTAGCAAAAAAAGGAAGAGAGCCGCTAAACAACGCTTCAGCAGCTCTCTTACTCACTCCCTACATAATGGAGAGCGCTATCTTTTATTAGCTAAAAAGATCGTAACCGAATTTGGCAATTTCAGCTACAGCAGCTACACCCAGAGCTACAGCGGCCACAGGAGCACCTACACCAGTCATAGCTGCCACTCCAGCTACAGTGGTGGCCACACCAGACACAGTGCTTAAGGAGCCTTTGACAATCTTATCGGTAGCTTCTTTGTCGTTGCTCTTATCGCCATCATTTTTAGCTTGTACGCCTTCAACAATGTCTTTAACGCCTCCGGCGGTACCAAGAACGCCACCGGCTACACCCAGAACCGGCACAACCTTAGAAGCGGTGCCAGCTACGCCACTAAGCTTGCTGGCAGCCTTGGTAGCAGTAGAAACGGCCGCACCGGTCTCGGAAGCAGCAGCTACCTTAGTGGCCGCTTTGGTACCGATATTACCTATTGTGTTAAGAGCGGTACCAGCAAAATCACTGGCATCTTTGGCAAAACTGAAACCGTCAACCTTTTCACCTTTAGCTAAGCTGGCTACATCACTGGTGAAGCCAATAACATCGGCAGCATCGCCAAGCACACCCATAGCTTTGCTACCGAAATTGCTATACTTATCTAAGCCCTTAATGAACTTAGTTTCCTTGGCAGATTCACTGGAAGCATCTACAATCCCACCGGCGAACTTTTGAGTCTTTCCGACTACCTTATCACGAACGCCATCGGCGGTGCCATAAACTTCACCGACAACTTCACCGGCACTCTTGTCGTCTTTATCGTCTTTCTGACCTTCGGCCTTTTTCTTATCGGCGGCTTTGTTGCCACTATTGAGAGCGTTGTTTAAGCTGACAAAATCTTGAGTATTGCCAATTTTTGCAGTCGCTTGGTTAAATAAGTCGTCAGATAAGCTCTTGGAAACTTTTTCATCACCGTTGAAAGCGCCTTTGGAAGTAGAATCGCTCTTGAGAAGCGTATTTACCTGATCGGAATTGGCTCCATTGCGGACAGCATTCTCAACTTTAGAATTGAGATTTACATCATTCTTAGCCTTAGTAGCTTCGCTCTTTTGATTTTGCTGAGCTTGCTTCTTCTCTTGGGCTTTCTTTTGCTCTTCGGCTTTTCTCTTGGCTTCAGCGCGTTTGCGCTCTTCAGCTTTTCTTCTCTCTTCGGCCTTTCTGGCTTCTTCGGCGCGACGCTGCTCTTCAGCGCGACGCTGAGCTTCTATTTGCTGAGCATACGAAGATGCTGAACTTCCTACTCCACTTACTGCCATAATAATCACCCGTCCCATCTGGTCGTAATTGCTTTATAAATACCGCAATCAAGTTTATTTGTCTAGATTTTTTAAGCCGGATCGGCTTAGTTAACATTTATTTTACAATGCTAGACAATTTGTTCCGGTTTGGGTTCGTCAGAGTGAACAGCCATTATGGCCTTAACCCAATATTCGTTGGCCTTGGAAGCAGCTTCCCGAGTATCCAGTAAAATTTCATAATTTTTACCATCAAACTTTTTGGCTTGTTCCAAAGCTTCATGGAAAGATTGCTTGCCTTCGTGTAAACACTCGTTCAATAAATCGTCAACTCCACAGACAGCGTCAAAGTAGGTGTCGGCGTCAATTTCTCCCTTGATATAGGCATTGATAGAAGGGGCTAAGAGGTCTTTACTTTCGATAACGTCCGGATCTTGTTGACCTTTTGCGTAAGCCAAAAGCCAACGTAAGCCCTGGTAAGCTTGTTTGATGAGCATAAGACCGACTCTTATAGGTTGCAAATTGTCAGGAGAATACATTTCCAGTTGCATAATGGCCAACTTAAAGATGTAATAAGAGTCGTCACGACGCATTTTTAAAGCTTTCAGAGCTTTGGGATCTCCTACTTCCTCTATAAAAGCATCAACTTGAGCATACAATTCTTCGAAATCTTCTACAACCGGAGTAAGCATAAACTTGAACTTTTCATTGTCAGCAGATGTAGAAACGGCCTTATTTAAGCAGGCATTTAAAGAGCGCAGGCAATCTTGAGCATCAAGATAGGCAAAATCGCCTCCACCGCTACGACGGGCCGCCGCCGGAAGTTCCAAGTTGCTTTGACTGCTCGCAAACCCCTGGACAGCCAAAGGACGTTCTGCGCCGCATTCCTGACAAACAGATTCATCTATATTGTTGCGAGAACCACAGACAAAACAAATCCAATCGGTGCTCATAGCATAGTCTCCTTTTACTTCGAGTCCGCTAACCATAAAAGCGAACTGCCCCAATTATGCAAAAACTTAGTCCAAGCTAAATCGATCCCTGCCGATCCTAACACCTAGTCTTCTTGTGTTACCCAGGGAACGCAAAGTTTAAATAAGAAAGGCCAAATTACGGAAGAAACAACTGCCAACAGAATAACCGCAGCATTGAAACTTTCAGTAATTACTCCCATCTTCAAGCCCAAATTGCCGAAAACTACCAATAAAGTAAGCGGGGCAGCCAAAATTAAAGAAGCGGTAAGCGCCTCTTTGAAACGACAGCTCCAAGTAGGTCGAGAAGCGTTCCAAAGAGCCAAACAAGCTATTAAACGCACTGCAAGCATAGAAATAAAAAGTAAGAAGAGCAATTTCCAATCTGATTTTAGTGCCATATCCAGCTTAAATTCTAAGCCGACTCTGATAAAAAAGACCGGGACGAAAAAACCGTTGGCTAGGCTTAAAAATTTCATTTCCAAGGGCCCTTTGGCTCGGAATACATAACTAAAAAGAGCTCCAGCCATAAAAGCACCCAAAATAGCATCTACTCCCAGATGAATGGCTGCAGCCACCATGATAAACATAAGAGCCATACCGGCGCGTACACCAATTTCAGAAGGATCGTGAGTGGCCACAACTCTGCTAAAATATTCAGGGTGCCACCAAACAGCCGAACGCAAAATAGTCAAAAGCACGTAAGCTAAGGCAAAAATAAGCAACATTTTTACGGCACTTAGAGCAAAGACAGCGTTAAAGCCGCCGGCCGTATTCCAAGCAGCGATAAAAGTAGCCGCTACAATACACACAAATTCTCCTATAGTGCCAACTATAAGTACTTGTTGACCAAAGGGCTTTTTGCCTAAGCCCGTTTCTTGCAAAAGCATAATTGGCAAACCGATAGAAATGGCTGCTAAAATCATGACAACAAAAGGTTGCAGATGGAAAATCGAAGCACAAACATAAGAAGCGGCAAAAATTATGGCTACAATTCCCCCCATAGAAGCCAATTTCTTGGGGCCGGAATTTTCAATAGAGTGAAAATTTAACTCTAAACCGGCACTAAATAGCAACAGAAAAAAGCCCAACTCTCCAAGCAAATAGCAGAAATGATCCAATTCTACCAGTTTAAAAACATAAGGGCCAACTAAAATGCCGTAAAGTATCTCTCCTATAGAAGCCGGCAAACGCAAAGGACGGCAGAGCAACGGTACAAAGAAGGCGCCTATAGCCAAAATCAGCAAATTATTGGCAGTTTGTAACGAAAATTCTTCCATATTACTGCGCTCCTCCACCATTTTCTTTGACAGACTTAGCATAGTCGGTTTTGCCTCCGTGAGGCAAAACCATAACAGAACAGTTGGTACGCAAAATAATTTGTCGCGATACGTCCGGAGAAATCAAAGAAAAACGATGATTCTGTCTATGAGCAATGACCAATAAATCTGAAGTTTGCAAAAATTCCACAACTTTGTGGACAGGATTGCCTTCCAAGCATACACTTTCAGCCGTAACGGAATACAAAGACGCTATTTTAACCGCTTTTTGCAAGCTATTTTGTAAGTCTTGGTTTTGCTCTTCTCCAGCCACCATTTCCTCAGGTTTAACAGCTAAACACATAAAAGGCACACCCAAAGAACGCACCAAACCCAAAGCCAATTCCAAACTGCGTGGATGCTCAGGAGTTACAACATGCACAACTCTCTTGTAAGGGAATGAGCCTCGAGCTACCAGACAAGGCCGATTGGCTTTATTCAGCAAATCCATCAATTTGCAATTTAACAGCCCCATTATTTGCCAAATATTACATGAAGTACTGGGAACAACTAGACATCCGCAGTCATCTTTTTCCAAAATTTTATGTAAGTCAGATTGCTTATTTCCAGAAGCTTGCCAAGCTAAAGGCTCAATATCAGCTTCTTCATCATCTTTTACACTTTTAGCCAACCAGACAGCTTCAGTTTCCACTTTTATAGGCGGTTTTTCTCCGTAACCTAAAGTCATAAATTGTGAACCGTAAGGCATAGGAAAATTGGAAAAGCCACTGCGAAAATAGGCAGCCACGCGTGGCAGTACTACAGGATCGCCAATTAACACCACTCGATCGTCGGCTTCAAATACCGTATTGCCGTGCGGAACGACTAATTTTCCACCCCTATAAATGGCACCGACTAAATAAGCCTGAGGATGAAGTTGCATAAGGGAACGGCCAATTACCGCTGAATGAGGCAAAATTTTTACTTCAGAAATTTCTCCTATTCCCAAGCCAATGTTTTCAGCGATTTTACGGGAAGAATCGATTTGAGCCAGCATTACTGAAGCCATTACCGAACTGCGACAACTGACTTCCGCTCCCGTCTTTTTTATGGCAGCAATTTTTTCTTCTCCAATAACCTGAGCATAGAGAAAAGGTACGCCAAATTCTTTTTGCATTAAATTGCAAAAAACTTCCGTCGCTTCGTCATCTCCCAAAACGCCTACTGCCATTTTTACTTCATTAGCTCCAGCCCGACGCAGCACTAAAAGGCTGGAAACGTCGCCGCAAAGCACTTCTTCATCAATATTTTCCCCCAAACTCTGGCGATATTGCTCTACAACTTCAGCATTTTTATCAATAGCAACGATACGCCAGGAAGAGCGCAACCTTCTGGCAACTTCCCTTCCGGCTCGTCCTAACCCGGCGACTAAAGCTTTGGGCTTTTCTGTCTGTTTGGCTAAAGGCAACTTCATGCCTATAGATACAGCCTTATTGGACATCTCCGATTTGTTTTCACTCATCTCGTTTTTCGGCCTCTCTATGCTACTCAGTTAGTTTTGTTTGACGACAACTCGTGCACTTTCACTATTTCTTGTTTTCTCAGCTATTTCTTGCGAAAAAAAGAGCCTACCGAATTGTCTACACAACAAGGCAAGCTCTCTCTTTAGGTATGCCAATTAGGCAACCATTTATTAGCTATTCAAAAGTTAGCTTATTAGGCGTTGTGGCGCTGGAAGTCGGCCATAAACTCTACTAAGCGCTCTACACCTTCGTAGGGGAAAGCGTTGTAAATGGAAGCGCGGATACCGCCAACAGATCTGTGACCCTTAAGGCCAATCATGCCAGCAGCTTCAGCTTCTTGAGCGAACTTCTTCTCCAACTCTTCGCTGGGTAAGCGCCAAGTTACGTTCATCAAAGAGCGATCAGCTTTGGCAGCGTGAGGAGCATAGAAACCGTTACTCTCGTCGAGAGCCTTGTAGAGAAGAGCAGCTTTCTTCTTGTTGAGCTCGTACATCTTGTCGAGGCCGCCGATCTCTTCTTCTAACCACTTCAAGACCAAACCGACCATGTAAATGGCAAATACGGGGCAAGTGTTGTAAAGAGAGTTATTCTCAACGTGAGTCTTGTAGTTCATCATGATGGGACGTTTCTCATCGGGGATAAGTCTCTTATAGAAATCATCAGACATGATGGACAAGGTTACACCGGCCGGGCCTACGTTCTTCTGAGCGCCAGCATAGATTAAACCATACTTGGTTACATCCATAGGACGGCTCAAGAAGTCGGAAGAAGAGTCGCATACCATAGGTACACCGTAGGAAGCGGGTTCGCGGTGGAATTCGATACCGTGAATGGTTTCGTTGGAAGTTACGTGGAAGTAGGAAGCTTCAGGACGAACCTTATAGTCGCCATCTTGAGGCAAGGTGCTATAGTTGCTGTCTTTGCCGGACCAAACAACGTTTACATTACCGACGCGTCTAGCTTCGACGGCAGCCTTCTTTGACCAAGTACCCTGTTCGAGATAGTCGGCACCGTTCTCACCTAAGAAGTTGACGGGAACCATACTGAATTGAGTAGTAGCGCCACCCTGCAAGAACATTACATAATAGTTGTCAGGGATATTCAAAAGGCGACGAAGTCTGGCTTCGGCGGTTTTGATGATACCGTCGATAACTTTACCGCGGTGAGAAAGTTCCATAACGGAAGCGCCAGCGCCGGGATAGCATACTAAATCGCGCTGAGCCTCTTTCAAAGCGGACAAAGGCAAAACGGCCGGACCAGCCGAGAAATTGAATACGCGCTTCTCACATTCACAAGTCATTACTACATGACCCTCCATATAGGTTATTCTGATATTCCCTAAGCCAAAGGGCCTAAGGGATTACGACAATTGGACGAAAAATCAAAATGCGTTTTGTTTTTCAACGCAGGTTGCGGGCTTCGCCTGCAGATCTAAAAAAGCCTGCCTAATTAAAAGCCTAAATTACAGACAAAAGAAATTACTCAGCAGGTAAGGGATCGGCATCTTTAAGCTTAAGGGCTTTTTCCAAAATAAATTTGGCTACCGGAGCGGCCACAACTCCCCCGCCACCGCGATTTTCCACAATCACAGAAACGGCATAACGCGGCCTTCCAGCCGGAGCATAGCCTATAAACCAAGCATGAGTAGCTCCGTGAGGGTTTTCTGCCGATCCTGTTTTACCGGCTACCGGCACTCCGGGAATTTGCGCAGCCATACCGGTACCTTCTCGAACGACATTGCGCATGGATAAAGCAACCAGAGACGCCGTATCGGCAGAGATAATGCGCTCTTGCTTACCTTCAGGGCAAGTCCATACAGTATGCAAGCCTTTGAATGAAGAACGAACCCGACCGCGCAATAGCCTCGGTTCAATATCTATTCCTCCTCTGGCGATAACAGCAGCAATTCGGGCCATATGCAAAGGAGATACTAAAATATCAGCTTGGCCTATAGCAGCTTCAGCCGGAGCAGAGACGGTATTGCTTTTGGGCAATTCAGCAGGAACGGCACCGGGAACAAAAGCCATTTTTTGATCCAATTTGAACTTTTTCATCCAAGCACGAATTTTTGGCATTTGCATAGCCATTCCCAATCTTCCGAAAGCAGCGTTACAAGAGTAAGTCAAGGCTTCATTTAAAGTGACATTACCATGATCGCCCAAGCAACTGACAAAATAATTGTCGGCCCAAAAGCCCCTATCACAACGAAAAGTGTCATTCCATCTAGCTATGCCTTCTTCCAAACAAGCAGCCATAATTAAAGGCTTAAAAACAGATCCCGGAGGATAATATCCTTGCTTGGCTCTGTCTAAAAGACAAGCTGCTTCCTTGTCGCTATTCATTCTTTCCCAATAGCCATCAATATCCAGTTTATTAGGATCGTAAGACGGCAGTGAAACCATAGCCAAAATATCGCCATCTTTTACATCGATCACCACCGCAGCTCCACGGTAGCCGACCATATAATTAAAAATTTCAGTTTGTAAGGAAGCGTCCAGAGTAGTAACTACATCATCGCCGTTTCGGTCAGGTTTATTCAATAATTGGAAAGCTTCCACAGGGTTGCGAGGAACGCTAAAACCGCGAATTTGTTCAGCTAAATCATCTTCTAAACCGACTCGGCTATATTGAGGATTGTTATAACCTATAACATTGGCCGCACACTCTCCCAAAGGATAGCTGCGCGGATTGCTTTCGGCTCCTTCCTGAGAGCTATCTTTGGAAAATGCTAAAGGAGAAAAGTGCCGATCTAAAATACGCCCCATCAACTCCCAATTATCGTTATAAATAGGGTTGTTTCTGTGTTTACTCAGGTTGTCTGCATCAAAAATTCCATATCGGGCCACATTTATCAAAGGCACAATTAACAACAAAGCAAACAAAAATGCGGCAAAACGTACTCTCTTTTTAGTAGAAAGAATAGCTTCTTTAGCGGAAATTGTTTTATTTTTTACAGGCATAGAGCTAATTTCTATTCCTCATTTTCGCTCGAATCGATCTGGCCTTTGTCAGATTGTAGTTCGTGGTTTCGACTATTATCACCCAATCCGCAAGAGCGAACTTTAGTATTGGAAGAATCTATAGCCCAAATTATACCTAAGATTATGAAACTGGAAGCCAGTGAACTACCACCGGCGGAAACGAAAGGCAAAGTGATACCGGTCATAGGAATAATTTTAGTATCACCCAGCATGATAATAGCGCTTTGCCAAGCGAATAGGCTGGCTAATCCGGAAGCTAAAAGCACCCCAAACTGGTCTTGGGCTCTCATAGCAACAGCGAAACAGCGTTCTACTAGAATGACAATTCCAAGTATTAAAGCTGTGCAACCGATCATGCCGAAGTCTTCAGTAATGGCTATAAAAGCAAAATCGTTACTCACTTCTGGTATAACCTCAGAATATCCCATTCCTAAACCGGCGCCATCAAAACCTGAGTTATTTAGGCAAAAAAGAGCTAAACACATTTGGTAGCCATTATTACCTATATCTGCAAAAGGATCCAACCAATTGGCAACGCGCACTTGAACATGATCAAAGAATTTCCAACAAGCATAGGCTCCTCCGGAAGAAAGTAAAACCGTAAGAGCAACAATATCGGCACGTCCTGTCGCCACAAAAAACATAGCGATAAAAATACCAAAAAGCAGCAAAGCTGCGCCCAAATCGCGTTGTGCGACTAACACCAATTCAGCTACCGCCATAGAAAGCCCCAAAATCAAAAGAGCTTTGCGCGATAAACGGCTTTCTTTACCAAAAGTTATGCCTAAACTCATCCAAGGACTAAATTGGCGCAAATAAGCTGCAAAAAATATTATGAAAGAGATTTTGGTAAATTCACCTGGTTGTAAGCTAAAACCGCCTATATTAAACCAAAGCCTGGCTCCGTTGGCAGCTGCACCGAAGATCATTACTGCCAGCTGTGCGATCACGCCACCACTTAGAAATAAATATTTATACTCTTCGAGTATGCGATAATTTCTAAGCAAAAGAACAGTAAGAAGCATAAGCAACAGCGCCACAGCCACAGATATAGCTTGACGCGGCCCTTGATTGGCATACAAGGGGTTGCGAAAGCCGAGACTATATATTTCCAACCAGCTCACACTAGTTAAAAATAGAGCACTGGGGATTAAAAAATTGTCTCCCCTTCGGGGAACCAAAGCCAAAACGGCCCACGCTATCCAACCGGAAAGAGCGATAATTGCAGCATATTTGCAAGGATCATAAGCATTTTCCGCTCCCATATGGTAGCTTGGAGAGATCAAAAACAGCCAGTAACTGCCATAAGCCAATATCGCAGTTACTATAAGCATAAGTAAGGCTCCCCAACGACGTGAATTAGCACACATAATTTTTAAACCTAACTTTGCTTATAGACAAACTTACTATCATCTATGGAAAACTCATCGCCATCCTTCAAATATACCGGCGTAGTGAGCAATTCTCCGTTGCAAAAAGTACCATTGGCACTGCCTAAATCTTCCAAAACGACTCCACTGGAATCGATTGACAATTTAGCATGACGACTGGAAACGAAGTTGCCGGCCAAACAAACATTACATTCGGGAGAACGTCCAAATATCAAAGTTTGCCCTATAGGTAAACTTTTTTCTGCCAGATACGGACTATCGACCAGCAAGTGACGACCAGAAATGGCTGAAGTTAAGGCAGACGCTTTTTTGACAGCGGCAATAAATTGCTCACGCGAACTGCCCACAGCAGGCATATCAACTACAGTCGGAGCGTAGCACAAATCAAAATTGGTCTTTTCTGCCTCGTCTGATTTAACAGCCTCCAAATTACCAGAGACAACCGAATTGATTTTTTTTCTAATCTGGCCTTCAGAGTTGGGTATATCTTCAGTAGGATCGCTGCCAAGCTCCACTTCGCATTGATCGTGGCTATGTTTTCTTTCCGAAGGAGGTTCGGCTTTGGGCATTCCCTGATAGATAATCTTCAAAGAAACCACAATAAAAGCGCAAATCAGTCCCAAAAGTGGAAATTTTAGAAAATATAGAATCCCTTCGGAAATTTCTTGTCCCAAACCAACCTCCAGGCGACAAGCTCAGGAGTCGACTCAGCTAAAAAAGGCTGAACCAGCTCCTAGTTTACCGACATCATTGCCTACTAAAGATCAAAGCCGTAACTGCGCAATGTGACTGGATCATGGCAAACTTCTTTAGCCGTAGCCTTATCGATAAGCCCGTCTTCTAACAGCTTAACTAAAGCTGAATCCATAGTTTGCATACCAACATCTTTACCTGTTTGAATGTAATTGTTGATTTGTGAAGTTTTGCCCTCACGGATAATGTTGGAGAAACCGGCTTGAGATATAAGAATTTCATGGACAGCCACACGACCGCCGCCAATTTTCTTAAGCAAAAGCTGAGCTACCACAGCCTTAATTGACTCGCTGAGCATAGCGCGAATAGTATCTTGCTGTTTGGCAGGAAAAACGTCGATAATACGGTCTATTGTTTTAGCTGCAGAATTGGTATGCAAAGTACCAAAAACCAAAGCTCCAGTTTCAGCAGCTTTAATGGCATTATAAATTGTATCCAAATCGCGCATCTCACCAACCAATACGATGTCGGGATCTTCGCGCAAAGAAGCTCTCAAAGCTTCGGCAAAAGTATTGGCATGAGTGCCGACTTCGCGGTGGTCGATAATGCATTGTTGATTTTTATGGGTAAATTCGACAGGATCTTCAATGGTAATTATGTGAGCACCGCGATTTTTATTCACATAATCAAGCATAGCTGCCATAGTAGTCGATTTACCGGAGCCTGTAGGGCCAGTCACCAAAACAATGCCCTTTTTGAACATGGCAATTTTCTTAAGAACTTCAGGAAGATGCATTTCGTCAATAGTGGGAATACGACTGGGAATTTCGCGAAATACAGCAGCCAAACCGTTTTTTTGTTTAAAGAAATTGCCTCTGAAACGAGCTAATCCGGGAATTTCGTAAGCGAAGTCCAAGTTGCCGCATTCTTCGAAAGCTTCCCAACGTTCAACACTAACCAGAGGTGCAAGAAGCTCTTTAGCCTTTTCATTAGTCAAAATCGGACAAGTAGAACGGTGCAAATCGCCGCTAATGCGGAACATAGGCACTTCGCCCACGGACAAATGCAAGTCGGAGCCTTTATTAGCAACCAAAGTACGCAACAAATCATCTTGATTGTAGTCGTCGGGCACCTCAATTAAAGGTAACTCTTCCGGTTCAGGTTCTGCTTCGACTACTTCCACAACCGGAGTCTCAGGAACGTTGTAATTTTCGGCAGCGGAAATCACTTCTGTAGAGCTGGGTACGGTTTCGACAACTATTTTTTCTTCCGGCGCCGGCGCGGGCTCTTCGCGAGAGAGTGAAGAGGAAAATCTTTTAGTCAAGTTGGAAAAAAATGCCATAATTATCTACCCCTAAAATTGATCGGCCTTATAGGCGTTGGAAGAAAGGTGACGGTAAGGTTCGCGATTTACAGAGCAAGCTTCGGCCTCTTCTTTGGTAATAAGTCCGCGCTGGAAAAGTTCCATAACAGAATTATCCATAACACACATACCCTCTCTCTTGCCTGTTTGCATAGACATAGTGATTTGGTAAGTTTTGCCATCGCGAATTAAGTTGGAGATACTGCCATTATTAACTAAAATTTCTACAGCGGCTACGCGTCCAGAGCCATCAGCTTTGGGAATGAGTTGCTGAGCTATTACACCACGCAATGATTCTGAAAGCATAGTGCGTATTTGCGCTTGCTGATCAATAGGGAAAGCGTCTATGAGACGATCGACAGCTTTAGCGGCGGAGTTCGTATGCAAAGTTCCAAAAACCAAGTGGCCAGTTTCAGCAGCTGTAATGGCCAAAGAAATCGTCTCCAAATCGCGCAACTCACCAACAAAAATGATGTCTGGGTCTTCACGCAAAGCACCTTTGAGAGCTAAAGCGAAACTTTCCACATCGCGACCTACTTGACGCTGATTGATAAGGGCTTTTTTATTTTTGAAAATATACTCAATAGGATCTTCTACGGTAATAATATGTACGGGAGAGCGAGAATTTATAATATCTAAAAGCGCGGCTACGGTAGCCGTCTTACCACACCCAGCTTGTCCTGTGCAAAGAATCAAACCTTGATGATATCTGGTCAATTTGCTTAAACTGGCCGGTAACCCCAATTCTTCCAAGGTGGGGACTTTAGACGGTATCAACCTGAATACTATATTTAAGCCGTTTTTCTGCTGATAAACATTACCTCGCAATCTCCAGGGACCACCCTCTTCGACAGTACCAAGTTCCATAGCGAAATCTAAGCTTTTGTCTTGTTCAAGCGTTGCGAGCTGTTCGACACTAAAAAGAGATTTGGCAATCTCAACCACAAAATCGTTAGGCAAAACAGAATCGCCAGCCATACGTTGCAAAGAGCCGTAAATGCGGACGACCGGAATTTCTCCAGAAACCAGATATAGGTCTGAAGCATGACAATCGACCATCATTTTCAAGCATTTATTCAAGTAGGACATGGGCAAACGACCTCTCCGAGAATGAATTGTAGTTCTTTTCTAACTTTTCTTATGTAGGGCAGCCACGCAAACAGCCGAAGACCCGCCGCTTGTGGCAGCAATTCCGCACTTTATCGCATGTATTTTCGCACCGGAGTAAAATTCCGTTGTTTTTCGCCACCTGAATACTGTCTCCTTTAGAAGGCAAGCGGCAGGTAATTTAGGCTATTTTGTGAACAAAAATCACTCCCCTAACAGAACAGTTTATCCCGAAAGAAAAAGATAATCGAGCATTATGATCCATTTTACTCCTCCACCGGACATACATATCGGTGGCCCTTTTATTATCAATATTCATAGTTTTGCTTTTTGTGTCGGAGCTATGGCAGCCTACTTTCTTACAATCAAAAGGCTGCCGGAAAAATATCGCGACCACGTCGATAATTTAGCAATGTGGATGACCTTGGCGGGAATTTTAGGCGCCCGCTTTCTTTTTGTTTTGGTAAATTATCAACAAATACATAGTTTTGGACAAATATTTGCTTTTTGGGAAGGCGGCTTAATCTCTTACGGCGGCTTTCTGGGAGCCATACTAGCTTGGGTAGGCTACATTAAAGTAAAAAAATTACCCATGGAAGTAATGTGTCAAGCCATGGGCCCGGCGGCCCTCTTAGGCTGGGGATTGGGCAGGTTTGGTTGTTTCTTGGCTTGGAATGGCGAAATTGGCGTCCCCACTTCCATGCCTTGGGGGATGATTGTGGGGAATGACGTACCGCGCCATCCTACTATGTTCTACTTGGCTGTAACTCATTGTACTTGCGCTTTGCTTATAATGAAATATTCAGCCAAGTTGCGCGTCAATGCCGCCGCCCTTAGTTTAGCCGCCTTCGGTTTGGTACGCGCGATATTGGATTATTGGCGCGACTACGATCCGTCTTGGCTCTATTATGGATCGTTGGCCATTTCTGCCCTTTGGTTCGTCCTTGGTCTGTGGCTTTGGAAAGTATTGCCTTTCCCACAGGAAGATAATACTGAAAATGAGGAGGAAATAGTTCAAGCGCAGAAGGCAGATACCTAAAAGCTGACATGTAAAAGTTTGTTTAAGTTTTTTTCCTGAAGAACAAAACAAAAGACCCGCTTGCACCGCTACTGGGCGGCCGCAAATGGGTCTTTTGCGTAAAACGGTCGACTTATCAGAAACTTTTATTTAGCTCTGTAAACGATACGCCCTTTATTTAAGTCGTAAGGGCAAAGCTCTACCGTAACTTTATCGCCGGGCAAGATGCGAATCCAATGTTTACGGATTCTGCCGGAAATGTGAGCCGAAACTTCGTAGCCGTTCTCTAACTTTACTTTGAAACAAGCATCACGATAGGCTTCTGTCACCACGCCTTCAACTTCGATTTTACCTTTATCAGCTCCGTCTGATGACAAGTTTTATTTCCTCCGCTTTTTATTACTGCAAAGACGCCGCGAAAACAGGCGGCAGTACTGTACTTAATGCTTCCGCACTCTTTATCTCAACACCAAAGCTAAAATCTTTTACAGCGTCCTTGTGGAACAAGCTCCCTGCCCCTCTGAGGGCACAGGAAACAATATGTTAATTTAACAACGCCCATTATGGCAATAATCAACAGCAAAAGCAAGCTTTTTAGCAATGGCTTTTTTGACTAATTTACACAAGGCAACCAAAAAATATACCCTTTTACTGGTCTGTGAAGAGTTCGCGAATTATGCTTATAAAAGGCCAAAAACTAAACTAATCGTTTCAATTTCACAGAGCTGGAGCTAATAATGTTCCATTTCATCATGCGCAGGAACAACATAGCCATGATGGAAGGGCCCTCCGCCAAACTCTGCCAAGGGCACTTGGCATTCATACACATGTATGTAAAATCTTAATTTTGATAAGTAAACAATATGATAAAAAAAATCTTTTCCAATACGATTGTTATCTTATTATTGTCTGTCGTTGTTGGCATCATAGCAGGCTTTTTCATTCCGGAAGGGTTGATGAAAAGTGTACTAGTTGTCAAACAAGTAAGTGGACAAATTATCTTTTTCCTTGTTCCACTAATCATTGTCGCTTTTGTGGCTCCCTCTATTGCTTCACTAAGGGGAAGCGTTTCAAGACTAATAATCTTTGCTTTTTCGCTAGCATACTTATCGTCCGTAGGTGCGGCATTCTTTGCCATGCTGTTGGGTTATCAGGTAATTCCTTTACTTGCTATACAGCCTATTACCGAGTCTCTAAGGGAGCTGCCTGAAGTTTTATTCAAATTAGAAATTCCTCCAGTACTAAGCGTGATGTCCGCCTTGCTGCTCTCAATCTTTGTCGGTTTGGGATGCTGCTGGACTAAGTCTGATGGAGTTACAGAATTACTTTTGCAATTTAGAGAAATTGTGCTGCAACTGGTAGAACGGATTCTAGTTCCTTTGCTTCCCTTATATGTGGCTGCCAATTTCTGCGCTATATCCTATGAGGGAAACATATCCCGATTCGGTATATTGCTGCCAGTAATCATAATTGTCATAACTTGCCACTACGCGTGGCTTTTACTGCTCTATGGATTGGCAGCTCTCTATTCAAAGAAAAACAGTTGGCAAGTGCTCAAGTTCTACTTGCCCGCCTATCTTACCGCTTTGGGCACAATGTCTTCTGCTGCCACCTTGGGCGTAGCTCTGGAATGCATACGCAAAAGTCCTATACTTGACAAAAAAGTCTCTGACTTTTCTATCCCACTATTTGCCAATATACACCTTTGTGGCTCTGTGCTGACGGAAGTGTTCTTTGTCTTCGTTGTCTCCCAATTGCTCTACGGTCATTTACCGGCACTTTCTACTATCGTCTTATTTATATTGCTTTTGGGCATATTTGCTGTAGGCGCCCCCGGAGTTCCTGGAGGAACCGTATTGGCGTCATTGGGTATTGTCGTTTCCGTGTTGGGATTCGACGATTCTGGCACAGCCATGCTTATAGCTATTTTTGCTTTGCAAGATAGCTTCGGTACGGCTTGTAACATTACCGGCGACGGAGCTTTAGCCTTAATTACTGATACATTTATGAAACGTCACGGCAATAGTAATGACGTGGCCAATGCAAGCAATTAGTAAAAATAATAAATAACGAAAATAGAGTTTGAATAAGCCACGAATAGGCTCACTCAAACTCTATTTTTATTTCTTACCAATTATTCCACTTATCTATTGATTTGCTAAATCTGGGGACAAATCAGATTTTTTGTCTCTTTCGCTACCTAAGGAAGAAACCAATTCGTCCAGTTTTTCCAGCATAATTTTGAGCGAATCAGATTGCAAAGCGCTGACAAAAACTGCATCAGTCCAAACTTGGCGTACATTGTCCAAAATTTCGGGAGCAGTTTTGTCTATTTTATTAAAAACGACCAGTTGGGGAATGTCATCCAGGGCCAATTCTTCCAAAATTTGCTGTACAGCCATAATTTGATTGGCAAATTCCGGATTAGATATATCAACTACGTGAAGCAAAATATCAGCGTCACTAAGCTCTTCCAGAGTGGCTCGAAACGCTTTGGCCAAATCTTCCGGCAAATCTTGAATAAAACCGACCGTATCAATCAGAACTGTTTTACGTCCAGATGGCAAACGCAATTTTCTGGAAGTAGGATCTAAAGTGGCAAAAAGACGATTTTCTACTAAAATTTTTGCTCCGGTTAAAGTGCGCAAAATAGTAGATTTGCCGGCATTGGTGTAGCCTACCAGATTGATAATAGGCGTGCCTGATTGTTGACGATTAGTCCGACGACGGCGACGCTGGCAAGACAATTGATCGAGATCACGCTCCAATTTGGCAATGCGATCCTTTACTCGACGGCGCAAAACCTCTATTTTTGTTTCACCAGGGCCTTTGGCACCGATACCTCCGGTAATACGGGACATAAAGTCATCCTTTAATACCAGACGCGGCAAGCTGTATTTCATTTGAGCTAATTCAACTTGCAATTTACCATCTTTGCTGCTAGCTCGGCGAGCAAAAATATCCAAAATTAATTGGGTGCGATCGATTACTTCCAGTTCGCACAATTCGGAAATAGCCCGCATTTGTGAGCCGCTGAGTTCTCCTTCAAAAACAATTAAATCGGCTCCCTTTTGCATAGCGGTAATCATTATGTCGGTTAGCTTGCCGCTACCTACAACAAACTTTGCATCTAAACGCTGACGTTTTTGCGTAACTACATCTACTACTTCAATGTCAGCCGAAGCGGCCAACTCAGTTAATTCGGTCATAGAACGTTGCAAATCGTCAAGTTTATTGGTAGTTACGCCTACCAAGATCGCCTTACGCATAGCTTGTCCGGTAGAACGCGAATCGATTTTGCGGGCATACTCCTGCTCTAAGGCATTGATTAAACCGTAAAAATCTAACTTAAATAAATCCAACGGCACAGGATCTTCTACATGCCAAGGTTCTTTGTCGTTGGGTTGCAACCAAGCCGCATAGATATTGCCTGGCAAGCCGTTGGGCAAAGTTTCCAAAGCGGCCACAGCATCGAAGCGCAATAAAGCCAAGTCGGTCAAGTCATCCTGACTTAAAGGCTCGTCGTTTAAATGTGTATGGATCCAGCGAACACCACGAAAACGTGATTTACCAACACGAAAACGGCCCAATTCGGAGATCATGATAGACTTTGAATCGCCTACAAAGACTTGCAATACGTTGCCTTTGCGGTCTATTAAGATACCTACTTGTCTACCTATTTCCAGAGAAATCTCGGTAAGATAACGTCCCAATTCCCAGCTGATTAAGCTTTCTCGATCGACTCTCTTTTGAAATAAACGCAATAAAGTTTTTTTCTGATTGGGTTTTAATCCGACAATATTTCCTTTAATTTCAGCCATATTTGCTTTCCTATGCTATTTTTTATCTTGAACTTCCAATTTTGACGGCCCCACTTCCCCACTACTCGCCGACTTAGACAAAGTCAAAGACGGCCCTGCCTTGTCGATCGAAATACACTTAGGCAGGGTGTTTTTTTCAGGTGTTGAAGTTGACTCAATGAAGTATGCGGTTTCGCCTTATCGGACCTGTGTTGTGCGGTACAAACCAGCCCCAAGACTAGCGAAGCTGAAGTACGCTGCATTTTTTCTTAATGTGAGAGGGAAACTTTAATGGCTTGGAGTTCTGGTCTACAACTTAGAGTAGTTGAAGGCAATGACGAAGGTAGGGTTGTCCTGCTCAACTCGCCGGAAATAACCTTAGGAAGAGCGGTCGAAACTAGCGAAGTTTCCCCGGGCTGGATTCTCTTTTCTGAGCCTACCGTATCCAGAATTCACGCTTTGTTGCAATGGGATGACGAAAGACAGTGCTATATTTTGCAACACCGCTCTCGCACCAATCCCACTGTAGTTGGTGACGTACCTGTCGACGGTTATCCACTTCATCTTAACGAAAAAGTAAATTTAGGATTGTTGGGATTTATTCTGGAGCCTGCCGAAACGCGTACCGGCAAATTGGGCGATGCCGTAAAGACTCCCCAAAGTCAAGGCGTATCACCCGGGGTCTTTGACGCTCTGAACAATTACGCTTCCAAGAGCAACAACCGACAAGACAGAGAAAATATGGCTGGTATGGCCGGTTTGATGGATGCCGGTATGCAAGACGACGAAAAGTTCGTTATGACCGTAATCCAAGGGCCTGACAAAGGGACGAACTATCCTCTTCGCGAGCCAGTTTTGGTTATAGGTCGCTTGCAAGGGCCAGCCGACCCACGTACCAGCGCCGGTGTGTTGTTACACGACACTTCAGTTCCTAGCGAGCAAGCACTTTTGGTATGGCAAGACAGAGCTGCCACCTATGGCATATTACAATCAGATAGCAGTAGCCAAGCTACACGCATTAGACGTATGTCCAACGGCATGCCTCGCGAGATTATCGTGCGCAGCGATATTCCCACCGTGCTTAATGAGCGTGATATTATCATGATTGGACGCACGGCCATGGTGCTTTCTAGTAACAAAAAGCAAAACAGCGCCCCAGATTTAGGCCAGACTAGCATGCATCATATGCCTGCCCAACAGCCGCAACAACCTTTCCGCGAATTTGAAGTAGACGATAACCAGCCCCACCGTTCTCCTTTGCGCAGTTGGAGAGACAGCAGCGCTCCTCATCAGCCGTATTCAGAGCCATCCGCTCAGTATCAGCAACAGCCTCAGCAGCCTTATCAGCCTCAACAACCACGCCAGGAATATGGAGGCTATCCTGCCGACAGAGAAGCTCAAAATTACGGTGACTATCAGCCTCAGCAGCGCCATGAGGCCTATCCGCCTCAGCCTAATAGCTATCCAGGACAGCCTTCATATCAGCAGCCAGAACAGGCTCCTTACCGCGAGCAACAGCCTTACAACTACGAGCAAGCCCCTGCGCCTATTCCTCAACAGGCGCCGCCAGCTCCTGTAGCTACTCCTCATCAACAGGGTGCTCCTCGTCCAGCGGGCGCCCCACGTCCAGCCGGTGCTCCACGTCCAGCCGGTGCCCCTCGCCCGGCTGGTGCTCCTCGTCCAGCGGGCGCTCCTCGTCCAGCAGGCGCCCCGCGTCCAGCCGGTGCTCCTCGTCCAGCAGGCGCCCCGCGTCCAGCCGGTGCTCC
>CAKUBG010000023.1 GCA_934636825.1 uncultured bacterium | reverse complement strand
GCTAGAGCTAAAGCAGAAGCTGAGGCTAGAGCTAAAGCAGAAGCTGAAGCCAAAGAAAAGGCTGAGGCCGAAGCTAGAGCTAAAGCAGAAGCTGAGGCTAGAGCTAAAGCAGAAGCTGAAGCCAAAGAAAAGGCTGAGGCCGAAGCTAGAGCTAAAGCAGAAGCTGAAGCCAAAGAAAAGGCTGAGGCCGAAGCTAAAGCTAAGGCGGAAGCTGAAGCCAAAGAAAAGGCTGAGGCCGAAGCTAGAGCTAAAGCAGAAGTTGAAGCCAAAGAAAAGGCTGAGGCCGAAGCTAAAGCTAAGGCGGAAGCTGAAAATGTTATAAGTGCGGGTGGACGCACTTTTAACTTTGTACCTTTTGATTCCAATAGCTATGTGCCAAAGCGTCCTCCGCACATGACCGAAGGCAAAGGTAAGCGCAGTAAAAAGAATGGTGGCCAAGCGGCTAAGTATTCATACAAAAACAGTTACCAGAGCGAGCCTCAGTTTGCTCCTCCTTCAGTATTTAGAGGCAACTCTACCACCATAGACAATTGCGTCATTAAGGTGCCACCTGAAGTAAAAGTAGAAACTACAGAAGCTCCTTATGTTCCACCTGTGAGCGTTCAGCAAGCAGCTCGCGAAAAATACACAGCTCATGTTGAAGCAGATGCCTATCCTGTTCAGCAAGCTCCAGTTCAACAAGTTCCGGTAGAGCCAGTAGCAGCTACAACAGCCAGGCAGCGTATGCCCTTGCTGCGCGGCGGCGCTTCTGCTCTCCCGCAGCAGCCAACTCTGACTTTAAGAGCCGGCATTTTGCATAGTTCCCGACCTGCTCAAGCAGCAGCCGAGCAACCTCAAGAAGTTCCCGCTCCCACCAAGAAGAGTAAACGCAAGCGCTAAAAAATACGAACGCTGAATAAGGTCAATATAAATAAAGAAAGCTTGGACTGATAAATCCAAGCTTTCTTTATTTATGAATAATGACACCGTCTCTTAAACTCCAAATACGGTGTCAATACGCTAGTTTAACCTTGCCGGTAATGGCTAGCCACTGCATCCAAATTGTTAATCAATTTAATCAAAACAGCAGCTTCCTGGTCGCGTCTATATTTATTAAAGTAGTCGAGCAAGTTCATTAACTCATTGCGGCAACCGTAAGCCTCTTCCTCACGCCCCACAACAAGATAGGCTTCAGCCAAGCGAGCTCTGACAGCAGCTTGTTCCATGTAATGACGGTCATTACTAATTTCACTATCTCTGGCATAAAATTCCAAAGCCCAAGCGAAATCATCAACTGCAGCCTCACAATAACCGGAAATCATACAAAGCTCTGCTAAACGGCGATACACTTCAGCCATAGTCATATTTTCGTTATAACCATTGCCAAGAACGATATTACCTTGAGCGATAGCGTCGCTATACACTTGCATAGCTTCGTCGAGCTGATTTATCTTCTCATAGACCTGACCAAGTTTTAGTAAAGTATTGAGAGCATCTACGCGCGAATCCTCACCTACTCCTAAATCGATAAGCTTCAGATAAATTTCTATGGCCTTGCGGAAATAGATGATAGCCTCATCGTAAGCTTGCAATTTGTCACCCAGTTCACCGGCTTGACGCTCCATATCTCCCCACCAAGGCCAAGCTGCCGAATCGTAGCGACTAGCTAAATAGGCACGGCTCATTTCGCAAGCATACTTAGCGATTTGCCAGGCACGACGCTCCAGACCGTTTTCAGACATAGCGTAGCCAGTCGAATTCATGCCTTCTAAACAAGCAGCCATAACTTCACCAAGTTCTCGACTGTCCGTTAAACAATTAACCGCGCCCAGGACATTTCTGAAGCATCTCTCAGCACCGTCAAAATCGCGAGCATCTAAACAGGAAAAACCATGGTCGACTTCTTTTAAGGCCGATTGGCGATCATAAATATTGGCTCCCTGATTTTGTGAAGGTGCCACAAACTCGCTGACTAAACCAGGAACGGTACTGTAGGCTGGCGCAGCAGCATCGTAAGCGGGAGCTTCAGCAACTGGCGCTGGCTCGTAAGCAGGCTCAGCAACTGCATCATAAGCGGGAGCTTCTGCAACCGGCACAGGCTCAATAGCCGGAGCAGCGCTCGAGTTGTGCTTTTTAGCTGCTAAGCGGCTGGCCAAAAGTGCTTGCTTAAGAGAAGCACGGGCGGCTCGTTTTTGCTCAGCTGAGTTGACTGTTTGAGGAATTTCCTGCGCTGGTTCAGCCACAGTGGCAGAAGACTCAGCAGCCACCATTTGCTCAGACGCTGACCCAATTTCCGCTGTGCCGGACTGAGCAAATTCTGTATAGTAATTTGCCTGATTAGGCTGCGCAACAGCATCGATATTTTCTGTAGAAGCGTAAGGCTCAGCTTTAACAGTCGGCATGCCAGAGCTAGAAGAGCGAGCTGCTTTAGGTTTTACACCTAAAAGCTCGGAAGCCAACATAGCCAAATTGTTAACAGACACAGCCTCGCTTTCCTGTGATTGCACATTTTGTGCAGGTTCAGCTACTGGTACAGCAGCCGCATCATAGGCGGGAGCTTCGACAGCAGGCGCAGGCTCGTAAGCAGGCGCAGCAGCCGCATCATAGGCGGGAGCTTCGGCAGCGGACGCAAGATCGTAAGCAGGCGCAGTAGCCGCATCATAGGAGGAAGCTTCGGCAGCAGGCGCAAGCTCGTAAGCAGACGCAGCAGCAGCCGCATCATAGGCGGGAGCTTCGGCAGCGGGCGCAAGATCGTAAGCAGGCGCAGCAGCCGCATCATAGGCGGGAACTTCGGCAGCGGGCGCAGGCTCGTAAGCAGGCGCAGCAGCCGCATCATAGGCGGGAGCTTCGGCAGCAGGCGCAGGTTCATGGGCAGACGCAGCAGCTACATCTGTAGCCGTAGCTTCGGCAATAGGCGCAGGTTCAACAGCCGGTGCGGCAGCCGAAGTGTGCTTTTTGGATGCTCGACGGCTGGCCAAAAGCGCTTGTTTGAGAGAAGCGCGAGCGGCTCGCTTTTGTTCATCTGAGCTAACAGCTTGAGAAACTTCTGGCACCGGTTCAGCCACAACAGCGGAAGGCTCGGCGGTTATAGGCTCAGAGGTTGGCTTTAATTCTGCTGCGCCTGGTTGGTTAGACTCTACATTAGGATTATGCTCCTCTACCGCAACTTGCACAACTTCGGCAATAGGTTCGGCAGCCGCAGCTTGTTCAGTTGCAGCAGCGCTATCTGCAGCGGCTACGTGCGCTGCGGAAGTAACTCTGCTAAAGAGAGAAGAGCGCTCAGACGAACGATCACGCACAACAGCGCTGCGCAAAGTTGTTACAGGTTGCACAGGCTGCTCAACAACAGGTTGAGCTGTAATTTGAGAAGCGATATTTTCTAAGTCTGCAGAATTTTCTGCGACTACGGAAGGAGCTGCCACTTCGTAATCAGCATCCAAAGCTGCCGACTCAGATACTGTCGTTGTAGTAGGTTCGGCTTCGCCTGCCGAGCCGCCACTAAGACGGGCCTGACGAGCCTCTTGACGCTCTTTGCGCAAGCGAGCCTTTTCCATACGATCTTTTAAAGAATCAGGTACGGTAATTTGCTTTTTAGGTATGACTTTGGGCGGCGGCTCAGGGGGCAAGGAAGCAGCCTTTTTGGCCAAAGCTTCCAACTGTTCTTCAGAAACAGCACCTTTTAAAGATATGCGACGAGACTCAGAAGCAGGAAGAGAGCCGCTTTGCTTTTCTTTTTCTTCTTCTGTATCGTCACGGTGTACTCCTAAAGAAGCAGACGAAGCGGTTTTGGCCTTATTGCGAGATATTTCGGTAGAGGCCAAAGAAACATTAGCTTTGCGGGCCAGCTTTGAATTAAGCCTGGCGGAAATACGCTCCATATCAGTAACGCCCTCTTTAGAAGCCTTAGAAGCTTGAGGAGCCGAAGGAGCTTCTTTAGCAGAGAGATTGTCAGTATTCTTATACTGCTCAGTAACGATCTCCGCTTTCTCTACACGCGAATTTGTAGACTTGGGTAAGTTAGTTCCGGAACGCATTTGAGCTAAGATCTGTCTCTTGAGAGCTTCTTTAGCAGATACACGCACATGTGTAGTTGGAGCGACATCAGTCGGCGCAGCACTATCAGCAGGAGCATTTTCAACCGACACAGACTCGGATGAGATACCAGGAGCACTAGCTTCATTACTATTTGTAATAGGCACAGTTGTAGCCACAGCAGGTTCCACGCTAATGGGCGAAGATACAATTGCCGCAGTTTCATCTGTAGACTCAGAAATAACAGAACTTATACTTTCGCTCTGTGAGGAAGCAAGCGACAAATGGGCGGTATTTTCAATTGCAGGCGTCTCGGCTGCTGGAGCCTGCGGAGCCACGCTAGCTTCAAAAATAGCCATACTGGAAGGAGCTTGCCCATGAACTGGAGAGGTATTTTCCTCAGTATTTATAGTTCCAGACTCGACAATAGCAGAAGCAATCGCAGATTCAGTTGATTGAGCTCTAACTTCCTGGCCAATATCTTCAGGAATAACACGCCGCGAAGAATCAGACTCAGTAGCGGTAGCTTCAGCTGCTGTAGAGGAAGTAACTTGGCCTAAGTTGTCGGGAATTGAACGGCCTGAACCTGAACTGGCATACGAAGCAGTAAACTCAGTCATGGAATCGGCAGCGTCCAAACTGTCTAATTCATCAACTTCGGATACGCCTATAGAAGAAGCTCGCGAAGCTCTATTTAAATCGACATGGACGGGACGAGCTACAATCTCGTCTTTTGCATGTTTTTCTGATAAAGAAACACTCCCAGAACTAGCTGAAGAGACAGTTCCATTCAATACTTCAGAGTTTGTATCAGTGGCCCTAGTATCAACTTGCACCGAAGAGGTGGAAGCAAGCTCTTCTTTGGTAGATTTTTCTTTTTTCTCAACTAAACTATCCAAAGGTGATTCTTTGGATTGGTTATTTTTCCGGCCCAGCAAACGACCACTGACAGCACTTATAAAACCACCCGCCAGACTGCGTTGCTTAGTTTTGTTGGCACTACTCTCTTGCTTGACCAATTTAGCCAAAGGTGATTCTTCATCAAACTCTCCTTCGGCAACTTCTTTATCGCCACTGTTGTCTTTATTGCCAGCTTTGGGAGTAAGCTCACCACGCAAGAAAAGATCGATACGGATATGATCAATTTTTTCTTTAAAGGCGCTGTTGCCATCTTTCAATTTTTGTAAGGTCAACTCGGCAGCATCTAAAGTTTGTTTAGCTTCTTCATACATGCCGGTTTTTATTAGAAGTTCGGCTCTCTTAATGCCAAGGTCCACTTCTAAGCTAGTTTTTACTTCAAAAGAAGCTCCGTGGCCAATTAGATGCATAGCCTTTTCCAGCAACTCTATGGCAAAGCGATTGTTGCCTTCACTGGCATAGAACCTAGCTAAGCCCTCCTGAGCTCGCACAGCGAAATTGTCAGCCCAATCGGCAATATCTAAACATTCTTCCCCTAAACTGACTAATTGTTCCAAAAGGTACAGGCCGTCGCGAATACCGGCAGCGCTGTCCATTAACCCCTGATTAAGCCATAAATCCAGAAGTTTTTCACCATAGCGCGTCTGTTTATCTCGACTGCGACTTGACCAATTTTTGATAATCGTACGGAAAACAGGAATATAATTACGACGCATACGGTCACGTAGGCGATTTTCTAAAGCGTTTTCAAAGCTTTCTATATCGGCGCCATTCCAAAAAAAAGGCAAAATGATAAGGTCGCCTAACAGATCCTGTATGCCCACAGAATTGGCAAATGAACGACTGATAAAGGCCGCAAAGTTCTTGATAAAAGTCTTGCGCAATGTGCTGTCTTTATCTGGTAAGCTGACGCCACTACCTAAAGTCGAAAGCATTTCGTCCAAAAGGAAAACGGTATTGTCTTCGTCACCGCTGCTTTCAGCCAATTCCACCAAGTTCATTAAAACTGAACTAAGTTCCAGCTCACAACCTTTGCCATCGGTTAAACTACGTAAATCAGAATAAAGACGATTGGCTTTTTTGAAGGCTTCTTCGGCACTGTCAATCTTACCATCAGCCTTATCCAGCAAACCTTTGGAAAACATGAGCTCGGCATAATCGTTACGATCTTGCAAACTCAAGCCTTGCTTTGACAATGCTTCGTATATTGTTCCGGCTTTTTCTAAGTAATTATAAAGCTCTTGTTTAGAGCAATATTCGGGAGTAAGGTAACTGCCATCAGGCTGAGCGCTACAAGAAGTAATCAAACGTACTAAATTCAAGCACAACCAAGCGATTTGGGCTTTTGAAGGCTTCCTATTTCCGTCTAAACCACTTTCGCTATCGGAAGCTTCCTCAATAAGCTCTTGAGTCAAAGAGACAACTTCAGAGCCCATATTTAATGAGGTATAAGCTTTCACCAGCTCTACTCCGGCTTCAAAATTTAAAAGTGGGTTTAATCTGTAAATAATTGGATTGACGCCGATATTACGCACAGCCCGTAAAGGAGGAATGGCAATTTCAGCAACATTGTGACCACGCAAAGTCACAGTGCTCTCAAAGAGAACTTGAGGCACAAAAGCGTAAAATACCGAAAAGACTTTGTAAATAGCATCTTCACTGCCATAGTCGGACAGGCGTCCGGCACTTTCAGCCCACATAGTGCAGCCGATAATATTTTCTTGTGCGGCCTCTTCTTGATTATTTTCCAAAGCGAAAGCCTTGGCTAAACCGAAGTGAGCCATAACGGCAACAACGCCCTCTTCAAAAGGCAAAGAAGCGGGATTAGCTAGAATAGCTGCTATTTTATTAAAATGGAAACGAGCTCTGTTAACATCTTTGAGGCCCAAGCATGCAAATCCAGCTCCTAACAAAGCCCAGGTATCTTCCCTATTATCATCCGGATTAGCTAAAGCTTTGGAGAAATCAGCCAGAGCTTCGGGATACTTGTATTGATATAAACAAGAAGCAGCCCTTCCCATCAAATTTTTGTGGGAAGCTTCGCCGCGCTGACCGGAAAAGATAGCAGTAAAATCGTCCTCGGCTTTTTTAAACTGTCCATCATAGAACAGTACCCAAACACGCTCGGAAAGAACTTGTAAATAGGTAGCTCTGTCGTTGCGGTTTTCGGATATAACTAATCCTTTTTCAAACTGAGCTAAAGCAGCAAGTACATTGTTTAAATTGGCGTAAGCTACGCCTAAATTGAGAAAAACTCTAGCCAAAGGAGCTTTGGCATTTTTTAAATCATGAGCGCCAGGCCATCTTTCGATAGAATCTTCCAGATCTTCTTTGGCTTCTTCGTAAGCGCCACGCATAACTCTCAAAGAACCACGCTTGGCTAAGACCTTTGCATAATCTGAGATATAGCGCACTTGGCTATCCTCAATAAGCCCTTTATAATAATCTAACGACTTAGCAATAAAATTTTCGGCTTCAAGATAGCGGCCGCTCAATTCTTCTATACGGGAACGCAAAAGCCAAAGTTTAGCCAGAGAAGCCCGGTTGGAGAAATTGCTATTTTTACTTTCAAATTGCTCGAAAATGCCAATCGCTTGCTCGGTATATTGCAAGCACTCATCCAGACGATTGCTCTTTTCCGACAAGAAAGCGATCTGATAAATGACATCGGCATGAAGATGAGCCAGTTCTGAACGCCCTTGTTCTTTGATTAGCTTTTCGAAATATACTTGTGATTGGCGCAAGTTGGCTATAGCAACTTCTGAATCTTTTTCGTTAACTAAACCAAGCAACGCCTTAGCGCGCGCTTCTATTACTTTGCCAGTCTCAGGCAAATCTTTAGAGAAGCGCAATACTTCTTCAAAACGCAAACGGGCCTGACGATTGGAAGCATTTTGCTCAGCTAACAATTCGCCCAATTGCAAATTCAGCTGTACCCAAGCCATGCTGGCCTCAGGAGTGCGGGGATTAGCTTTACGTTCGACAACTTTTTGCAAAGCGGCAACAGCTTGCGAGCGCTGTCCCAAAGCTAATTGAGCTTCGGCGCGCAAGCAAGCGACAGAAGCCAAATTGTTCAGAGCATTTACGTCCCCCAGATCGGCCATTTTGCTCCAAATATCGAAAGCCATGGCTGCATCTTCGGCCGCTTGGCGAGGCAATTCAAGTTCTAAATAGATGCGAGCTCTCTCACTAAGAACCTTAGCTTTAACGACTCTATTGCGATCGTTAGAAGAGACAAACTCAAAAGCTCTATCCAGTTCTTGTTTAGCTTTATCATAGTCGAGCATACCTCTGTAGACACTGCAACAGAACATACACAGCTCTACAACCCGAGAGCCCACCGAGGCTACCCCGGAAGAAACAAAGAACTGAATAAGTTTTTTACTGACTTCGAGAGCGGTTTTGCGATCTTCAGAGCTACCGCTGGATGTCATCTCTTTGAGCCAAGTTTCTACTGCAGGCATGAAGCTACTATCGGATACCATACGCTGAATCAACTGCGTATCCTGACTTTGCATAGCCCAGTCGGAAAGATGGCGCACCGCTAAGACTGTGGCCGGAGTGAAACTCTCTTCAGTTTGCAAAGCCGATTCAGCCCACATAGCCAACTGACGATTGGCTAAAGTACCAGCCATAGGGAACATATCACGGCATATTTCCAATACCAGTGGAGAACGCAATTCTACGCCTTCGTCTTCCCCGAAAGCGACTAAGCCATTCAAGCGATAGGCTGTAGCTTCTCCATCGCGTATACCAAAGCCGGGAAAACGCAACAATTCGATAGGAACAGCCTCACCGGCTTCGCCTATAGCAGCCAAAAGCGGAATGTGATAATGTTCCATAACATCTGGCCCCAACAAAGTGCGCAACTTATTGCGCAACTCTTCAATGCTTTCGGTGACCAAAGGGGCAACATCATTTTCCGGTTCGGGAACTGTAGACAAACTGGTTAGAGAGTTGCGATCTTTACTTAAAGCGTTAGTAAAGAAACGACGACGGAATATAGGATCAACTTCTATAGTAGTTAAATGACCGGTAGTTACTTCCCGATACAAAAAGCGCTTGCCTAAACAAGGAGAGACCAGCACATGCATAGACGGTCTGTCGGAATGGCAAACAGAACATCTTTCGAAAACGATAAAAGGAGGTAACTCATCACGACTGCTTTCGGTATTGAGAAAAAGTCTGCCACAAGAACCTTTGCGCTCCTCAACTTCAAAACGCCAACGATTTATAAATTCGGCAAACGCAGGCAAAATAGCGTTGAGGTGAGGCAAGTAATTTACAATAGCGGGAGCCATTGAGGCAATATCGTTTAAGTTGCGCCTAGAGAAGAATCGCTCACGCCAAATACTCCAAGGGACTTGCGAAAAATTAGTGTTGGCTCCCAAACCGAGCAAAGCAGTATATTCTTGAGTTTCTCCCCCTGCATTACGACCGGGATTTATATATAAGAATTTCAGTATAGCTTCGACAAGTGGATTTTGGCGGCTGCGTTTAGGTAAATAAGAGACGGCCCAGCTTAACAGACCGCAAGCAGCTTCAGCAAAATCGACGCGCCACAAACTGCGCCTCCAACCAGGCAAAGGAGCTTCGGAAGGAGAGAGCGGAGCTACTGAAGACGCAGCCATAAATATACTGATAAAATCTATAACTTCACGAAAATGCCAAGCGGCAGGCACATAATTTATATGACCTTCATTGTCCGGAGTCAGGCTTTTATCCAAACATTGCAAACTAGCCGACAAAGCGGATGATACAGGATTATCATCCCGCATCATTCCTTCAGGAATAATCAACTTTGAGTTCTCAGGCCCGCTGCTCACCATAGCACTCTCCCTTGCATTTTTAAGACAAAAAAAAAGCCCGCCTAAATATTCTAGGCTGAAGGCTTTTTTTCCCTCTGATATGTGGTTTATCTGCGTTCGGCAATAGCTCGCTCAATGTCACGTTTGGCAGTTTTCGCAGCCTCAGCTTCACGTTTATCGTAAAGCTTCTTACCACGCGACAAAGCAATTTCTACTTTTATGTAATTTTTCTTAAAGTATAACTTGGTAGGAATAATCGTCAGACCCTTTTCATGAGTACGAGCTTTTAAGCGTCTAATTTCGCTCTTATTAAGTAAAAGACGACGAGCTCGCATAGGTTCATGATTAAAGGTGCTGGCATAATGCCATTTGCTAATATTCAGACCTTTTAACCAAACTTGATTAAAATCATCCACGACAGCATAAGCATCGACCAAACTGAGCCGTCCTTCACGCAAAGACTTGACTTCTGTTCCTTGCAAAGCAATGCCAGCTTCGAAAAATTCTTCAAAAATATATTCATGTCTAGCTTGCCTATTAACGGCAATAATTTTTACGCCAGATTCTGTTTTTTGTTGATTTTTGTTCTTTTTAGCCATTTTTTTTCTACTCTGTAAATAGGAAAAGGTTAGTTACGAACCAACTGTGGATAAAGTTTGCTATATTTCTCCGCATTATTCAAGACCTTTTTTACAAAAAATCTTGTTTCAGGTACCGGTATTTCTTCTATTGTCAGCGGCCCTCCATATTCTTCTATCCACGAATCAACTTCATGCTGACCGGCATTATAAGCGGCTAAAGCTTCAACACTTTTATTGTCAAAACGTTGCAAAAGCCAAGCCAGATAGTAAGCTCCCAGATAGATATTAAGTTCAGGCTCTTGCAAACGGCGCTTATCTTCCCGAGCAATTTCTATTTGGTGAGACTCCGCTATCCAAAGAGCCGTATCCGGCATAAGTTGCATCAACCCCAAAGCTCCAACTTCAGATTGAGCTTCCGGATTAAAACCACTTTCAGCCAAAATGACCCCGGCGACTAACGAAGGACTGATTCCGGCCTCACGCCCTGCAGCGATTACTGTGCTCTCATATTTCAATGGATACCAATAGTGTTCAATGCCAGGCCAGTTGGCATATAAAACTAGAAAAATCACTAAAAAAAGTAGCAAAAGTCTGACCAAAATAGAGGGGAAAGAGCAAATGTTGCTTTTCTTTTCACTCTCAGACTTTGCCTTTATCTCAAAGTCCATATATAGGTGCGAACCTTTCCAGCCAAATTTGCTCAACTTGACGACGCAGTTCTTTTAAAGTGCCGTTGTTGTCTATCAAAATGGTGGCCCTTTCAGCTTTGGCCGCCAAACTCATTTGCGAGCTTATGCGCTCTCTAGCTTCAAACTTAGTCAATTTATCACGACTCATAAGTCGCTCCAACTGTTTTTTCTCATTGATATCAACAACCAAAACGCCATCACAAGCCGCCTCAGCTCCATGTTCAAAAAGTAAAGGAGCCATAATAAAAACTAAAGGAACTTCTAAGCGAGCTTGAGCAACCAAAGCAAAAGTACGCTTCCAAATTGCCGGGTGAATTAATTCATTTAAAGCTTGTAATTTATCAGGATCGTGAAAGACAATTTTTCCTAAATAAGAGCGACGTAAAGCCCCTTGCTTATCCAAAACATTATTACCAAAAAGCTCAGCTATTTTTGCCAAAAGCGGAGTGCCAGGTTGAACAAGTTCTCTACTCACCAAATCGCAATCGATAACACTAGCTCCCAACTGTTGCAACAACGCGGCAACAGTAGACTTTCCGCAAGCAATTCCGCCAGTAAGTCCCCAAACTACACTTTTTTTCGCTTCCATAGTTGATGTCATAATGCCTCAAAAATGCAAAATCTTTCCAAAAAAAATCCCCGCCTCGATTAGGTAAAGCTACAAGCTACACCTGCTAAGGTCGGGGATTTCTCACTTTTCAGCGGAGCGGGACTCCGCACGAATAGGTACTAGGCCTCTTCGTTTTTGGTGATGTTGTTAAGCTTATCTTTGCCCATCTTAGAGGCTAAGATCTCGCCAATGCTGTTGCCGCTGCCACGCTCATCGTGAGAGACACGACGACCGCTGTTGTTCTCGTTGGAACGAGCGGCAGGCTGCTGAAGACGCTTGAGAGACAAGGTCATGCGGCGCTTCTCGCGATCGAGGTCGATAATCTCGGCCTGGACTTCCTGGTCAGGCTTAAGAATGTCGGAAGGACGATTCACATGAGAGCGATCCATTTCGCTGACGGGGATGAGGCCCTCTACACCAGGCATAACTTCCATGAAGGCGTACTTGCTGGCCAAACGAGTGATACGGCCCTTAACTACATCGCCTACTTTGTGCTTGTCGCAAGCCATTAACCAAGGATCGGGGGCAGCTTGACGCAAGGATAAAGAAATGCGGTTGAGCTCGGGATCGACCTTCAAAATGAGAACGTCGACTTGCTGACCGGGTTGTACCACGTCAGAAGGCTGCTTAATGCGGCTCCAGGAAAGCTCGGAGATGTGAACGAGACCATCTACTCCACCCAAGTTTACGAAAGCGCCAAAGGGGGTGAGACGAGCTA
This sequence comes from uncultured bacterium, assembly GCA_934636825.1. Classification (GTDB taxonomy): domain Bacteria; phylum Vulcanimicrobiota; class Xenobia; order Xenobiales; family Xenobiaceae; genus Bruticola. Next base: position 28,596 of record CAKUBG010000023.1, on the reverse strand, counting down.
CAGTACCGCTGACAATGCTGCCCTCGGTGAGCTTCTTCAAGGTGTCTTCTTTGCTCTTGCGACGAAGTTCTTCTTCGGCTTTCTTGCGAGAGAGCACAACCTTGCGGCGGCTCTTGTCAACTTCGAGAACCTTCAAGTTGAGTTCTTCACCGATGAACTCGGAAAGATCGCGGACGGGACGAATGTCGGCGTGGGAAGCGGGCACGAAACCACGGATACCTACGTCTACAATCAAGCCGCCTTTAACCTGCTCGGTGCAAGTAGCAGTGATAGTTTTACCCTCTTCCATAGCCTCCAAGATGTCTCTCCAGGCCTTTTCGTTATCGGCGCGGCGCTTGGAAAGGGTCAGGGTACCTTCGGACTCATCAACTTTTTGTACTACAACGTTGATTTTGTCTCCAACCTTGACTACATCCTTGGGGGATACGTCAGGCGCATTGGATACCTGGTTGGCGGGGATGAAACCGTCGGTCTTGTAACCTACGTCAACATAAACACCATCATCGCTGACGCTGATGACTTTGCCCTCAAGGAAATCATCCTTGGAGATAGGCTTTACGTTCTTCTCGTATTCTTCCAGAGCCTGGGCCATATCCTGGCAGTTCTCTTCGGCTGAAGTGGTAGGTTGAGTATTGTCGTCCATATTGTCGTATTAGCTCCCTTTAATAACCGTTCACTCTGACCGCAAAATCTTAAAAGATCTTTCGGTGAAATTCCTGATTCATCCACGCCGGCCACGCTTCCATTCTCCTAAAGAATCGGAAGGAAAGCGTCAACTCCATTATGTCCACAGGCGTATATTCGGGGGTGAACAATCCCCTATTCATGCCAGCACCCATTTTTTAAGGTGCTCGTAACCTTCCGCAGTTGCGGAGTTACTCTGCCCTACGACCGCCATATATCGCCTCAAAAAAACGCGATCTTGGGCAGTCTGTTTCAAGCTTATGATGCCCTAAAGTTCTGCTGTTTTTTCATTACTCCTTCAAAAGTTTTCTCAAGAAAAAAAACTTTTGCCAAACGCAAGGCTGCAGAAAAAGAAATTTCAGCCTTGCATATTATTCCACTGTCGAGCTTAATCACTTTAGTGGATACGATACTCGACCTTAAGAGGAACTTCGGCAGCAGCTTCCAGACAAAGCTGGCGACAGCGTTCGGCTATATCAGACTCTTTGCCTTTGGGCGCATGCACAATGATCATATTTTTGCACGATCCAGCAGAAACTTCCGTGCCGAAGGTTTCAAGAATCTTGACTAAGGCCAAACGCATAATATCGGCGCAACCGCCTTCGACAGGGAACGCCCTAGCGAAACGCTCTCCGTTTTCGCGGATGCTGTAATTGCGGCTACCCGCTTCCACAAAGCGACAACTGCGACCGGCCAAAGTACTAATTTCTTCCATAGCCGTAGCTCTGGACTGGCTGCGCAAAATAAAATCCCAACTTACAGGATAATCTTCTCCTAAGATGCGCTCAAACTTGTCAAGATAGGCCTTAGCCTTTTGCAAGCCTTCTTCACCTTCAAGGCTCAAACGGCGAGCTAACCAAGCGGGGCAGAAATAGAAAAGTAACATATTGACGAATAAATAGCGCACAGAAATAATCTTGTCGAGATCTTCACCGAAGACTTTCTTCAAAAGTTCCATCTCTACATCACGACCGCTGTCCAACGCTTCGGCCAACACTTTATCCTTGGCAATATAAGCTAAAAAGCGCAAGCACATAGCGGGGAAACGAATATAGATCAAACGTGAAGCCCCTTTGGGACGGAGGAAATCGTCCATGGCTTTGGCCAAAGGACGACGCACGGAAGCACAAGCTAAATTATCAATTACAGCCATCATATGCTCCAGCAATTCGGTCAGGCCGCGAGTGGAAACGCGCCCCAAAATTTGCAAGCGACGCTCGCTTACTAAAGCTAAATTAAAGAGATGACCGTCGACTTTGACGTTGGTTTTGCCTTCGACCATAAATTTTTGCACAAAAGTGCGCTTAAATTCAGACAACTCACAGTAGCAACGAATTTTTTCCACAATAGGATTTTGCTCTTGCAAAGATTTAAGCATCTCAGCATTGAGAATAGATCCGTTTTTGGGGCGGGTTGGTACTAAAAGTGCTAAGTGATTAAACAAATAGTGACTGAGCGCTTCTTCAGAATCTAAGTCAAATTCTTCGACCTCAGCTTCGGCAAAGAAATCGGCTTTAATTTCTTCCAATTTACCATCGATAAGATCTATTATTTTTTGGGTAAGTTCTTTATCACAATCGACACCTAAATTGTTAAGATTCCAGCCCAATTTGGCCAAAGGAATTTCTACATCACGATAAAGAGCGTCCAGTTTCCTCTTTTCAATTTCGGCATACATACATTCGCCCAAATCGATAAGAACATCAGCCACACGGGCGCTCCAACAAATGCGACCACGCAAAGGAATGGAAGCGAAAGATTCGTGATTCAAGCCCAAAATAAGGTTACGATCATAAATAGCGAACCCGTAGCGAGCACAAATAGCCTCTATAGAATGTTCCCAAACATTGATGTCCAAAAGGGCTGAGAAAAGCAAAACATCGCGGACATTATTCATTTCCGCGCCATTTTTCATAATTTCATGAACACCAACAACGTATTTGACCCTTTTTTCGTCGCTAAAGACAGGTTTGAGAATTTGCCAAATAGCTTCTTGGCTAGGAGCTTGCATTTCGGCATCAACTTCAATATGCCAACTGGAAAGATCGAGATAAAAAGGCTGCTCTTCTTTTAAACAAATAGATAAGCCCCAATCATTATTCTCTTCATCACGGAACCAAACCAAAGCCACATCTTTATCAGACTGGCTAACTTTTTCCAAAGCTTCTAAAGCAGTTTGTCCATAAAGCGCCTCTTCAGGAATAGCGCAAGGAGCCTCTTCAGCTACATCTTTACCCATAGTGCGCAAGAAAGCTTCGGCTCCGCCCAAGTTGATTTGCTCAAATATACGCTTGGTCATTTGAACCGGGAAGCCTTTAAATAAGCACTCATCCCAATTTATTTCCAGAGGCAAATCGCAGCGGATAGTGGAGCGAGACAAATATTCAAAAGCATCGTCACGATTTTCGGAAAGAGGGTTGCGCCATTTAGCCGGCAATTGTTCCAAAGAGTCAAAAAGCTCGGTCAAACTGTTGTATTGAGAAAGCAAACGGCGAGCAGTGACTTCTCCTATACCGGGGACACCACCGATATTTTGACTGGAATCACCAGCTAAAGCACGCAAATCAGCCAATTGACTGGGACGCAAGCCGTATTTTTTTACAACCATATCTTCGTCAAAAATTACCGTATCGACTATGCCGCGGCGCATAGTCATAACTTTAATTTTGGGCGAAACTAATTGCATAAGTCCCAAATCGCCGGAAATGATTAAAGTATCAAACCCCTCACAGTTGGCTTTTGCTGCCAAAGTACCGATACAATCATCAGCTTCAAATCCTGGCATGCGATAAGCTTTAATACCGCAAATGTGAACAAAGTCTTCAATAATGGGCAACTGAAGTTCTAAATCGTCCAACATTTCTTCACGCTGCACATTGTAAGTTTGGAACTTCATCAAAGTATCGACCAAGGCACCATGATCGAAAGCTACCGCCACATGAGTAGGGTGCTCGGAGATAATAGTGTTAATAACCAGATTGACAAAACCTAAAATGGCGTTAAACGGAAACCCCAGCGCCGATTTGCGGGCAGGCAGAGCATAAAAAGCCCTATAAGCCAATCCGTTGCCATCTATGAGAAGTAATTTCTTGCTATTATTATCTTTGTTATCCACTGGAAGACTCCGATATTTTTATTTAAAAGTTTTACAGCTCCCCCCATGCCTAAAGCAGGTGATTTGCAAGAAACTTAACAGTTATAAAACGTCAGTATCTTCTGGGCTCACCAGGAAGCCATCGATATATGTAGAGGCCACAAGCGAGAAGTTGCCGCGAGCTTCGTTTTCTTTTTTCAAAGCAGCGGTTTTTACGCACCGCATTTTTACTAAAACCGAAGCAACAGACAGCGCCTTGCTCTCGCAATAAAATGCCCACTCGATCGGAGCGTTGCATTTAAGCCAAGAAATAAGCAAAAAGTGAAAACGGAACTGCAGTTCGACATATGTAAAAAAAAACCTACAAAAATGGGAATTTTGCCTTCATCGTTATCCTCAAAAATAAAGCCGCCTTTCGGTATATGTCTACCCAGAGGCGGCTTTCTTTTTAAGAATAAGTTGATCTTAAGGCATAACGATTAGTAATCCGGCTACGGTAAAGTAAACGACCAGTCCGGTAACATCAACTATAGTAGCCACAAAAGGAGCTGAAGCGCTTGCTGGGTCAAGTTTGCACAACCGTAAAACAAAGGGCAGCATCGATCCGGCCAAACATCCCAAGATTACGACTCCCAAAAGTGAACAGGCTACGGTAAGTCCCAGCCTAAACGGCTGATCGCCATAAATGCCAGGATATAGGTAAGACCATAAAAGCACACGGATCATACCGACGATGCCCAACATAATGCCAATTACCACACCAGCACTGACTTCTCTAACCAAAACTTGGAACCAGTCGCGCATCTTCACTTCGCCCATAGCCATAGCTCGCACCATAAGCGTGGACGCTTGAGATCCGGAGTTGCCTCCGCTAGAAATAATCAGAGGCACGAAAACAGCTAAATACCAGACGGCATCCAGTTGTTTTTCGTACCGAGCCATGGCGGAAGCGGTCAGCATTTCACCTATCAATAGCAAAATCAACCAACCAGCTCGCTTTTGAATAAGTTCTCTAAAGCTGGTACGCAAATAAGATTCGTCAAGAGCTTCCATACCGCCGTATTTTTGAGCGTCTTCTGTACCCTCTTCACGAATAACATCAACCACATCGTCAGCTGTAATGAGACCTTTCATACAGCCTCTGCTATCGACTACCGGCATAGCGGTCAGACCGTAACGAGCGAACAGCGTACTAACTTCTTCTTGGTCCATATCCTCCGGACAAGTGACTACGTCTTTATCTGCCAAATCGACAACCATATCGTCTGAATTGGCAGCCAAAAGGGCGTTGATACCAACTTCACCTATTAAACGTTGTTCACTATCCAGAACATAAACATGTTCTAGAGAGATACATTCTTGCGCTTGTATGTGCAGGTAGTTAATAGCCGACTCTACGGTCATAGTAGAGCGAACTCTGGCAAAGCGAGGGTTCATCAAACCGCCGGCATCATCTTCAGCATAAGCCAACAGTGCACTAACTTTATCGCGAGCTCTGGTATCCAACAGTTCCAACCATTCGTTCACTTCCTCTTCGGGAAGCTCAGACAAAATGTCGGCTATGTCATCTAAATCCAAATAACGCAGCCAAGAACGTCTTTCAGGTAAACTCATAGATTTAAGCAAATCAGCCTGATCGTTGACATTCATACAATCAAGCAAATCTTCGGCTTCACCTAAAGGCAAGGCGCGAAATAGCTCAATGCGCCTTTCGCTACCCAAGCGCGGCCAATCGCTTAAAGTCTGTTCAAACTGTTCCTGTCTCTCCATACCAGAGCTGACTCCACTACAATCTATTTGGTCGTTTTTTTATCTTCTGAAGCAGATTTTGCCTTACTTTCGGACAAATCTTCACAAGCTTTTATCCAAGCGTAGCGAGGATCTTTGGCTAAGCGAACTTCTGAACCGTCAGACAAACGCAACCAAAATTCTTTTTTGTCATTTTGGAAAATTTGCACTTCGGCTGTAACTTTGTCCTTTTCTCCAGCATAAAGCTTGAAAGAAGCTATCGGATCCTGCTTAGCCGCCGTTGCAGCTTTATCAAGCTTACTTTCCCATTGCAAATCTACCAAGTTATAAAGCAAATTATCGGCAATTTCCAACTGTTTGGCTTTATCTTCAACTGTAGGGCTAGGAAGGCTAATATTCCAACCGCTCTTAGAACGCTCGGCCGTTACCTTATAAGGACCTTCGCTGCGCTTGGAGGCTACGCTTACTTCAAAGCGTTGCACTTCATCTAAAGACACATCTACAACATGACGATCTATAAAATCGAGGCTGCGCTTTCCAGTTAAAAGCTTAAGTCCCTCTTCTAAACTTTTACAATCAAGCCAAAAACGCTCGTCAGGTTGGTTACGCGAAGCATAAAACAATCCGGATTGACCGCGTACCGGCTGACCGAAAATAAAGACAAACGGCTCTTTTATCCCTTCAACTTCCACAGTCAAACGTGATTTAGCTTGAATGGGAGTAGTGTCGTCAGGATAAAGGAATTTGTTAACTTGCAAGCCTTGCAAAGACCAAACGAAATCGTTGCAAGTGCGCAAATCAGCCCGAATTTCCTTACCTCCTTCAAGTTTAGGATCGGAAATATGCCATTTGGCGTCGGCTGCTTCCTGATCATTTTTGTTCATTTCGCTTTCAAAGCCGTCTTGGGAGTTTTGACCTTCAGCTTTGTTAGCTTTATCTTCTCCCCAACCGAAGAAAGAGGATTTGCTCTCTTTATCAGTGGCTTTAGGTTCACGCTTTACCTTAAGAGTAAATGAGCCTGGCTGAGCTCCTTCATAAGATTCGTAGCGAAGGGTGCGAATCTTAGCCGGCGAAAAGGCAAATAAGTTTCTTTCACGCAATTCGTCCAGCATAGACATAAAAGTAGGAATAAAACCGCCCACAATAGACACCACAGGTGTATCTTTGCCCTCTAAACGAGCGTAAGAGCCGCTATCATCAATTAAAGATTGGCCCACGAAAAGGGTAGCCTGGCCATTTTGACCGTTCTTGTCGGTATATTCTACCACTAACCTATGCTTAGGCTTGTCCAAACCGAACTGAGCCAGCGCCTCTTGGCCGGGCTTCTCCAAAATAACTTCTTGGCGACTCAATTCGGCAACGCTTTCGGCCAAACCGTTTAACTTGGCGCCATCGGCTCTGAATTTATTATCGCCTATTTCCACGATCCAGCCTAAATTTTGACGTACAAAACGGCGTACGGTCTCCGGAGTAGCCGCACCGTCAGACCAAACCATGGCTTTAATGTCTTGGCTGGCAAATTCGGGAAAAACGCGCTCAGTCAAGCGCTGCTCTTCCCTTTTTTGCTCAGAACCGCGTATATCATGGAAGTACCAAAAGCCGCCTAAAAGCACGACGACTATGAGCATAGTGATTACGCTTCGCATTATATTTCCAACCTTTAGTTCTCTCTGCCCTTAACAACAGACAAGCCGTAGAAGAAAATAAAACCTGGCACCAGCAAGCACAATACAGAGGCCAGAGTCCAGAAAGTCTTCTTAGAAAGCATTAAAGGCTCACTATTTTCATCTTTAGCGCGAATAGCTGCTGTATCGTTGCTGCCGCCGAGCCAAGCGAACATATTCATAACCAGATCTTTGTTGGTAAACTGACTGGCATCAAACAATTCGTTAGACATGAAATCGGCGTCGCCGGCAAAAATGGCACGGCATTTTTTAGTCTTTGATTCTTTACCTTTTTCAGCCTGAGGATTATTTTCGGCAGCTTCTTTAGCTAAATCGGCTTTAGTTTTGTCTACGGAACGTTCCACAGTCTGAATGATAGGAATTTCTTCACCCTGACGGGCAGGCACAATTCTGCCGCCCTTTTCTTTACTTATTTCGGCTAAATCACAAGCCAAAGCGGTAACGTCGCTCTTAACTAAAGAGGTGCATTCCAAAGTAGGATTGGCCTTTTTGCTCTTCTCCATCGGCCGCACAGTCTTGAAGATACAAGGCAAACGCATTCCTTTGGTAATGGGACTATTAAAATCGAAAACGTTGCTCATTACAAAAATGGGTTCCACATCGGCTCCCATTTGAGCCATTTTTGGATCGATAAGCAAAAGGTCTTCAGAAGTTACGCCATAGGTATTTAAAAGCCAATCGTAAGCTTTGGGAGTATCCATTTCCATGGCAAAAAAGATATTGCCACCATTTTTAAGCCAGTTTTCTAAGGCTTTCTTTTCGTTATCCAGCAAAGCTACTTTAGGAGCAACAATAACCAAATTAGATACATCAGCCGGAACTTTGTCTACGCTTTTGCCCAAAGTTAATTCTTCTACTTTGTAGCCTTCGGCTAACAAGTTCTTTTTAAGCTTAGACATAGAAAGCACTTCTTTATCGAAACCGCGTTCACCGTGGCCTTGTAAGAAATGGAGAGTGCTTTTATTTTCATCAGTCATGGCAATAATCAGACTGGTGACGCCTTCTTCGCTGACGTCATAAAGATTTTCCGTCTTGCCTTCGTATTTGACAATAATATCACCGACAGCTCTGGCGCCTTTCTTCTGAGCTTCTACGGGATTTTTGCGCGGATCCACAAAACTGTAGGCAATTTTGTCGCCACTAATATTTTTGTAATCGCGCAAGACACTCTCGATACGGATATGTTCTTCGTCATTAGAGTCGGAGATGAAGATATAAAAATGCATCGGACTCTTCAACTTTTTGACAGTCTGTTCCGTAAAAGGAGACAAAGTAAAGCGCTTTTGAGCGGTCAAATCATAGGTAAAAACATTGTTATTAGAAACGACCAAAACCAACAACAAGGCAACTACGGCCAAAGCTACAGCCGCAAGTCCTTGCATAGCTAAATTGAGTTTGTAACGGTCGTTGCTCTGATTCTTTTCGGATACGGACTCTGCAGTAATTCTTTTGCTCATGTCAGCTTAACCTTTCCACTTGCGGCTTTCCAAGAAGCGCACTGTCAAGAATAAGAAAAAGGCGGTCAGAGCCGCATAATAAATAACGTCTTGACTATTTAGGACGCCTTTAGCCAAATTTTCGATATGGCCAAAAATCGAAAGTTGTCCCAAAGACTCGGTATAAGGAGCGCTCTTGTCGGGAATAGCTAAGAACCACAAGCAAAGCAGCAAGCCATAATTGAAAGCAGAAGCGGTGAGCTGACTGTTGGTGACACTGGAAGTAAAAATTCCCATAGAAACCATGGCGCAAGCTACTAAGATTAAAGCCAAGTAACCGCAGAGCAGTACCGGCCATTCAATCGTGCAATTAATTCCCAAGTAAAGGAAAGTGAGAGACGAAAAAGCCAGCATAATACATACGACTACCAGAGCAGCCAAGAATTTGCCCCAAACTATTTGCCATTCGGAGATGGGGTAAGTAAAAAGCAAATCCAAGGTGCCGGAGCGCTTGTCTTCTGAGAAGGAACGCATGGTGAGCAAAGGCAGGAAGAACATCATCATTACGCCTATGCTCTGAATCATGGGAGGCAAGAAATAGGTATTGATATTGCACGGCATTCCCCCTTGCATGGCCGAAGCAGACATATCGGCATAAGCGCTGACGCCCAGCAACATAAACATACCGATAATAAACAAGAAGGCGGCAATCAGCGACCAAGCTAAGAGCGAACCAAAGTAGGCTTTTATTTCACGATAAAAAATTGCGCCCATTACTTTTCTTCCTCTTCTTTTTTCTCTGTCTGTTGAGCATCTTGAGCCTCAGTCTTATTTTCAGACTTTTCAGCGCCGTTTTTTTCCGCTGTTGCCTCATTATCGGCTACAGAGTCTGAGTTTTTTTCCTCAACTTCCGCGCTATTCTCGCTCTCATGCTCTTTGACTAAATTGATAAAGACATCTTCCAAAGAGATACGCTCGTCTTGCATACCGTAAATTTCCCAATTTTTACTATTGAAAACATGGGAAATTTCACGACGCACGGCCAAACTGTCTTTGGGAGCTTCCACTGTAAAAGTAAGTAAAGGCAACTTGGAATTGGCTATAGACTCTCCTCCGTGATTGACCACGTTGGTGATACTGTCCAAACCGCGCAAGACTTCCAAAACTTCCTCTTGAGAAGGAGCCAAAACTTGAATTTTTAAGCCGACGCTTTTTTGCACTCTATTTTCCAAATTGGCAGGCGTATCGGCTGCAACCAAATTGCCATGATCCAAAATACATACCTTATTGCAAGTAAGTGCAACTTCAGAAAGGATATGCGTGGAGAGAATAATGGTTGATTGTCCGGACAAACTGATAATAAGTTCGCGGAAATTTTTAATTTGCTCCGGATCCAAGCCTACGGAAGGCTCGTCCAAAATAAGCACTGGAGGCTCGTTAATAATAGCTTGAGCCAAACCAACGCGCTGGCGATAACCGCGAGAAACCGTGCGAATCAACTGATGAGCAACATTTTCTAAACTGCAACGTGTCAGGGTCTTTTTGATGGCTCCATCTATATCTAAATGGGCCATACCTTTGGCACGAGCCACAAAATATAAATACTCAGAAACGGTCATGTCGGTATAGACAGGTACATTTTCCGGCATGAAACCGATGGAGCGACGTACACCCAAGCTGTCTTCCATAACGTCATAACCGTTCACCGTAGCTGTACCCGAAGTGGGTGGGTAAAAACACGTAAGCATCTTCATGGTAGTGGTTTTTCCGGCGGCATTCGGCCCCAAAAAGCCCATAATTTCGCCTTTTTCCACTTCAAAAGACAGATTGTTTACCGCTACGCGTTTACCGAAAGTTTTAGTCAGGCTTTTCGCCTTTATTATGTAATCTTTAGATTCTGCCATATAAAATATAGTCTCCGCAAATTTTTGACCAAGAAATTTAGCTTTTGTTTTCGAGCTTTAGAAAATCGGCAAAAACTTCAAGCATGATTCGGCAGTATTCCCCGGCTAATCGTTTAAAAAGCTGTCGGCAACTTCAGAGCTGAATTTACAGCTTGGCTTATCGGCACTTTATTTTTTCTCTCCCTTGACCGGATACTGCTCGTATGGAAAAAACAAAATGTTCGGGACTGTTCAATTTTCATAATTAAACCGTCCAACTCTCGGGGAAGAGCGCCCTCTTTTCTGCGAAACAGACTCTCTTACCTTCCAAAAGATTTCCTCCTATGCTTGGCAGGGGAAGCTTAAAGCTAACAAGAAGTGCCACCGAATCCTGCGGCTGAGAGCAAACTAAACTACAGCCGCCAAGTTCGTGCGAGAAAGGGTATCACAGTGCCAGCTTTGCTTCCTATGGGAAGCAATCTCCGCAACCGCTACCGGATTCAAAGTCCCATAACTCAGACAAAATATTGCAACCTGTACATTGCTCAGGATGCTCACCTCACCGGAAAATTTTGGCTGGTTAAAGAGATAGGAATCTATGGATTTGCTCCCGGAGATCGCTCAAAATTGAGCCAAATGTTCCAAGCTGAAGCCTACCAGGCCTCCGCCTTAGAGCACGTGTGCCTTCCTAAGCTGGTCGACTTTTTTGCCCAAGGCCAGTGTCTTTATATAGTGCGCGAATTTATCAAAGGCTACGATCTGGCTTCTCTATTAGCTATGCGTCGCATCATTCCCGAGCTAGACGTCATCAACGTTGGCATTCAGTTGTGCGACTTACTCACTTATTTGCAAAGTAAAGGTTTTATAGCCGGAATAGGCAGCAACTTAAAGTTGAGTAATATTGTCCTTCAGGCCGACGGTCGCATAGCTATGTTAGACATCGGGTTCAGAAATATTAACGGTTTGTTGAAAGAAGACGGCGGCGCTTCAGCCTACCCTCCTCCCGAGCAATTCACCGGTGCTTTCAGCAGCGACGGCAAACAGCTCGTCTATATGGTAGGTTCTCTGCTTTACCACCTTTTGACAAATGTCAACCCGGCCTCTTCCACTTTCAACCTCACTCCTTTAGATACGCTGCGTCAAGGACTTTGCACTCCTACCAAAGCAGCGGTAACAAAATCACTGCGCAACGATCCACGCGATCGTTTTAGCAGTTTGACAGATTTAAGAAACAGCTTAGCAAAAGCTTACCAAATGGCTGCCAAAAGAGCCGGTACCAACGCTATGGTTCCCATGGGAGCGGGAACTCAACAGAGCGGAGCGCCGAGTTGGCTTTGGATTTTGGGCATGATCTTCGCTTGCCTTATAGGCGGAGCTATGGTCGTGCTTTATCAGATGTTCCTCAAATGATGGAGTTGCTGCCCTCTGTCTTGTGTACCGTTTTTTTTGCAGACATACGCTTTTGTCAGGAGACTGAATGTTAAGCCCAGGCGCCATCATAGGAACACGCTATAAGGTCATCCGCCTTTTAGGGCAAGGCGGCATGAGCAATATTTATATTTGTGAAGAGCTTACTTCTTCAGGTGTGCCTTCCGGCCAAATTTGGGCAGTTAAAGAATTTACAGCTACTTACGCCGATCCTCAAGAGCAAAGGGCAGCCTTAGCCAATTTTGAGAGAGAAGCCTATTTACTCGGTCAGCTTTCTCACCCCAATTTGCCCAAAATCAGAGAATATTTCCAATATCAAGGCAAATATTACCTGGCTATGGAGTATTTGCAAGGCTCTGATCTGGGAAAAATTCTGGAGCAAAAAGGCTCTTTACCAGAATTAGAAGTGGCCGATTTGGGCTTGCAAATGACGACTGTACTCTATTATTTGCATTGCCAAAAACCTACACCGATTATTTTTCGCGACGTCAAGCCCAGCAATATTATTTTATGCAACGGTAAAATTAAGCTTATCGATTTTGGCATTGCCCGCCTCTTTAAGCCCGGCAAGCGCGGCGATACTATGCGCATAGGCTCTCCAGGTTATGCCCCTCCGGAGCAATACCAGGGCCAAACCGACTTGCGCTCCGACATTTACGCTTTAGGTATAACCTTGCATCAGTGTTTGACAGGCCAAGATCCCACCCTATCTCCCAATCCTTTCATAGTCACTCCAGTTTTGAGCTTAAAGCCGCAAGTATCTCCGGATTTGGCGGCCATTATTCAAAAAGCTATCGAACTCATTCCCGAAAAGCGCTATCAAAGCATGCTGGAAATGAAAGAGGACTTGCGCCGTTTTTTAAAGATCGAACGCGGCAGTTCACCTTTAAGGGCCGTCTCTTCTACCAATTCAAACGGCCAAACTCTCCCCACTCCTCACGCAGCGGCCGTGTCTGCGCTTCCTGCGACACCTTCGGCAGCTTCTTCATTGGCAAAAACTACGGACGATTCTCAGGCCGCCGCCTCCGACCTGCCTATTCCGCCTTTTATTCCAGTTGCTACCACAACGGTCAGCGCTTCTTCGCCAACTACGACCAATGCAGCTACCCATAAAGGTGGAACCAGCATAGTCTCACCATCTTCAGCTCCTTTTCCTAATCAAAGCATTCCTATATCTACCAGTTCCGGGACGTCTTCTGTACTTCCCAATGCTTCTTTAAATAGATCGACAGCCGCCACAGTGCCGAATTTTGGCCCTCCGGTTATTATCCCGGTCGACGATGACGAAATTCCCAGTGCTTGGAAAAGAAATGTTACTAAGTTTGCTATGAGCTTGGCGGCTTGGGGCTTTGTAGCAGTTTCCGCTGCTGTGATCTTCGGTTTTTATCCAATCAACATACCCGACTTACACGAGCCTTTTAATTCCAGGCGTGCCGCTTTATGGCAATCGCTTAAACCTTCCCATGAAGATTTAAGCCCCAACAATTATCGCAGCGTCTATAAATATACAATCAACAGTCTTAAAGTTGCCGATATTTTAGACTCTAGAGTAAAGTCCGCTCCTCGCGACTTTGTAGCTAAAATTTTACAACAAAATCTGGACAACTTACTTAGTAAGCGAAATTCTTCTTTTGTAGGCAATGCCGAATATGAAAAGCTTTACAAAGGCGATTTAGATAAAATAGAGGCCCTTACCGATCCCAGCGGCTTGTATTTAGACAAAAAAACTCAGGAAGCTTTACTTGGCCCAGCCAACACTATAAGTTTAGTTTTACCAGCTTCTCAAGATTTAAATCACACAGACTCTCCTTTAGCGTGCGGAGCTGTAGCAGCCCAAGAAGTTTTACAAAATTGTGCCATTTCCCAAGGTAAAGGAGTGATGGTAAATCCTATCTTCAGCTCTAAACCTTTAACTTTGCCAGAGGTAACTACCGCTCTCAATATACAATTGTGTCAAGCAGCGCCTATTCCCAAATCAAAAGAGCTAAATTCGCAAGTTGTAATAAGCGAAAGCGATGTGAGCCAAGCCTGGACAGTTGCTCCAAAGGGCAGTTTCGGACTTGTCACGCAGTTATATTATCCAGCTCTGTACTTTGATTTAAGCAACAATGACAAGCAGCCGAGCTTGGCAAGTATCATAAGCGCTTCCCTTCGCCGTTATAGTTCCGTCGAGCCTATTTTTATTATGGAAAAAGGCTTTGCTTGCAAATTTACAGATGCCGATAAGTCTTCTTTGCCTAAGAATTGTCACTTTATAAGTAATTGGCAAGAATTACTTGCCAATAAGCAAGCGAGTGGACTTATCTTATTATCTTCTTCACAGATTAAATCGGCTTCATCTTTACCTCTGCGGCATAAGATAGCCATTTTGACGCCTACTCCAGCAGCCATAAGTAAGTTGCAAACTTCTTTGCCTACGGAGTGGATCGCCAAACAGCGCGTATACGCCTGGTCTCTAATTTCCTATCAACATCCCAACAAACAGGCTTTAGCTTTGCTAAATTCGTCCTTCCTGGACGAGCAAGCAACAGCAGATTTTACTGGACTGTACAAAACCTTGAAGGCGGCTGACGCCTTTATGTTGGGAGCGTTATACCTACGTCAAGCTCAGGGTTCGTTTTTCGGCGCTTTAGCTGATTACGACATGGAAAGCAAAACTTTCACCCCTGTTAGCTGCCAGTTTTTTACCGTAACAGCACACGGCCTTAGCCCTGTCGTTTCCCCATCTCCACGGCAAGGTAGACTCGAGGAGTAGCTATAAGATGGTTTTTAAGCACATTCTATACTGTCTGGTTGCTTTTATGACCAGCCTGGCTTTCGGTCTGATAATCGCACCGAGTTTAGCCCAAGCTCTGAACTTGCCGCACAGTATGTTGGTTATTATCATACTGTCGCTATTTGTAGCTTTGTTGGGTACGGTCATTTTTTACGGCGTCTCTCACAAACTGAAGAAAATTGCCGACGAAACTAGTGAGCCGGATCCTTCTTTGCAACAGCAATGGGCTTGGCTTAAGCCAGCTGGAGTAGTAGCCCGTTCCCCTTATCCCATAAACAAAGAGCAAATTATCATCGGGCGCGATATTTCTTCCGATATTCTTCTGTGTAACGATTCTATTTCTCGCCGTCATGCAGAAGTAGTACGCTCGGCAGAAGGCTGGCGTGTACGCGATTTAGGCAGCAGCAACGGTACTTTTGTAAATGGACAGCGCATTGATGAAGTGCTTTTAGCTGAAGGCGACGTTATCACTTTGGGAGATGTAAACTTGACGTTTGAAGGGCCGCGCCGTCCTGTTCCTCAAAACGGCCCCGAGCCAGTGTCTAATATGCAACCTATCGATCCCCAAAGTCTCGGTCTGGATACAGAAGTGCACACTATTCCCACTATTCCGGTGGGCCATCCCAGCACCCAAGTTTGGAATCCTCGCGATCACTCAGGCATGGAGCAATAAAATAAATTGTCCGCTTCGGAAACTCATGATCTATTCTCGGTCGGTTACAAATTGCCACGCACACTTATTTTAGCCGGCGGCGTGGGAGGAGCCCGCTTGGCAAAGGGCTTCTACGATTTATACTACCAGGGCAACTTGTCGGAAAAAGACACTCTTGCAAGTGACGATTCAGCCGCAATTACCCCGGCCTACAGTTCAGCTTTACCACTACATATTGTGGTTAATACAGGTGACGATCTCAAATGGATGGGCTTAAAAATATGTCCCGATCTGGATACGAATCTTTATACGCTGGCTGAACTAAATAACGAAAAACAAGGCTGGGGCCTCAAAGGCGACACTTGGTCGGCTCTAAGCATGTTGAAACGCTGGCCGGACAATCCCACTTGGTTTAACGTAGGCGACGCCGATCTATCCTTAAGTTTACAAAGAACCTACTGGCTCGGCCTTGGACTCAACTTAGCTCAAGTTATTCACCGCCTTTGCCTAGGTTTAGGCTTAAGTCCTTGCCTGTGGCCGATGTCTCTAGACGAAGTTGCCACTTATGTGCATACTCCCCAAGGTGCTTTGCCATTTCAAGAATATTTTGTTAAAGGCCGAGCTCAAGCTACAGCTCTAAGTTTTACCTATCGCGGCTTGGAAACAGCCCAGCCTTTACCTGGCCTCTTGGAGCTTATTGCTGAAGCCGAACTTATAGTGCTGGCTCCCTCCAATCCTTTTGTAAGTTTATTACCCATTCTGAGTTTGCCCGGCGTAAAGCAAGCTGTGCAAGATAGCTCTGCTTACAAAATTGCAGTCAGCCCTTTAGTGGGAAACCGAGCTTTCAAAGGGCCTCTCAGCGCCATGCTCCAAGCTGCAAATTTGCCCGTTTCCGCGCTTGGATTGGCCAAACTATACTCCGGTTTAATAGACAAATTTTTTCTTGATCCTCAAGACGCTCCTTTGCAAAAACCGCTTTTAAACATGAATATCGATAGCGTTTTGGCCAATCTGGAATTATCCTCGGCGGCGCAACGCCGGGCTTTAGCCTCTTTGTTACTCAAGGAATTGCCTTCCCATGTACGCTAAATCTAAACCATACTTGTTCGAATATGGACTGGCTTTGCTATTTTCCTTGGCAGCCTCAGCCTTCTTGTTTGCCCCAGCTTGGCTTACTTCCAGTCTAATTTATGCCGGAGACTACACCGGTTCCGATTTGTTAGATATGAATTTGCCTCTGCGATATTTGGCAGCTCAAGCTGTAAAAGAGGGCAATTTACCTTTTTGGAGTCCACAAATCGGCTGTGGTTTTCCCCTTCTGGCTGAAGGCCAAGCCGGCGTATTTTATCCCACCACGCTGCCCCTTTTTCTATTTTTCTCTGTAGCTTGGGCTTCCAATTTAAGCATCGTATCGTCCTTGGCCTGGGCCGCCTTCGGAGGTTACGTTTTAGGACGTGTTCACGGTATTTCCCGTTGGGCCAGCGCTTTAACAGCTTTAACCATAGCTTTTAGTCCCATCCTTGTCTTCAGGCTCAAGCACCTAAATATGCTCCAAGTTGCCGTTTGGCTGCCGCTCTCTTTCAGTGCCATTAAGCTTATTTGCACCTATATCCCCACAGCTAATGAGTCTGCCTCTACCGCCTCTGAAAACCAAATTTGTTCAGCATCTTTAGCCTACAGAGGCGGCCTCATTCTTTTAGCTCTGTGCTGGACTATGCAAATTTTAGCCGGCCATCCTCACGCAACTTGTGTTTGCGGCCTGAGCGCTTTAACTTATGCTTGCTTGCTCTGGCTCAAACGTTTAATCGCTACGCGCCGGAACTTTTGGCAAATTTCTTGGCCCATAGCCAAAGCTTTACTTTTAGGCGCTTTAATTAGCGTCGCCCTCAGCGGCTTGCAACTTTTACCCACTGCCGAACTGGCAGCTCAATCTAGTCGCGGCCACATCTACAGTTGGGATTCACTTAAAATGTTTCCTTTCACTTGGGAACATTTTAAGTTGTTTTTTGATCCTTTTATGTTTGGCAATCCCGCCGCTGTCTCATCGGCAGCCGAATTAAAGCGCAACATTATAACTGAGGGCGTTTTTTGGGAATCTATGCCCTACCTGGGCTGGGCGGCGCTACTATTGCTACCTTATTCCTTGTGGCGCCGCCGCCATTTGCCCTGGGAAATAGTCGTAGCTACCCTTATTTTCTTGGTGTTGGCTATGGGCCCTCAGGGATATTTGTACTGGCTGCCTTGGAAGCTATGTCCGGGCTTTAGCCTCTTTCGCTTTCCGGCGCGTTTTCTTATGCCCTTTGGCACTATAGCCGCTCTGTGGATGGGCTGCGGTTTCGAAGCTCTGTTAGACAAATGGCCCCAAAAATGGCCTTTACGCGCTCGCACTATAACCTCAATAGTTTTGCTAGTTGCAATTTGGGCCAATTTTTATTGGACAACCAACGCTTACGTAGCGTACTTGCCAACCGCAATCTTTGCCCGTCCCCTTACGGCAGACATGTGTGCTCAAGCTTCTCGCTTGGCTACCCCTACTGTGCAAAACCACTGGGCAGCCTTAGTACAAAACTGCGGCTGGAAAAATTGTCAAGCGGCCATAATTTCGCTATTTCACTCACTATCTCCGGATTCAGCCGTCTTCTGGGGCATAAAACAAAATATTAACCGCACCATTTTTGAAGGCGGCATGTGCTTAACAGATTATGATGCCTTACAAAATGACTCGATACACTCTTTAAGCTTTGGCCAAAAAGATGGACAAAAGCTTATTCGCTTGGATCGTAAAAGCCGGATTCTTTACAAATTACAAAATGTCAGCCATATCTTAGTTTTTGAAAAAGCAGTGGACTCCGATCTCACTCCCTATGAAGAAGTAGGCGAAACAGAATTGCCCGGCTTAGCCGATCCTTTACGCATATATAAAATCAATGAGCCTAAACCACGCGCCTATTTAGCCTCTTCATACGTTAAAGGTGTTCCCACTATGCCTACCTATGCATTTTTGCTCGATTACGGTCAAAGAATAGAAGACGGCGACTTTGTGGCTTTACACGAAGAAAGCGAGCGACGGACGAAGTTCTATAATTTTTCTTCCAAGCCGCCTCAAAATCAGGCAAGACCCTTGCCTTTGCAAGCTAGCGAATATTGCCGCATCATAAAAGATACTTCCTTAGAGTTGGAATTGGATGTAAATACAACTCAAGAAAGAGCTTTGCTTTTTACAGAAAATCGTTACCCGGCTTGGCAAGCTAAACTGGATGAAAAAAAACTGCCAATTTCCCGGGCCAATTTAGCTTTTATGGGGTGCCTAATTCCCCCCGGACATCATACAGTAAAATTTGAGTTTATCCCTCAAACCTTTTATTGGGGTTGTCTAGCGAGCTTGACTGGCCTCTTCCTGTTATTGTGGCAAGCCTGGATAGGCTTCAAGCAAGCAAAGGCCGCCTTTAGCAAGAAAAAGGCGCTCAGTTCCGAAGTTCGCCGCTGAAAATTACATAAGAAAGGTACCCTAAAAAAATATGAAAAAATTGTGTTGCGCTCTCTTATTTTTAGCTGTTGCTTCAGCAGCTTGCTCTAGCCAGCCGAGTAACTCTCCTCAACCCCCCGGTGCTCCTCCGGCAGCTTCCGGGCAAGTAGATGATAAACGCGATCCCAATGCTCCACACAACGCCGCGACAGAAGCTATGAGCTATTGCATTCAATGTGTAGATCGCACCTACGACCAACAGGGAGTAGATAAAACTAAGCTTGATATGCTCAGAACCAGCTTTGACAAAACTATGTCAGCTATAAGCGATATGATGACCACCAAAGAGCAAAAATCTCAAGCGGTTCGCGACTCTCTGGAAGTAGCTAAACAAGTTGTCCCCTCTATTCCTTCCCTCACCGGCCTGGATTCTTCATTAGAAGAAGTGCTTAAAGCTATAGACACTCTGCCGGAAACGGAAATTCAAACTCCTCAACAACCCGCTCCAGCTCAAGGACAAGCTACGACAGCAACAACTACAAAATCTAAATAATATTTGACTAAACAGCCCGTTTTTGTTCACAAAATTGCGGCTGTTTTTTATATAGTCCATAGCCTATTTGCAATCAGATTTTGCCCCTTTACAGTCTTTTCGTTTGTTAGTATATTGAAAGCGTTATATTTTGCCGTTATTATTGTTTTTTGTCCTAAAAATATGAAAATTCTCTTTATTGCAATCGCTATTATAGTTTCTATTATTGTTTTATTCTTTGCTTGGATCTATTTTAAAATATTGATTAGGCGACGTATCAATTACGTTTTCAGCGAGCTGGTAAAAGAAGGCGATTTAGAGCAAGCCCAAAGTTGCTTCAAGCGTATTATGGAAGCAGCGCCACGTTTTTTAGCTTACAATCAGACCTTAGTTTGTGCTGCCATCAATCTCGACGAAGTCGAATCGGCTCAAAGTGTGCGCAACTTACACTCATTTTTTGATAAAATTGCTGATCTTTATTTAAAATTCCAGCCTCAATCCCATTTTGCCAACATTTTCGCTGCAGGCATAAAAAAACGCAGCGATCCCAAATTGGCCAAACTATGCATCAAAAAAGCCATGCTCTGCGAACCTTCTTGGCAACTTTGCAGTATCGGTTGCATGATTACTCGCGACTTTGATGTTTGTTCTTCGGCTTTAATGGGACGTGAAGCTTTGGCCAAAATGCCCGATATTGCCAAGTATGCCGACGCCAGAGTCAGTACTTCCATTTCCTTGGCCAAAACTTTGGAAATGGCCGGTGCCAACAGAGCAGCCTTCATTTGCTTGCGCCAATGTGCCAAAGAAGCAGAAACTTACAATTTGCAACGCTACACAGAAGTAGACTTAACTTTCGGCAGAGCCTACTTTGAACAATCTCTGGGAAAAGGCGTGTCGGCTGCTAATTTGCTGGCTAAAATAGATGCAGTAGATATTTACACTCCCTATCTCGTGTTGGAAGCCTCTTTACTCTTTTTAGCCAATCACCATACAGTCAAGGCCTTACAATGCATAAGCGAACTCAGCAAATTGTCCAAAAATGCTTTGCCTTTATGGTATACAGACGGCGTCAAAGCTTACATAAGCGTGGTTTCGTATATTACAAGTTTGTATGAACAAGAAAAATTTGAACCTGATCCGGATATTTTGGATTTACACTTAAAAAATCTGAAAGACGCTGCCAATTCTTATCACGATATAAAGTATATGCAAATTTTAGCTGCCGATGCTTGCTTGTGTGCAGGTCAAAAGCGCCAAGCTCTACTGTATCTGGAAAGAGCAGAAAAACTTTCTTGGAAGCCAATTGAAGAACTTGATGAAGTTTCCGGCGGCGAAATTGAAAATGACAGCGCTCAATCCACTCTGGCCGGTCTTATTATGACTCTTTCTATACTCCACTTGTCCGGCCCTAATACCGTAGATAGAGCCATTTGGCAATTACATATGGATTTAGATCAAGCAGAAGATGCCTTAGCTTTGGCCAAACGCACTATCCGTCAAGGCACCTACGATGTCGCTTTCGATTCCGCTTTGGAAGAAGCCTGGTGGCATTTTAAAGCTTATCTGGCTTCACAAAAACTTAATAAGCATAAAGAAGCTCAAGAATATTTAGATTTAGCTCTGAAAAACTTGAAAAAATATGAGCAAGATAATCACATCGAGGGAATGCCCGCACCTATAGATCAATTATTTGATACTCTAGCCGAACCACGCAGCTTTGGCTCGACAGACTACCATTTATTGAAAGCCGAAATGTCTTTCTTACAACCGAAAGACGAGCAAGAGAACTATGCAAGATCACTTCTGGCTGTATTTCTTATTATGCGAGAGCATCCACATAATTTGCCTGCCCTGCGTCTTCTCAGCCAATTGGTTATAAAAGAAGGCCCTTCGGTGAGTGCCACTTTAGTGTTAAAAAACTTCAAAGAGTGCTACACAAGCGTAGACGATTTGCGTTTATTGTCTAAACTTAAGGATCTTGGCCTTCCTGACAAGACTAAAGACGAGCCACAAGTATCGCCCTCAGCCATTGCAGAGCTTTCCACAAGCAGCTCTTTTGAAGAAGAAATAAGCGAGTGAATAGACAATTGCCGCAGTCAAAAAAAATCTGCGGCAATTTTTATTTTACCCCTTGCCAAAAGTGCTATATATATGTATAATCACGCACGTAATATTGAGGCGTAGCCAAGCGGTAAGGCAGCGGCCTTTGGAGCCGCCATTCCCTAGGTTCGAATCCTAGCGCCTCAGCCAATAAGCCCTAATGTTCCTTTTCGGAGCGTGAGGGCTTTTTTGTTTGCTAATTTTTTTGCTTCAATTGAGAAACAAAAACGTAAATATTCTCTTTAGATTAGCTTGGAGGAAGTCGCTGACTTTTCCACAAAAGACGAGAACCGATTTTTCTTAACATAATATCTAAGCATATCTCCTTCGGAGGTTTTTATGAACAAATTCTCCCGTGCCTTAGCTGCCGCAGCCATTTCTTTAGCTTTTGCTTGCCCCGCTTTGGCTTCTACTCCCGACGATTTCATCAGCGTCTCTGTCAATGGTCAAATTCTCTACTTAGATCAAGCTCCCGTACTTAAAGACGGCACCACCTTAGTGCCTATGCGCGGTATTTTTGAAGCCTTGGGCGCCCGCATAAAATGGGATGCTCCTACCCGCACAGTTTTTGCCAATACCGCTTCCGAAGAAGCCTTAGCTGCTAATCCTCAGACCCCAAATACAGCAGTATCTCTTACCATCAACGCTCCAGAAGCTACAGTAAACGATCAAAAAGTTAAGCTTTTAGCTCCCGCTCAGATTATTGCTGGCAATACTATGGTGCCTTTGCGTTTTGTAGGCGAGGCTTTAGGTGCCAACGTCAAGTGGGACGGACAGCATCGCTTAATCCGTGTTTTATCCGATAAAGCCCAGCTCAAAGTTGCCGAAAATAAGGCCGACGGTTCCATAGTTAAAATTACCGCCCCCGACAACCAAGTGGCTTATATGTACATTAAAAACGAAGCCGACGCCCCTAGCACTTGGGACTTAGCAGGCTTAAAGCGCCTCCAAGTGGGCGGCCAGGCTGGCGTAGTCAAAGTATTGGACGAGGCCTTGGCTAGTTCTGCTTATACTCGTACTTTAGACAATTACACTACCGCCGAATACACCACCGAGCAGCGCTTGGAAATACTGAAGCAGCTTGGTATTGATACAGCAGACATCAACAAAGTAGCTATCAGCTTAATCACCAACTATATTCAGAACCGCAAACAGAACTTACAATTGGTAGCTTTGCTCGGTGTTATTTGCAGTAATAAAGATCTGGTTTTGGATGATGAAGTCAGAGGTCAGGTTATGGCCTTCTTAGTCAACAAATTGCAAAACGGTGATCCTAAGCTCGATTCCAACAGCAATAACGTCTTGAAACGTCAATGTTTGCTTTCTTTAGCTTTGGCTCGCAAAGTTAGCCCCGAAGCTTTACGCGCTGTAGTTAAATTTTATGAGACAGAAACTAACAACTATTGCTTGAGCCCCATGGCTTTCTTCTTCCTCAATCACGCTAGTGACATTAAAGCTCTCAGCGATGGTCAAGACTTACTCAATAAAGTCAATGCGGTCAATTCAATGTACGCAGTTCAAGTAGCTGAAGCTGTCAACAAAGGCTTACAGCGCCAGGCCGATAGCCTTAAGCCTATTGTGCCTGTTTCTTCCGCAGCTGCTCCTCTCAAAGCCGAAGAGCTTGAAGCTATTGGCGGTCAGACTACCGCTCCTACCCAGACTGCCGCGCCCTCTCAGTCAGATGCTCCTACCCAGACTGCCGCACCCGCTCAGTCGGCTGCTCCTACCGAGGAAGCCCCTTTGCCTAAGTCTGTCTTCTAATCATTGGCTGCTTTAAGAGCCTCGAACGCCCTTCCGCTTTCGTAAACGGTAGGGCGTTTTTTTAGCCTTCAAAGCCCAGCTTTATTCCGCAGGATAGACTGAGTAGACGTAGAACAAACAAGGCCACTTTGGTGTATATGGAACTTTGCGCATCTTACTTCAAGCCTCTAGTTTCACTCCAAAACATCAAAGACAAATTTGCCATAAAAGGGTTGTTGCCAATATGCAAAAGCGAGAAGAACCTAAGCTTGCCTCCGTAATTTTAGCGGCTGGCAAAGGTACCAGAATGAAATCGGACTTAGCCAAAGTGCTCCATCCGGTTCTGGGCAGGCCGGTTATTTACAGAGTTCTTCAGGCTTTAGAAGGTGTCAACTGCTCTAAAAATATCGTTGTTGTAGGTCACCAAGCCGAGCAAGTTCAGTCTTTTTGTCAAGAACATTTTTCTAATTGCTCATTTGCCGAACAAGCTGTGCAAAATGGCAGTGGTCATGCAGCTCAAATGGCTTTACCTAAGCTGGCCGATTTCGAAGGTTACGTTTTAATCTTAAACGGCGATATGACTTTGCTCGATACCAAGGTTTTGGAAAAAGTTATCAGCACGGCCATAGAAAATGATTATGCTTTAACCTTGCTCACAGCCGACTCGGCCGAGCATCGCGATTTTGGCCGTATTATCCGCGACGCCAACGGTAATGTTCAGCGCATTACTGAAGCAAAAGATTGCACTCCAGAAGAATATGCCGTTACCGAAGTAAATATCGGCGCCTATTGTGCCAAAGCCGAATTTTTACGTCGCTTCTTACCTCAGCTTACTCCCAACAATGCTCAAGGCGAACTTTATCTAACCGATTTAGTCAGTTTGGGCAGTGCCGCCGGTGAAAAAATCGGTGCCGTCGTAGATGATGTAGTCTACGCTTTGGGCGTCAACACTCGCGCCGATCTTGCTAAAGCTGCCGCTCTCTTAAAAGAACGCAAGTTGCAAGAGCTTATGATTAGCGGCGTTAGTATTATCGATCCTCAGTCAACTTGGATCGAAGACCAAGTGCAAATTGATCGCGATAGCGAGATTTGGCCCGGCACAGTTTTACAAGGTGCCACTTCTATCGGTCAAGGATGCAAAATTGGCCCCAATACGCAAATCACCGATAGTACCATTGGCAATAATAGTACCGTACTCCATTCAGTACTCAACCAAGCTACCGTCGGCGATGGCGTAAATATCGGCCCCTTTGCTTACTTACGTCCCAAGGCCAATATCGCCGACCGTGCCAAAGTAGGCGACTTTGTCGAAATTAAAAATGCC
The DNA here is from genome assembly GCA_934636825.1 of uncultured bacterium. Lineage (GTDB taxonomy): Bacteria > Vulcanimicrobiota > Xenobia > Xenobiales > Xenobiaceae > Bruticola. The sequence continues at coordinate 4,047 of CAKUBG010000023.1, read as the reverse complement.
AATATAGGCGAAGGAACCAAAGTTCCTCACCTTACCTATGTAGGTGACGCCGACGTAGGCAGCGGCACCAATATCGGCTGTGGCACAATTACATGTAATTACGATGGTAAGGCCAAACACCGCACCGTTATCGGCGATCATGTCTTTATCGGTTCCAATTCAAGTTTAGTTGCTCCTGTAACTGTCGGTAACGGCGCCAAAACCGGCGCAGGTACGGTGGTTATTCGTGACGTGCCTGAAAATAGTGTGGTAGTCGGCGTTCCGGCTCACCCTATCAGTCAGCGCTAAAAATCTAGGGAAAGCGAAGAATTAGTTATGAGCGAAATTAACGATCCTAACCTCTCCGAACTCACAGCCTCTGAAAATATGGATGCTATTCCTTTAGATTCTGTATTCCAGCCTACTCACCACGTGAAGCTATTCCATGGCAATTCCAATCCTGGTTTAGCCAAAGCAGTAGCCGATTATTTGCAAATTCCTTTGGGCAAAGCTATGGTAACAACTTTCGCCAACAAAGAGATTCGCGAAAAGATCGAAGAAAATGTGCGCGGTGCCAGAGTGTTCGTTATTCAGCCTACTTGCGGCAATGTCAACGATACACTCATGGAATTGCTAATCATGATTGACGCTCTCAAGAGAGCTTCTGCCCATCAGATTTGCGCCGTTATCCCCTACTACGGATATGCCAAGCAAGAGAAGAAGACTTCCGGACGTGAGCCTATTACGGCCAAGTTGGTAGCCAACCTTATTACTACAGCCGGTGCCGACCGCATTATCACTTGCGACTTGCATGCTGCTGCCATCCAAGGTTTCTTCGATATTCCTGTCGACAATTTGAGCGCTTTGCCAATTATTGCCGAGCACTACTTAAACAAGAATATTCCCAAAGAAAATTTGGTAGTAGTTTCTCCAGACGCGGGCGGCGTGGCTAGAGCCACCAAGTTAGCTGAGCGTTTGGGAGCCAAATTGGCTATCATTTTCAAACGTCGTCCCGAGCCGGACAAGCTCGATGTTATCGACATTGTGGGCGATATTAAAGGCAAAACTTGCATTGTGGTCGACGATATGATTTCTACTGGCGGCACTTTAGTAAAAGGTGTAGAAACCTTAATCGAACATGGCGCCAAGAAAGTTTATACTGCAGCCACTCACGCTATTTTTGCTGAAAACGCAGTACAAATTATCAAAGATTCTCCCATTGAAGAATTGATTGTCACTGATACTATCCCCATTTCCGAAGAAGCTAAGAGTATGGGCAAATTGAAAGTTTTGTCCTTGGCTCCGCTCTTGGGAGAGACGATCCGCAGGACTCACTTTAATTTGTCGGTCAGCGAACTTTTCGTCTAGTTCTATTGTCCGATAAAAAACTAAAATAGTAAGAAAAATGTAACAGACCCGCGCTTTGTCGTCCGGCCTTCTGTCTTGACATGCCTAATAAAAAAAGATAGAATAGTCGGGCAATTTATCCTGGCAGCCGTGTATTTTAAATAATGCGGCGCTAAGTAAAGGATAAGCGAGTATTCGATCTTTTCCTCTTCCTGAATTTGCGGAAAAGATCTTCGCGGGTACCGAGGAGGAATGTATGTCCCAGGTTAAGCTGGAAGCGAAAGTTCGTAAAGAGACCGGTAAGGGTGTTGCCAGACGTTTGCGCCGTGAAGGTCGTATACCTGCCGTGTTGTACGGTCATCACCTCGAAGAGCCGATTATCCTTGATGTAAACTCAAAAGACACTGAGAAAATTCTTCAAACCGTAGGTAAGACTGCTATCATCAATTTGACCTTCGGCGAAGAGGGCGTCCAGGATCAGTTAGCTATGTTGGCCGACTATTCTCGCGATGTATTCGGCACCTGCCTCTTACATGTAGACTTCAAACAGGTTCGCATGGATGAGAAAGTTACCGCTTCCGTTCCCGTAGTATTGGTAGGCGAAGCTGCCGGTGTACAAGAAGGCGGCGTTGTTGAGCAGATGCTCCACGAAATTGAAATCGAGAGCTTGCCTTTGTCTATTCCCGCCCATATCGAAGTTGATATCAGCGGCTTAGGCCTTGGCCACCACCTCACTGTCGCTCAGATCGCTTGCCCCGAAGGCGTAGAGATTAAAGCTGATCCTTCCGAAACCATCGTAAGCATTGCTATTCCTAGAGCAGTAGCCGAGTCCACCGCGACTGAAGAGACTGCCACCGAAGAGCAGCCTGCTGCTGGTGACGCCGAATAAGGCTATAGGCTTTGTATAAAGCGCAAGTTTTTAGAAAGCACTTAGCTGCGGGAGATTAAAGAATTGAACGCTGCTAGTGCTTTTTTAATTGTTGGTTTAGGCAATCCCGGAGCCGAATATAAAAATACGCGCCACAATATGGGTTTTAGGGCTGTAGATCTTTTTGCTCAAGAGCATAAATTAGAATTTACGCGCAAAACCAAACTTTATTTAGGTGCATCCGGCACAATAGGCTCCACCGATGTTTTCATCATTAAGCCTCGTACTTATATGAATCTCTCCGGAAATGCCGTTCTCTCCATGTGCACCAGTTACGGCTTTAAACCGCACCAAATTATCGTCGTTTCTGATGACTTTTGTCTACCTTTGGGACGTTTGCGCATTCGCAAAAGCGGAGGCAGCGGCGGCCACAACGGTTTAAATAACATTATCGCTTGTTTGGGAGCCAACGACTTTATCAGAGTGCGTTTAGGTATAGGCTCTTCCCCTGCTGGTGAAGACCCCATCAATTTCGTTTTAGGTACTTTTAAACCCGACGAATACGAACCTATCAACAAGCTTTTGCAACAAGCTTCCGAAGCAATTTCCTACATAATAGAGTGTGGCCCCGAAGCTGCCATGAACAAATTTAACGGCCAAGCCTAAAAAATGTCAGCAGCTTCCCTAAGCGTTGGTCGCCCGTTTCACATAAAGAAAGTGCCTGTACAGATAAAAACTTCTGTACAGGCACTTTCTTTATGTTAGCGCCACCGCCACTTTTTCCCCCACCGAGCGGCGGCGCCCTATGCCGGTCCCAACCGCACTAACGGATAAAGTTGGTGCGCTTCGTAGGCTCAATTTCAGGCAAAGGCTCTTTGGCTGCGGCTATACTCTTAAGCATCCAAGCCATGTTGTAGCCCAAGGTGCGCATAGTTTGCAAACCTTCTTCATCTTGGGCTACGTCGTCAGCCTGAGAACCGTGCACGCCGTTCCAATATTGTGACGACACAATAGGCATACGGTTAATAGTAAAATATTTATTTAAACGATCAAAGGTAGTCGTCACACCGCCACGGCGAGCGCTGGCAATAGCCGCAGCAGGCTTAAAGGCTAAAGAGCCTTTACTAGCCAAGAAAGCGCGATCCAAAAGCGCACACAAAGCGCCGTTGGGGCCGGCATAGTAAACGGGCGACCCGATCACGATGCCGTCAGCTTCGCGCATAAGTTGCAACATTTCATTGGCAGGATCATCATTAAAAGCACAACGCCCCAAATTAGCACAAGCGCCACAAGCTACGCAACCATGCACAGCACCTTTGCCAATATGGAATATTTGCGTTTCAATACCGTTTTTTTCCAAAGCTCCAGCCACTTCTTTTAAAGCTGTATAAGTGCAACCTTTTTCATGCGGGCTACCATTAATAAGTAAAACTTTCATTTTTTACCTCCTATTACTTTTCCGCAACTTCAATGCGAAAAGAAACAAAAAAGCGCCGTCACCATTTCTCCTCCCAATTGTTTTGACAACATTGGGAAATACGAATTGGCGAAAAACGCTTAAAAATCTTTTTTAACATAAAAAAATTGAACCTCGAGCCTGAGCTGAGATTCAATTTTCACCACTTATATGGTGCGGAGAGAGGGACTCGAACCCTCACGGATTGCTCCATACGCCCCTCAAACGTATGCGTCTACCGATTCCGCCACCTCCGCAGGAACGGGATTATTATAGCAAAGCCAAATTTTAAGTCAAGCGTTTATCTAAAAAAATGTGTATTTTTTAAATTGCAATATTAAGTTGAACACCTCTCCATAGCTTTATGAGTTGAGTATATTGCTTAATTCATCGTCAA
>CAKUBG010000022.1 GCA_934636825.1 uncultured bacterium | reverse complement strand
AGAAGTTGCTGTTCAAAATATTTTCAAAAGAAAAAGACGTTCTGTCGCAAGGCAGGGCGTTTTTTTTATGCCTTTTTTAAAGCCACATTGTTACCAGCCACACCAAGAAATGCCAATAAGTTAGCACAAACGAATGTAGTGTAGTCCTTGGCTTTGGCGGCGTAAACGCAGCCAGTTAAACACGAGAAACGGAGATTTTGTTCACTTATACTTTACTTTCGCAACCGCTTACAAAATGATCACTTGCTATGAAATGAACGAGCTTAAAGCGTAAAAACGTGGTGCAGCAAGTGTAACAATGCTGCATAGGCAAAAACGCTTGCGGCGGTTGGAGAAGGAGAGGCGTACAGCTGGTGGAAAGGCTGAAAAAAAATACTGGAGTGCATCAGAGCCAAATGCGCAAACTGTGGTTTAGAGTTCTTACTTTTATTTTATTGAGCGCCTGTTTTATGTCTACTGCCGCTTATGCCGACAACGAAGCGCCAACGTCTTTAGGGTATCATCCTTACGAAGAATTAGGTGTTCAAGTTATGACACGTGGCAATGCTTATAACGTCAAAGACGTTTTGGCCGACCCTACAGTGCGTATCTTTATTTTACAAATTCCCTTCGAACAATTCGATCTTTCCTGCTGTCCGGCTATTGTCGATTGGGTGCGCCAAGGCCATTCCTTTTGGTTTTACGATTCGCGCTACGCTCCTTACTTTGGCATGAAAGCTTACGCTTTATCCGGCAAGCAATTTAAAGGTCGCAACGAATCTGGCGAACTTGGTAATTACAAGTATAACGGTCGCGCCGCCGGTGTGCTTACTATGAGCAAACAAGATGTTATGACCGGTGTAGGTCAGTGCACAGTATTTTTACCTTTAGTAGGTGACGATAATTATAGTGCTGTTGCTTTGGGTGGAGATACTTTGCCTCTGTTGCAATTTGCTTCCGATTCGCCGGCTTTGGCTGCTATGCGTCGTGAGGGCAAAGGTTTAATTGTCTTCAAACCCTTACTTTGGCCTGAGTCTCTTTCCGGCAAACGTTTCCAGTACAACTTGTTAGACTTCTCCGCTGGTTTTGGTGTGCCCGGAGTTGGTGGCGAAGGACGTTTAGGCGAACTTATCGGCCCTAAGGCTGATTATGTTAAAACAAGCTTTGATGCTGAAAGTGTTTTGGCTGCTAGAGGGGGAAAAATCTCTCCTGCCGATAGTAAAGTTGTCGCTCAGATAAATGAAGAAACTATCGATACTGATAGCTTAAAAGCTGCCAGCCAAAATGATGGGCATGTTTATGCCAAATCTATAAAAGATAATACCGTTTCTTCCAAAGCTGTAGAAGAAGCCAAACAACAGTCTCAATTAGAGTCTAAAGAGCAAGATAAAAAATCTCTCTGGACTGATGAAGGACGTTGGGTTGACGAGTTTTCCAAAACTACTCGCGATAATAAGCCTATCGATACAAAAATAGAGTCTAAAATTTTAGCCGAAGAAAAAGAAGCTTCTCAAACTAAAGAAGAGGTTCCGGTAGTTGAGGACGACAAGCTTTACGATGTAATTACTTTGCGCAATGGTGATATTTTTGTTGGGCGTTGCCACAATAAAGAGATCGTTTTGGAGACGACTTCTGAAAGCTTAAAAACTTCTCCGAACGATTTTAAGAGTATCCTTTTCAGCTTAGACAGTTGGAGCTTGGATAAGTGTGAAATGGACGACGGTCGCCGTTTGTCTGGCTATATGCTTACCAACGAGTTTTATTTTACTAACGAAACTGGAGATCGTACCTTTAAGAAAGAGAATATAAAAAATATTCGCTTTAAAGTTCCGGCTAGCCAGATTAAGCGTTAGTTTGTAGTATAATTGCTAGGCACTTCGGAAGCTTTTGGGGCTGACGGGGTGCTTAATTTTTTTAAGGAGTATTTCATGAGTTCCGATTCCACAAAAGATTTACAAGAATTTTTACAAAAAGCTATGAAAGAGTTGGAAGACTATTCTCACCACAAAACTGGTCAGAGCGGAGATAAAAACAATAGTGAAGAAGTTTTGCCTCCGGAATTTAAAGCTTGGGCTAGTATACTTATGAAAAACGGACAAGATATTGCTGAAGCAGCCCGCCATGCAACTGAATGTGCCGAAAGTAAGTCGGAATCTGAAAAAGTTGAAACAACTGAAGATAAAAAGAGTGACTCTAATACCTTTGTTCCTCAGTTTATTTTTGGAGCAGACTTACGCAAAGCTGTACAAGAGCGAGAACAAACTGAGCAAAATAAAGCCGAAAGCGACGATTCAGAGTTAGTTGATAATGATGGGGAAAACGACGATACTTCTGATGCTGCAAAAAGTGCAGAGGGTGACACGGAGAGCAACACTGAAAAACGTGCTCAAGTTGCCGACAATAATGATAAGCCTGATTTTGAAGCTTATCCTTTAGAGCAACTGTTTGCAAATGCCCAAAAAGAAGGCCGGGAGTGCGATTCTGTAAAGTTGGAAGAAGTGATGACTCCACGCCAGGTTGTAGAAGCTTTAGATCGCTATATTGTGGGGCAAGATCGAGCCAAAAAGGCTGTAGCTGTAGCTTTACGCAATCGCTATCGCAGAGAAAAATTGGGTGGAGAGTTGCGCGAAGAGATCATTCCTAAAAATATTCTCATGGTTGGCCCTACCGGTGTGGGTAAAACTGAAATCGCTCGACGCTTGGCTAAGTTGGTGGGCGCTCCTTTCTTAAAGGTAGAAGCTACTAAATATACAGAAGTTGGCTATGTTGGCCGAGACGTGGAATCAATGATCCGCGACTTGGCTTTAGTGGGAATGCGTATGGTTGAACGCGAGCGTATGGAAAAAGTTAAGCGTGAAGCTCGTGTAGCCGCTTTAGGGCGCTTACTTGACAGTTTGCAAGGCATAGAAAATGGCATTGCAGGCGGCCGCAATAGTTCTATTTTTGGAGTATTCAACGACAAAACTGCCAAAAAGAACAAGAAGCCGACTAATGAATTAGCCAAAATCAGCCGAGCTGAGCTTTATGAGCGTCTTTTTAAAGGAGAGCTTAAAGAACACACTGTTGAAATAGAACTTGAGGAAGAAAATCCTCAGGAAATTCAAGTGCTGACCGGTGATAGCGAAGAAATCGGCGTCAATTTCCAAGATATTTTTGGCTCGATGTTTCCTAAAAAGCGTCAAAACCATAAGCTTCCTGTAGATAGAGCCTTCCAGTTACTTACGGCTGAGGAATCTAAAAAGCTCATCGATATGGAAGATGTTAAGCGTGAGGCCATAGAGCTAATCGAAAATCAGGCCATTGTCTTTTTAGATGAATTGGATAAAGTAGCTGGCAAAGAAGGGGGAGGCCACGGACCCGATGTCTCCCGCGAAGGTGTCCAGCGTGATATTTTACCTATAGTTGAAGGATGCTCAGTTAATACAAAAATTGGCCCAATTCGCACCGAGCATATCTTGTTTATTGCCGCTGGTGCTTTCCATGAAACTAAACCTTCCGATTTAATTCCAGAATTGCAAGGTCGTTTCCCCATTCGAGTTACTTTGGACAATCTCAAAAAAGAAGACTTTAAGCGTATTTTGACTGAGCCACAAAATTCTTTAACTCGCCAATATAAAGAATTGTTGGCTACTGAAGGTATTGAAGTCGAGTTTGCTGACGATGCCATTGATGAACTGGCTGCCATGGCTTGCCAGGTTAACGAGCAAAACGAAAATATTGGCGCTCGCCGTTTGCATACGCTTTTAGAGAGAGTTTTAGAAAAAATTTCTTTCGAAGCTCCAGAAATGGATAAGGGGAAAGTAGTTATAGATCGTCAGTATGTACTTAAAGAGCTGAAAGATATTTGTCAGAGTCGCGATCTCTCACGCTTTATTTTATAGCGCATTTTCTATTGACTGGGCCGCCGAAAAGCGGCCCTTTTTATTGACTAGCTATAGTGGTAAGTGATAGAATACCGTTGCTAAATTTAGCCTTATGCTTTTCTTATAGCTTAGGCTTTTGTAAAATATAAGTCGCAGCAGTTTTTTTCTTGTGAATTTCAGGGTGCCTTGCCTTTTTGCTGGCAGCCCGCCGATAATAGGGGGGAAGCAAAAGACAGGGTAGAAGTTCTGTTTTGAAACTGCGAGGCGGCGCGACCTGGTAAAAATCAATAAAAGTTGGTCGCGTCGGTAAAACCCAGGAGGATAAAATGGCATTAATTAGCATGAAGCAGCTCTTAGAAGCCGGTGTTCACTTTGGTCACCAGACTCGTCGTTGGAACCCTAAGATGGCGAAGTTCATCTTCACCCAGCGCAACGGCATCTACATCATCGACCTTCAGAAGACCGTCGCTAAACTCAAAGAGGCTTATGCTTTCTTGAAAGCCGTCGTAAAGGGCCAGTACGACTACGAGAATCGTCGTATCGTCGAGACCCCTATGTTTGATCCCCGCCCTATTCTTTTTGTCGGTACTAAGAAGCAGGCTCAGGACACCATCGCCGAAGACGCCGTACGTTGCAACGAGTTCTTCGTGACCCAGCGTTGGTTGGGCGGTATGCTCACCAACTGGAAGACCATCCAGACCCGTATCGCTCGTTTGCGCGAGTTAGAGAACATGCGCGAAGACGGTACCTTCGAAAGCCTTACTAAGAAGGAAGTCCTTCGTTTGGAAGATGAGCGCAAGAAACTTGAGAAGTTCTTGGGCGGCATCAAGAACATGAAGAGCCTTCCCGGTGCTTTGTTTGTCGTAGACCCTCGCAAAGAGTACATCGCCGTAAACGAAGCTCGCAAACTTGGTATCCCTGTTGTAGCTATCGTTGACACCAACTGTGACCCCGACGTTATCGATTATCCTATTCCCGGTAACGACGACGCTATCCGCGCTGTCCGTTTACTCACCGGCAAGATCGCCGATGCCGTTATCGAAGGCAAGTCCGAGATGGAAATCGTCGTAGACGAAGCTGCTGCCGACGTAGCCGAAGCTGCTGAAGAAATAGCCGAAGAAGCCATCGAAAACGCCGAAGCTATCACCAAAGAAGTTGCCAAGAGCTTCACCGAAGAGAAGAACGACAACGACATCCCCGGCGGCGTATGGCGCGCTGAAGACTAATTGTCTGATAACTAGGATTTGACTTGATCGGAGGAGGGAGCCGAAAAGTGGTTCCTGCCTTGAGGCCTCCCTTTTTCTGTGCGAATATTTTCAAGAGGTATATTTTAATGGCTACTGTTACTGCTGCTCAAGTAAAAGAACTCCGTGATCTTACCAGCGCTGGTATGATGGATTGCCGCAACGCTCTTAAAGAGTGCGACGGCGACGTCAAGAAGGCCCAAGAGTGGCTCCGCCGCAAAGGTATGGCCAAAGCTGAGAGCAAGGCTACTCGTACTGCTGCTGAAGGCCGCGTTGGTTGCTACATGCACCACACTGGTAAAGTTGGCGTGTTGGTAGAGCTCTATTGCGAAACCGACTTCGTGGCTAAGACCGAAGAGTTCCAGAATTTGTTGAAAGACATTTGCTTGCAAGTGGCTTCCATGAATCCTATTTATGTCTCTCGTGAGCAAGTTCCCGCCGATTTCATTGAAGCTGAAATCGAAGGCTACAAGAAGAACGCTATCGAGAACGGCAAGCCTGAGCAGATCGCTGAAAAGATCGCTAAGGGTCAGGTTGACAGCTTCCTCAAAGAGAAAGTTTTGCTCGATCAGCCTTTCGTAAAGGACAACGATGTCACTATCGGCGACAAGATCAAGCAAGTTATCGGCAAGTTGGGCGAGAATATCGTTGTAAAACGTTTCTGCCGCATGGCTGTCGGTGAGGAATAATATTGCTTTTAAGCTGATTTTGTGATGAAAGCCTCGTTTTTTTGAACTGCAAGTTTGAAAAGGCGGGGCTTTTTTTTCCGCAATTTAGGTAACAAAAAGTGAGTCGCTCCGGGGGAGAGTGAGGCAAGAAAGGGACTTGGAACATTGCGTTTTAAGCGAATTTTATTAAAACTATCCGGTGAAGTGCTGGCCGGTCAGCATGATTTGGGTATTGAGCAAGAAGCCATTTTCGGCTATGCTGAGCAAGTGGCTGAAATAGCTAAGAGTGGCGTAGAAGTTGGCGTAGTCTTAGGCGGTGGCAATTTCTGGCGTGCTCGTATGGCTCCCTATATGGAACGCAATAGCGCCGATTCTATGGGTATGCTGGCCACTATTATGAATGGTTTGGCTTTTGCCGATGCGCTTAGGGCTCAAGGGCAGGAAGCTGTAGTTATGGCAGCTGTTCAAGTTCCCCAATTCGCTCAGCTTTTCAACGCTAAGGCTGCTCGCGAGCATTTAGCATCTAAAAAAGTAGTTATTTTTGTCGGAGGTACGGGCAATCCGTACTTTACGACAGATTCGGGAGCTGCTTTGCGCGGCTTACAAATAGAAGCTGATGTGGTTCTGAAAGGTACGCTGATTGATGGCGTATACGATAGCGACCCGCATAAAAATCCCGAAGCCAAGCGTTTTGATTCTCTGACTTTTACAGAGGCTCTAAATCGCGGTTTAAAAGTTATGGACAGCACAGCATTTTCGTTGTGCCGTGACAATGGTTTGCCGGTATATGTGTTTAATATTACCGAACAAGGCAACTTGCATAAAGTAGTTATTGACGGTGCTAATATCGGCACTTTAGTTAAGGAGGAACTCCAGTGATAGATCCTAGTATACGCAAAAACGCTGAAGAGAAGATGAAGAAGACTCGTGAGAGTTTGGTGCGCAGTTTCGCAACTATCAGAACCGGTCGGGCTACTCCTGTTCTTTTGGATCGCATTTTAGTCGAAGCTTATGGCTCTGAGATGCCCATCAATCAGGTAGCTACTGTCGGTATGCCTGAAGCTCGCATGCTCACTATTACTCCTTTCGATAAAAAGAACATTACCGCTATCGAAAAGGCTATTCAAAAGTCCGATTTGGGTATCAATCCTGCCAATGATGGCGTAATGATTCGCTTAGTCTTCCCTCCTTTAACTGAAGATCGTCGTAAAGAGCTGGTTAAGCAAGCTAAGAAGATGACCGAAGAAGCCAAAGTCTCTATGCGCAACATTCGTCGCGAAGCTATGGACAGCTTGAAGAAGGTTGACGGAGCTCCTGAGGATGAAGTTAAAAAAGCTCAGGACGAGATCCAGAAGATGCTCGACAAAAATATTGACGAGTTGGGTAAAGTCTTCTCTGCTAAAGAAAAAGAGATTATGGAAGTATAAGTAGGATGAGTCCTTCTCACCCTGACTGCCCTGGTCGTTGGCTAGGGCAGGATTATGGCGAGGCGCTGGCTCAAGCTCGTCAGCTTGGGTTGGCGCCCCGCCATGTTGTTGTAACCCGTCCGCCCAGCACAGGTTTAGTCGAAGGCCGTTTGCGTGTCATAGCGGTGCGTCCTTACCCAAACGCACCAGATAAAGGCTCTGAACCTGACGAAGCTTTTTGGTCAAATTTAAATGATGAAGGCGAAGCCGCTTATCTAAGCTCTTGGACAGGCGCTTGGGAGTGGATCTTAGCTTATCCTGTATTTGAAAGAACGCCTTGGGAGCGTCAGAAGAAAAAGTGAGCAGCTCTAAAATTGATAATCAAGCCAATTTAGAAAAAAAATCTGTGGCTGAGTTGTATAGTCTTATAGACAAAGAGCGCTTGCCCAAACATATTGCTGTTATTATGGACGGCAACAGACGCTGGGCCAAGAAGCGTTTTATGCCTTCAGCCGTAGGTCATAAAGCCGGCGTAGAAGCTTTCCGCACCGTTATGGAAACGTGTCGCAATTTGGGCGTAAAAGTTTTGAGTGCCTATGCCTTTTCGGCAGAAAATTGGCAGCGCTCTCCGGCCGAAGTAGCTTTGCTTATGCAGCTTTTCGAATATTACGCTAAAGCCGAGAGGCAAAAAATGCTCGATACCGGTGTGCGTTTGCGTGTAATAGGCGATAAGAGTGCGCTCCATCCTTCTGTTTGCCGCGAATTGGAAATTTCTGAAAAGGCCACCGCTCACAATAGCGACTTGTTGCTCAATTTGGCTGTCAATTACGGCGGTCGCGAAGAAATTTTGCACGCTGCCCGCCATTTGGCAGAGCAAGTAAAAGAAGGCAAGTTGCAAGTAAGCGATATCGATCAAGAGATCTTTGGCCAAAGTTTGTATACCGCTAATTGCCCTGATCCAGATTTGCTTATTCGTACCAGCGGAGAATTAAGATTAAGCAACTTTTTGTTGTGGCAATCTGCTTATACAGAGTTCTACTTTAGCGATATTTATTGGCCAGATGTCGATGAAGCTTTTATTTACAGGGCTATTATCAATTATCAGCAACGCGGTCGCCGTTACGGTACTTAAAAAGTTAAAATTTAGCGTCTTCGTTAAAGCATTTTTTTCTGGCTGACAACGAATTAGGCAATTTTCTTAAGAGCACGATTCTTTTCGGGCTCTTTTTTGGTTTTAGTTGGCGACTACTGAAAGCTTTTGGTTAAAAATAGGGATCAATCGTTTGGTATAGAAACTGGAGCCGATTTTTGTGAAAGTTGTTGCATATGTTTGCCGGTATTCTCATAATTTTAGTGTTTTTTGTCTTTGCGGCTTTAATGATGAGTCGCAAATTACCAGCTCTTTTGGCTTTGCCGACTATGGCTATAACGGTCGGTCTTATTTCTGGTTGTGTTTATAATTGGACAGAGGGGGAGGGCACTTTTGCTCAATTTATTTTTGATACTGTCATAACTCAAGGCTCCGTCAAATTGTCGCAAGCTATTATGTTTGCTGCTTTTGGCTCTATTCTTTCGCAAGTTGTTATGCGCAATGGCATTGCCGCCCATTTAATTAGCTTAGCTGCTGAATATGCCGGCCGCCACAAAACTTGGTTAGCGGTATTGTTGACTTTTGTAACTGCTGTTTGCTTTACTTCAGTAACCGGTTTGGGAGCAGTTATTATGATTGGCTCTTTGGTACTTCCCATTATGATTGGTGTAGGTATTTCTGCTGAGCTGGCGGCTGGTTTAATGCTTTTTGCTATTGCCTTGGGAGGCATTTTCAACCCGGCCAATCTGGGCTTTTATCTTGATGTTTTGAAGCTTCCCCAAGCGGTAGTGCAAGAATATGTTGTAGCTTACGGTGCTTTGTTTACCTTAACTACTTTAGTTTATTTAGGTGTTGGTATGTATCGCGAGCGTGGCAGCTTCAATTGGGCTCAAAGTGCCGAATTGCCCAAAACAAAAGTTCCTCTAATCGCTCTCTTAACACCTATTTTACCTATTGCTTTGATTTTCTGCTTTGGTATGCCTATTATTCCGGCTTTTATCATTGGCATCTTGTGGGGCGTTTTAACTACAGATCCGCGTCGTTGTATAAATAATTTAAGCGCTGCCGTTTTGGAGGGCCTTAAAGATGTCGCTCCAGTTTTGGGCTTGTTTGTTGGCTTAGGCATGTGCTTGGGTGCTATGACCGCTGAACCTACCAAGGCTGTAATGGCTCCCATCTTGGCTGCTATTATTCCCAGCCGCCCTCTTTCTTTTGTGCTTGTCTTTTCTATTCTGGCTCCTTTAGCTCTTTACCGCGGCCCGCTCAATATGTATGGCTTAGGTGCTGGTGTAGCTAGTATTTTGTTGGGCAGCAATTTAATGGCTCCGACGGCTATTTTGGCCGCCTTCTTTGGAGTAGGCCAAGTTCAAGGTGTATGTGATCCTACCAATACGCATAACGTTTGGTTAGCCCAATTTACTAAAGTCGGTGCTGAAAAATTGCTTAAAGCCACTTTGCCTTATGTATGGGCTTTTGTAGTTGTCGCTTTGATGTGGGCCGCTTTTGTAGCTAAAGCTTTAAACTAATGCAGCAAAGTCCTCCACCTCTACAAGTGGGGGAATAAAATTCAGAAGTAGAGGTAAAAATTGTGAGTAAATTTCGTGTAGGTATAGACGTTGGCGGCACCTTTACCCACGCTGTGGCTATTGATAACGATACTTTGCAAGTAAGTGCTCATTGCGTTGCTCCCACTACACATACTCACGCTCAGGGTGTGGCGGCTGGCATTATTGAAGCTTTTCGCGGTCTGTGCGCTCTGCTACCCAAAGATGCTGAAATTGTCTTTTTAGCCCACAGCACTACGCAAGCTACCAATGCGCTTCTGGAAGGTGATGTAGCTAAAGTTGGCATTATCGCTTTAGCTGGCGGTCTGGAAGCTGTAAAAGTTAAAAGTGATACTCGTGTAGGCGACATCGAGTTGGCCCCCGGCAAATTTTTGCGCACTATTTCCGCTGTATTAGATCCACAAGCTGACAATTTTGAGGCTGACTTGGCTGCCAAACTAGCAGAATTTAAATCAGCACAAGTAGGAGCGGTTGTGGCAGCTGAAGGCTTCTCCGTAGATGATCCGCAAGGTGAGCTCAAAATTGTCAATGCCGCTTGTAAAGCGGGAATACCGGTTTGCGCGACTCATGAAATGTCTGGCCTTTATGGTTTAAGCGCTCGCACCCAGACCGCCGTCTTTAATGCCAGCATTTTGCCCAAAATGATCGCCACGGCGCTTATGACTAAAGGCGCTTTGGAAAGCCAGCAAGTAAAGGCGCCGCTCATGGTTATGCGCTCTGATGGTGGCGTCATGGGCATAGACGAAGTGCAACGCCGCCCTGTACTTACGCTTTTGTCCGGGCCGGCCGCCGGAATTGCGGCATGTTTGATGTTCTTAAAAGCTTCAGATGCATTATTTTTGGAGGTCGGCGGCACTAGCACTGATATTTGTATGATCAAAGACGGCAGGGCGGCGGTGAAGTCGGCTGCTGTCGGCGGGCGCGACACTTATTTGCGCACTTTGGATAGCCGCACCTTGGGAGTAGCCGGAGGCTCGATGGTAGGTTGGCTTAATGGTTTGCAAATTGGGCCGCGCAGCGCTCATTTGGCTGGTTTCGCCTACTGTGCCTTTGCTCCCCAGAGCGAAACTGAATCCTTGAAAGCGGCAGATTTAAAGATTAAGGAAGTTGCGCCTTTTACTGGCGATCATCCTTATTTTGTGGTGCAAACGCCCTCCGGCCAAGAATACGCACTCACTTCTACTTGCGCGGCCAACCTTTTGGGTCTAATTCCCGAAGGCAATTATTCCTCCGGCAACGTAAAATTTGCGGCAGCAGCTTTTGCAGCCTTGGGACAATATTTGCAAACTAAAGGAGAGCGCCCGCCGACAGCAGCCTGGCAAAAGTGGCTGGCAGCCCAAAAGGTAGCTACCAATGCTAAATTGACCGCTTTAGTTTGGGACAATCAAGAGCAAGCAGAAAGTGCTCAGGCTTGGGCTTGGGCTGCTTTACATAAAGCGTCAGAAATAATTATCCCTACCTTAAAGAAATTAATTTCCGACTACAAAATGGAAGAGCGGCGCTTAAAACTTATTGGCGGCGGCGGAGGTTGCGCTTCGGTAGTGCCATTTGTGGCTGGAGAGTTGGGCTTGCCCTTCGAGTTGGCTGATCATGCTGAAGTGATTTCCGCTATAGGTGCAGCTTTAGCTATGGTACGAGAATGTGTAGAGCGCAGCATTGTCGATCCTACGCCTGCCGACTTACAGAATTTGCGCCGCCAAGCTGAGCAAGCGGTTATAAAGATGGGTGCTGAAGCGGACAGCGTGGAAGTAACAGTGGAAGTTGATGCTCAGAAAAATTTGGTGCGAGCTATAGCCCAAGGAGCCATCGCTTTTTCCAATAAGAGCTCGGGCCAAGGCCAAGAAGTCAGTGAAGCAGAGCGCCTAGAAGTATTGAAAGCATCGGGCCAACCCGGTAGCGTTTACACGCTGTTGGGCCATACCGATTTTTATTACATATATAAGAGTGAGCTGGAGCGCAAAATCTTTTTCGGCCTTTTTAAGAAGCAAGAGACCACCATTTGGATAACCGATATTTTTGGCAGCGTCAGATTACAAAGACCTGGAGCATCGGTAGAAATAGGAACTGTGGGCAACTTGCGCACCTTCTTGGAAAAGATTTTGCGCGATTATACTTCATATGGTGATGCCGGCGCTTTGCTTCCGTCTTTACACTTAGTGGCTGGTCACAAAATGTGTGATTTAAGCACTTTGGTGAAAGCAGAGCAAATGCTGGAATTGGCCGCCAACGAGTTGGGCAACTTGCCTGAAGATGACAAAGTTTTGGCTATAGTTGAAAAGAACAATTGAGAATGGCCGCTCCATTAGAATTGGTACAAAAATTCTTGTCTTTTTGGGATCCGCATGGCCAATACAGCCCTAGCCAATGGCAAGCAGCCCAAGAACAGGCGGCCCTTTTTGAAGCTGAACAAACGGTTGAGCCGGAAAAAGCCTTGCGTCAATTAGGTTTTACTATTGAGTATAGATCTTTAAGTGTGCCCGGCCTGTGGGTTTGGGGAAGAACTGTTCTAGCTCAAAAGCGAGTTTATCTTGATAGAGAAGCGTTGGCATTTTTGCGTGAAGGCAGCGCTTCTCTGTCAGCACCAACTGTAGCTGATTGGTTACCAAAATTGGTTTTGGCGCACGAACTTTTTCATATTTTGGCCAGCGTTCGCAAAGTTGAGCATAATGAACTAGCCGCCATAACTTTTTCTTTTAATTGCTTTTGGAGCTAAGCACTTAATAACTTGCTGCGTAGCTTGCCCATATCTTCAATTGCTAAAAAATACGATATTCTCGAGTTTATACAACGGGTAGTAGATAAAAAAGTCTCTTATTTAGGCAGGTATTGCAGCCTTGGCGCACAAAAGAGAGAGAGCAAAAAAGAGACTTTTTGTTCCGACCCATCTTCCTCGGGAGGTTTTATTTTGTTTAGCGAATTTCATAAGCCGTCCAGCGTGCAGGAGGCGGTCAGCTTGCGCAACCGTCTTGGCTTGTCTGCCTATTTGGGAGGCGGCACCATACTTAATACTCTCACCTATGCCAAGGAAGTTCCTGAAGAAGAGCAGGCTAAGGCTCTGATCAGCTTATCCGCTTTAGGCTTAAATACGATAGAGCTGACCGATTCTGAACTCATTGTCGGCGCCGGTGTCACTCACCAAGAGCTTTTAGAGAGCGATAAAGTTTTTCCGGCTCTCAAAGAAGCGGCTGCCTATATGGTCAACCGCAATATTCGCAACATGGCTACAGTAGGTGGCAATATCGCTTTGCGCGGAGCTACTTGCAATTTGGCTTCTATGCTTTTGGCTTTAGATGCCAAAGTTGAGCTTATGAAAGCTGACGGCAGCACTTTAGTTGTCGATATCGCCGAATATAATGAAAAGGGCGATCCCAAAGATTTGATCTTAAATGTACGCATCTCTTCGGAGATGGGAGCTAGAAAGTTTGCTTCCCGTCGCTATGTGCGTACTCAAAACGATATTTCCATTTTAGCTGCTTATGCTGTCGTAAAAGGCGAATCTGACAAAATTGAAGACGTGCGCTTAGTTATGGGTGGAGTGGCTGCTCATCCTGTGCGTTTAACCGAAATAGAAAAGAGCTTAAAGGGCGCTTCCTTGCCTGAACGTGACGTTTTGGTAAAGCAAATTCGTCCTTTATTGAAGCCCATTGCGGACATTCGCGGCAGCGTAGCTTTCAAGCAAGAAGTTGGCGCTCAGATTGCCGCTTGGACCGTTTATAAAGCTTTTGGTCAACTTTAGGGAGCTGTACAAAAAAATATGAAAATTACTTTTCTTTTAAATGGCAGAGAACAGCAGGCTGAAGTTGAGCCTCGCGAACGTGCCGACGCCTTCTTGCGCCGCATCAATGTTACTTCTATTCGTAACGGTTGTAACGGCGAAGGAACTTGCGGCGCTTGTGCTATCCGTTTTAACGGACGTTTAGTCAACTCTTGTATTTTGTTGGCTGCCCAGTTAGATGGTCAAGAAGTTTGCACAGTTGAATATTATTCTAAGCAACGCACCTTGAGTGCTATTCAGTCGGCTTTAGTTGATGTCGGCGTAGTCCAGTGCGGTTATTGCAGTGCAGCCGTAGTTTGTTGCATTGAGGAACTTTTAGAGCGTCATCCTAATCCTACCGACGAAGAAATAAAGGATGCTATGTCCGGCATCTTCTGTCGTTGCAACGGCTATCAGCAATTTTATGATGCTATCCGTTTAGCTGTCAAACGCAAAAATGATCCCAATTTCACTTGCGTAGTTGCTCCTTCTTACGCTGAAGGTAAGCGTGTTGTCGGTAAGCCCGCTCGTAAAATTGACAGTCCCAAGTTAGTGCGCGGCCAAAAAGCTTATGTGGAAGATGCCGTCGATCCCAATGCTTGCGTACTGCGTATGATGCGTTCTCCTTACGCTCACGCTTACATTAAGTCTATCGACACTTCTGAAGCTTTAAAAGTTCCCGGTGTAGTTTATATTTTAACTCACGAAAATTGTCCTGATGTTCACTACAACCAGGCTGGCCAAGGTTTCCCCGAGCCTTCTCCTTACGATCGCAAGCTTATTGGTGACAAAGTGCGCCATGTGGGCGATCGTGTAGCTGCTATCGTAGCCGAAAATATGGATGCGGCTATCGAAGCTGAAAAGCGCATTAAAGTTGAATACGAAGTTTTGCCTTTCGTTTTGACTGCTGACGAAGCTAAAGCTCCTGGCGCTCCTATTGTCCACAAGGCTAAAGTCACTTATATTTGTGGTGCCCCGGACAATTTGGAAGAATATAACAAAAATGCCGATCCTCGCGATGGCGAAGTTATTTACCAATTCCCTATTCATGGCGATCCTCACCGCAACTTGGCTTCCAGCGTTCATGCCGGCATTGGCGATGTAGAAAAAGGTTTTGCCGAAGCTGATGAAATTGTGGACAATTGGTACGATTGCTGCCAGATTCAGTGCACTCCCGTCGAGCCTCACGTGGTTTATACCCACATGGACGGCGACCGCCTGATTATCCATGCTTCTACTCAGGTGCCTTGGCATTTGCGTCGTATTGTGGCCAGCATTATTAAAACCAAGCAAAACAATATTCGTGTTATTAAAGAGCGCGTAGGTGGCGGTTTCGGTGCCAAACAGGACATCGTACTGGAAGAAGTTTGCGCCTATTTAACTTGGATTACCGGTCGTCCTATTTATCAGCGCTTTACCAGAGAAGAAGAATTTATCGCTTCTCGTACTCGTCACGTAGCTAAAGTGCGTTGCAAAGTGGGCGCTAAAAAAGATGGTACTATTACCGCTATTTACATGGATGTACAAGCCAATACCGGACCTTACGGCGCTCATTGCTTGACCGTACCTATGAATGCTTGTTCTAAGTCTTTGCCTCTGTTTGATTGCCCCAATATGGCTTTCAATGTCGATACTTGGTATTCCAATATCGCTACTACCGGCGCTTATCAAGGCTATGGTGCTCCCAAGGGCTCTTTCGCTTTGCAATTAGCTGTAGCCGAAATTTCCGATCGTTTAGGCCTCGATCACATGGATGTTATCGAAAAGAATCGCGTCCATGTTGGCACTAAGTTGGAAATTTTGAAGAGCTTAGGCGAAGGTCGCGAAGGTCAGGCCGAAACTATTCAGTCTTGCGGTTTAGGTAAGGCTTTGGAACGCGGTCGCGAGCTTATCGAGTGGGGTAAAAAAGAAGTCAGTGACGATCCGGATATCGCTATAGGTAAGGGTTTTGCCATCGTACAGCAAGGATCTGGCTTACCCGGTTTGGATTCTGCCAATGCCGAAGTGCGTATGCTCAGCGATGGTACTTTTATCGTCCTTTCCGGTGGTACCGATCTTGGTACTGGTTTAGATACTGTCAGTTGCAAATTTGTAGCTGAAATTTTGAATGTCGATATGGAAGATGTGGCTATCCTCTCGGGCGACACTGACGTAACGCCTTTCGATGTAGGTGCTTATGCTTCTAGTGGTACTTTCTTCAGCGGCGGCGCTGTCAAAAATGCGGCTTTGAATATGAAAGCTCGCATTTTGGAAGTAGCTTCTAAGTTGCTGGAAGAACCGGTTGAAGATTTGCAAATCGTCCACCATGGCACAGTTAAAGGCAAGAATAAGTCTATTACTTTTGCTCAGATTGCTCACTATGCCGAGCAGGGCGACGGTTGTGGTCAGCTTATGGCCTATGGTCACTTCATTGTCGATAAGGCTTCTTTCCCTTACGGAGCTCATTTCGCTCAGGTGGCTGTAAATAAGCGCACTGGTGAAGTTAAAGTACAGAAATACTTCTGCTTAGAAGATTGTGGTACTCCTATCAATCCTGAGTTGGCTTTGGGTCAAATGTACGGCGGTGTCTTAAAGACTATCGGTCACTCTCTCAGTGAAGAGATGATTTACGATAAAGAAACTGGCCGTTGCTTGACGACTGACTTTACTGATTATAAAGTGCCCATGATTTTGGATGTGCCCGAAACTTTCGTTTCGGAATTGGTACCTACTGACGATCCGCTCGGGCCTTTCGGTGCCAAGTCCATTTCTGAAATTACTTGCAATGGTGCAGCTCCTTGTATAGCTGAAGCTATCCACGACGCTGTCGGCGTTTGGGTACGCGATTGGCCTTTCACAGCTGAGCGTATTTTGAAAGCTATGGGCAAAATAGACTAATTGTTGATTAGATAATATTTGCCTGTATATAAAAAGCACAACCTTTTTAGAGGTTGTGCTTTTTTTTGGATATATTCTCTATAGCTAAAGCTAGGGGATTTTGAGACATTGACAATAATGATTTTGGCATCATGTTCAAAGGGAGAAAAACTCAAAGAAAATCGCTCAATAACAAGCTGAATGGTCAAAAAAAAGGGTTTAGTTAGTGGTGGGGAAATATTCTGGCTTATGCAAACTCAACCTGATTATGTACATGCCGACAATTTAGCGGGACAAGAAAATCCGCCAAAACTGTCTCTTTGGGAGCGTTGGAAAGCTTTGGCTGCCGGAGCGGCCGCTTTCTTAGCCAGAATTTTATTGACCGTATTTTATTGGATATGCGTCACTCCGTTTGCCATTTGTGTAAAGTTGTTCTCCGATCCTCTGAGGCTAAAAAAAGGCAGCCATAGTGGATCCTGGCAGCCTGTGCAGACTAGCGATGAGGCGAGGGCTCAATTCTGATGCGTGTTTTAGGTATTTCTTGTTTTTATCATGATTCAGCTGCGGCAATAATTGTTGACGGTCAGGTAGTGGCTGCTGCCGAAGAGGAGCGCTTTTCTCGTGTAAAACACGACTTCGCTTTTCCGCGTCGGGCGATAAAGTTTTGTTTAGATTCGGCTTTTTGTCAAGCGCAAGATTTAGATTTAGTCGTTTTTTTTGAAAAGCCGTTCCAAAAGTTCGATCGCTTGCTGATGTCTGCTATGGCCACTTGGCCCAAGTCGGCTGTCACTTTTCGCGAGTCGTCTCTGGTTTGGCTTTTAGATAAGCTGTGGGTAAAGGCACATTTGCAAGAACAACTTGGTATAAGCAAAGATAAGATAGTCTTTTGCCCTCACCACTTGTCTCACGCTTCTAGTGCCTACTATTGCTCTGGCTTTACCAATGCTGCTCTTTTAACTGTTGATGGAGTGGGAGAGTGGGCTACTGGTGCGCGTGGCTCAGCCTGGGGAACGCAAATTCATCTCGATGACGAAATTCGTTTTCCTCATTCGTTAGGTTTGCTTTATAGTGCCTTTACAGCCTTTTTGGGCTTCCAAGTCAATGAAGGCGAATATAAGGTGATGGGCATGGCTCCTTATGGCAAGCCTGTCTTTTTTGAAACTATTTTTAAAAAGTTAGTGCATTTAGAGAGTGATGGATCCTTTACTCTCAATATGGAATATTTTGATTTCCATCACTCCGCTTATCGCTCTTTTAGCGACAAGTTTTGCGAGCTTTTTGGCAAGCCCCGCTCTCCGGAAGAAGCTAATCTTTTGGATCAGCACTATGCCAACGTGGCTGCTTCTATTCAAGCTGCTACTGAAGAAATTTTAGTGCGCCAGGCCCAGGCTTTACGCCGCAAATATGGCCATGAAAATTTGTGTTTGGCAGGCGGAGTAGCTCTCAACTCTGTAGCCAATGCGCGTATCTATCGTGAATCTGGTTTTTCCGGTATTTATATCCATCCGGCGGCAGGCGATGACGGAGGCGCTCTGGGAGCGGCCCTGTGGGGATATTATAATGTTTTGGGCGGTACCCAGCGCTACCGCTTACTCACGCCTTATCTTGGCCAAGAATATGACGATTATGCTATAGCCGACTACTTGCGCTCTCAAAATTGCAAATTTAAAGAGCTGCCCGATATGAATGCTGTCTATCAGGAAGTGGCTACGCGCTTAGAATATGGTCAAGTAGTCGGTTGGATGAAGGGACGCTTTGAGTGGGGACCTCGTGCTTTGGGCGCCCGCTCTATTTTAGCCGATCCCAGAGCCGCCTATATGAAAGATTTGGTTAACGCCCGTATCAAATTCCGCGAGCCGTTCCGTCCTTTCGCTCCTTCTGTCTTGGCCGAGGGTATAGGAGAATATTTCGATATACCCAACCCCCATTTAGTAGATCCTCTGCGCTTTATGCTCATGGTAGTACCCGTCTACCAAGACAGAAGGGAAATAATTCCCGCTGTGACTCACGTAGACGGAACTTCCCGCATTCAGGCTGTTTATAAGCAAGAAAGTCCTTATTATTACGAGCTTATAAACGCTTTTTATCAGCGTACGGGCGTTCCTTTGGTGCTCAATACCTCTTTCAATTTGCGTGGTGAGCCTATTGTAAATACGCCTGCCGAAGCTCTCTCTACTTTTACGCGTTCTGATATGGATGCTTTGGTTATGGGCCGTATGTTGGTTAGCCGCCGAGCTATTTCCGAAAAACGCTCCATTCCGGGAGCCGAATTGGAAAAGTGGTCGCATACGCCTACGGCCGCTCCTAGCCAAAATGAGCAAGGCCGCGCTGCTGCTTCGCGCAAAATCGTTTATAAGAGCGACAATGATCGCTTTGCCAATGATTTTGGCTTTATAGGCAATTGTATTAAATATGTGGCTTTGCTAGCTTTGGCTCTAATAGGTGCAGAAATTTTGGTATGGCTATGCGTCAGCAATACCAATATGCAAATGCGCGGCCTTTATGTAAAGGGTGAAGACGGTGTGCGCATGAGAGCCGGTTGGTCTAAGCGCATCAAAGGGCCAGAATTTTCTGCTGATATACGTATAGACAATGAAGGTTGGCGTGCTTTGCCAGCGTTGCGACCGGTCGACCAATTCGGCAGCGATCAAGTAAAGCAATTGTCAGCGG
The DNA here is from genome assembly GCA_934636825.1 of uncultured bacterium. Taxonomy (GTDB): domain Bacteria; phylum Vulcanimicrobiota; class Xenobia; order Xenobiales; family Xenobiaceae; genus Bruticola. The sequence goes on along the minus strand of CAKUBG010000022.1, from coordinate 27,695 downwards.
CTGACGATGGCGTTGCTGCCGACGCCGTGGCTTCGCGTCGCCCAGGTGTCGGGCAAACTATTTTGGCTTTGGGCGATTCTTTCACTTTCGGTTGTTGGTCAAATGTAGAAGATACTTGGCTTAACCAAATTCAACGCGTAACCGGAGCTAAAGTGCTCAATTACGGTATGCCCAATGCTGGTACCGATACCGAAGCCGATCTTTATGCTAAACTTAAGCCCGGCCAGCGCAAAGCCGATGTTGTTATGCTCGGTTTTTACACCGGTAACGATTTTTATGACAATATGATCGGCCAGCGTAGTTTCACAGTGGCAGATAAGTCTTTGGTTCTTACTCCTGAAGCTGAAGCTTTGTGGGGCTCTTATGATTGTTTGAAGAAACAGCAAAAATCTGTCACTATTCCCAAAGACAATACTGTTCCCTTATACAAAACTTTATTGCGTCGCAGTCACCTTTATCAATTTGTCAGCGCTATAGCCTACAGTTTCGGCTCCAAATTGCGTCCCAATGTGGCCCAAGCCTGGTGTTTGAATAATTACACTAAAGAGATGCGCCAAGGTGTAGCCCGTACTGCCGAAGCTTTGGATAAGATTCGCAACCTTTGCTCCGAACGTGGTAGCACATTCGTAATTGTGCTTATTCCTTCGGCTGTAGAAGTATACGATCAGGATTGGCAAAATTGGATCGACAGTTCCCACTTGGAAGATAATCTTTTTGACAGAGCTAAGCCCAGGCAAATTATTTTAGATTGGGCTGAGAGTAATGGTGTTTATGTCTTGGATTTATGGCCTTATTTAGTCAATCGTCCGCGCATGTACTACAGCAAAGATATGCACTTTAATAAGCTCGGTCATTTCCAAACTGGAGAAGTTGTGAGCCAATATTTGGATAGAGCAGGCATTTTCGATATCAATATGTTCGACTCGTCAATAGGTGGCGATTCAACCATCTTGCCGGATAGTATGCCGGCTGAAGAACCGGAAAGTGCAGCCAATGTCAATACTGACAATAGCGACGAGGAGATGTAAGCCGTATATGTTCAGCAAGTTTAAAAGCCGTTGGAATATATCCATGGAATTTATCCAATTTATGGCAAGTAAGCGCCTGTGGCTGGTGCCGCTTTTGCTGGGCTTATTGGCTCTTACCGTCCTGGTCTCTTTGGCTCAGGCTACTCATATAGCCCCTTTCATTTATACCCTTTTCTAATTTGTGTAATAGGAGTAGTGGTATATTTACATAGACAATAAAAGAGCGCTTCTCTTTATCAGGAGAAGCGCTCTTTTATTGGTTTATCCCTTCATATATCTAACTAAGGGGTGACTTCTTTTACAGTATAGTCGTAAGCTTCTGTAGAGATAATTTCTCTCTCTGCATCTTCAGCATCGACAATCTTGAATCTCAAACTGCCTTTATCATTGGCGGTGTGAGTACCGTAGCTGAGCTTATAAGTTTTGGAAGTCTCGTCAACTTCAATTGAAGGCTTCTCGTCGGCTGGGACGGGAACGATTTCTCCAGCTTTGGTAGTGCCGAAAACGGGGGAGCCGTCGCTCTGTTTGCCATCGATCATATAGGCGGCATAGAGGCTGAAGTTGAGACTGTAATCACCGATAGGCAGCCACTTCTTGGCAGCATAATCTTCTTCGCCGATTACCAAATTGGCAACTTCGTAATAAAGTTTGGCTTCGGTATCTTTAATGTCCATAGCTATAGAGGCAGAAATCTTCTGGTTGTCCTCATCATAGGTATAGGCGCTTAAAGGAATATTCTCGGCTGCAGCTTTAGTTGTATATGTGGCTTTATCTTTGCCAAGCTGGAAATTGATGGCTTCGCTGTTGGGAGTTTCCCAAGTAATTTCACGATCGCGCATTTGTACTTGGAAATCGTTGCTCTTAGTTGTAGGGGAAGTATACACGCCATAAACAACAAATGCACCTTCACCAACGACGTAAGTTTCTCCATCTACAACAGTGCTGTCTACGCCCATATCTACGTTGGGATTGAAGATAGTCACTTTTTTAGTCTTTTGTGTAGTGGCATCTTGTAAGATTAAACCGGTAAGAACAGCGTCAGACACATAGACATAATCGTGATGATCGTCGACTCTATTGGTAGTGTAGTTGGCTAAAGAATCGGAAGTAACTTCGAATTCTTGAGTTCCGTAAGCTGTACCTTGGTAAAGGTTGTTAAGCAAGCTAGACTTTTCTTGCATGACCAAATGGCCGATGGGCTTGACGTTGGCCAAAGGAGTCAAATCTAAATTGGCATAGGTGGAGTCGGGAAGTAAATAAGAGGCGGTCAAATTTACGTAAGTAGATTCGCCTTTATCTACGTGAGAGTAGGTAGGATCGACTCTGTAATATTCGAGATCTTCGTCGGCGATGGTAGGAGTAGAGGCTACGGTGGCCTTCAATCCTGAATCGGTATTCCACTTGATAGTATTGATACTAAAGTCTGTAGCTTGATTGCCGGAGAAGTAGTAACCTATTACTTTGACAGCTTCTTTAGGTACTTTAGCTACGGCAATAGGAGCTTGTCCAATTTCCAATTTATCGGTAACTAAAATGGGCAAACCGCTCTCATTAAGGAATGAGTATTTGACCGAACCCAACTCCGAAGCAACGCCGGTCAAATCGAAAGTGACAGTACCTTGTTTGCCATAGTCGAGAGTAGCGCTGCCTGTACTGCCTCCGTCGCCGCATCCGGCTACAAAACCGGAAATAGCCAAGCAAAGACCGGCGCAAGCCAAAGCTGCACCTAGTTTTTTAGGGGAATATCCTTTAGCCATGAGTGAATTTATGTCCCTTTCCAGGTAATGGTGTGATAAAAATATTCCCCCGAAATTTCCTCTATTTTGCTTAACTTCCTTCTTGAAACTAACTGCGACTCAATTTAGCTGAATCTAACTAAGTGGTTAGTATCTAAGTATTTTTGGAATGTTGCGAATTTTATGACTTGCGCAAATCGTGCGGATTGAGTGTAAGCAAATTAAGTAAATCCTTTTGCATTTCAATAGGCAAATGCTTAAAGAAACTTAGTAAACTAGGTTGAGCTGCTTCAGAAGGCAAATCCGACGAATCGTTACGAGCATAAAGCTCTTTTTCGTATAATTGGCCTATACGTTGTAAAAGAGAGCCTATTTTCGTTTCTGAATTGGCGGCACAAAATTGGCGTATAGTTTGTCCTGGAGCTTGATATATATTGAGAGTGGTAAGCAATGTTTTAGTAAAATTGTAGAGTTGCTCAATATAAGAAGAGTTGCTATAAGTTCGCTGCCAATCTTTCAGTTGAGCTGATAAAATTAATAGCCTGATAGCGACTATAAATCTTTGTCCAAAAGGTAAATCGCTACTGCACATAACTTTTATAGCTAAAACAATAACTTGGTAGTAGTTTAGCAACAAGCCGACTAAGATAGATATCAGAATCACAACGGTTAGCAAGATATAAAAATGTGGATTCTGTAACTTCTGTTTTAAATTAAATGAGTCTGTGAATTTTAATTTATAAGATAAATAGTTGGCTAAAGGTTTAAAATTGAACCAAACGCCTCCAATTTTTTTGGTACTTACATTGTTGGGACTAGTTGCATCTACGGTTACCCATTTTGATTCTGGATCATTGAGAAAAACTTCCGTCCAAGCATGAAAATCGCTACCATAAACTTCGTAATTGCCGGTAAAAGGATTATAAGTATCAGTCATACAGCCACTTATATAGCGGCTAGGAATGCCTATAATGCGACACATAACAGCCAAGGAACTGGCAAAATTTCTACAATTGCCCTGTCTAGTTGTGAAAATAAAATAGTCAGTTAATTCGACTCCTTTAGGCACTGAAGGAGCTGGATCTATATAATCGCAATTGGAACGCAAAAAATGAGCCAAAGCTAACACCTTAAGGGCCGGATCGGAATATCTACCGGTTAAACGCATAGTTAAGAATTGGGTGCGAGCGGTGATGTTTTCTGGCAAAGCCAACAATTCTTCGCCTTCTCTGCGATTGAAGTCTCCTTTTAACATGGGATTGCTATCACCCATGGACGGAGGAGCGCCGTGAAAATTTAAGGCTTCTTCCCAAGCCTCTTCCTCGTAGTCGAGCTTTTGGCTGCCCAAAAACTGAGCATAAACTTGTTGCTTGGTTTGTTGATCCGAAATAAGAGGAGGAGAGGGGAGAGAATTAGTGGTATAGACCGTGCCCTTTTCCAAAATATTGGGAGAGCGCAAGCCACTATCGCGATCGACAAAAAAAGTTTCAGTTGGGTATTGGGCAAAAACTGTCCAGTAAGGCGTAAAAATTACATTATTTATATTTCGTTCGATATAGAATATTTGAGTAGTTATGTCTTGGCGTTTGGGGCGCTGTGGGCGCCAACCTTGAGCAAACATTCGCTTATAGAAAGAGCGACTGAACATAGGTGGGCTGGGATGTAGGAAAGAAGCATTGCCAACTTCGCGTGGAGGCATTTTTTCATCTATAGTCCAACTGCGTCCGTCGTAGTGGCGATAAGCCAAGCCACGGCAATAGAGAGGGGCTTGGCTGTTGGTGCGGATTTGCATAACCAGTTGCTCTTGGACATTTTGGCTAGTTTGGGTGTTATTGCCAAGGTTGTCTTGAGCGCTGAGAATATTAACACTGTTGGCGTCGAGCTTATTGCCAAATAGTAAATTTTTTAAGCTCGCCGACGATGTGGGATCTATTAGTTCCCCGTTGGCACTTTCTCTATTAAAATTCAAGTTTAAGCTAAGGTTTGTTTGTAATCTAAAATTTGCCAAACCGGGAAAGCGTGGTGTTAATATAAATATAACAGTTGCTATAAATAAAATAGTCAGTATATAGAAGGCAGCTTGTCCAAAGAAGCGTTTGGCAAAAGAACTAGCCATAGCTGTCAATAAAGCCAACTTACTTTGAGAAATATTATTTCTGGAATCAGCCTTTAAGTTATTAGAACTACGGGCGACAAAAATAGTCGCAGAGTTTTGAGAAAAACAATAAAAGCGAGCTGCTTGGGAAAAGAGGATTAGATAGGCGATCAAGTTGATCGCAAATGTCATGGTATTAAAAATAGTGGCCGAAAAGCCTAAAAGCAACAAACTTACCAAAATAGAGTAGTTGAGATCTCGGCGTCTGGGCAAGTCAAAACTGTGACCTACTAATAAACTTGCCAACAGCATAACTAAAGATTGGCTGGTGCTATAGGGAGAAGCTACTAAATTTATAAAAAACGTACCTAAAACAAAGAGCATATATAAGCTGATTAGGCACTTCATCAGGCAAGCGCCCTGGTTTCTGTATTTGTAGGAATAGATGTGGCCTACAATCAGAAAAATTATATAAAAGTACCAATTGCCGGGATATTCCAAAGCAGAAAAAGTGCTGAATAGGGAGACGATTTCGCAAAGCAAAACGCTTAAACGCAATGGCACAGAACTTTCCGCATAAGGATATTGACCGGACAGCAGCAAGACGAGTCGCTCTAAAGGATTGATAGTCTTTTTAGGAGGTTCTGTGTTTTGTGCTGAGTCTGTCGATGTATATAAATTTCCCCAATTTTTATGGCTCATTGGAACTTCGATCATATCAATTCCTCAAGCATGGCTCTGGGATCGTCTTGAATAGTTACGCATCTGGCGATAATACCTTTGCTTTTGAATTTAAGCACTGCAGCAGCGAAATCTTCTAAGGTTTGTGGATCTGTATTAGGTGGTTGCATTAGCCAGAAAACGCTGACTTCTGTTTCGCACATTTGAGAAGAAAAATATGGGTGTAAAGCAATTCGATGTAGTAATGTGTTCTCGTACTTTCTGATAAATTGCTCTTTGGCAAAGTCAAACAATTCTTGTGGGTTTTCTGAAGAGATATATTTTGGAGCCATATTTAAATTGGCTTCGGCTAAAAATTGTCTGAGGGGATAACTTCTTAATATTTCGCTATTTTCGTACAATACTGTTGTTCCCCGATTTGTATTAAAGAAAACATGGAGTTCTCTCTTCTCTTTTTTACATAATTTGGCCAATGAATTGGCAAATACTAAAGCCATTTCTAAAGCACACGAAGCTTGAGAAATATCTACTTTATCGTTAACTATAGCTATTATTTCTAAAAGTAAAGGAAGTTTTTCTTTTTGAGGAGGTTCAACTTGAAATTCTCTAACCATTAAATCGCCCATTCTAGCGCTGGTAGGCCAGTGAATATGGCGAATATTTTCCCCCATTTGAAATTCGTGTAAACCGTGAAAATTTTCAGTCTCCGATAGACTTTTTTGAGAAATATACGTGTTTCTGTCAGAAGCTTTCTGAGAAGATACTTGCGTGGAATTAGTGTCAAAAGCTTCTGGAGCGACGTAAAGGGGACATATATTAGGATCGACAGTTAGAGTAAAACTCACTAATCCCAGACAAGAATAAAATATTAAGGAAGAGGGAGCGGCCGAATATATCCCTCTACGCTTAGGGCAAATTTTGTAGTTGAGTTGAGCTGCTTTATGGGCGCCTACAGTATCCAAAATTACTATTTGTTCGTTTTTAAAAGAGTTTATGTCGGTGGGGGGAGTCGTTTGCCCTGCTTGCTTGAGACGATCGGACAGCTGTTTTATTTCCTGGTCGCTTTGCAAATCGTACAGCTTACTTAATATCTTTAACGTAGTCGGTGAAGGCTCTAATACTTCTTGATCTGGTTGTAGGGCTAGATATAAAGATTGTTCTTTGTTCCAAGCATAATTTATAGAATCTGTTACATCGACGAACCGTATTTTTATATGGGAAAAAGCTTTCGAGGATTGATTATCTAAACGCAAGCTAAAGGAATAAATTTGCTGACAATCTCCGACATAACCGCCATTTACTGCCGGAGTAAGGTCGCTGTTAGCATAAGTTGGACTAAGGCTCAATTTTAAGTTATCTACAGCTCTCATGACCGTAACAAGAGCTTGGATTCCGTCGATAAAAAGTGCACTTAAAAGAAAAGAAATTAGGACAAAGAGCCAACCTGACTGGGTATTTGTAGCTATAGCAAAGAGTATTAGTAAAAAAAACAATAAAGAAACGCTGAACTTATTCAAACGTAAAGATAGCCAACTAAACTTCAATTGTTTGCTTTGAGTTTCGGCGGCGGAACTTTTGTCCGTATGTAATTCTGGGGCGGAGTTAGAGCTATTTAATGGCATAAAGCGACTGATAAAATAAATTTAATTGTGAATAATTAGAAACAAAAAAGCATGCACCCCGAAACACGAGGTACATGCTCCTTTTATTCACTCAACGGAATACCTTCTAGTTATTGTTTTCGTAGTTGCCTACCGAATAGAGTAACTTATTAGAAGTGTCTACGGCTTCTTGAATAGCTGTTTCCGTATCACATTTGCGACCTAAAGCCTTAAACATGGCATCGTCCAGAATGCTGCGAATGGACTCCCAAACGGGAACGCGCGGCTGAACTGTGGCTTTATCCAACGACTTAAGACCTACAGCATATTCTGGGTGCTGTTTGATATGGTTTTGATAAGCTGTTGAGTTAATGGCAGATTTGCGTACAGGTAAATAGCCTGTTTGAATAGACCATTTGGCTGTAACAGCGGGACTGCACATATAGGAGACAAACTTGTAAGCAGCGTTTTGCTTTTCTACGTCGTTGGCTCCTCTGAAAATGGCTAAATTGGTGCCGGCAAACTGGCTAGCTTGAGTGCTGCCCTTAGGAATGGGCATTACGCCGAAGTCTAAGCCGCTGGAGCGAGCATTTTCAAAGCCGCCGATACGGGAAGTGGTCTCGATATACATACCGGCTTGACCATTTTGGAAAAGCTTCACCGCATCAAAGGTAGGTTTAGCAGAATGATCTTTATGCACTAAGTCTACCCAATAAGCGAGGTCGGCTACGCCTAAGCGTCCACCGAAACCTGCGCCGTTGTCAGTCTTGCTGATATAGGTACCGCCATAGGAGTAGAGGTAGTGGCCAAAAATATCTACGCTGGGCTGGAAAGCTAGGCCAGGAATGCCTTTGCGATCGGCAATGACTTTGGCGGCTTTGCTGAGCTCTTGCCAAGTTGTCGGGGGCTTAAGTCCGAGCTCTCTGAAAATAGTTTTGTTGTAGAACAAAACGTATATGGACTTGTTAAAAGGTAAGGTGTAAAGCTGCTTTTCACCGCTAGGTGAAGTGAAAGTATTGGCGCTGAGGAAAACAGGGACAATATCTTTCATAGCTGCTTTATCATTGCTAGTCATCAAACTCTCTACGGGTACCAAAGCATCGATACCTACGTATTGAGTAGTCCAGTTTTCATAGACTTGGGCTACGTCGGGAGGAGTATTTTTAGCAATGTTTTCCAAAATTTTGGAATAAAGAGCGTTGTAGTCATTGCCGTACTCTTTGTTTTGAGACTGAACGCAAACTGACTTAACAACTATATCGGGGTTAGCTTTGTTAAATTCATCAACTAGCTGATTGAGCACTTTGCCGCGCGATCTGCTCATGGCGTGCCAGAAAGTAATTTCAACAGGCTCGTCAGCACGACTTACGGTGGCTCCGCAAACGATGATAAAAACAAAGATAGCCAGGACTATTGACGCAATGTACGCAAGGCGCGTTCTAGGCACCATATTTACGCAACTCCTTTTCTTTCTTAGAAGGAAAATTATATTTCTGAAGTCGGTCATTTAATCCATTAATCCAGAATACGCAGAAAAGTTGCCCCCGTTAAAAAAACGGAGCAACCTGTCTAAATATCTATGGACAGCGGAGCCTGATTCAGGGAATGAAGCACCAAACTTACCGGTTTGGAATCGGCGGGAACCTCAAAGACTAAGTAGCCGAAGTTAATGCCGTAAGGCCTTAAAATTACTAGCCAAAAGTTACTTAATCCTTCTATATAATCATAAGAATTAGACTTTTGATCTAAAAGGGAAAAACGTCCTGTGTAAATCTGGACTTGTTGAGAGATATTCTGCTGAGAAAGATAGGCTATAACATACTTATAACCTTCTTTGGGACGGTAGAAATCTTTCAAGATGGAAATAGTCTCTAAGTTTGTGACAGTAACTTGGAAAACTTCGTTCTTGGCGCTCTTGGGCACATAAACTCGACCATTTTGAGGGCGCTGAGAATTAGAAGGCAAGTTGGCACTGCCGCCGCGCATGGTATTTACTCCTTGGATAGGGCCGGGCTGAAGGTTTGAAGCCAGGTAAGGAGAGGCATCTACGGGGCGCAGTGAAACGTTAGTTTGAATCTGGTTAGGGGCATAACTGCTCGGAGTTCCAGTTTGATTGAAGCCGGAATTACGGTTTATGGTAGAACCATTTTCTACTCGGGCTTGAGTCCTGCCATTACCTTTGCCGACCGTTTGAGTAGGGGCATTCGTCGGCTTTACATATGTGTTCTGGTTTGCTTTTTGCTTGGTAGAAGATGAAGCGACCGTATTATTTTTGGCCGAGCCATTATTGGTGACGATAAGTATACGGTTACTGCGTCCGTCAAAATTTACGGAGCCGCCCATGGAGCCGACGAAGGTTTCTACGGGCAAGTAGATGCGTCCGCCATTATTGTAAACAGGAGAAGAGGCAACTTTGCCATTTACCTTAACTGTATTTAACTTTGAGTCCCAAATAATTTCGGCTTGTAAAGCTTGGGCCATAACTTGTATAGGCAAATAAGTTACGCCGTCACGAATTACAGGGGTGGCGTCTACGCGCATGCCGTCGACAAACACACTGGCTGGTGAAGCTGCAAAAATTGTGTGGGGAATAGCCAAGAAAAACGTCAGCAATGCTAGAAGCAAAAGAAGCGGCAAGCGTTTGCTCGTTTTTCTGACAGAGGGCGTCAGCATTTATTATAACCTCCTTTAAGTATTGATTCTATTTTCTTCGATGTCTTTATTCATATACTTCTTCTCGGAGAAATTAAGCGCTTTGACCTTAGAATCAACGAGAATTTTACCATCTTTTCAATCTACCACAAAAAGTGTTATTAAACAATAAAACATATGTTGACTGAGAACATAACCGGGCTGAAGTGCCGACTCGGCAAAGGAATTGCCGAGAGATCGTAGAAACCTGGCGGCAATTTTTTTCGCTGACGGCGACGAACAACATGGTTTGAGGAGTTTAGTTTTTAATATGCAATTCGTACGCAGAAAATTGACAGATCTTCACAGTATTAGCGACAGCAAAAATGCTTTAGCTCATTTGCTAGGTCAAAAGTTCCGTCCTGTTATCTCCGGCGGCCATGAGCGGTTTGTTGAAATGTTGGGCAAAGAAGGTACTTTGGCTTCTTTAGATGGAGATGTTGTCATTACTCCTTCCGGTGCAATGTTCTACTATCATTTCCTTCCCGAAGAAAATGCTTTGATCGTCGGCGGAGCTTGGGACGAAAAGGATGGAACTTCCGCTTGGGAAGACTACTTACAAACGATAAACAAAGCCATTCCCCAGGCAAAGTCTCAAGATTTACCTGTCGTTTCTCCTTATTTTGAATTTCTGCGCGAAGATTCCGAGCTTTTGCAAGTGGGCTCATGGGAGCGTAAAGCTGCTGCTTGTTTGCGTAGCCCCGGCGTGCGTCAGCTTTTGAAGGTCGTGTCCGAACGTGGCGTAGTTTCTCTTCCGGAAGCTGCTCAAGGTCGCTCCGTTTTTGAAGTCGGCGAAGATGTTAAGAATATGGCCGACATGAACATTATCAACTGCGAATTTGAAGTTTTTTGTAAAGAAACTGGTCAAAAAATCAGCCGTGTTTCCAGTTTGGCTGCTTTAGATGAAGCTGCCAAGCGCGGTTTCCGTTGTTTCCATTGCGGCAAAGCTATTTCTGATGAACAAATAGTTCAGTCTCTTTCTGTTTGCCCTCAGGGGGCCGTTTTAGCTCGTCACAATATGTGGCTGGCTTATACTGTAGGCGCTGCTTTGCTCGATTGTGGCGTTAACGCTGAACATATCCTTTTCCGCAGTGAAGATAACAACAATAGTTGTGAAGTCTTTGCTGATTATAAGGGCTCCTTGCTGATGTTCTCCATCTCCGAACAGGGCTTGGATGCCAATTCTGTCTTCCGCATTATTACTCGCAGTCGTTTCTTCCACCCTGATTGCACTTTCGCTATTACTTCAGGAGCAGTTAGCGCTGAAGCTTACAAAGTTATTGAAGCTGAAGGCGAGCGCATGTTTATTGTCAACGACATAGACGCTTTACAAGAAACGATCAATTCCGTTTCCAATAGAGCTTGTCGCTCCGTGATCGGCGACTTCTTAGCTGGTATCGATAACATGACCAGTGTCAATGTCGGCCGTATTGTCGGTGAATATTTCTTAGGCGTTCCTGAAGTGAAAGCTCCTTCTGTTGTCGCTGAAGTCGAAACTTCCTCTCAAGTTGTTGCAGATACTGCCGCTCAGGCTGTTGAAACTAAAGTTGCTGCTACTAAAGAGCCTACTACTGAAGCCGTTGAGTCCGAAGCTGTCGCTGCCGAGAAGCCTATTGTCGAGGCTACTGAGCTTGCAGTCGTCGCTACCGAGGAGCCAGTTGCCGAAGCTACTGAATCCGAAGCTATCGCTACAGAGGAGCCTGTTGTCGAGGCTACTGAATCTGAAGCTATAGCCACCGAGGAGCCTATTGCAGAAGCTGCTGAGCCTGAAGCCGTAGCCACCGAGGAGCCAGTTGCCGAAGCTACTGAGTCCGAAGCTGTCGCTGTCGAGGAGCCTATTACCGAAGCTACTGAGCCTGAAGTCGTCGCTACCGAGGAGCCAGTTGCCGAAGCTACTGAACCTGAAGTTGTCGCTACCGAAGAGCCAGTTGCCGAAGCTACTGAACCTGAAATCGCCGCTACCGAAGAGCCCGTTGCCGAAGCCGTTGAGCCCGAAGCTGTTGCTACCGAGCAAAGTGAAGTGCAAGAAATTGAAACTGAGCTTGAAGAGAAAAAAGATGAGGATAAACTTCCCGAGTTGGAAGTGCCTCAACTTGAAGTTGAAGTCAGCCCTTCTTCCGAAGAGATTACTCCCGACCAGCCCGCTTTCTTATCAGCTGGAAGCGAATCTCTTAATGGCATAGTTAGCCAGCTTTTGGAGCAACTGTTGGAAAATAACGATCCGGACAGCTTGGAAGCCAACCTTAACGCTATTTCCGATTTGGGAACTTCTTCAGCTATGATTGTGGCAGATGATGGTATGCCTTTCTTGGGCGCTATGGAAACTTTCTCCGATCCAGATTCAGCTGCTGCTTTCCAACCTGAATTTATTAACACCGTCAACAACATCGCCGATGAAGTTGCTTTAGGTAGTGTGCAGCGTGCTTTTATTGCCGGTGAATCCGGTTGCTTAGATCTGTATCCTACAGCCGACGGCCTTACTTTAGCTGTCCATACCATAGAGACGGGGTCCTTAAAGTATGGTGGTCGTCTTGTTGAAGGTGATACCTTGAAAAAGAGCTTAGTTGGACTTACCGTTATTGACAGTTTCTTTGATGCTGTTATCGTGATGGAGGATGTGGTAGTTGAATCTACTACCCAGGATTGTGACGATATAGCTATGGCGGCCGCTCGCATGTATAGCGCTGCTTCCAGTTATCTTTCCGAGCTCAGTGTAGGTAAGTGCTCTGCTTTAGTTGTGGATACCGATAATCAGATATTGGCTATATATCCTCTGAAAGACGAGTCGGTTATCGTTTGTATTTTGGATAAAGGCGCTGCTGAATCAGTTTGGCGCAGAGATATTCCTGGCAAGTTGGAGCGTGTCCAAGAGGCTTTAGAGCTTTAATTTAGTTCAGTCGAGAAGGGAAAAAGCTCTTCTTCGGCAATTGGTGAGAGGTCTGACTGGGCTGTCGGCAGATAGATTCGTCAGGCCTCTCTTTAGATCCGATTATTTTTTTGGCTGCGTTAAGTTTAGGAGGTTTGTACACTATGGCTCAAGCTCAGCGACAGCGGGATGGTTTTTGGATGAGAATGATCTTTACGAGCTTTGCTCTTATTTGGGTATTCGCTGTCATAGGAGCTATGTTAGGCAAAACAACTGTCGATAAGTATTTGGCTGACGCCGATACTGTGTCCAGCGCTTCGTCTATGCCAACTCGCACTTCGTCTGTAGTAATAAATTCGGCCAAGGACAAGCAAGACGAAATAGACAGAAGCAACAACAAGAACGTAGATAGTAATACCGATGATACGTTGGTAGTTGAGCCTGTTGGCGAAACACCTGCTCAAGTTGTTTCTGACAGCAGCACACCAACTATCGATATTACGCCTCAAGAAACACCTTCTGTGGTAGGAAATGGGGAAAATAACGTAGTGGAGGCAACTAATTCGCCAGTAAGCGATACTAGTGCAACTCCTTCCGAAGCAAATTCTTCTGGCAACAATACTGCTTCAGCTTCTGCTGAAAGTGGAACTGCCGGGCGAGTGCTCTTCTTTGGCTCTTTTATGCAAAAGGAGACAGTAGATTCTTTGGAAGCTCGTTTAGAGCAAGAGGGTGTGCCCTATTTAGTTCAGGAAATTCCTGTAGAAGGTGGCACAGCCTACAGAATTACCAGTACCCCTTATGCCACTGCCGAAGAAGCCAATGCCAAGCTGGAAGCTCTTAAGGGTGCCAATATTGAAGTCTACCTTGATGAATAATACTTCCGCTTTGGACAACTTTTTTTCAGAGCATTACTTTGGTTCTGAGCCCAGCGCAGTTGCTCTGGGCTTTTTTGACGGTGTACATCGTGGTCACGTGGCCTTGCTTAACAGAACCAAAGAATTAGCTAAAAAACACGGCTTGCGTCCGTTAGTTTTTACTTTTAAAGAACATCCGAGTTGGTTTTTGACTCCCACTCAAAGTGTAAAGTTGCTTTGCCCTTTGGAAGAACGTTTGGCCATTATTAGAAATATGGGTCTAGAACCGATTGCTGTGCCTTTTAATGCCGATATTGCTTCTATGGCGCCGACAGATTTTATTGCCGACATTTTAACCAGTAAGCTTAAAGCATCTCAGGTGGTTGTAGGTTACAATTATCATTTTGGACGATGCGCCCAAGGCGATGCTCAAATGTTGCAACATCTAGGAGCTGAATTTCATTTTGCTACCGAAATTGTCGCGCCGTTTTGTATGGACAACGAGGTTATCTCTTCAAGTTTGTTGAGACGATTGGTAGAGGAAGGCTGTTTATTAAAAGCCGACCATTTGTGGGGACGTCTCTACAAAGTTGGGGGCCGAATTATTCACGGGCGTAAAGTTGGTCGTACTTTAAATATTCCTACTGCCAATATTGAAGTTGAAGCTTGTTTAGTAAAGCCTCCGCGTGGAGTTTTTGCTGCTGTTTGCTCGCTGAAAAGTTCCGAAAATACTCAAGCTGAGAAGAATTTTAGGCTGCCCGGACTGGCCTATTGGGGCAACCGGCCTACCTTCGATTGCGGACGCGATGTCTTGGAAATCTTTCTTTTGACTGAGCCTGGACAATTCGGCCCTGACGAACTTTACGGTTGGCATTTGGAAGCCGAACTTATAGAAATGGTGCGCGGACAAGTCCACTTTCCTAGCGCCGAGGCCTTTGTAGCTCAAGTTGCCAAAGATAAATTGAAAGTACAAGAAATAGTCAACCGACTTTGAAGTATGTGGGATCCTTTTAGTTGGAAGGCTGTAACCGCAGCTCTGCTTTTTAGTAGGTTTTTTGTGCAGATTCCTAGAAAAAATGAGGAGCGTGACTTGCGTTTTTTTGTTATCGGCAAGTGCAGGCAGAGAGCTTGAAGCGGACGGCCGGATAAATGATGGCCGAGCAGTAAAGGAGCATGTTGTGGCTAACGAACTTTTGCGCACTCCTCTGTATGAGGCTCACCAACATGACGGTGGTAAAATCGTCGATTTTGCCGGCTGGGAAATGCCTTTAGAATACACAGGCATTAAAAGTGAACATTTGGCCGTACGTTCAGAAGTAGGCATTTTTGATCTGACTCACATGGGTGAATTTGAAATCACAGGCCCTGATGCTTCCGAATTTATTGACGGTTTAATTACTAATGACATACATCGCCTGGTTGAAGGGCAGTGCATGTATACTTGTATGTGCCGAGAAAATGGCATGATTATTGACGATTTGCTCGTCTACCGTTTTCAAGATACTGCCGAGGGCATTCCTTACTACTGGTTGGTTGTCAATGCGGCCAACTGTGCCAAAGATTATGAATGGATAGAAGCTCACCTTAAAGGTAATGTTCAGCTTAAGAATATTTCCATGGAGACAGCTTTAATAGCTATTCAAGGACCCAAAGCGCAAACAGTGTTGCAACCTTTCACTTCTGTAGACTTGGAGCCTTTGGCTTACTATCACTTAACTAGAGGCGATTTCCAGGGACAGGAAGTGGTTATTTCTCGTACTGGCTATACAGGCGAAGATGGTTTCGAAATTTATGTTCCTTGGAAAGAAGCTCCCAAAGTATGGGAAGCTTTGCGTAAGGAAGGATGTTTGCCTATAGGTCTGGGAGCGCGTGATACTCTGCGTTTGGAAGCTGGATATTCGCTTTACGGCCACGAAATTACCGAAAATACCACTCCTATAAATACTTCTCTGGGCTGGGTTGTACGCTTTACGGATTGCGATTTTATTGGCAAGGATGTACTTAAGGCTCAAAAAGAGCAAGGAGCTCAGACGGCTATTGTCGGTTTGGTCATGCGAGGCAGAGCGATTCCTCGCCAAGGACATATTGTGGAAGATGAACAGGGGCAAGAAGTAGGAGTCGTCACCAGCGGTACTTTCTCTCCTTCGTTAGGACGTGGTATTTGTTTAGCTTTAGTGAAGAGCGCCTACAAAAAAGAGGGCGGAGAGCTGAATATTAGAGTGCGTCCCAACCGCCATGAGCCAGCTTTAGTGCAGCGTCCTCCCTTTGTACGCGGCAGCGTGCGTCGTTAAATTTTTAGAAAGAGACGGTTTCTTTTTTCGCCGGAAGAAGCCGTCTTTTCAGTTGAGTATCTTTCTGTCGACAAGTTGGCAGAACAATCGGCAAAACTTCTCAGCAATTAAGGAGATTCAACTATGATTCCTCAAGATCTTAAATATACCAACGATCACGAATGGGTACGCGTGACCGAAGATAACGTAGCTGTGGTAGGTATTACTTACTTCGCTCAGGATCAGTTGGGCGATATAGTTTTCGTTGAAGTCCCGGAAGTGGGCAAGTTATACTCCCAGGGAGAGTCTTTGGGTACTGTGGAGTCTGTTAAAACAGTATCTGATATGTATGCTCCCGTCAGCGGTGAAGTTATCGAGGTAAATCCTTGCCTTTGCGAAGATAATGACGAGTTTACTCCTGAAATCATTAACCAAGAGCCCTTTGGTAAAGGTTGGATTGCTCGTATTAAGATGAGTAACCCTGCCGATTTAGACAACCTTTTGGATGCTGCTGCTTATAAGAGAATTACGGAGGATGCTTAATTGACTTATACTCCCCATACTCCGGCCGATATAGAGGCTATGTTGGCTGAAGTAGGCGTTGGTTCTTGGGAAGAGCTTTTTGCTTCCGTTCCCGAGAAGCTGCTTTTAAATCGTCCTTTACAATTGCCTGAAGCTTTAAGTGAGTATGATTTAATAGAATATTTCAAAAGCTTAGCCGACCGTAACTGTACATTTAGCGGGGGGAGCTTTTTGGGAGCTGGCGCCTACCGCCACTTTATCCCTTCTATTGTAAATCACATCATTTCGCGCTCTGAGTTCCTGACTGCCTATACACCTTACCAGGCAGAAGCCAGCCAGGGTACTTTACAAACTATTTTTGAATTTCAGAGTTTAATTTGTCGCCTAACCGGTTTAGATGTAGCTAATGCTTCCGTCTACGATGGCGGTACTGCTGCTGCCGACGCTATCTTAATGGCTGTAGCTCAGACTAGACGTAGTAAAGTGTTGATTACACGCGGTTTACATCCTCAAGTTCGTGAAGTTATTGCTACTTATTTGGCTGGTAGCTCTATACAAGTAGAAGAAATTCCGCTCGATCCCAAAACAGGCCAAACCTGTTTGCCTGAAGTCGGCGCTGATGTCGCAGCTGTTTTGGTACAAAATCCCAATTTCTTGGGCATTATTGAAGACGGCCCGTCCCTTTGCCAAAAAGCTCACTCTTCTGGAGCTTTAGCTATTGTAGAAGTGTCCGATCCTGTATGCTTGGCTTTATTGCGTTCGCCTGGAGAATATGGCGCTGATATTTGCTGCGGCGACGCTCAGTCTTTGGGCAATCCTGTGGCTTACGGTGGCCCCTATGTTGGCTTCTTAGCTTGTACCAATAAGCTTATGCGCCGCATTCCTGGACGTTTAGTCGGTCTCACTGAAGATGCTCAAGGACGACGCGGTTTTTGCTTAACTTTACAAGCTCGCGAGCAGCATATTCGTCGAGAAAAGGCTTCTTCAAATATCTGTTCTAACCAAGCGCTGTGTGCTTTGGCCACCACAATTTATCTAAGCCTTTTGGGCCCTGTGGGTCTGAAAAAGGCTGCCGTAAGTTCTTTGCAAAGTTCTGCCTATCTTAAAGAACAAGTTTCTAAGCTCGAGGGTTTCTCACTGCCTCTTTCTGGCCCCACCTATAATGAATTCGTTTTGTGTTGTCCGCAAGGCACAGCTGCCAAACTTATACAATATTTGGCTTGCGAGGGCATCCAGGGTGGCTACTTATTAGAAAAGGACTACCCAGAAATGGCTGATTGTGTGCTTTTATGTTGCACTGAGCTGACCAAAAAAGAGCAAATTGACGAACTTATCAGCATTTTACGCAATGGGAAGGAGGCTTAGCACAAGACAATGACCACTAAGACCTTATTTGAAAAGTCCCATGCCGGTCGGCTTGGTACTATGCCTCCACAGAGCGATTGCCCTCCTATAAAAGAAGCCGAGTTTATTCCTTCTTCTATGCTGCGCCAAGATGATTTGGAATTGCCGGAGCTGTCGGAATTGGACGTAATGCGCCATTTCGTGGGCCTTTCGCAAAAAAACTACTCTGTAGACACACAATTTTATCCTTTGGGATCTTGTACTATGAAGTACAATCCCAGAGTCAATGAAACTGTGGCTGCTTTGCCTGGTTTTACTGATATTCATCCTTTGACAGATTGCGAACATGCCCAGGGCGCTTTGCAACTTATGTATGAGTTGCAAGAAAGCTTGGCAGAAATTACTGGTATGGACAGCGTCACTTTGCAACCTTCTGCGGGAGCGCACGGCGAAGTAACTGCTTTATTTACTATAGCTGCTTATTTCCGCTCTTTAGGTCAGGAGCGCAATATTATTATTGTGCCTGACTCCTCGCATGGTACCAACCCTGCCTCAGCAGCTTTAGCTGGCTTTGAAGTGGTCACTATTCCCTCTGCTGCTGATGGTTCTGTCGATATTGAAGCTCTCAAAGCTCATATGAGCCACAAAGTAGCTGCTCTTATGCTGACTAACCCCAGCACTTTGGGCTTATTTGAAACTCATATTGAAGAAATATGTCGTATCCTTCATGAAGCTGGCGCACTTGTTTATTATGATGGCGCTAACATGAACGCTTTAATGGGCATTGCCAGACCTGGCGATATGGGCTTCGATATGGTGCATCTCAACTTGCACAAAACCTTTTCTACTCCTCACGGCGGCGGAGGTCCAGGCAGTGGTCCAGTAGGTGCTAAAGGAAAATTAGTGGCTTTTCTGCCCGGCCCTATAGCAGTAAAAACTGAGAACGGTTTTGCTTTAGAAAAAGCTGAAAAGACCATCGGTCGCGTACGCATGTTCTGGGGCAATTTCTTGGTATTAGTTAAAGCTTACGCCTATATCCGCTCTTTGGGAGCTGAAGGTTTGCGTCAAGCCAGCCGTCTGGCTGTTCTGGCGGCCAATTATATGCGCGTACGTTTAAAAGGAGCCTACAAGCTGCCTTTTGATCGTATTTGCATGCACGAGTTTGTGCTTTCCGCTTCCGAATTAAAAAAGACTAAGGGCTTACATGCTTTAGATATTGCTAAAGCTTTGCTTGATAGAGGATTCCATGCTCCCACTATTTACTTCCCTCTGATAGTAGAGGAGGCTTTGATGATTGAGCCTACTGAAACTGAGAGTAAGGAAGTTATGGATGAATTTATTGAAGCTATGCTTGATATAGCATCTCATGAAAGCGGCGAGAGTTTGCACGATGTGCCCAAGAACTTGCCTGTAACCAGATTGGACGAAACCAAAGCTGCTCGCAAACCTATTTTGCAACAGCCTAAATAGTTCGGTCTACTTACCATAAGTCAAAAACGACGGGCCCTTCTTGTTCGTTATGTTGTAGCGGCGGGGAGGGCCCTTCTATTGTCCAGCAAGAAAGTCAAAAAAATCCATGGAGCACAATTTCTTAAAAAAATATCTAGCATCCACTTGGCAATATATTATTGACCCCCCTTTGAGTGGAGCTGAAAACATGGCCCGTGATTGGCAACTGATGGAGGGATGCTCAAGTCCTATATTGCGTCTTTATAGTTGGGCTCAGCCTACTTTAAGTTTGGGACGCAATCAAAGTGAAACATGGATCGATCAAAATTTGTGCCGCACTTGTCATGTGGAAGTAGTGCGTCGTCCTACTGGTGGTCGGGCTCTATTGCATATGCCTGGAGAAATTACCTACGCTGTGATTTTGCCTGAAGTGGACAGCCACCTTAAGATAGCTCAAGCCTTTGCCAATATTGCGGCTGTTTTAGGAAAAACTTTGCAAAAGCTCGGTTTACCTGTAGCTGCGGCTGTTGACGGCTCGATTCCTGGTGGCGCTTCTCATCCTTCTTGTATGGCTGTAACCGCTCCGGGAGAAATAACAGCTTTGGGACGCAAATTTGTAGGCAGCGCTCAAGTGCGCCATAATGGTAAGTTGTTGCAACATGGAGTAATAGTGCGTCGCTATGATGTTGAGCTTTTGCAAAAACTTATCCCCGGTGCAGAGCCCGGCGTCGATTTGCTTACTTTAGGTTTTGCCAATTTACAACCTGAAGAAGTACAGACCGCTTTCCAAAGTGTAATTGCTACCTTAGCCTAGACGCAGCAAACAAAAAAGCCTCCGATCGGCTTTATCTGAAAAGATACTCAGGATTAAGGCGATCAGGGGCTTTAGCTATTTAGTAAAAGCTATGAAGTTAGTTAATATCTTCGTCGGAATATTCGGCTTCTTTTTCGTCAGCAGTTCTAGCGGCAATAGAGATGATGTCTAATAACTCTTCGCTAGACAATTTGTTGGCCAAAACTTTGCAATTGAAAAGCAAGTTGTCGCCAGCAATTTCCCAAGCGCCGCAAGAGTATTCACTGTTCTCTTTGAGCAACTCGAGAAAATCTTCTTCGGGAATGTCATCAATGTCGGCAGCTTTGGAATAAATATGGATAAACTCGGCACAACCGGCTTCTTGAGGCTCGGCACCGACGACTACGACTTGAGTACGGGCCTCATCTTCGTCTTCATCATCTTCGGCTAAATTCATAACCAGTTGATAATCGCCATCTTCATCAACTTCATACTCTAACTCGGCTTCGTCAAGTAATTTCTTTATATTAATCATCTTTAACTATTCTCCAACCAAAGCAGAATAAGCGTGCTGCCAAACACTCGGCGCAAGATAAAGCTCCAGCTCCGAAGTATACAAGCAACCAACTCCCCGAATTTTTCGTAAAAATATCAGCCTTACCTGCTGACTTTTATACAAAGTGAAATAATGCTATTCATGTATTTATTAGTGAACTCGTTTGCCAATATATAATTTTAAAATACCAAAAATATGCTTAATAAACTATGTTTGTTAACATTGATATAGTATAATGTGAGTATCTGGTAAAAAATATTCCATTTTTGATATATTAAATGGGGTATTTGTTGTACATGAATGTGTGGCAAGTTGCCGATATTTCTTTCAGGAGCCAAATTATGAATTTTCGCAGTAAGCTTTTTCTATCATTATTAGTTTTGACTCTGGGTTGTTTTTGGTTGCCTTTAATGGCCTAAGCCCAAAATACTCCTGCTCCCGGTGGCCCTTACACCGTTGCAGTTTTAGATTTTTATACAAATCGTTCCGGATTTAGAAATGCCGATAGTACTGAAGTCGGTCAAGCTATTCCGGCTATTTTAACTACAGAATTAGCTAATTCTGATCGCTTTAGCGTAATTGAGCGTGAACAGTTGGAATTAGTTCTTAAAGAACAGGAATTGGGAGCCAGCGGAGGAGTAACCGCTGAAAGCGCTGCTCGTATGAAACAATTGCTGGGAGTTGATTATCTCATTACGGGTAAAGTTACTGAATTTGTTGTTGAACAAGGCAAAAGCAGTTCATTTTCCATGTTCGGTGTGGGCAGTTCAAGTAAAGCTCCCGATGTTGCTAAAGTCTCTATCGAAGTTAAAGTTTTAGACAGTGAATCTGCCAGAATTGTAGCCACAGCCAGTTGCCGTAAAAATATCGAAATCGGTAAGGGAAGTAGTAGCACCAATGTTGGTCTTATCAAAACCAGTTCCAACAACAGTAGCTCTTCTGACAGTGCTATGGGCAATGTTTATTATGCTATTGCCAAAGATTTAGCCGACCAGCTTAATACTGTGAAGTTTAAGTCTTTGCCTGCCAAGGTAAAATATACCGGTTTCGTTGCTTATGTAGAAGGTGACAAAGTCTATATCAACTTAGGATCCAAACACGGTATTACTCAAAAGATGGTTTTCCAAGTACGCCGCGACGAGCAAAAAGGCAGCGTTAAGATTAAGAAGACCGTTGCTCAAGTCCAGGTAATCAACGTAGACGAAGAAGCTAGCGAGTGCCAAGTCCTTGAAGTTGAAGAGGGCAATAAAATTAAAAATGGCGACTTAGTTGAGAGTAAGTTATAACATCATATTTTTGATGATCTGAGCAGAGGAGCATACTGGTTCGAGTTATACAGTTTTGTTTCTCTGCTTTTTTATTTTTTATGGAGGGATAAAGTGAACAAAAATAGGTTATATCTAATTTTTTGTGTGTCCGCTGTTTTGATGAGTGGAAGTATGTTCTTTAGCTATCCCGCTCAAGCCGAGCGTCAGCCTGAAGTAAAATATGAAGTTGTCGATTTAGATAATCGTGCAGAAATTCAATTACTTGATAAAACGCGAGTCAATAAAATAGTTAACGACTATCTTTATAAAATGAAAGCGGCAGAAAAATACGATAATGATTTGCGCTATTTAATAATCCAAAGTAACAAGCTTTCTTTTGCCGAGCTCAGTAAATTTTTGGATAAAAATGCCATGCCTGTCAGTCAAACTTTGCTTTCTGTAGCTGGAGAAATAACTTCGCAAAGCAGTGCTATTCGTGAATTACACGATTTATACATCAACTATATTACTCAGCGCCATCAAGTATTAGCTGCTTTAGCTACTTTATCTGGTGAAAAAACTCCCAAAAAAGAAATTTTTTCAAGTACCACAGTTGCAGGCTATGGTATGTATGGAAACCATACCGAGTATGAGAAAACCGAAGAGCATATACCTTCTCACACTTATACAACTGTGGCTGCTTTTCGCCAAGCTTTAGCTGAGTGTGATACATTGCGTAACGAATACTATAATCGTAAAGATTATATCTTGCGCAATCGTATGGAAGTAATTGGCGACGAAAAATAAGTAGCAAAGGAAAGGCGCTGTTGGCTGAGAAAACAAGGTACCAGTTTTTAGGTTAAATATTTTATTGGCGAAGATCTCTCACTTTCGCTATAATTTTTTAGCTGGCAAAGGAATATTTTATGCGTAAAATAAGCAAATTGATTTTGGCTATAGTTATAGCTGTGGGACTTTTGGTCGGAGTTGCTGCTGCTCAGAGCAATTGGGACGTGCGTCCTGGCAAAGGAGTAGGCCCATTAAGCATAGGTATGTCTATTACCAAGTGTGAGCAAATAGTGCAACGCAATCCTAAAGCCGATCACGCTTTTGTCGGCCATAAACGCCCATTTTGGATTTACTATCTCAATGGTGTGCAAATCAATTACGACAGCAGTGCCAATGCTTATCAAATTTATATTGATAAGCCAGGTATTGTTACTTCCAAAGGTATTCAAGTCGGCGATCCGCAAGCCAAATTTATTGCCGCTTATGGAAATAACTATTTAGCTCACGAATTGCCCACAGCCAAGAGTCAGCCCAAACAATCTTTCTATGCTTATAAAAGTCTTGGTTTGGGATTCCAAGTAGAAAATGGAATTGTAAAATTTATCGCTGTTTTCCCTCCGCACAGTTAATTGACCTAAGTAATTAATTCTTTATAAGACAAAATACGCTGCCCGAATTTGTTTGGGCAGCGTATTTTGTTTGAGGTAATTTTATAATTTAACTCTATCTGGCAAAAATTTTAGCTAGGGCAGCTTCCAAAGAAGCTAAGCTATAATTATAAGCAGTTACAGCTGTATCGATCCAAGCCATATCCTCCAAGAAGTAAGGGCTGGAAAGGGGCAATATTACAGTATTGGCACATACTTGAGGAATTTCTCTAGCTAATTCTTTTTGTGAATCGGAAAGCTGTCCTCGGGCATAGAGCGCCAAAATCACATAATCAAAGCCTTGCAAATCGCGAACTAATTGATTTAAAGGCGGGCCGAAACTGGCCATATTAAATTTAAACTCTTGGGCTTCAATACCGTATTTAGCCAGTAAAGGAGCTAAATTGAGTGACTGGGATACTTCTCCCAAAGGACTTTGAGGCAATAAATCGGGAGAAACTACCGCTACTTTGGCGCCTTCAGCTAAACGCAAAGGCAATAAATTGTTTCTATCGCGCAGTACTTCGGCAGTTTGGGCCACAATTTGGCTCATAATAGCACGGTGCTCTTCTGTATGAGCTATTTCTTCTTGAGGAAGTCCCTGGTGATTGAGGCGCAATTTCTCTAAGCGAGCTAAAGACTCATCCAGACGCTCTTCGCTAATACGTCCACTCTTAACCGCTTCTATAAGAGCTTCTAAAGATTGGAGTTGTTGCTCAAAACTTCCCAAAGCCAATACCAAGTCGGCTCCGGCTTCTATAGACATAACGGTAGCTTCACCAAAGCCCCAAGTATTGGCTATCGATTTCATAGACAGAGAATCGGTAACAATTACACCTTCGTAGCCCAGCTCTTGACGTAAGAGTTCAGTTAAAATCGTTTTGGAAAGAGTTGCAGGCAATTTGGCATCTAAAGCAGGGAAGACAATATGAGCAGTCATAATAGCTTCTACTTTTTCCTTAATGGCAGCTTTAAATGGCACCAGTTCTGTCTCTTCAAGTTGTTGGCGAGTACCTTTTATTGAAGGCAAGGCCAGATGGGAATCGGTATCTGTATTACCATGACCGGGAAAATGTTTAGCCGTAGGAATTACGCCACCGTCTCTAAGGCCGCGAATGGCTGCGCAACCAAAAGTAGCAGCTTTGTGAGGATCGGCAGAAAAAGAACGCACACCGATAATTGGGTTGCGGGGATTGTTATTGACGTCCAGACACGGTGCAAAGTCGATATGAATGCCCAAATCGCGCAGCTCTTCACCCATAATGCGATGAGCTTCATAGACGTTGGCTTCACTGTCAGTTACGCCCAAGGCCATAGCGCCAGGTGATAAGCTCATTTCTGGATAACGAAAACGATCTACTAAACCGCCTTCTTGATCGACAGCCATAAAAGGAGCCACTTTGGCGTTTTTGTGGATATCTTTTATAAGTTTGTTTACTTGGTGGCGATCTTTGACATTTTTGGCAAAGAGGATAATGCCATTCCAAGCGTGGGCACTTAAGTGTTGGGCACTCTTTCCTCCCAGTTCTTGATCGGGAATATCGATCATAATTAGCTGAGCAGCTTTATCTTCTATGCTTAAATTTGCAAACTTAGCTTCGGGCATAGCTAAAGTAACCTCGTTTTATATAGATCAATGTTTTACCAGTTGCAAAACGGTACGGCTAGAAATTTGAATTTTATCTTCGGCTGTAATCTGACGCTCACCACCGGCGGGGACAGAAACACCATTTATAAAGGTAGGGTTGGTATCAGAGCGATGTTGCAAGAAGAACTTGCCAGCACGGAAAGTCAGGGTGCAATGATGGCGACTAATTTCCTGATCGGTAAGCGGAATATCCGAATTGCGATCACGTCCAATAGAAGAACGCTGCTTGGTTAGAGGAAAAGACTTGCCTAAGTCTGTTTCGGTACCTTCTACTACATCGAGAGAATATTCGGCTAAAGCTTCGCTGACGCAACGTTCGCTAAAAACTAACGTAGTATTACCTAAGCTAATTTCGTCACCGGTCATTAAATTGACTTGTTCGCCGCAAGTTACGATGCGTTTATTGATCTTGATATCTTCCTGGAAATTGATCAAAGTGAAGCGGCCATTATTGTAGCGCAACAAGGCCTGATCATTGGCTATGGTAGGTTCGTCAACTTCGATATCGTTGACGCGCTCGCCAGGTGAACCAATAGTAAAACTACGCTCGTCGCCAAGTTCAGAAGCTAACAAGGCAATCCTTTGGCCGCGACGGCTGCCACTTATATAATCGATAGCGTAGTCGCATTCGTAACGCCAAGGACTGGTCATATTGCCAAATTTATCTTCAGGTTCGAATAAAGGCACATCCGCTCTGGGGGCAGCTGACGGAATTGGTGTTTCTGGTTGTGGCTCATCGTCCTGAGGCAAATCCTCTTGGTGAGCGTAATCTTGTTCATACTGCTGCGAATCGTCATCTTGCGACAAGTCATCTTGGTGAGCATATTCTTGCTCATATGGTTGCGACTCGTTTTCTTGCGACAAGTCATCTTGGTGAGCATATTCTTGCTCATATGGTTGCGACTCGTTTTCTTGCGACAAGTCATCCTGGTGAGCATATTCTTGCTCATGTGGTTGCAACTCGTCATCTTGCGACAAGTCATCCTGGTGAGCATATTCTTGCTCATATTGCTGTGAATCTTGGTTTTGCGACAATTCGTGTGCAGCAATTGCTTGCTGAAAAGCTTCATCTTCAGCTTGTAATTCTGTTGTATGCTCTTCCGAATCGTATGCTGCAGCGTCGTCTATGTTGATATTTTCTTGCTCGATATGCTCGGGTGCAGTTGTAGATTTTGCTTTATTGGGGATTACAGCCGGTGTGGCAGCAAAATTATATTCGGGCAGCTCTTCTTCTTTTTCTTCTTCTGACGTTTCTGTTTGGCTTGCTTCGTTTTGAGTAGGTGCAACCTGATCTTGAGTAACTTCAGAATCGAGAGCTTCAGAAGACGACTCTTTGGCTATTGGCTCATTAGCTTGATTAGACTGATCTTCTTCTGGAATAGGTTCGCTCAAATCGGCTTCCGAATTGGCTTGCTCATTTTCTGACAAAATAAACTCGCCGCGCGGACCGAATTTATAGCCAGCAGCTTCCCAATCTTGGCGGGTATAGCCTTCTTTATCGTATCCTTCTCGATCAAAACCGCCGTAATCGTAGCCTTCGCAATCGTAGCCTTCCCAGTCGTAGCCTTCGCGATCATAATTGTATTGATCGAAACCGTCACGGTCGAAGCCTTCACGATCAAAGCCTTCGCTATTGAAACCTTCTCGATCGTAACCTTCTGAATCGAAACCATTGTGGTCGAAGCCTTCACGATCTAAACCATATTGGTTGTAACCTTCCCAATCGTAGCCTTCACGGTCGTAATTATCTCTATCGAAACCGTCACGATCGAAGCCGTCGCGGTCGAAACCTTCGCAATCAAAGCCCTCCCAATCGTAGCCTTCACGATCGTAATTGTCTCTATCGAAGCCGTCGCGATCAAAGCCGTCGCGGTCGAAACCTTCGCAATCAAAGCCCTCCCAATCGTAGCCTTCGCGGTCGTAATTGTCTCTATCGAAGCCGTCTCGATCAAAACCGTCGCGGTCGAAACCTTCGGCGTCAAAACCCTCAGAATCGTAGCCTTCGGCATCAAAATTACTGCCGTTTATAGTGGCAGGAATATTGGCATTATCAATATGCTCTTCTTGGGGGTGATCGGGAGCTATAGTTTGAGCTTGGGGGGTATTGGGTTGAAAATATTCTGCTTCAGGATATTCTTGTGGATCCGGAGTAGTAGTACGCAAAGCAGATAAAGCGGCTTTACGCGAATCAGTAAAATTGTCACTTCCGTCGTAGGTAGATTTTTCCGACCAAGGCTCAGCAGCTTGGTCTTTGGAACTGTCGGCAGGTTGCTTCTTGCCTAGAGAAGCAAAAGAATAGGGCACCGCTCGCTTGGCTCGTTCTTCCTCTTCACGCAATTCATCGGCTAAGCTTTTAGAAGCAGAAATTCCTGAAGAAGGTGAGATATTTCGCGAAGAACGAACGCCAGAATTGTTGCTACCATTTGAACCATAAAGACTGCTTTGAGCGTCGAAATCGGCAGCGTCATCGACAAAATCAGAATTGGAATCAGAAATATAGGCCACCAACTCATCGTAAGACATGGTGTCTATGTCGCTTAGGGTTGTCCCTCTGGAGCTGCGACGCGAGGAGCGTTGCTTGGGAGGCTCATTATCCAACATCATGCGAAGATCGGCTGCTTGTTGTTGAGGGCTATTCTGATTTTCCACCGTTGCTATACCTATGCAAAATAAAAAAATTGTTAAAGCCGATCGCCTTTCGACTATGTTGGCACATGTCGCGGTAAGACGGTCGGCAAGTAATAATTATCGATAATTGTTGCCTTCTGCTCCGGAAGGATTGGCCGGACGCGGGGCGCCCACTGGACGAGGAGCACCGGCTGGACGCGGGGCGCCTGCCGGACGAGGAGCACCGGCTGGACGCGGGGCGCCTGCTGGA